>CP119314.1:3868214-4512500 GCA_029202385.1 Candidatus Sphingomonas phytovorans
GCGCTGCTCGAAACAGTCATAGGGATAGGCCGACATGAAGGCCCGGACGCCCGCAAGCGGCGGAGCAAGCGTGTCGTCAAGCCTGATATCCACCGAACCGCGGCCCGGCAGCGCGCCGGCGGGTGGCGCGATGGGGATCGAAGTGTCGGTGCCGACCCGGGCGAGCGTCGCGGCCCATATCTCGACGGGCACGGCCGGGATCACGTCCTGATTGACCGTGAGCTGGTCGACCGCCTTGCCGTTTTCCGCCTTGGCGCTGACATGCCAGCGGAGGTTGGCGATATTGCCCGGCGCGGTGAGGTTCCAGGCCACCGGCGTCGCGCCGCCGGCCGGGATGACCACCGTCAACGGCTTGCCCTCTGCGACGCGCGGAGTGACGTCGACCGTGGCCGTGACCTTCATCGGCTTGTCCGAACCATTGCGCAGCGTGAAGCCGGCCGCGAAATAATCGCCGGTGCGGACGAGCGGCGGCAGGCCGGCGAAGATCGACAGGTCCTGCGCCGTCCTGACACTCGCCATGCCGGTGCCGAACAATTGCGCGCCGTCGGTGGCGATGGCGACAAGCTTGAACGACGACAAAGCGTCGCTCATCACCACCGGAATCCTGGCATGGCCGTTCTGGTCGAGCGCGACCCGGCCCTTCCACAGCAGCACCGGCTGGAAATTCTCGCGGTTGAGCCCCGACATGTCGTTGCCGCCGCCGCCGCCCGCCTCGACCGCCTTGCGGCCGTAATGGCGCTTGCCGACGACCTGCATCTGAGCGGTCGAGGTGAGGACGGAGAGCGAGCGCTCGCCCATCATCGCGGTCAGCACGTCCCAGCTTTCATTGGGGGCGAGCTGCAGGATCGCCTCGTCGACGGCCGCGAAGGCGACGTCGGCAGTGGCCGCGGGCCTGCCGTCGGGGGTCTTCACCTGGACATCGACCTGCGCCGTATCGCGCGCGGCATATTTCTCCCTGTCGGCCTTGACCGCGACCTGGAGCTGATGCGCCTCCCAGCCGACCTTCACCTTGGCCATGCCGAGCCGGTAGGCAGGCTTGGCGAGATCGACGAGAGCGGTCGGCTCCGGCGCGGCAGGCGGACCGCCTGCGAGGCCGAGGCTCTGCGCGATGCCGTGGAGCCAGCTCCAGAAGCCGCCCTGAACGCGACCGCGCACCGCCATGACCGAGACGAACACGTCGGGCGCGTAGGAGCCCGGCATCTTCACCTCGACCACCGGATCAGTGCCCGACAGGGTCGTCACATAGGAGGCAAGCACGCCCTCGCGCTCGACGGTGACCAGGGCGGTCGCCTCGCGGAAAGGCATGCGCACCTGGAAGCGCGCTGTCTCGCCCGCCTTGTAGGCGGTCTTTTCGGGCACGACGTCCATCCGGTCGCCATTGTCGCCGCCGAACCACCAGTCATCGTCGCCGGCGAGCCAGACCGAGCGGGTCGCGCGCGCGACATTGCCGTTGGCGTCAGTCGTGGTCGCGACGGCATAGACCTCGCCCGAGACGCCGGGGTCGGCCTTGCACTGCGCCATGCCGAGCGAGTCGGTTGTCGCGGTGCAGGTACCGGCCAGCTTCTCCGTCTTCATCTGGTTGTCATAGGCATAGAAGCCGCCGATCAGCCGGCGCCGCGCGGTCAGGATCTTGCGGCTGTAGAGCGCGACCGAGATCTTCTGGTTGGCGAGCGGCTTGCCCGAAGTATCGAGCGCGACGAAGCGCAGGCGCAGATCGTCCTGCTTCATCAGCCATCCATCGGTCTTGATGCCGAGCTGCACCGCCGAGGGGAAGATCGGGATTCGGCGCGATGCGGTCAGCACCTCGCCATTCGCATCCTGATAATCCATCTCGACCAGCATGTCGGTCGCGCCGTCCAGGCCCTGCGGCACCTCGATGACCGACTTGGCCGTGCCGTCGCCGCCGAGCGTGGCGGGCAGGGTCTGGGTCGGCGGAAGCGGGGTCTGCTCCTCCTCGCCATCGCCGTTGAGCGGGCGCGTCCCTTCCTGGATCGCGGTGCCGCCGAAGCTGTAGCCGTCATACCCCTCGGGCGTTGAACTCCGCCCGAAATAGCCGACGCGCAGGTCGACCGGCAGGTTGGAGGCACCGCCGCCCGAGAGATAACCGACGAACAGGTCGAGCGGCAGCGTCTTCGGCCTGACCGCTGCTTCCTTCGGCCCGGTCACCGTCGCGCGCATGGTGGGCAGCTTGTAGACGTCGACC
The DNA here is from genome assembly GCA_029202385.1 of Candidatus Sphingomonas phytovorans. NCBI lineage: Bacteria > Pseudomonadati > Pseudomonadota > Alphaproteobacteria > Sphingomonadales > Sphingomonadaceae > Sphingomonas > Candidatus Sphingomonas phytovorans. The sequence goes on from CP119314.1 coordinate 3,870,418, forward strand.
TTGAACGACTGGGAGGTGTAGATCGTCTTGTCGCCGACGATCACCTGCAGATCATAATCGCCCATCGGCGCACCCTGCGGCGCGGTCCAGCTCGATTCGCCGATGCCGTTCGCGTCGATCTTGAGCGGCAGGTCGAACTGGGTGTCGGAGCCACGATGCGACAGGCGCAGGACCCCCTCGAGCGCGGGCGCCATGCCGAAGCCGGCACCGATCGAGGTACGCAGGATGTGCTTCATGTTGATCGTCTCGCCCTGGCGGACGAGTGCGCGATCGAACACGGTGTGAAGGATATCGCCCTTGGCCTGATAGCCATAGGGCAAGTCGAAATCATACGGCCGGATGCCGTCGCCCCAGGCAGTCAGGGTGAAGCTGAAATCGTCGCCCTCGCGCGCCGAAACCATCAGCGGATGCGAACTGCCGTTCTCGCAGCTGCCATAGGTCTCCGGCTCGGGCAGGCCCTGCGGCACGAACACGCCGCCGCTGGCGTCGGTAATGCCGCGCGCGAGCAGGCCGCCGGTGCAGCTGTCAGTGATGCGCACCACGGCATTGGCGACCGGCTTGCCCGTGTCGAGATGAGTCACCCAGGCAAGGCTGCGTTCCCGGCCCCATTTGAAATGCACCGCCATGTTGGTGACGAGCGCCGCCGCCGCGACATAGCGCGGCGCCTTGCGGCCGAGCAGCGCCTGGCCGAGCACCGGACTGGCCAGCTCGACCACATAGAATCCGGGCTTACCGAGCGGGATGCCGACCACCTCGAAATCCTTGCCCTTGCCGGGCAAGCCGACCTGCAGCGGCGCACCGCCGGCTCCGGCGAGGATCGATCTGGATCCGGTGTCGTTGACGGTGACCGTCTCGGTGCCCTGCTTGACCTGATGGCTCTCATAGCTGCCCGCCTTGTCGACGGTGCGCAGCCATTCGGCGACCTTGCCGTCCGATCCGTCGACGCGCAGCGACTGGCCGGCGACCGGCACGCTCAGGCCCTGCAGCGATGGCTCGACATTGCGGACGGTGACGGGGAGGACACCCTGCTCCTTCGCCTCGAGGATACCGAAGGGAGCGGCGAACTTCACCAGCGGCGGCGCCTCGTCGAAGCGGACATCGAGCGGGAAACGCTCGGCATTGGCCAGCGTCCGGCCGCTCTCGTCCTTGATCCCGGCGGGCAGGGTCAGCTTCGCGGCGGTCGCGGGCGGCAGCGGCGCGGAGAAGGTGACGTTGCTGATCGTCGCCTTCTTCTGTTCGTCCTTGTCGAACACCGGCGCGATCGCCTTGCCGTCGGCGGTGGTCACGCGGATCTGCTCCGCCATGCTCATCGGAATGGGCGCGGTGAAACGCACATAGGCCTTCTCGACCGGGCTGCACCCGGCCTGGGCATTGACCCGCGAACATTCGAAGCGCGCTGTGAAGGGCTTGCGCACGGTATAGTCGAAGCGCTGTTCAGCACCGGCAAGCTTGCCCCCAGTGCCGGCGATATTCGCGCCCCAGACCAGCGCCATGTCGCGGCCCGGGGGCAGCGGACGGCGGCATTTGAGCGCGGTGACGGCGGCATAAGCCTTTTGCCGATCGGCCGCATCGGCCGGCACCGCCGCCGGGAGGCCGGCATTTTCGAGGAAGCTGCGCACGTTCCAGTTGCCGGTGCCCATCTCGCCGAGCAGCTTTCCCGGCACATCGGCCGCAAGCACGTCGACTGGAATCTTCTCGCCGATCCCGTCCACCGCGCAATAGGCATTGGCGCCGACCGACGCGGCGGTCGCCGGCATGTTAGCGGCAACGAGGAAGACCTGATCCTCCTCGATCTCCCCGTCATATTGCGCCGGCAGGATCGCGCGGGCGACCGGGCCGCCCGCATCGACCTTGAAATCCTGCTGGCCGGTGACGGCATAGCCCGACACGCTCTTCAGCCCGGTCTTGAGCTTGAAGCTACAGGTCGTGCCGCCGGGGAGCGGACCGCTGAAGTCGTAGACATAGGTCTGCGGATCGACCCAGCGCCCTTCGCCATCGACCGCGCAGGTGACGCCGAACGGCGACGGCGCCCGGGGATCGCCGAGCGGGACCATCGGCTGGCTGAACCGCGCGGTGAAGGACCTGATCGAGCCGCCATCGCCGACCCCGGGGGTCGCCATCACCACCTGCGGGCTGTTGTCACCGAGCGCGGCGACGGGCGCGAGCGCCAGTCCGAGCAGTGCCAGACGCAGTGCGAGCTTCATCGAACTCTCCCGGAAAGTCGGCCACACGCTAAGGCCCGATACGGGTTCAAGTCCAGCCGGAAGTGGCCGCCCGACGACGGCAATAACTGGACATCCTTGCCGCGCGTTGCCGCGAACCGCCCGCATCTTGCCGAATTCTCCGCGTCGCGCTTTCCGCGACGCGCCGAACAGGATATCCGCCTTGGTCAATGGACATCTATCTGCCCATCGCCAACCTGTCGGTGAACGCGCTTGTCATCGTCCTGCTCGGCGGGGGTGTCGGGCTGCTCTCCGGCATGTTCGGGGTGGGCGGCGGATTCCTGACCACGCCGCTGCTGATCGTCTATGGCATCCCGCCGACCGTCGCCGCCGCCTCGGCCGCGAGCCAGGTGACCGGCGCGAGCGTCTCCGGCGTGTTCGCGCATATCCGGCGCGGCGGGGTCGATACCAAGATGGGCGGCGTGCTGGTCGCGGGGGGCCTGATCGGCTCGCTGTTCGGCGGCTGGCTGTTCAAGCTGCTCCAGGCGAGCGGCCAGATCGATACGGTGATCGCGATCGTCTATGTGCTGATGCTCGGCTCGATCGGCGGGCTGATGGCGCATGAAAGCTGGACCGCGATCCATGCCAGCCGTACCGGCGCGCCGCCGCGCCCGCGCAAGCGCCGGCACCATCCACTCGTCGCGGCGCTCCCCTTGCGGACACGCTTCTACCGGTCGGGGCTGTACATCTCGCCGCTCGCCCCGCTGCTGCTCGGCTTTTTCGTCGGCATCCTGACCATGCTGCTCGGGATCGGCGGCGGCTTCATCCTGGTACCGGCGATGCTCTATCTGCTCGGCATGACCACCCAGGTCGTGGTCGGCACCTCGTTGTTCCAGACGCTGTTCGTCACCGCGATGGCGACGATGGTCCATGCCACCACCACCAAGGCGGTCGATATCGTGCTGGCGGCGCTGCTGCTGCTCGGGTCGGTCGCGGGCGCTCAGGTCGGCGCGCGCTTCGCCGCCAAGGTGAAGCCGGAATATCTCCGCCTCGCGCTGGCGGTCATCGTGCTGCTCGTCGCCTTCCGCATCGGCCTGGGTCTGGGCTGGCGGCCGGATGAAATCTATTCGGTCGAGCTGTCGTGAAGTGGGTTCTTGCATCGGGAAGGCGGCGCCTCCTTCTTCTGTTCGTCCCGCTCCTGATGGGGCAGTCCAAACCTGTCCTGGTGCCCGACGTCTCCCAGCGCGACATCGAGATCGCCTACAGCTTCACCGGTGCCGAATTGCTGCTGTTCGGCGCGATCCTCTATCCCGGCGGCCGGCTGCCCGATGACGACAAGCCGACCGACATCGTCGTGGTGGTGAAGGGACCGGTCCAGTCGATCCTGGTGCGCGAGAAGGAGAAGGTGGCGGGCATCTGGGTCAACGCAGCGAGGCTGCGCTACCGCTCAGCGCCAAGCTTCTACGCGATCGCCTCGTCGCGGCCGATCGGCAGGCTGGTCGACGGCCGGACCCAGGCGATCTACGAGCTGGGCCTCAACAGCCTGCAATTGTCGCCCGCCAGCAGCGCGCCGACCGCCGAGCAGGATCGTTTCGCGCGCGGGCTGGTCGATCTCAAGCGCCGTTCCGGCCTGTATTACGAGGCACCGGGCGCGGTCGAGATCACCGACGGCGTGCTCTATCGCGCCCGCGTCTCCATCCCGGCGCGCGTGCCGGTCGGCCGCTTCACCGCCGAGACCTTCCTGATCCGCGACGGCCGCGTGCTGGCGGCGGCGACGCGCAATATCGACATCCGCAAATCGGGGTTCGAGCGCTTCGTCGCGCGCTCCGCCGATCGCTGGTCCTTCACCTATGGCCTGACCGCCGTCGCGCTGTCGATCCTGTTCGGCTGGACCGCGGGATGGGTCGCGCGACGGTTCTAGAGTCGTTTTCAGCGTCGCTGAATCGGTGCCAGACCGCCGCGGTTCCAGCGTTGCTGAAACAGACTCCCGCCCCCTATTTGCGCGCGAACCTGTCGCCACCCAGCTCCAGCGCGGTGATCTGTCCCGCCGACCCGAAGGTGAAGCCCACCGGGGTCTGGCCGAAAATGGTCGCCTGGCCGGGGCTGTTCCACAGCGCCTTGAACTTGTCCTTGTCCACATGATCGAGCACCGCCGACTCCACCGGACGCGCGAGCACCAGCTTGCCGTCGGCCACCGTGATCGCGATGTCCCCCAGCATGGCGCTCGAATAGGTGCCGACATAGCGATCGAGCGGCAGGGTGGGGGACGACACCGTTGCCGGCGTCGGGGGCGTCTTTTCGCGCGCGACCCGGGCCGCGTCGTCGCTTGCCTTTTTCAGGACAGCACTGTGATCGGTCACCGGACCGCCCAGAAAAGCGTCGAGCACGCGCATCTCGACGGCGGTGGGCAGCATCGTCCGCAAGCCATTGGTCAGCACGACCACGCCGAGCTTCCTGTCGGGTATCATCGCGACGACGCTCTGCATGCCGTCGATCGCGCCGGTATGCGCGACGACCTTCTGCCCGCGATATTCCTGGATGCCCCAGGCAAGGCCATATTCGCTGAACTTGAAGGTCGCGCTGGCCCCGCCGCGCGGCACGATCTGGCCGGTGTGCATCTCGGCCAGGGTGGCGGGGGCGATCAGCTGCCTGCCCTCGAACATGCCGCCGCCCAGTTGCAGGCGCACCCACTGCGCCATGTCGCGCGCGGTTGAATTGATCACGCCGGCACCGCCGACATTGTCGATCATGCGATAGCCGATCGGCACCATCCTGCCATCGACCAGCACGTGCGGGGTCGCGACATTGGCCAGCCCCTTGAGATCGGTGATGCTGGTGTAGCTTCGGCGCATGCCGAGCGGTTCGAAGATCCGGCTGGCGATGAACCTGTCATAGCTGATGCCGGCGACGGAGGAGACGACCTCACCCGCGACGATGAACATCTCGTTCTGATACTGGAACTGGTTGCGGAAACCGAGCGACTCGGTCTGGAACCGCATCCGCCGGATGATCTCCTTGCGATCGAAGCCGGAGCCGTACCAGAGGTTGCCATTGGTGACCACGCCGGTCCGGTGGGACAGCAGGTCGCGAACCGTGGCGTGGCGGGTGACATAGGGATCGTCCATCTCGAACGACGGCATGTAATCATGCACCGCACCGTCCCAGGCGATCTTCTTTTCGTCGACCAGCATGCCGAGCGCCGCCGCGGTGAATGCCTTGGTCGTCGAGCCGATCGCGAAGACCGTGTCGGCATCGACCGTTCCGGGCTTTCCTTCCTCACGGACACCGAAGCCCCTGGAATAGACGATCTTGTCGTCCTTCACGATCACCACGGACATGCCGGGCACCTGCCAGGTCTGTCGGGCGGTCTCGATATAGGCATCGAGCCCCGCGAGCGCGGCCGGGGTTGCAGGGGCAGCGGATGCTGCGGGTGCCGGGGCTGCAGTCTGCGCCAGGGCCGGGATCGCGGGCGCGATCAGGGCCAATGCCGTTGCGGACAGAACGACATGCTTCATTCGCGCGATCGAGATCATGATGTGCCCTCTCTTTTATGACGCGTATCATTGATGAAACCACGCCTATTTGCAACCCAATGAAGACGCATTTATCCTGATCAGGTTTTTATTTCGATTTCAGATAATATGAGCCACGAGCTGGCAAATGGCTCGAAAGGCTTGCCCCGGACGGAAAGGGATTGGCCCATCGGATATGGCCTACGTATGCGCCCCATGTCCCGGCACACCCAATATTTACCAGTCACTCGGCATAGCTCGGTTCTTGACACCCGGGGGAACCGAGGAATGACCGAAATGCTGGGCAGCAACGCTTTCGAAAGAGCAGCTCCCACAAGTGCCGGAATCTCCCCGCAGGACGCGGCGGGGGGCGGCATCGGCATCGTGCTCGAGATCGCCGGATCGAGCAGCCAGGTGATGCTGGACGCGCGCGCGCTCGACGCCGCCGCGCAGAACAGCGACCCGGTGGCGGCAAGCGCCGGGCAGGTCGGCAGCCAGATCAAGATGCGTGTCGGCAGCACCTGGCTGATCGCCAATATCCGTTCACTGAAGCTCATGGACGGATCAACCGACCGGATCGCCGCGCAGGTCGATTTCCTCGGCGAGGGCGACGAGGAGAAGCTGACCGGCAAGCTCTACAAATTCCGTCGCGGCGTGACGCGCTACCCCACCCCGGGATGCCGCGTGTTCCCCGTGACGACCGCCGACCTGAAGCAGATCTACGCCGCGGACGACCGCGCCAATATCGAGATCGGCACCGTCTATCCGACCCGCGACATCCGCGCCGCGCTGTATGTCGATGCGATGCTGGGCAAGCATTTCGCGCTGCTGGGATCGACCGGCACCGGCAAGTCGACCGCCGCCGCGCTGATCCTTCACCGGATCTGCGAGCTCGCGCCGCAAGGCCATATCGTGATGGTCGATCCGCACGGCGAATATGGCGCCGCGTTCAAGGACAATGGCGCGACCTTCGACGTGTCCAACCTGCAGATGCCGTACTGGCTGATGAATTTCGAGGAGCATTGCGAGGTGTTCGTCACCTCGAGCGGTTCGGAGCATCAGATCGACGCCGACATCCTGGCGAAATGCCTGCTGATGGCGCGCGGCAAGAGCAGGCTGGGGCAGGAAATCTCCAAGCTGACGGTCGACGCGCCGATCCCCTATCTGCTCAGCGACCTGACCAACCTGATCCAGCTCGAAATGGGCAAGATGGACCGGGCCGGCGACACCGCGCCCTATCTTCGGCTCAAGACCAAGATCGAGGAGATCAAGGCCGATCCGCGCTACAGCTTCATGTTCTCCGGCATGCTGGTCGCCGACACGATGGCGGGTTTCATCGAGCGGATCTTCCGCCTGCCGGGCGACGGCAAGCCGATCTCGATCATCGACGTATCGGGCGTGCCGTCCGAAATCACCTCGGTCGTGGTCGCCGTGCTCAGCCGCATGGTGTTCGACTATGCGATCTGGTCACGCGGAGAGGCCCAGCGCCCCATCCTGCTCGTCTGCGAGGAAGCGCATCGCTACATCCCCAACGAACGCAATGCCGACGACAGCTCGGTCGGCCGGATCCTCAGCCGGATCGCCAAGGAGGGCCGCAAATATGGCGTGTCGCTCGGCCTGATCACGCAGCGGCCGTCGGATCTTGCCGAAGGCGTGCTGTCGCAGCTCGGCACGATCATCTCGATGCGCCTGAACAACGATCGCGACCAGGCATTCGTCCGCGCGGCCATGCCGGAAGGCGCGCGCGGCTTCCTCGATTCGATCCCGGCGCTGCGCAACCGCGAGTGCATCATCTGCGGCGAAGGCGTCGCCATCCCGATCCGCGTGTCGTTCGACGGGCTCGAGGAGAACAGGCGCCCCGCATCCGAGGACCCGCTCTTCTCCGAACTGTGGCGCGAAGTCGGCCAGGAAGACCTGATCATCGGGCGCACGCTCAAGCGCTGGCGATCCCAGGGACGCTGATCGCCGGGGCGCCTCAGGTCAGCCGCGGCAGCCACATCCCTATCGCGGCGCCGACGATCCCGATCCCCGTGCCAAGCGTCAGTACCGCCAGCCCGCCCGCCATCGCGTATCGACCGGTCGGCGTCCCGCGATCCTGCGCGCGCAGATAGAGTTCGAGCACGGCGAGCGGCACGAGATAGCAGCCGAATGCCCAGAAACGCACGAACGGCCCGTCGAAATCCTTGCCGATGCCGACCGGGCCCTGGTTGAGCAGAATCCAGCACATCAGCCCGACCCGGAAGAACCATACCCCGCTGACCAGGATGAAGCTGCGCAACGCCCAGCGGCGATGCGCCGCGATCCGGCGCGCCAAGGCCAGGCGCCACGCGGTGACGGCGGCGACCAGGATGAGCACCCCGTTGATGCTGATCCCGACCCACATCGCCAGGCCGCCCGCGGTACCACGGGTCCAGACCATATAGAGTCCGGCAAGGCTGATCACGATCGCGGTGAGGATGTACAGCCGCCCGTTCCAGCGATGGAAGGGCAGGAACCGCGCGCGGATCCACGGCACGAGCTGGAGCGGCCCGCCGATGGTGATGACCGCAGCCAGCAGCAGATGTGCCGCCAGCACGACATTGCCGACGGTACCGCCGGCGACATAGCCGCCGACCAGCACGTCGTTCCACTCGGCAAAGGCGCCCCGTGCCGCGGCCCCGCCGTAGAATGCCGCGATATAGATGACGAACAGCCATTGGCCGGCCAGCGCCGTCAGGAACCAGAACATGCCCGATGCCCGCAAGGCTCTGGCGGCGGTCGCGATCTGCATCGTCTTCGGTTCTTCCATCCTCCGGGCTTTAGTCCGCGCCGGATTCCGGGCACATGACGCGAACGATCAAAAACATGGCTTTGCGTTGCAGGGGGAGAAGCGTGCCCGAACCGACCGTATCAGGGGGGTATGCCCATAATCTGATGCAGTTCGCGGTGGCGAAGGGCGCCAGCGCGACGCTGCTTGCCGAACGATCCGGCATCGTGCCCGACGCGCTGGCCGACCCCGATAGTCGCGTGCCGATGGCCCGCTACGTCGCGCTGATGAAGGCGGCCAAGGAGCTGTGCGACGCGCCCGCCCTGGCGCTCGACCTGGGCGCCGAGAAGGATTTCAAGGAAATCTCGGTCGTCGGACTGATCTGCTATGCCGCGCCGACCATGGGCGCAGCGCTGATGGAGCTGAACCGCTTCAGCCGCCTGACCGCCGAGGTCGATATCCCGGTGAGCGGCGGGCGGTTCCAGCTGACCCCGATCGACGGTGAATTGTGGCTGGTCGACATGCGCAGCGACCCGAACGCCTTTCCCGAAATGACCGAATCGACCTGGTCGCGCTTCATTTCCGAGACCATGCGGCATTTCCCCGACGCAGCCTTTGCCAAGGCGGTGCATGTCACCCATGCGGCACCGGACCATGCCGCCGACTATGAGCGCGTGCTGAAAGTGCCGGTGACGTTCGGCAGCGACAGGAACGCGATCATGATCGACCCATCCTGGCTGTCGATCGAGCTGCACCAGCCGAACCTTTATGTCTTCGGGGTGCTCAGCGAACATGCCGAGCGCCTGCTGAAGAGCCTGGAGAAGGCGACGACGATGCGCGGCCGGGTGGAAAGCCTCGCCATCCCGCTGCTGCACACCGGCGACCTGACCATGGAGGATATCGCGCGGCAGATCGGCATGAGCCGGCAATCGCTCTATCGCCGCCTGAAGGAAGAGGATGTGCGCTTCGAAGCGCTGATCGACGATCTGCGCCGCCGGATGGCGCTGCATTATCTGAGCGGCAGGAAGGCGTCGGTGAACGAAACCGCCTATCTGGTCGGCTTCTCGGACCCGAGTTCCTTTTCAAGGGCGTTCAAGCGCTGGACCGGATCGAGCCCGCGCGGACGCAGAACCGGCTGACCGCGGCGGCGGAAACCTGGCCCGACCGCCGATCAGTGCGCGCCGGGCTTCACCGCCATCAGGCCGGCATAGCGCGCCTTGAACGCGCGCAATGCCTCGCCGGTGAGCTGGGCCATGCTTGAGAAGGACATCGAGCGCGGATTGACCGCGACGCCGTTCTTCCACACCTCCCAATGAAGGTGCGGGCCGGTCGACAGGCCGGTCGAGCCGACATAGCCGATGACCTGGCCGGCCGAGACGCGCGTACCGGTATGCACCGCGATTCGGCTCATATGGCCATAGCCGGTACCGATACCGCCGCCATGCGCGAGCTTCACGAAATTGCCATAGCCGGCGTTGCGCCCGGCAAAGGCGACGACGCCACCCATCGCGGCATGGATCGGCGAACCATAGGGCGCACCGATATCGAGCCCCTTGTGCATCCGGGTGAAGCCGAGCAGCGGGTGACGGCGCAAGCCGAAAGTCGAGGTGATATGGCCGGCGACGGGCATGCCCATCGTCCCGTGCCGTTCATACTGGCCCGACGCCTCATACCATTGGCCGTCATTCCATTTGAGGAGCTGGGTCTTCTTGCGGCCCTGGTCGAGGCCAGCGAACATCAGGTTGCCGATCTGGACTTCGCCGGTCGCGGCGCGAGCCTGTTCGACGATGATGTCAAAGGTGTCGCCGGCACCGACGTCGCGGCCGACCGACAGGCGCGTCGCCATTGCCTTGATGTAGGATTCGACGATCTTGGCGGGAACGCCTGCAGCCCTGGCCGAGCGGTAGAGGCTTCGGCCGGCCAGGCCCTGGAAGCGGGCGGGCGTATGATCGATCACGATCGGATGGCGCGCCAGGGCGAGCGCGCCGTTCACGCGCGACACGCTGAGGTTGAGATCGAAGCGCGCGCGGAAGGACAGGAGATCGAGCGGACGGGCGACATTGCGGTTCGGGCGTCGCCCGAGCGTCATGTCGATCGGCGTGCCGGGCTTGATATCGCCAAGGCCGACCGCGCCCGAGACGAGCCGGGCGGTGGCGGTGGCGTCACCTTCCGAAACACCCGCGCGCTGCAGGACGCGGGTGAAGCTGTCGCCATTGCCGAACAGGGTGGTGATATCGACGATCGGGCGTTCGGGCGTCTGGCTGAGCGGCGCGACAAGGTCATTCGCCGCCATATGGCGCCCGGTATCGGCACCCCAGGCAAGCGGCGCGATCGACTGGGCGCGCGCCTCGTCCCAGGCATCGCCGTCGAGCGCGGCCGGCGCGGCGCCGATGATCTTCGTGTCGAAGCCCGGGGCGAGCATCCAGCCGGCGGTGCAGAGCGCGGCGCAGGTCGCGGCACCCCGCCACCAGTCGAGCGAGCCGATCTGCGATCCGAGATCGGGTGCCCAGTCGATACGGGCGATCGCGTCGCGCAGCCGCTCGAGCGTGCTCGGCTCCGCCATCGGCACGATGGCCCGGCCGAACGACAGGGTAGCGGTACCCCCCGCCTGATCTGAGCCATGATCGCTGCGCAAGAACAAAGGCTGTCCGCCCCCAGATCGCGGCGCCGTCTGAAAAAAAGAACCCCCCGGCGCGAGGTCGTATGACTGTGGCGACATTCTCCTAAAGTCAAATTAAGGAATGTCCCGGGGCGGGGCCCGCGCGGCGAAGCGTGGCGGCCCTGCGACAAGGGGTTATCAACCGAATCCGCCAGCTATTCGATATGGTTAGCGTTGTTTTTGACGCTGGCAGGTTGCGCAGGGGCGATTGGCACGCGATGTTGCCTTCACGATGAGTCGCGACACCGAACGTCCGGTCACCGCTGTGCTGGGCCCGACCAATACCGGCAAGACCCATTTGGCGGTCGAACGGCTGTGCGGCCATTCGAGCGGCATGATCGGCTTTCCGCTGCGCCTGCTGGCGCGCGAGGTCTATGACCGGGTGGTCAGGATCAAGGGCGCGAACCAGGTCGCGCTGATCACCGGCGAGGAGAAGATCGTCCCGAAGGACGCGCGCTGGTTCCTATGTACCGCTGAATCGATGCCACTGGATCGCGACCTGGCCTTTGTCGGGATCGACGAGGCGCAACTCGGCGCCGATCCCGAGCGCGGCCATGTCTTCACTGACCGGATCCTCCGCGCGCGGGGCCGTGAGGAGACGATGATCCTCGGATCGGAAGCGCTCCGGCCGATGCTCAAGGCGCTGGTGCCGGGGATCGACATCCTCAACCGGCCGCGTTTCTCGACGCTCAGCTATGCCGGCGCGCGAAAGATCTCCCGGCTGCCCAAGCGCTCCGCCATCGTCGCCTTCTCGGCCGAGGAGGTCTATGCCGTGGCCGAGATGCTGCGGCGCCTGCGCGGCGGCGCCGCAGTGGTGATGGGCGCGCTGTCCCCGCGCACGCGCAACGCCCAGGTCGCGATGTTCCAGGCCGGCGAGGTCGACTATCTGGTCGCGACCGACGCGATCGGCATGGGCCTCAACATGGATGTGGCGCATGTCGCCTTCGCCAGTCTCGACAAGTTCGACGGCCATCGCCAGCGCCGGCTGACCGTGGCGGAGATGGCGCAGATCGCCGGCCGCGCGGGACGGCACCAGCGCGACGGGACGTTCGGCGCGCTGGTCGAGGAAGGGCCGGGCGCCTTTACGCCGGAGGAAGTGCTGGCGATCGAGGAGCATCGCTTCCCGGGGCTCGACTTCCTCTACTGGCGCGACGGCGACCCCGACATGGCGAGCATCGACGCGCTCGTCGCCAGCCTGGAGGCTCGGCCTGCCGAGCGGGTGCTGCGCGCAGCGCCGCAGGCGACCGACCTCGCCGTGCTCAAGCGGCTGGCCGAGGAGGACTGGGTGCGCGACCGTGTGCGCTCCCCGGCGATGGTCAGGCGGCTATGGGCGGCGGCGGGACTGCCCGATTTCCGCAAGCTCGGCGTCGATCCGCATGCCCGCTTCGCCGGACGGGTGTTCGGGCATCTCAGCGAGGGACATGGCCATATCCCGCACACCTGGTTCGCGGAGGAGATCGCGCAGCTCGACAATGTCGCGGGCGATGTCGAGACGCTGGCCGGGCGGATCGCGGCGGCGCGGAGCTGGGCGTATATCGCCAACCGGCCCGACTGGCTGGCCGACCCCGTCCATTGGGCCGGCCGGGCGGCAGCGGTCGAGGAACGGCTGTCCGACGCGCTGCACCTCAGCCTGACCCAGCGGTTCGTCGACAAGCGGACGACGATGCTGCTGCGCCAGATCGGCGCCGACAAGGGCGCCCTGCCGGTGACGATCGGGCCCGAAGGCGAGGTGATGGTCGAGGAGCATGCGATCGGGCGGCTCGACGGCTTCCGCTTCACCGTCGCCGCCGACGCGCGGCATGCCGACAAGAGGCTGCTGCTCGCCGCGGCCGAACGCCGCCTGGGCGACGAGCGGGCGCGGCGGGGCGAAGCGCTGGCTGCCGCCGCCGATACGGCGCTGGCGATCGACGACAATGGACCGCCGGCAATTCTGTGGAACGGGCTGAAAGTCGCCGGACTGGCGACCGGACCGTCACTCGCCCGGCCGCGCCTGACGCTGGACCGTGCGCTCGACTGCCTCGAACGCGGGTTGCAGGCCAGGGTGCGGGCCCGGCTTGAGGACTGGATAGCCGGCCAGATAGAGCGGCGCCTGCCCGGGCTGGTCGCGCTCGATACAGCGCAGCGCGATCCTTCGGCGACGCCGCCGCTCCGCGCCGTGGCCGCCGCCCTGGTCGGGGCGGGCGGGATCGTCGCGCGGGGCGGGATCGACGCCGCGGTGGATTCGCTCGACGCGGTGGCCCGCAAGAGGCTGCGCGCGGTCGGCGTGACGATCGGGGCGCTCGACCTGTTCGACCAGCGGCTGCTCAAGCCCGGCCCGGCGCGATGGCGGCGGATGCTGATCGCGGCGCAGGCGGCACGCGCACCGGGGGCAGCACCGCCCGATGGCGCGACGGTGCTCGCCCGCGGCGCCCCGGGCGCGACGCTCGCCGACGGCTTTCGCCCACTCGGCAACCAGGCGGTACGGGTCGATCTGGCCGAGCGGATCGCCCGGGCCGCGCATGAGGCGCGCGCCGGGCGGAAGCCCTTCGCCCCCGACCCTGCGCTCGCCACCTCGATCGGCGTGACGCCCGAAACGCTCGCGCGGCTGATGGCGGCGCTTGGTTTCCGCATGGCCCCGGCACGGGAAGAACCGGTACAGGCAGGGGCGCCGCGCTGGGTATGGCGGGGACTCACCCGTGCCAAGGTGGCGCCGCCGCCACGCGACAATGCCTTTGCGGCGCTGGCGGGGCTTCGCTCGACGCATGGCTAGTATCGGGGCTAGCGTCGGGACTAGCATCGGGGCTGGCGGCCAGACGATGCGGCTCGACCGGTTCCTCTGGTTCGCGCGGCTCGCAAAAACGCGCAGCGCCGCCCAGAAGATCGCCGGCGAGGGCCGGCTCCGGCTCGACGGGCGTGCGATCGACCGCGCCCATGCAAGCGTTCGCATCGGCAGCGTGCTGGCCTTTGTCCAGGGCGACAGGGTACGCGCGATCCGGGTGGAGGCGCTGCCGCCACGGCGGGGCCCCGCACCCGAGGCACGCGCCTGCTACACCGACCTCGTCATTGAGAACGTCTCGCATCAGGCTTCGGGCGATTGACGACGGCGGCGACGGGGCATAGCAGACGGGCGTTTCGTCGGACCCGTGTGTTCCGAGCTGGGGAGTTTGCAATGACCTACGTCGTCACCGATGCCTGCATTCGCTGCAAGTACATGGACTGCGTCGAGGTTTGTCCGGTCGATTGCTTCTATGAAGGCGAGAACATGCTGGTGATCAACCCCAGCGAATGCATCGATTGCGGCGTATGCGAGCCCGAATGCCCGGCCGAGGCGATCCTGCCCGATACCGAGAGCGGCCTGGAAAAATGGCTCGAGCTGAACAACAGCTTCTCGTCGCAATGGCCCAATGTGACACGCAAGGCAGACCAGACTCCCGCCGACGCCGACGAGCATAAGGGCGAAGAAGGCAAGTACGACAAATACTTCTCGCCGGAGGCCGGCAAGGGCGACTGATCAGCGGCTCTTTTCGTCGCATCCATACTATTTTTCGCACGCACGGCCCGGAACGGGCCTAGTGCGGCTGGTAATTTTATTACGACTCTGCTACATGAGGTAGGACGGAGGCGCGGATTCGCGTCATCCGGCTGGAGACGTTTAAATCAACACCCCCTTATCGCGCGCACGCAGCAACGCTGCTGACGCGCACCCTCAGGGGAACCAGTCCACGGAAAGGCTCAACGGAATGGCTGCCAAGGCGCTGTCCTTCGACGTCGGCGATTATGTCGTTTACCCCAAGCACGGCGTTGGCCGTGTCATCGAGCTGCAGCGGCAGGAAATCGCCGGCATGCAACTCGAACTCTATGTTCTCCGCTTCGAGAAGGAGCGCATGACGCTCCGCGTACCGACCAACAAGGCCGAGAGCGTCGGCATGCGCAAGCTGTCATCCGACAAGACGCTGCGCGAGGCGCTCGACACGCTGACCGGCAAGCCGCGCGTGAAGCGCACCATGTGGTCGCGCCGCGCCCAGGAATATGAAGCGAAGATCAATTCGGGCGACCTGGTGTCGATCGCCGAAGTGGTCCGCGACCTGTTCCGCGCCGACGACCAGCCCGAGCAGAGCTATTCGGAGCGCCAGATCTTCGAAGCGGCAACCAGCCGCCTCGCGCGCGAACTCGCCGCGATGGAGCAGGTCGACGAACCGACGGCTCAGGAAAAGATCCTGGAGATCCTGCGCAAGGCCGCGGCGATCCACAACAAGGACAAGACGCCCGCCTGATCGCGGCGTCCGATCCGGAACCAGCAAGAGGGGCGGCCGGCAACGGCCGCCCCTTTTTCGTTGACCCTTTTCATTTGCGCACGCTTTATGGGTGTGTTATTCAAACAATACACACACGGAGGATATCATGCGTCTCATTGCCCTGATCGCGGCCCTGCCGCTGACCGCCATTCCACTGGCGGCCTGCTCGTTCACATCGGGCGGCAATGATTCCAAGCCCGGCGTCACCGGATCGGGCAGCGGCACCACGCGCAGTTATTCAGTGGCCAATTTCACCGGAGTCGCACTACGCGGATCCGACGATGTCGACGTGCGCGTCGGCACCGGTTTCTCCGTGCGCGCCGAAGGGCCTTCGGAGGAACTCGATCGACTCAAGATCGAAAAAGTCGGCGACACGCTTCGGATCGGCCGGATCAACCGCGACGGCTTCAATTGGGGCGGCAGCCACAAGGGCGTGAAGGTCTTCGTGACCATGCCACGCATCGCCGAAGCGAGCATTGCCGGTTCCGGCAACCTGGCGGTCGACCGGGTCGAGGGCCAGAGCTTCAGCGGCTCAAGCGCCGGATCGGGCAATCTCGATGTAGCAGCGGTCAACGTCGAGACCGGCAAATTCTCGATCGCCGGATCGGGCAGCATGAAGCTGAAAGGCAACGCCAGGAAGCTGACGATCGACGTCACCGGATCGGGCGATGTCGACGCGCCGGGACTGACCGCCCAGGGCGCCGAGGTATCGGTCGCCGGATCAGGCAGCGTGCGCGCCGCCGTGAAGGGCGGCGCGGCGGTATCGGTCGTTGGGTCGGGCGATGTCGATCTTGGGCCGGGAGCCCGCTGCGCAACCTCCAAGAAGGGGTCCGGCGAGGTGAAATGCGGTAGCTGAGCCTCTTGCCTGAAACCGCGATTGGGCCGATGCCGGGCGGATGATCCGTCATCTGTCCGCGCTGGCCCTGCTGCTTCTGCCGATGTCGGCGGGCGCGGCAAACCGAGTCTATGCGATCGGCAGCTTCGACCGAGTCCGCGTTGACGGGCCGTTCGAGGTCAAGCTTATGACGGGCAAGTCGCCGGGTGCGCGCGCCGATGGTGACACCCGGGCGGTCGATACGCTCGATGTCCGCGTCGAAGGGACAACCCTGATCGTCCGGGCCAGCGCGAACGGCTGGGGCGAACAATCAGGCGGGAGGAGCGTGAGCGCACCGGTGATCAGCATCTCGACGCTGGCCATCCGCAGTGCGACCCTTATCGGCGGCGGCAGGCTGAGCGTCGCCGGCGCGGTCAAGGGCCAGCGGATCGACCTGCAGGTGACGGGCAGCGGCACGCTCGACGCGGCAGCGCTCGATGCCGATCAACTCAACGCCACCCTGGTCGGATCGGGCGGCATCAAGCTTGGCGGACGGGCGGCCAAGGTCCGGCTGATGACCAATGGGACGGGCGGGATCGACGCCGTACCGCTGAGGGCAGACGATCTCATCCTGCTGCTCGACGGCCCCGGTGAAATACGCGCGACCGCCCGTTTCACCGCCAACGTCACCTCGACCGGCCTGGGATCGGTTACCGTCTATGGCAAGCCGGCCTGCACGGTGAAGGCGATCGCGGGCGGCCCGGTGAGTTGCGGCAAGCAGGCCGCCCCCTAGGCCGAATCGACAGTCACGTTATCGGGACGATGGCAGCGAAGAGAAGGGTTCGCGCGGAGGGCGCCGAGACCGCGGAGTTCATTCCCGGACTCGATCGCCATCCACCCGCAAGCAGCCTATTTGTGAATGTGTTTGTCATCGCAAACCGCCCATGCGGCTGACCGGACCTTCTCAGCGTCCTCCGCGCCTCTGCGCGAACCATCTTAGAGTCTGATGACGTTACGTTGACGTGTATCCTGAGTTGACGAGGTAGTTGCGGCATTCTGCGGGGCTGAAGGCGTCGAGGAGAGTGCCGATACGTCGCCATGTTGCCTCATGTGTTCGCTCGGCGGCTTTGCGCATGAGATGCTTGAGCTTGGCGAAGACCTGCTCGATCGGGTTCAGATCCGGCGAGTATGGCGGGAGGAACAAGAGGCGGGCGCCTGCGGCGCGGATTGCCTTTCGAACAGCCGGCTGTTTGTGGCTGCTCAGATTGTCCATGATGACGACATCGCCGGGCGAGAGTGTGGGCAAGAGGCACTGCTCGACATAATCGGTGAAGCTCTGGCCGTTGACGGGCTGATCGAGCACGCAGGGCGCATCGATCCTGTCGCAGCGAAGGGCCGCCAGGAAGGTCATGGTTCGCCAATGTCCATAAGGCACCTTGGCATGAAGCCGCTGCCCCTTGGGAGCCCAGCCCCTGAGCGGTGCCATGTTGGTTTTCGCCCAGGTCTCGTCGATGAAGACGAGCCGGGTGGGGTCAAGCCGGCCCTGATACTTCTTCCACTGCTCGCGCCGCCTGGCGATCTTCGGCCTGAGTTGCTCGGCCGGCAGTACGCTTTTTTTTGAAGCTCAACCCCTCGGCATGGACGAAGCGCCAGACCTGAACATAATCGACCTGAACCCCGCGCTCGGCGAGTTCGGCCACGAGGCCGCGCAGCGTGAAGTCGGTGGCGGCTCTCTCCAGGAGCCAGTCGCGGTTGGCGCCCGACAGGATACCCACACGATGGCCGCCCATCTGTCCCGGCGCCACGCTGCCTGTCTCACGCACGCGTTGAACCCATTTGATCGCCGAACTCGGGGCCACGCCAAAACGCGCCGCTGCCGCGGGGCGCGTCATCCCTTCCTCTATCACCGCTGATACCACCCGCTTCCGCAGGTCCATCGAATAAGGTCGTGCCATGCCTGCTGGCCTCCAAATCCCAGCAAGCATCTTGAATCAGAAAAATACCCAAAACGGAATCCACAAAGATTCAGTCTCACGTCATCCCGCTCTAGATCGTCGGATCCGTTCGCCCCGAGTAGCTGTCGAGCGTGTCGAGATGGCGTATCGAGGGGCAGCTGTTCCGCACTTCAATTGTACCTCGATACGAGCTCTCGATACGGCTGCGCCTACTCGATCTCTACTCGGCACGAACGGGGAGGTGGTTCTGATTTAGCGCTCGATGCACCAGCGCCGCCGACGGGCCAGTTCCGAATGTCGATCCGACCCAGGACGCGCACCCTAAATCAAGCCCAGCCCGGCAGCTTGCCCATCAGCGCGGGCGGCATCTGATCGCCCACCGCCATGTCGCCGTCGAGATCGGCCGGCGCGGCACCGAAACTTTTTAGGGATTCACCACTATATACAACACGGTCTCACTTCCTGAATCAACCGAACAAGTTCCTGTTCCAGCAATATAAACCGGTCTACCCGTCGCAAAAGCGGTAAGGATATTCGCTTGGGTTGCTTGCCCCCCGGCCGTACTGACATCGACAGCCCATCGACCCAGATATGCACAGGATGGCGCTGAGGTTCGCGCGCCATTTTGAGAAAATATAAACTGCCCCGCTGGGAATGATATGGTTTGCGTAATTAATCCAGCACTTGCCGTTCCCGCTGATGCGGGCTGCGCAAACAGCATCAATGTACAAATTGAAAAATATTTAGCCCTGCGTCCCACGGAATCCCCCCTGAACTTGGCTGCGAGCAATCAACCTGGCCCGGAAGCCGGAATCGATCCGTACGACCCGACAGGCAGCGGGCTTATCGCCACATGGCCGACCGAGAACGTCGCACAGCAACACCGGCAATGCCCGTTTCGCCTATGCGATGGATAGCGGCTCGGCATATAGAAGAAGCAGCGAAAACTGGGGGGATCTCGTCAGCATCGTCCATGCTTTGTGACAATACGGGTCCGGTTCGCGCTTGTCAGATATATTGGACTGCCAAGCATATCAGGGCGACATCCATATCTCCCCAACCCATCGGAAGGCCAATCTAGATCAGCCCAAGCCCCGCGAGCTTGCCCATCAGTGCCGCCGGCATCTGATCGCCCACCACCATGTCGCCGTCGAGATCGGCGGGCGCATCCGCATCTTCGAGATAGCGCCAGCCCTGGTGCGCACGTTTGGGCCTTGCCTGGGTGAGGATCAGCTTCGGATCGATATGGATTGCCACCCGGCCGCCCTCCGCCTCACCGAATCGCAGGATCGGCGAGCGCGCGATGAGCTGATGCTTGATGATCCAGAACAGCGACCCCTGCCCTGCAATCTCCTCGTGACGCTTGGGAAGATAGCGCGTGGTCAGGAACACCGGCCCGGCCTCGGCACGGAGAAGCAGCCGTTCGGCGAGATGGTCGACGCCGGTGGCGCCGAACGCAACCTTGGTAATATGCAGTGCCATTTCAGCGATCTGGGAAGCCGGGGGTCAGCCGCCAAGGCCCCATAAGGTGGCGAGGCCGAGGAACGAGAAGAATCCCATCACGTCAGTCATCATCGTCACGAATACCGCCGACGACACGGCTGGATCGACCCCGGCGCGTTCGAGGCCGACCGGCACCAGCACGCCCGACAGGCCGGCGATCACGTTGTTGATGACCATCGCCATCGCAATGACGATGGCGAGATCGCCATTGCCGAAGACGAGATAGGTGCCGAGCCCGATCAGCAGGCCGAGCATCGAGCCGTTGGCCGCCGCGATGCTGAATTCCCGGAAGATCATACGCCGCGTGTTGGAACTGGTCAGCTGGTTGGTGGCGAGCGCGCGCACCACCACCGCGAGCGTCTGGGTCCCGGCATTGCCGCCCATCCCGGAAACGATCGGCATCAGCACCGCGAGCAGGGCGAAGCGCCCGATCTCGCCCTGGAACAACCCGACCACCGAAGCGGCAAGCATCGCCGTGCCGAGATTGACGATCAGCCAGGTGATCCGCGTCCGCACGGTCAGCCGGATCGGCTCGTTGATGTCGCCCTCACCCGCGCCGGACAGGCGCAGGATATCCTCGCCAGCCTCTTCGGAGATGATGTGGACGATGTCGTCGACGGTGATCATGCCGACCAGCCGCCCGCCCGAATCGACCACCGCCGCCGAGATCAGCGCGTATTTCTGGAAACGGAGCGCGACTTCCTCCTGGTCCATGTCGACCGGGACGAGCGTCTGCTCCCGCTTCATCACGTCGCCGATCGACACGGTGCGCGGCGCGCGCAGGATCCAGGAGAGCTGGCAGGTGCCGACCGGCTTGTGAGACGGGCCGACCACGAAGATCTCCCAGAAATCGGTCGTCAGTTCCTCATGGCCGCGCAGATAGTCGAGCGCGTCGCCGACGCTCCAATGTTCCGGCACCGCGATCAGCTCGCGCTGCATCAAGCGGCCGGCGGATTCCTCCGGATAGGACAGCGCCTCCTCGATCGCGGCGCGGTCGTCCGGATCGAGCGCGCGGAGCACGGCCTTCTGGTCGTCCTCCTCCATGTCCTCGATGATCGCAACGGCGTCGTCGGTATCGAGCTCCGAGGCGATATCCGCGACTTCGTGCGGTTCGAGCGCGTCGATCAGGTCCTCGCGGACATAATCGTTCATCTCGGCGAACACGTCAGCGTCGAGCAGGTCGGTGATCGCCTTGGCGAGATCCGCGCGTTCTTCGTGCGGGGTCAGCTCGAACAGGTCGGCGATGTCGGCCGGGTGGAGCGGCTCGACCAGCGCGCGTGCAGCCTCGGTATCGCCGGCATCGACCGCATCGAGCACGGCACGGACGAATTCGGGCTTCAGCCGGTCGTCCTCGTCGAGCTGGCCGGTCTCGGCTTCATCCTCGGCGTGGCTCAGTTCGGTCTCGTTCATCCTGACCTCCCATAGCCGTACGACGCCAGCCTCTAACCTCCCGCGCGGCCAAAGCCAAATCGCCATGACAGCATTTGCGATGCGATCGAAAACCGCCGCATCGACTGGCCGGCCCATGGCCATTCGGCGTTCCCTGCCATTGCGGATATCGAAGACGGTCCCTAGGTGCGGGGACCTTATTTCTTCAGGAGCCCGACATGGCCGATTCCCCCGAAACCCTGACTCTGACGCTCGACGGCGGCGACGTGACGATCAAGCTGCGCCCCGACCTGGCGCCGCAGCATGTCGCGCGCATCGTCGAGCTGGCCAATGACGGCTTCTATGACGGCGTCGTCTTCCACCGCGTGATCCCCGGCTTCATGGCCCAGGGCGGCGACCCCACCGGCACCGGCATGTCCGGCTCCGACAAGCCGAACCTGCCCGCTGAATTCTCGAAGGAGCCGCATGTCCGCGGTGTCTGCTCGATGGCGCGCGCGCAGAGCCCGAACAGCGCGAACAGCCAGTTCTTCATCTGCTTCGACGATGCGCGCTTCCTCGACGGCCAGTACACCGTCTGGGGCGAAGTGACGTCCGGCATGGACCATGTCGACGCGCTGCCCAAGGGCGAGCCGCCGCGCGAGCCGGGCAAGATCGTCAAGGCACGAGCTGCCTGAACCTGATTCTCTCCCCTTCAGGGGAGCCGTAAGGGGGTGGGGGAACGTCTGGATTAGTCCCCCACCCCAACCCCTCCCCTGAAGGGGAGGGGCTTTTAAGGAGGGTCACACTTCCGGGTCGCCGATCGTTTCGATCAGCCAGTCGTGGAACAATCGCACGGGCCGCTGCGCCAGCGAGCGGGGTCGGCAGGCGAACCAGTAGCTGTACGGGCTCTCCACCGCGATATCGAACAGCTTCACCAGCCGGTCGTCATGCGCGTCCTCGAAATGGCTTTCGTGCATGAAGGCGATGCCGAGCCCCTGCGCCGCCGCCTCGAGCATCAGCGCGCCCGAATCGAAATGGTCGATCGCCAGCGGCTCGAGATCGTCGAGCTTCGCGGCACGGCGCCACGCGGTGAACGTATCGGGCATGTCGCGGTGGACGAGCGCGGTGAGCCCGGCGAGCTGTTCAGGCCGGGTAACCGGATTAGCGCCCTCGACCAGCGCCCGCGCACCGATGACATAGACCGAATTGCGGTCGAGCCGCTTGCCGTACAGGGCCGGATCGATCTCCCGCGCGAGCGCGATCACCGCATCGAGGCCGTCGCCCAGCCGGGCAAGGCCATGCGCGGCCGTGTCGATGTCGAGATGCAGTTCCGGATGCTTCGCGCGCAGCTCGGCCAGGCGCGGGAACAGGCGCTGCGACGCGAACAGCGGCAGGATGCCGAGCCGAAGCCGCAGCACGTCGGTGCCGCTGGTCATCATCTCGACCGCATCGGACAGACTGTCCAGCGCTGGCGCGATCTGCTGGAGCAGGCGTTCGCCATCGGCATTCAGCACCACCGCCTGGTGGCGGCGATCGAACAAGGGCTTGCCGATGAAGCGCTCGAGCGCCTGGATCCGGCGGCTGAGCGCTGGCGGCGACAGCGCAAGCTCCTGCGACGCGGCCTTGATCGAGCCGAGGCGCGCAACCTGGACGAACGCCTCGATCGCGGTCAGAGGCGGCAATCTGCGCATGGTGTCAGCGTTCCCTTCACACGCGCATTGTGCGCTGCATCATATACCCTGCGTTCCAAATCTATCATCGTCCCTCGCAGGATTGCCAGCAATGATTGCATCGAACGCAATTGCATAGACTCGTTTCGCACTTGCAGCATAATCCGCTGCGCCGCATATAGGCGAGGCCTTTCAGGCATCCTCTCCTAAAACTTTCAAGGCCGGCCCTTTGGGGCTGGCCCTTTTTTTGCCTGCTTCCAGTGGCTTACCTGAAGCAGGCAACCCTCCCCTCTATCTGCCCCTCGTATCTTCGGAACCACCATCCTATCTCGCGCGCTCAACATTGCGTTCTCGAGGGGATCTCACATGGCCGATGGCGAAGCGCCGATTCGGAAATTGCAGGTGGCGAATGCCCGGCCCGAAGACAGCGGCCGCGGGCTGGCGCATGTCCCGCGCGCGTTGATGGCGGCGCTTGGCATCGGCGAAGGCGATGTGATCGAGATCGTCGGCAAGTCGACCACCCCGGCGCGCGCGGTCGCGCCCTATGCCGAGGACGAGGGGCTTGAGATCATCCGGATCGATGGCCTGCAGCGCGCCAATGCCGGCGCCGGCTCGGGCGATTTCGTCGAGGTGCGCAAGGTCGAATCCAAGCCGGCGACCCGAATCGTCTTCGCCCCCGCACAGCAGAATCTTCGGCTCGAAGGGTCGTCCAACGCGCTGAAGCGCACCTTTTTCGGCCGGCCGGTCACCCAGGGCGACGTGGTCGCGACCGCCGGGCAGCAGCGCGTCGACAACATGCCCCCGGGCGTTCAGCAATTCCTCCGCGCGCCGGCCTATGCGCTGCAGGAGATCCGGCTCGCGGTGATCGCAACCTCGCCCAAGGGCGTCGTCCATGTCGACGAGAATACCGAGATCGAGCTTCGCCCAGAATATGAGGAGCCGAAGGAGGCCCGCCGCGCCGACGTCACCTATGACGATATCGGCGGCATGGGACAGACGATCGACCAGCTCCGCGAGATGGTGGAGCTGCCGCTGCGCTACCCCGAGCTGTTCCAGCGGCTGGGCGTCGATCCGCCCAAGGGCGTGCTGCTCCATGGGCCGCCCGGCACCGGCAAGACCCGCCTTGCCCGCGCCGTCGCCAATGAAAGCGCGGCCGAGTTCTTCCTGATCAACGGCCCGGAGATCATGGGATCGGCCTATGGCGAATCCGAGGGCAAGCTGCGCCAGGTGTTCGAGGAGGCGGCCAAGAACGCACCCTCCATCGTGTTCATCGACGAGATCGATTCGATCGCACCAAAGCGCGGGCAGGTCTCCGGCGAGGCAGAGAAGCGCCTCGTCGCGCAGCTGCTGACGCTGATGGACGGACTGGAAGCGCGCGCCAATGTCGTGGTGATCGCCGCGACCAATCGGCCCGAGGCGATCGACGAGGCGCTGCGGCGTCCCGGCCGGTTCGACCGCGAGATCGTCGTCGGCGTGCCCGACGAGCGCGGCCGGCGCGAGATCCTTGGCATCCACACCCGCGGCATGCCGCTTGGCCACAAGGTCGACCTGAACGAGCTGGCGCGGACCACCTATGGGTTCGTCGGCGCCGATCTGGCGGCGCTGGCCCGCGAGGCGGCGATCGAGGCGGTGCGCAAGATCATGCCGCGCCTCAACCTCGCCGAGGGCACCATCCCGCCCGAAGTGCTCGATACGCTGGCGGTGACGCGCGAGGACTTCCTCGATGCGCTGAAACGCGTCCAGCCAAGCGCGATGCGCGAGGTGATGGTCGAAGCGCCGCGCGTGCGCTGGGAAGATGTCGGCGGGCTCGACAAGGCCCAGTCGCGCCTCAAGGAGGGCGTCGAGCTGCCGCTGAAGGACCCGGACGCGTTCCGCCGGCTCGGCATCCGTCCGGCTAAGGGCTTCCTGCTCTATGGCCCGCCCGGCACCGGCAAGACCTTGCTAGCCAAGGCAGTCGCGCGCGAGGCCGAGGCGAACTTCATCGCCACCAAATCGTCCGACCTGCTGAGCAAATGGTATGGCGAATCCGAGCAGCAGATCGCCCGGCTGTTCGCCCGCGCGCGGCAGGTGGCACCGTGCGTGATCTTCATCGACGAGCTCGATTCGCTGGTGCCCGCCCGCGGCGGCGGCCTGGGCGAGCCCCAGGTCACCGAACGCGTGGTCAACACCATCCTGGCCGAGATGGACGGGCTGGAGGAACTCCAGTCGGTCGTGGTGATCGGCGCGACCAACCGCCCCAACCTGATCGACCCGGCCCTGTTGCGGCCGGGCCGCTTCGACGAGCTGGTCTATGTCGGCGTGCCCGACAAGGCCGGGCGGCGGCGCATCCTGGCGATCCAGACCGGCAGGATGCCGCTCGCCGACGATGTCGATCTGGATGAGATGGCCAGCCGGACCGAACGCTTCACCGGTGCCGACCTGGAGGATTTAGTCCGCCGGGCGGGTCTGGTCGCGCTGCGTCAATCCCTGTCGGTCGCCGAGGTGACCATGGCGCATTTCGAGGAAGCGCTGGAGGATTCCCGCGCCTCGGTGACGCCGGACATGGAGCGCGAATATGAGCAGATGGCGGCGCGGCTGAAGCAGGAAGCATCGGCCATCCAGCCGATCGGCTTCATCTCCCCCGGCCAGCTCCGTCCGCACGGGCCGAAGGGAGCCGACTGAAGGCCAATCCAAGCATTGCCCGGGTCGAACTCAGCCGTTCGCGTCGATGGTTATTCGGGACGAACGGGCACGGAGGGCGGATCGAGTCTCGACCCGGCCGAATCCCGCAACGCGACCCAGCAATAGCCGAACAGGAGAATGAGCGCCGCACCTGCTGTCAGATAGGGCAGCGCGTGCTGCGCTTCGTACAGGCCGACCCCGATCGATGGCCCGAGCACGAAAGACGCGCCGTTGATCGAGGTCACCTTGCCCGCGACCGAGCCCTGCGCCGCATGGCCGACGGCGAGCGACGAACCTGCGGTGAAGCCGGGCCGGGTAAAGCCGAAGCCGATCGAGGCAAGCGCATAAGCGGTCGCGATGCCATAGAGCGAGGTCGCGAGTCCGGTCAGCGCGCAGCCCGCCGCGCCGACGACAAGGCCGACCAGGATCAGCTGGCGCGGACGCATGTCGAGCAGCGGGATGATGCCCCATTGGACCAGCAATGCGGCGCCGGCGCCCATCATCAGCACGATCCCGGTCGGCTGGAGCGCGTCGGCCGGCGCGAGGTGAAGCCGGTCGATCACGAGGAAACCGACCGCCTGGCTGGTCATCGCCTGGGCGTGGCCCATCACCAGTCCGGCGACCATCCAGGCGCGGACGCGCGGATCGAAATAGCCGACTCGCTCGCTGTTCGGCTCGATCGCCGCGGTGATGCTCGCGCCTGAACTCTGCCCGCCGATCGAGGGATAGGCATTGGCCGCGCCGTGCGTGCCCGGTTGCGGCGTCCGGTCATTGGGCAGGCGCTTGAGCACCGCGACATAGATGCCGGTCGCGAACAGCGCGAAGATGAAGGCGGGGCCGGACAGGCCGATCTCCACCGCGCCGATGCTGCCGAGGATCAGGAACGGCGCGATCGCTGGCCCGAGGATCGTGCCGAGCCCGAAGGCCGAGCCGAGCAGGGTGAGCGCCCGGGTCCGTTCCTCGCGGCTGGTGCGCCCGGCGACCAGCGCCTGGACCGCCGGCGGCGCGGCGGACCCGAATGTTCCATAAATCAGCCGGCCGCCGATGAAGCAGATGAACGCCGCGGTGCCGCTGATCCAGCCATTGATCCCCGCGGCGAGAAAGATGCCGCAGAGCAGCAGCGACACGCAGAAGCCGCCGACGCCGAGCAGGATCATCGCGCGCCGGCCATGCCGGTCCGAGCGGTTGGCCCAATAGGGCGCCGCGATCACCCAGAGCAGGGCCGATACCGAGAATGCCGCCGCAACGGCGCTGTCGGGGACTTTCAACGATCGGCCGAGGGCGGGCAGCACCGATTGCAGCGCGGTGTTGCCGGCGGCGATCGTGAGCATCACCAGGAACAGCAACGCGAAATCGCGGTTGACCGCGGGCGTCTTCAAGCCCGGTCCCTGGCCTTTTCCCCGGCCCTTTCCCAGGCGTAGGAGCGCTGCGCCGCGCAGACGATCACTTCATAGCTCTCATACCAGCGCGCACGCCCGGTATCGCGGATCACCTTGTGCTCGGGATGGTCGCGCCAGGCGAGCGCCGCAGCCTCGTCGGCCCAGAAGCTGAGCGTGATGCCGAGCCCGTCGGGCCCGCGCGTGCTTTCGATTCCGCGATAGCCCGGCTGGGTCGCGGCGAGCGAATCCATCGCCCCGGCCGCCTCGGCATAGCCGGCATCGTCCGCGACAGTCCGGCGCGAAAGGAAGATCACCACGATCTGGCCAGTCCGGTCGTCGCGCATGCGCCTCGCTTAAACGCTTCGGGTCCATGCGCAACCCCGAACGGGACGCATGCGGGACAGGGCGCGGACCCTAAGACTTGAATGTTCGTTACAGGATTGCGACAGATATCCGTGAATCACGAAAACAAGGATCGCCAGTGACCGTTTCAACCACTGCCGCGCGACGCCAGCGCAGGGCCGCCGCCGGAGTGTCCTCACCCTGGGCCATGTTTTTGAAAGGGTTCATGAAACATCCGGTGATGGTGGGATCGATCGTCCCCTCCTCGGGCAAGCTGATCCGCAAGATGCTTGGGCCGGTGGACTGGAAGAACACCAGATTGTTCGTCGAATACGGCCCCGGCGTCGGCACCTTCTGCCCGCATGTGCTTGAACGGCTCGCCCCGGACGCGACCTATCTCGCGATCGACACTAACCCCGATTTCATCCGCTATCTGCGCCACGAGATCACCGACCCCCGCTTCCTGGCGGTCGGCGGATCGGCGGCCGACGTGCGCCAGATCATCGAGGATCACGGTTTCGACCATGCCGACTATGTGCTGTCGGGGTTGCCCTTCTCGACGCTTCCCGCCGGCGTCGGCGACGCGATCGGCCAGGCGACCGCCGACGTGCTCCGGCCGGGCGGCGCCTTCCTGGTCTATCAGTTCTCGCCCAAGTGCCGCGACTTCATCGAGCCCTATATCCCGAAGGTCGACCACGACATGGAATGGTGGAATGTACCGCCGGCCCAGCTCTACTGGGCCTGGAAGGAATAAAGATCAGGGCCTGCGGAGCCGTCGGCGCGGCCCGAAATTGAGCCCCTTCGTCACATTATAGTCGAGCACGGTCATCACGAAGAAGGCCACCGCCTGCTTCGTGCGGACCCACCAGTTGGTGCGGGCCTTGTACAGCGCCGTGGTGATCCGTTCCGACTGGGCGACCTCCCCGTCGACATAGGCGCGGACATGGGCGGCGAAGACCTTGTCGTCGATTCGCAGCATCATCTCGAGGTTGAGGAACAGGCTGCGGATGTCGTAATTGGCCGAGCCGATATAGACCACGTCGTCGATCACGAAGAGCTTCGTATGGAGCTTGGTCGGCTGATATTCGTAGATTTCGACCCGCTTGCGCAGCAGCCCGGCATAGGTGAAGCGCGACGCCCAGATCGCAGCCCCATGATCGTTCTTCGACGGCAGCACGATTCGCACCCGGCCCCGCATGCCCGCGCGGTCGAGCCGCTTGAGCATGCCGGGGCTTGGCGCGAAATACCCCGCGATGATGTCGATCGCCTGGGCGCTTTCCAGATCCCGCTTCACTGCCCGCGCCCAGGGCGACAGCCGCCGTGTCGGTCCGCCGAACAGCCAGCGCGTCCTGCCCTCTGGCTCGCTCCATGTGCCGAGCGCGCGGCGGAGCGAGCGTAGCGGCGCCCTGGGTTGCTTCGACCAGCGCGACAGCGCATCGAAATAGCCGGCGATATGCTCCGCGGCGGGGCCTTCCACCAGGAGCCCGAGATCGCGCCATGCCTGTTCGGCCGGCGTGCCGAAATAGCTGTCCTGCACGTTGAAGCCGCCGATGATCGCGCGTGCCTCGTCCGCCAGCGCGAGCTTCTGATGGTTGCGCAACAAATAGCGGCGGCCCCAGCGCGGCACGAAGCGGCAGACATCGACCCCGGCCCGGCGCAGCGGCTCGAAGAAATGATTCTGCTCGGCATGCTCGCTACCCAGCCCGTCGACCACCAGCGACACGGCGACACCCCGCGCCGCCGCATCGAGCATCGCCTGCCGCACCCGCGCGCCAGCGTCGTCGTCGACATAGATGTAATAGATGATCCGAAGCGTGCGCCTGGCCCCGGCGATCAGGGCGATCAGCGCCTCGAGCCGGCGCGGCCCGGTATCCAGCATGGTGAGCGTGTTGCCGTCGACGGTGAAGCTCGGCTGGACGGCAGGTTCGGTCATCTTGCAGATGTGGCCGCGCATCGGGACGGGGGCAAGCCGGATTCCTTGACTCTTGGCGGTGCGGGCCCTAGATCGCCGGTCTTCATTCTATCGTTGTTTGCGAAGGAAGCCATTCATGGCGCGCGTCACTGTCGAGGATTGCGTCGACAAGATTCCCAACCGGTTCGATCTGGTGCTGTTCGCGGCCCAGCGTGCGCGGCAGATTTCCGGCGGCGCCGACCTGACGATCGACCGCGATCGCGACAAGAACCCGGTCGTCGCCTTGCGCGAGATCGCCGAAGAGACGGTGCGTCCGAATCACCTGGAGGAAGCAGTCGTTTCCGGCCTTCAGCGGGTCCAGGTCGACGACGAGGACACGCCCGACGAGATCGGCAGCCTGGCAGCATCGGCGGAGGCGCTTCGCCTCACCGCCGCCGCGCCGCCGCGCAACCAGAATCTGGGCGGCGACTACGAGGGCTGAGCCCCGCAGTCTTTACCGATATGAAGAGCCCGCGGAGCGATCCGCGGGCTTTTTCATGCTTGTTGATGCTCCCGCCCGGCCGGGTGATCCCGCCGTCACCCTGGCCCTCTCGACAGGACCGAGACGTCGCGAGGTGACGTCCTACTGATCCACAGGCTCCTGAGGCACCGCTTCACGCCGGCCCTTGAAGCCCTGCGCCACGACATACCATTCGGACGAGCCCTTGCGGCTGGCGGGCGGCTTGGCGTGCTTCACCGTCCTGAAGTTGCGCTTCAGCTCGGTGACCAGTGATGCATCGGCGCCGCCGGCGAACACCTTGCCGATAAAGGCGCCACCCGGCTCGAGCACGTCGATCGCGAAAGCAAGGCCCGCCTCGACCAGCGCCATCGTCCTGAGCGCGTCGGTCTGGGGATGCCCCACCGTGTTGGCCGCCATGTCCGACAGCACCAGGTCGGGCGCACCGCCCAGGGCCTCGGTGAGCGCCGCGGGCGCTGCATCGTCCATGAAATCCATCTGGAAGATGGTCACATCGTCGATCGGATCGACCGGCAGCAGATCGATCCCGACGATCGCGATCTTGGGCGAGCGCCGCCGCACCACCTGGCTCCAGCCGCCGGGCGCGATGCCGAGATCGACCACGCGCTTCACCCCCCGGAGGAAGCCGAAGCGCTCGTCGAGCTCGATCAGCTTGTAGGCGGCGCGGCTGCGATAGCCCTCCGCCTTGGCACGCTTCACGTACGGATCGTTGAGCTGGCGATCGAGCCAGCGCGTCGATTGCGCGGTGCGCCGCCGCGCCGTCTTGACGCGGACTCGAAGCCCGCCGCCGTCCTTGCTCACAATGTCACCTTCATAGCGCCTTCCCACCGATCAGCCGGCGCAAAATGCCTTCGCGGATACCGCGATCGGCCACGCCCAGCCGTTCGGCGGGCCACAGATCGAGGATCGTCTCTAGGATCGCACAACCGGCAACGACCAGATCGGCGCGCTCGTTGCCGATACAGGGCAGGGTCGCGCGTTCGGCCAGGCTCATCCGCGACAGGTCGGCGCTGATCCGCCGCATCGAGGCAGCCGGCACGATCAGCCCGTCGACCGCCGAGCGATCATAATGCGACAGGCCGAGATGCACGCTGGCAAGCGTCGTCACCGTGCCGCTGGTGCCGAGCAGCCGCGGTCGTTCCATGCCGCGCGGCAAGCGCCCGGCAAAGCCGGCGAAGCTGTCCGCGACGAGGCTGCGCATCGCCGCGTAGGCGGCGGCAAGCCCGTCCGGCCCAGTCCCGCCACCAGCGAACTCGGTAAGCGACACCACGCCCCAGGGCGCGCTGTGCCAGTCGAGCACGACCGGTACCTTGGGTCGCGTATCGACCAGCACCAGCTCGGTCGAGCCGCCGCCGATGTCGAACACCAGCGCCGGGTCCTCGCCCGGCTCGATCAGCGCGTGGCATCCGAGCACGGCGAGCCGCGCCTCCTCCTCCGCCGAGATGATGTCGAGATGGATGCCCGTTTCGTCATAGGCGCGCGCGATGAATTCAGGCCCGTTGCTGGCGCGGCGGCACGCCTCGGTCGCGACCGAACGCGACAGGGCGACGTTGCGACGCTTGAGCTTGTCGGCACAGACCTTCAGCGCGGCCAGGGTACGATCGATCGCCGCGTCGCTGAGCCTTCCGGTCGCGGCGAGCCCTTCGCCCAGCCGGACGATTCGCGAAAAGGCGTCGACCACCGCGAAGCCGTTGCCCTGCGGCCGCGCGATGAGCAGGCGGCAATTGTTGGTGCCGAGGTCAAGCGCCGCGAAATGGCGCGCCTCCGGCCAACGCGCGCGTCCCGCCCCGGTGACCTTGCCGGGGATCGGCGCCGAACGGGCAGGTCTTTCCTGCCGGTACGGCATCTTGGGCGAATGATCCCCCATGCCGTGTGTACTCGCTTTTATGTTCTGCCGTCGCGGCGACCGGAAAGGCCGCCGTTCGGTGCTTGAAGCAAAGGGTAGCGCAGGCAGTGCCGTGCGGCAAGCAGCGCGCGGCGTTGGTTGACAGCCCCGGCCTCGCCCCCTAGATCGCCCCCCACGTTGCCCCGTCGTCTAATGGTAAGACTACGGACTCTGACTCCGTCTATTGAGGTTCGAATCCTCACGGGGCATCCATCTCCACCAGCCATCCATGAGAAGTAGCCGGATAATTTTCCGGACGGCGGAATGCATTCCCGCATCATTCCCCATCCCGTCACGAGTCTCGATGATCGGGCGGCGCAGGCGCTGGCATGCGAGGCGTACCGCCCTTCCAGCAAGCCTTCGGGTATTTACACCGCGCTCCCGTTTTTCCCCATCGGGTTCACGCGCTCTTTTGCGCGGACTCCTGGAGTGCGAGGGCCATGCCGTGGACGATATCAACGCCCGCCACTGATTCGGCCACCCAACGCTGAACCGAGTCCCAAAGCTCGTCCCGCACTTCGATGAAGAGGCCCGGTGGATCGCTCGATCGCAGCCAGCCCCGGTCGGCGGCGCCTTGCAGCACGTTGCGCGCATGCGTGCGCGATACGCCGCCGAGCGCCGCCGCGCGAGTATAGAAGCCCGGTCCGGTGCGATGGTCCGGCGCGTCGCGCACCTCCTGAATCAGCACCATCAACAGGCGCGTGCCGACGCTTTCGCGGATGAAATAGTCGGCAGGCGGGTTGCCGCCGACGATGCGGTCGGCAATCTCGAGCGTGGTGAGCGAGGCGGTGCGATAGGCGCGCTGATAGACCGGGTCCTGCCGCATCGCGCCGTGATAGTCGCCGTCGGGATAAAGCAGGGCGAGCGGTGCGTGGAACACCTGAAGCCATTCGCGATCCGCGGCGAGCATCTTCTCGGTCGGCTGCAGGATGCGGACCCGCGCATCGAGCGGTGAGCGGCGCGTGGTCAGGAAGTCTTCATCCCGCAGGCTGGTGACGAAGTCGGTGATACCGCGCCCCGGTTCGATGCACAGACGCGGCAACAAGGCGTTAAGTCGTTTCATGGTCAGCCAGGTTTCCGGCCGGTCGCTTCGCTCCCCCGCGGCGAGGCAGACGATCAACATGAAGGTCACGCCGCGATCATATTCGATCAATGACCGCAGCCGGTGATCATGGCCGAACAATGACACGAGCCCGTCGACGAGGCAGGCCACAGCCTCCGAGAAGCGCGGATGTGCGCGCAGTGTCTCCGGGGTGTGGAAAGAAGGAATGGCGACAGCCGGGTCGATCGACTGCTCGATTGGCGATGTCTTCAAGCTGCTGACCTCCTACGAGCCGTGCCGCACGGCGAGAGACCGGGCTGCCCTGTTACGTGAATCTCCCGCGATCATCGGATCGCGCGGATGCCAACACAACCAAAATGGTTGAATAATATCACGGATTCGTTTCGCCAGGCCCGCCACGTGCGACCGATGAGTGTCACGCAGGTCATGTGGAGGGGTGACGGAGGCACTCGATCAGGACGGCCGCTGGATGGCCAGGGATGTCTTCTCCGGGATCGTTCCCCACGGAAATGCGCACAACGCCCGGTTTTTTCCTCCACATCGGAAGGGCCATCGCGGACGCTGCTCAACCCGCCATGATCCGGTCGGATCAGCCGCGCCGGAATAGTCCGCTTGTGTTCCGTTGAGTGGCGCCGAGGTTAGAATAGTTAAGGCTCCCCTAAGGTCCAGGCATGCGCCCGGCTTTCCGGTGGGGGATTCATGCAGCGTCATTCCTTGGTCCGCTCGGCTGGACGTAGCCGCGCGCTCGCGACAAGCATTCTGGTGCGTGCGGCCATCTGCGCGTGCGTAAACGGCGTGGGCGCAACGGGTGCGCAGGCACAGACGGCGCTGCCCGCGGGCGGGGTCGTGGCGTCGGGCACCGCGACGATCGCGACCGCCCCCGACAGCGTCACGATAACGCAAACGACGGCGCGCGCGATCGTCAACTGGAACAGTTTCAACGTCGCGTCAGGCAACAGCGTGGTGTTCCACCAGCCCGATGCGGGCAGCGCGACCCTGAACCGAGTGACAGGTACGATGGGATCGGAAATCTCCGGGCAGGTTCGCGCCAACGGTTCGGTCTATCTCGTCAATCCTAACGGCATCGCAATCACCTCGACCGGCAACGTCAGTACCGGTGGTGGCTTCGTCGCCTCGACGCTGGCGATCAGCGATGCCGACTTCGAGGCCGGGCGCCTGAACTTCACTGGATCCGGCGCATCGGCCCGCGTGGCGAACGGCGGAACGATCGATGCGGGGCAGGGAAGCTATGTCGCGCTGCTTGGCGGATCGGTCGGCAATAGCGGAACGATCAGCGTGGCCTATGGCCGTGTCGGCCTTGCCTCCGGCGAAAGCATCACGCTCGATCTCAACGGCGACGGCTTCATGCAGGTCGCGGTGCCGACCACCGCCGTCGGCAGCACCGCCTTGATCGACATGGCGGGCACGATCAACGCCAGCGGCGGCATTGTCGAGCTCAGGGCGGCGACGGTGCGCGATGCGGTTCGCAACGTGATCAACCTGACCGGGGACATCAATGCCGATAGCGCGATCGGCAACGGGGGCACGATCATCCTGCATGGCGGCGACGGTGGATCAGTCAATTTCGCCGGCACACTTTCGGCGCGCGCCACCGGGACGACGGGTGATGGCGGCTTCATCGAGACGTCGGGCGCGAACATTTTCTTCACCGGCCTGCGCGTCGATACCTCGGCGGCCGGCGGCATGACCGGCACCTGGCTGATCGACCCGGTCGACCTGACCGTCGATGCGGGCGCCGCCGCGACGATCAGCGCCAATCTCGCCAGCAACAACGTCACGCTCGAAACCACTGGCAGCAGCGCGGCCGGCGCGGGCAATCAGACACCCGGCGCGGGCGACATCACGATCGACAGCGCCGTCACCTGGACCAGCACCAACAGCTTCACGCTACGCGCCTATAACAATATCAACATCAACGCCGCGATCACCGGCACCAATGGCGGGCTGGCGCTCAGTGCCGGCAACGCCTCTCCCCGCATGGGCCTGATCAACGCGACCGGCGCGGTCGATGTCGGGCTGTTCAATCTCCTCAATGGCGGCTGGTCGCAGAACAGCGCGGCGCTGCCATTCTTCCACGCGACCGATTTCCGCTTCAGCTTCGCCAATGCCAGTTTCCGGCGCGTGACCGGCGGTGATGGCACCACGAACACGCCATTCACCATCGAGGACGTCTATGGCCTGCAGGGGATCGCCTCGGCGAACCAGCTCGCGCGCCAGTTCGTGCTGACCGCCGACATCGACGCCAGCGGCACGGCGCTGTGGAACAATGGCGCCGGTTTCGATCCCATTGCGCTTTCCGCACCGGTCTATTTTACCGGCGCCTTTGACGGCAGGTCCCACGTCATCTCGGGCCTGACGATCAACCGCCCGACGAGCGATTATGTCGGTCTGTTCAGCGGCATCGACAGTTCGGCCACGATCAGCAATCTTACCCTGACCGGCCTGAATATCGCCGGTCGGAGCCTGACTGCCGGCCTGACGGGCTATATGGGGTCGACCAACAACCGGATCACCAACGTGCACGTCGCCGGCACCGTTGCCGGCGTGGGCAGCACCGCCGGCAATATCGGTGGCCTCGTGGGCCAGCAGCTCCGCGGTACAACCAGCAATTCGTCCTCCGCCGTTAATGTATCCGGCGTCGCGCGGGTCGGCAGCCTGATCGGAACGGTCACCGGCACGGTGACAAATTCCTGGGCCAGCGGCACTGCCAGGGCGACCGGATCGGGTGGCGGCGCCTTTGTCGGCGGCCTGATCGGCGAATTGACGGGTGGTACCGTCAGCAATTCCTACGCCACCGGCACGGCGACACTCGCCAGCACTGGTAACAACGGCAGCGCGGGCGGACTGGTCGGGAACGTCGCGTCGAACAGCCTTGTCAATAATTCCTACGCCACCGGCCGTGTGTCGAGCAATTCGATCAACGGCAATGTCGGTGCTGGCGGGCTGGTCGGCACGCTCAACGCGAGCCGCATCCAGAACGCCTATGCGACTGGCGCCGTCGCCGGAGGCCAGAATGTCGGCGGTCTGGTCGGTAACGTGATCGGCGCGTCCAGTTCGATCAACGGCGCCTATGCCGCTGGCGAAGTATCGACATCGATGGTGGGCTACCAGGTCGGCGGCGTGGTCGCCCGGCTGGTCGCCGGCTCGGTCGCCAATGCCTACTGGGACAACTATTCGACGCGGCAAAACAACGCCTTCACCACAGCCACCGGCACCGCGAGCAACGTGTCCGCGATCACTTCAGATCCGAACCAGTCGGGCGCGGCGAACTATGCCTACAAGGCAGGCGCCTATGCCAATCTTGCGGCGGCGGCCGGTATCGGCACCGCGACCCCGACCGGCTTCGTGTTCCTGGCGGGCAATTCGACGCGGCCGTTCCTTGCCTTCGAAGTGCCGACCAGCTTCACCACGACAACGGATGCCGGCGGGCGTCTGCTGATCTCCAACAGCCACCAGTTGCAGTTGATCGGCTATGATCAGGCGCGCCTGTCGGGCAGCTACAGCCTGGCCGGCACTATCGACCTGGCTGAAACCGGTGCGGTCGTCGCGGGGACCCCGGGCTCCTATTCGGGCATGTGGTCCAGCGCCGGCTTCGTGCCGATCGGTACCGATGGCCTCGGCAATGTCTGGAACGGCACCGGCCATGCCCTGCTCGCGAGCATCGCCAGCGGCACCTACGGCTTCACCGGTACGCTCGACGGCAACGGCTTCACGTTGTCCAACCTGCGCATCAACCGTTCCTCGATCAAGAATGTCGGGCTGTTCGGCCTGTCTTCGGGCACGCTGAGCAATCTCAATGTGAGCGGCAGCGTCAGCGGCCTGAACGGCGTCGGCGGGCTGGTCGGGATGCTCTATAATGGCGGCAGCGTCAGCGGGAGCAATAGCGCGGTCAACGTCACTGGCAACAATCTGGTCGGCGGCCTGGTCGGCAACCAGAATGACGGATCGAGCATCACCCGAAGCAGCGCCAGCGGCACGGTCAGCGGCGTCAACAATGTCGGCGGACTGGTCGGCTATGCTTCGGGCGCGACGATCACGCGGTCGTTCGCGACCGGCACCGTGGCGGGCACCAACTATGTCGGCGGGCTGATCGGCTATCAGTATAATTCGACCACTGCCAACAGCTATACCACCGGTCAGGTCGGTGCATCGACCAATACCGCGGGCGGGCTGATCGGCTATCTCTATGGCGGCAGCCTGACCAATAGCTATTCGACCGGGCTGGTGATCGGCCCGCGAGGCGCAGGTGG
The DNA here is from genome assembly GCA_029202385.1 of Candidatus Sphingomonas phytovorans. NCBI lineage: Bacteria > Pseudomonadati > Pseudomonadota > Alphaproteobacteria > Sphingomonadales > Sphingomonadaceae > Sphingomonas > Candidatus Sphingomonas phytovorans. The sequence goes on from CP119314.1 coordinate 3,907,111, forward strand.
ACTGATCGGGCAGGGGACGAACGGCGCAACCGTCACGAGTTCCTACTGGAGTATCCTGACCAGCGGGCAGGCGACCAGTGCCGGAGGCACCGGCCTGACCACGACGCAGATGCAGTCCCCCCTCAGCTATGCCGGGTGGGACTTTGTCACGATCTGGAATGCTCCCGTCGCTAGCGCCCCTCCGGCACTCCGCCCCTGACCCCCCTCCTTTCGCGAGACCGAAACGATGACCGTCCACGACAATCACCACATCCCCGACGCAGCACCGGCGCCCAGGCGGCCCTGGACGACGCCCAGGCTCGAAACGCTCGGCAGCATGAACGACACCATGCTGGATGCCACCCAGCCACCCAATGACGGATCGGCATCGCCCAGCCTCCACGCTTCCTGAACCATACGCCACCCTTCGTGAATGAAGACGATCGCGATCGATACCGTGGCGGGAAGCGTGTTTCAGCGCTTGGGACAACGGCTTGATCCGTCGTCGCGGGCATAGGAGCGCCGGTGGCGGAGGGGGAGGGGGAGTTTCGCTAGTGCGGCGCACGCGTCTCATCCTGTCGGCCGCGGGTATCGCAGGCTTTGTCACCGCATGTCCGGCACTGTCGCAATCGACCGCGCCGAGTTCGATCACCCCACCGACCCTGAAGCCGCCACCGCCTGTCAACGACAATGCGACCATCATCCAACAGACCGAAGGGCTGACCGCCCCGAAGGGTGCCGAAGGCCTGACCGTGCTGATTGAAGGTATCGATGCCGAGGGCAGCTTTGCCGATGTAGCGCGGGAAACGGAGGCGATCGTCGCTCAGGTCGTCGGCCGTCAAGTAACGCTGGCTCGACTCTATGCCGTGGCGTCGGCCATTGAGGCGGCACATGCCCGGGCTGGCTATGTGCTGGCGCGCGTCGCAGTGCCGCCCCAGCAGATCACCAATGGCGGGCGCTTCCGTATCCTCGTGATCGACGGTTTCATCGAGAGTATCGATGTCTCCGCCGTGCCCGAGCGGGTCCGCCATAGCGTCGCGGCGCGGGCGGCGGCGCTGACCGGGCGACGCCACCTGAAGATCGGCGAGATCGAGCGCCCCCTGCTGCTGGCAGGCGAGACACCCGGCCTGACACTGACATCGACGCTGACGCGCGGCCTGGAACAGGGCGGCACCCGATTGCTGCTAAGCGGACGGCAAAGGATCACTTCGGGCAGCCTGTCAGTGGAGAACGGGTTTGCGCCTGCGTTGGGCCGGTTTGGCGTGACGGCCCAGGCGTCCCTCAATTCGGTCTTCGGGCTTGGCGAGCAGATCTACGGCTTCGCGGTTGGCGGATACGACCTGCCCGGGAATTTCTATGGGGACGCCCCGGTTCGCGTGCTGGGCGGTGGCATCAATCTCGCGCCCGGCGAAGCGCGTTTCTCGATCAATCCGGAAGTCACCTTTTCGCGCACCCAGCCGCGGACCCGGCCGGGCGTGCCGACAACGCGGGGCAATCTGCGTCGCCTGTCGCTGCGCGGCGGCTTCGTGGTCGAGAAGTCGCGCCGGCAAAATCTTTCACTGAGCGGCGCGATCGAACAGATTCGGGAATCGAATGACGCGATCGAGTTCGGCGCTCGCCTAAGTCTCGATCGCTTCATGGTCGGCCGGCTGGGCGCGACCTATTCAGCGGCCCTGTCCGGTGGCGGGAGGGTGGCGGCGTCGGTGCAGGTCAGCCAAGGGCTCGGGGGACTCGATAGCGATGCCTTGCCGGCCGGCGTGCTTCCCTCGCGACAGGGCGCGGCGACCGATTTCACCAAAGCGACACTGGCATACCGCCTCGCCATGCCCATCGGTGCCGGATTCGAATTCAGCCTTGCGGCCACGGGGCAGACATCGTTCGGCCGGCCGCTGTTCCGATCGGAACAGACGGCGCTTGAGGGAAACGATGGGCTGTCCGCCTATGTCGGCGGCGAAACGGCTGTCGATGCGGGGATCGTCACGCGGGCACAACTTGCGCGGCATTTCGCATTCGGCCGACGCAAATGGTTGCGACTATCGCCCTTTCTGTTCGGCGCTGCCGGCAAAGGCTGGATCGAGCGAGCGACGGCGGTCGAACGCCCAGACCTTACCGCAGTCAATCTGGGCGCTGGCCTCCGTGGCGCGATTCCCAAAACCGGACTGGGATTCTCGCTGGAATATGCGCGGGGTGTTTCTGCGGTGAAGCAGTTCAATGATGTGGATCGGGTCGCGATATCCGCTTCGACGGTTTTTTGAGCGACATGCTTCGCCAGCGGCGGCCTCAGACGGGCTTCTCGGCCTCCAGTCGACTCAGCGCTTCCCGGATCGGGGTCTGCGAAATGCCGAGCTTGCGCGCGACCGCGTCGATGCCGATCCAGGTCCCCGGTGCGATCTCCATGGTAACCAGCGTCGACGGGAGATGCTCATGCGCCCAGGCGACAAGGGTCGGAACCGGAACCACGGCCTGTCATCGGCCGGGGTGAATCACCCCCGGACGTCGAGATCGACATGCACGCGGATCGCGTCGTGCCGCCAATATTCCTGATCATATTCCACCACGCGCCCGTCCGCCGCGATGCTGGTGCGCACCACCAGCAGGCCCGGCGTGCCGGGCTTCACCCCCAGAGCGTCGGCGGCGAACTTGACCAGTGCGCAGGGCCGCATGTCGACCCGGTTGCGCACCACCGTAAGACCATAGTCGCCGGTGAGGATCTGGGTGAGCGAGCCGTCGAGCGAACGATCGACGAGGCCGGGCGCCATGGACGGATCGACGATGATCCGTTCGACCAGTACGGCGCGGCCGTCGATCGAGCGGCGGCGATGAAGGTTGTAGAGCGGCGTGCCGGGCGCGGTGCGGAAGATATCGGCAACCGCGGGCGGCGCGGGCACCAGATCCTTGCTCAGCGTCTCGGTCGCCGGAATTCGCCCCTGCTCAGCGACATAGGTCATGAAGCCCGACCAGCGCGTGGGATTGTACGTCACCGCCGGCGGGGAGACGAACCAGCCGCTGCGGTCGCGCCGGTAGATCAGCCCTTCGGCCTCGAGCTGGAACAGGGCCTCGCGGATGGTGCCGCGTGCCGCTCCGCTGTCCCCCTGGAACTGACGCTCGGACGGCAGCTTCGATCCCGGTGCGAGCTTGCCCATCTCGATGCCGAGCGCGATCTGGTCGCGTAGCGCCAGATATTGCGGACCATCCGCGGTGTCGCCCTTGGCGATCGGAGTGAGTTCGAGTTCGCTTCGCATGGTGCCTGGACTGGAGATGACAGTGGGTGCGGAGGCAGGTCAAGCCGAAGCCGCCGAGCAGCGACGCAAAGCCCCGAAATCCTTGATCGGATTCAGTTCGACACCGTATGTTTCAGGCTCGGAGACCTGCTGCTACAGGCTTTTCGGGACTTGCCGAATTCACTCACGGCCCAATTGGTCTATGCCAGTTGTAAAACGGCGCGTCCGCAACCTTGTCAGGTGTTTGCCATGAGCAGCGATTCGAGCAGCGGGCGATAGCTGGCCAGATCGGGCGGGCGCCAGTCGGGGTGTTTGCCCATATCGTCGAAGCGGCGCAGCGTCACCGCGTCGGCAAAAAAGGGCTCGGCTTCGAACGCCCGCACCTCATCGGCCGACATCGGGCCGCCCTGCAGTTCCAGGCTGATCGCCGAGGCACTGCTGAGTCCGGTGAGATAGGCGGGATCGATCGCGCACAGATAGCGCTTGGCGGCGACATGGAGCCGGACCGGTTCGGTGACCCCGCGCGGGAAATAGGCGCCAAGAAACGAAGAGCCGGAGATTTCATGCCGTGCATCGATCCCGAGCGTTTCGGCGGCGCTGCCGGCATCATCCATGAATTGACCGACATCGTGCAACAACGCAGCGGCGATCATCATGTCCGAACAGCGATTGCGGCGCGCCAGCTCGGCCACCTGGAGCGCGTGCTGGAGCTGCGTGGCGTCCTCGCCATAATAGAGCGTTCCGAAACGATTGAAGAGCTCGAAAATCCGGTCGATGACGTTCGCGGTCATGCTTCCTCGCTGGTTTGCGTGATGGCGAACGGCACCGGGACCTGCCCGTTCAAGCTGTTTCGCTGTCGTAAGATTGTAGCGTTACTGGACTATACCAATTTCAACAGCGAAGTAGCGCGTTCGCGCGACCAAGAAAAGGGTAAAGCCATGGATCGGACGACGAGACGGCATTTTCTGCGCATGGCGGGCGCGGGCGCGGCCGGATCGATTCTCCCGAACCTGATCGACCGGGCGCTCGCGATCCCGGCGAACAAGCGGACCGGCTCAATCCGGGATGTCGAGCATATCGTGATCCACATGCAGGAGAACCGCTCCTTCGACCATTATCTCGGCATGTTGAACGGCGTGCGCGGCTTCGGCGACCCGCGGCCGCTGCGACTGCCGGGCGGGCGCAGCGTATGGGCACAGCCGTCGGAGCAGCATCCCGATGGCTATGTCCTGCCTTTCCACGGCGATTCGAAGACGACGCGCTCGTTCAAGGTCGATGGCGCCGACCAGTCGCACCAGGAGAATGTCCATATCTTCAATCGCGGCCGTTACGACCGCTGGGGACATAACGGCGCGCTCCAGAACCGGATGCTTCACTATACCGCGAGCGACCTGCCCTTCTATTACGCGCTCGCCGACGCCTTCACCGTGTGCGACGCCTATCACTGCTCGACGATGACCCAGACTTATCCCAACCGGATGCATCTGTTCACCGGGTGCAACGGCGGCGGCACGGTGGGCGGCGATCCAGAGATGAGCAACTATGGCGAGGACGAGACGCCGAGCGCCGACATGGCCGAAGACCGGACGCTGCGCGACGGGGCCTATCGCTGGACCACCTATCCCGAACGGCTCCAGGCGGCGGGGATCGCCTGGAAGGTCTATCAGGAATACGACAATTTCGGCGACAATCTCCTGTCGATCTTCCCGCCCTTCCGCCCGGCCCCCAGGGAGTCAGAGCTGTATCGCCGCGGCCGTTCCTGGGTGAGCGAGCATAAGGAGGGCGCGGATCGCAAGCGCTCCGATGGCGAACAACTCGTCGCGGCATTCCGCCGCGACGTGGAGACGGGCAAGCTACCGCAGGTCTCGTGGATCGTCACCGCCGCCGATCTGTCCGAACATCCGACGGCCGAGCCTTCCAGGGGAGAACATGTCACCGCCAAGCTGATCGAGGCGCTGGTCGACAATCCGGAGGTGTTCGCCAAGACCGTGTTCATCCTCAACTATGACGAGGCTGGCGGCTTTTACGATCACGCGCCGCCGCCGGTACCCCCGGTGGGCGATTATCGCGGCCACAGCACGGTGCCGCTCAATGGCGAGACCAAGGACTATGGCGCGCTTGACGCCCAGGCCCCGGGCAAGCACCCGATCGGGCTCGGCATCCGCACGCCGGCGATCATCGTCTCGCCCTGGAGCCGCGGCGGCTTCGTCTGTTCGGAGCTGTTCGACCACACATCGGTGCTCCAGTTCGTCGAGAAACGCTTCGGCGTGCAGGAGCCCAATATCAGCGCATGGCGGCGGTCGGTGTGCGGCGACCTGATATCGGTATTCGACTTCAGCGAATCGGATCGCGCCGCCGCGCTCAAATTGCCGACCACCGACGATTTCCGCGAGCGCATCGCGCAATCTCTCGCGGGGCCGGTCAACATGATTCCCCCGACGCAGGCGCCTGCCACCCAGATGCCGGGCCAGCGCCCGCATCGTCCGCTGCCCTACAAGCTCGACGTGATCGCAGGCGTGACACCCGAGCGGCGCCTGCGAATCGAGATGATCAACCGCGGTGCCGTCGGGGCGGCCTTCACCGTGCACGACAACAGCGATGCGCAGGAACCCTGGCACTATACGATCGGCGCGGGCGACCGTTTCGCCAGCGAGCAATGGCACGATGCCGGGCCGCTCGCCGCCTATGACCTGACGCTGCGGGGCCCGAACGGCCTGTGGCGCCGCTTCGCCGGATCGCTCGCAGTGCAGGCGCCCCGTGCCGAGGTGGTCCTGCTCCAGCGTCCGTCGGAGGGCGAACTCGAGTTGCTGCTGCGCAACGGCGGCAGCGAGCCCATGGTCTTCGCGATCGCGCTCGACGGACATTATCCCGCGCAAGGCGCGCGGACACGCCGCATTTCCGTGGCGCCGGGCAAGCAGGTCGGCGACATCTGGCGGCTCGCGACCAGCGACCATTGGTACGATCTCACCGTCACATTGGTGGACGACGCTGCGTTCCTTCGCCGCTTCGCCGGCAAGGTCGAAACCGGGCACGCCGGGCGCACCGATCCCGGCATCGGCCCGATGCGCGTCACGGCCTGACCGCGATGCGCACCACCTTGCTGCTCGCCGCATGGCTGGCGCTGACCGCGACGAGCCAGGCCGCCGATACCGGCCCCTATCTGGCGCCCGACCGAGTGCCCGACGGGGTGGCGATCCTGCCGCCACCGCCCGCCCCCGGCAGCGCCGCCGCGCGCGCCGACCACGCGATCTTCGTCGCCACGCGCACGTTGCGGGGCACGCCGCGCTGGCGGCTCGCGACCGAGGACGTCAGCAACGCTCCGCTCGACCGCTATGCCTGCGCGCTCGGCATGAAGCTCACACCGGCGAGTGCCCCGGCGCTGACCCGCCTGCTCGACCGGGCGGGCACCGGCGACCTGGTGAACCCGGTGAAGCAACATTACCGGGTGCCCCGCCCCTATCTCGGCACCGACTCGCCGATCTGCGAGCCCAGGACAGCGCATCTCGCCGGGAATGGCGACTATCCCTCCGGCCATGCTGCGAACGGCTGGCTCGAGGGACTGATCCTGGCCGAACTGGCGCCTGAACGCGCGACGGCGATCCTCGCCCGGGCCCGGGCCTATGGCGAGAGTCGCGCGGTATGCGGCTCGCATTCGGCGAGCGCGGTACAAGCAGGCTGGATGGCGGGATCGGCGATGTTCGCCATGCTCGGCGGTGCTCCCGGCTTCCAGCGCGACCTGAAGGCAGCTCGTGACGAGCTGGTCTCGATCGGCTCAAATGTGCCCGCGCCCGATCCGGGGCAATGCAAAGCTGAACAGGTGGCACTGGCCGCACGGCCCTGGTGAGGAAAGGCACCCCGCCAGCGTCACAAAATCGACGCCAATCTGGTCCATACCAATCCTGACAATTCGCAGGACTTCAATGCCGCCCGCAAAACCCGCACCTGGCGCTACCCCTCCGTTGACGCTCCTGCTCGGGGGACTGGCCGCCTTTGGTGCCTATTTCGCGATGTACGCCTTCCGCAAGCCGTTCGCGGCGGCGACCTTCGCCGATATCGGCGGCTGGCATTTCGAGATCGACTACAAGAGCGCGCTGCTGATCGCCCAGGTGTTCGGCTATGCGCTGTCAAAACTGATCGGGGTCCGGGTGATCGCCGAATTCGGCCGGCGCGGGCGCGCGGCCCTGATCCTTGCGCTGATCGGCGCATCCTGGCTGGCGCTGGTCTTGTTCGCACTGGTCCCGCCGCCCCTGAGCGTCGCTTGCCTGTTCCTCAATGGGCTGCCGCTGGGCATGATCTGGGGGCTGGTGTTCAGCTATGTCGAGGGTCGCCGCGCGTCGGAACTGCTTGGCGCGATGCTGTGCGCGAGTTTCATCCTCTCCTCGGGCGTGGTGAAGTCGGTCGCGGTGCTGTTCCTTCATGCGGGAGTGCCCGAAATCTGGATGCCGGCGGTTACGGGCGCGGCGTTCCTGCCAGTGCTGCTGGTGTCGCTGTGGTGGCTCGAGCGAATGCCGCCGCCCGATGCCCGCGACGAGGCCGAGCGCGTCGCGCGCGTGCCGATGCTACGCGCCGACCGGGCGGCCTTCCTCCGCGAACACGGGCTTTCGCTGCTGCTGCTGGTCGCGGGCTATGTACTGCTGACTGCGATCCGCGACTTCCGCGACAATTTCGCCGCCGAGCTGTGGACCGCGATGGGATATGCCGGGAAGGCGGCGATGTTCTCCGCGAGCGAGCTGCCGGTTGCGGTGATCAGCCTGGGCGGGCTCGCCGCGCTGATGCTGGTGCGCGACAATATGCGCGCGCTGCTGGCGATGCACGGCGTGATCATCGTCGGCGCGTTGCTGCTCGGCCTGTCGACGCTGGCGTTCCAGGCGGGGCTGCTCGCGCCGCTCCCCTGGATGATCCTGACCGGCGCGGGACTCTATCTTGCTTATACCCCGTTCAACGCGATGCTGTTCGACCGGATGATCGCGGCGATCGGCAAGGCGGGCAATGCCGGCTTCCTGATCTATGTCGCCGATGCCTCGGGCTATGCCGGCAGCGTCGCACTGCTGCTGTTCCGCAGCCTGGCGGCGCCGAAGATGGACTGGCTGCCCTTCTTCATCCATGTTTCCTATGCGACGGCGATCATGGTGGGGGCGCTGACGATCCTCTCGGCGCTCGGCTTCGCGATGCGCGGCCGCTCAAGGAACGCCCATGCCACAGCATGACCTGATCGTCGTCGGCGCGGGCATTGTCGGCCTTGCCCATGCGCTGGCCGCGGCGCGACGGGGCAAGCACGTGCTGGTGCTCGATCGCGATGCCCGGGCCAACGGCGCCTCGATCCGCAATTTCGGCTTCGTCACCGTCACCGGGCAGGAGCGCGGCCGGATCCGGGAGCTGGCGATGCGCAGCGCCGCGATCTGGCGCGACGTCGCCGGGTCGGCAGGGATAGCGATCGAGCAGGAGGGCCTGTTGCTGGTCGCCCAGCGCGCCGAGGCCGTAGCGGTGATCGATGCGTTCCTCGCGACCGAGATGGGCCGGGACTGCACCCGCCTCGGCGCTTTGGAGCTGGCGGCGCGCTGGCCGATGGTACGCGGCGGGACGGCCGCATTGCAGAGCCCGCACGACCTGCGTGTCGATTCACCGCTGGCGATCCCGAAGCTCGCCGCCTGGCTCAGCGTCGCGCATGGAGTCGACTTCGCCTATGGCGTCGCGGTCAATGCCGTCGAGACCGGCCGCGTCCGGTCGAACATCGGCGTGCACGAAGCGGAGGCTGTGATCGTCTGCCCGGGAGACGATTGGGCAACCCTCTTCCCTGAAATCTATTCAGAGGCCGGCATCACTCGCTGCAAGCTCCAGATGCTGCGGCTCGCGCCGCCGGGGTGGCGGCTGGCCGCGCCGGTGATGAGCGACCTGAGCATGGTCCGCTATCTCGGCTATGTCGCTCTGCCTGAGGCGGCGGCGCTGCGCGCGCGGCTGGAGGCCGAGGCGGCGGAAGCGCTGGCGCACGGCGTCCATCTGATCGCGGTGCAGGGCGCTGACGGATCGCTCGTGGTGGGGGACAGCCATGACTATGCGCCGACCCCCGACCCCTTTTCCACGGCAGTGATCGATGACGCGATCCTCGACGCCTATGCCCAGGTCCTTGGCGCGCCACCGGCGGTGATCGGGCGCTGGACGGGCACCTATGCTTCGGCCGCGGGGCATAGCATCGTCCGCGCGCCGACGGAGGGCGTGCGACTGGTCGTCGTCACCAGCGGCACCGGCGCGTCGACCAGCTTCGCGCTGGCCGAGGACGTGATCGCCGATCTCTTCGGGAGGAACTGATGCATCCGGGACTCAAGGCAATAGTGTTCGACTGGGCGGGCACGATGATCGATTTCGGCAGCCGCGCGCCGGTGGTTGCGCTGTGCAGGGTGTTCGAACAAGCCGGGGTGCCGATCCGCGAGGCCGAAGCACGCGCCGATATGGGCATGGCGAAGCGCGACCATATCCGCGCGCTTCTGGGCAACCCCCGGGTCGCCAAGGCCTGGGCCGCGCGATATGGCGCGGCGGCGAGCGAAGAGGACGTCGCGGCCTTGTTCGGGAGCATCGGCCCGATGATGCGCGAGGCGGCACGCGACTGCGCCGAGCTGATTCCAGGCGCGGCGGACATTGCCGGACGGCTCCAGGCCAGGGGCGTCGCGGTGGGATCCTGCACTGGTTATACGCGCGAGATGATGGTCGACATTCTGCCCCGCGCCGCGGAGCAGGGCTATCGCCCGGACATGCTCGTCTGCGCGGGCGAGACGCCGCAGGGGCGTCCTTCCCCGCTGATGCTGTGGAAGAATCTGGTCGAGCTGGGCGCCTGGCCGGCGAGCGCCTGCGTCAAGGTCGATGATGCGGAGGTCGGCATTGCCGAGGGCCGCGCGGCGGGCGTGTGGACGGTCGGCGTCGCGGCCAGCGGCAACGCCCTGGGGCTGTCGCGCGAGGCGCTGGCCGCGCTCGCGCCCGAGGATCGGGCCGAACGCATCGCGCGGGCGAGGGCCATCCTCACTGGCGCCGGAGCGCATGTCGTGATCGACACGGTCGCCGACCTGCCGGCCGCGCTGCGGGAATTGCCGATCGGCTAGGACATTTCAGCGAGCAGGTGCTGCAGCACGCGCTTTTCGAGCACCAGCAGCGCGCCGACCTCGTTGGTGCGCATGACGAGCCCATCGGCGAGGGGCTTCGCGGCCTTGCGCACGGCGCCGGCCAGGCGAAGGAAGTCCGCTCGCCCCTGTCCGCCGATGCCGTGCAACGCGCAGAGCTGGCGCCAGTCGAACACGAAGCTCTCCAGCAACATGCTGAACTGCGCGGCGCGGGCCCTGGCTTCCACGGTATCGATGGCGACCGCCAGCTCGGCGCGCAGATCGTCGACCAGCCATTGCACTTCGGCGGCGGGCATCACCGGCGAACGCTGGTCGCCCTCGGTCAGCAATTGCTGACCGGCATCGGGGTTCCGGCCTATCGTCCGCCATTGCCCCCGCGGCGGCGCCTGCCCGCAAGCGAACTGCCAGAACGCCGCCGTGCCGGTGGTGTCAGCGACGAGATGGATGCGTTCGGCGCTGGACTGATTCTCCACATGGTGTCGGCGCCAATTGTCGAAGATCCATGCTTCGCCCGCGGCCATGTGCACCGACTGCCCGTCGCAATGGAAGCGCACCTCCGGCCGGGTGAAGATCGGAATGTGCAGCCGCACCCGCGTGTGCCAGTGATAGTTGATATCGGCATGCTCGGGCACATGCGCGCCCGGCGCGAGGCGCATCAACCGCGAACGGCCCCATACCACCCCGAAACCCGCAAGCGCCTGGCGCAGGAAGGGCATGGCCGCCAGCCAGCGCGTCGGCAGCATCTGCCCGTGGACTGAATCCGTCTCACCGCCGCCGGCGCTGATCAATCGCACCGCGCTGTTGCCGGGCAGGCCGTCCGGATGCGGCACCCAGGATTCGGGCGGCAACGCGGCAAGCTCCGCTTGCAGATGCTCGATCTCGAAGAGCACGGGAAGTTGGAAGAAAGGACGCGACAGCCGCATGGTTCAGTCCCTGTAGCCGGTCAATGCGTCACCCAGCGCGTCCCGCAGCGGTGCCAGCCAGGGCGCATAATGCTGCCATTGCGCAAGGCCTTCCCGGCCGATCGGCTGGCGCACCTGCTCGGAACTGGGCGTGCGCACGCTGCGCCGGGTCTCGTGGAACGAGAGGCAGTCAGGCTCGAAGGGTAGCACGATATGCTCCAGCATGCGCCGCACGCTGCCTTCGAGATCCTCGACCACGTCCTCGTACCGCACCCGCAGCACCCGCCCCGGCAGCACCTGGTCCCAGTGTCGCATGAGATCGAGATAAAGGCGGTAGTGGCGCGCGATATCGCCGATGCCGTAGCTGAATTCCTGGTTGGTCGTGCCGAACAGTTGCTTGAGGTTGCCAAAGCAGCAGCCCATGGGTTCGCGTCGAACATCGATGATGGTCGATCGGGGCAGTATCAGGTGAATCAGCCCGATGTGCCAGAAATTGTTCGGCATCTTGTCGATGAAGAATGGCCGGCCCAATCGGCGATGAGTCCGGGTTTCGGCCAGGAAGCGCTCGCCGAGCGCCCGGGCGTCCTCGGCGGTCAGGCGCTGCAACCTTTCGGGGTGCAATGGCAGGCCGCAATCCGGATCGGCATCGCAAAGCTCGCTCGCATATCGGCCGATTTCAGTCAGTTCCTGCGTGCCCTCCACGCGGGAATGGGATGCCAGTATCTGCTCGATCAATGTCGAGCCCGACCGCGGCATCCCCAGGATGAAGATGGGCGCCGGATCGTCCATGCCCCAGTCGGCGCGCGCCGCGAAGAATTCGGCGGTGAACGTCCGCTTGATTCGGCGCGCGCAGGATTCCGCGACGTCCGGACGATAGCGGCCGGCGACACGCCGAAGCGCGTTGCCGCGTTCGTAATAATGCCATGAGGATACGTAATCGCCCCGGTCCTCCAGCGCCTTGCCCAGCGCGAAACATAGATAGATGCGGTCCATGTCCTGGACGGCGGGCCCGGATTCCGCGGCGCACATGCGCGCGATTTCGCCATCGGCGAAGCGATAGGTCTTGAGGTTGGCGAGGCTGAACCAGGCCACGCCATAGTCGGGGCGGGCCATCAGGGAGGCGCGATAGTCAACGACGGCTTCCTGCTGCCTGCCGGTGACCTTCAGGGCATTTGCCCGCCACAGGCGCAGGTCGGCGACCTCAGCCCCCGACTGCGGTTGCCCGGCGAGCAGCCTTTCATATAGATCGATCACCGGCTCATGATCGCCCAGGCCGACACAGGCAGCGCCATAGTGTTTGAGGTATTCGCGGTTGTCCGGGTCGTGCCCGAGCAGGTGCCCGGCCTCCTGCCGCGCCTGCAGGTGCTTCTGCTGCTGCAACAGCACCATGGCATAGTCGAGGCGCGCCGGGTGATAGTCCGGCGCGCGATCGAGCACCGATTTCAGCAACGCCTCGGCCTCATCGAACGCATCGCGGTCCTTGCGGATGCGCGCCAGGAGGCGCAGCGCGCCTACATTGTCGCCGTCCTCGCGCAGATAATCCCGGATGACCTCCTCCGCCGTCGAGAGGTCGCCATCGGCGAACAGGCTGTTCGCCACCACCACCTGCGGAGGCAGCTGTCTCAATATGGCCAGGCGCTGCGCCGACATGGTCGCCTGGGCCGTGTCCCCCAGCATGCGGTAAAGCTGTTCCAGCATGTCCCAGCTCGCCGGCAGCGTCGGGTTGAGGCGCACCGCCTCGCACAGTGCGTCGATGGCGGCCGGTGCGTCGCGAAGCAGGACGTGGCAATGGCCGCGCTCCTGGTACAGGCGACTGAACAGGGGATCCAAGGCCTGGAGCCGCGCAAGGATGGCCAGTGCCTCGGGCACATGCTGGCGGGAGCGCAGGTCCCTGGCTTCCTCCAGCAGGGTCTCACGCTCGGAGAAATTCATCGCGCCGCGCCGGAAAGCAGGAACGGCTCCAGCCAGCTCGGTTCCGGCTGGTCGGCGTCGTAATATTCGAAGATCAGATGGACCCGGTCGGTATCGCCGCCGTTGCGCACCCAGTGCGGGCCGAGGTTGTTGACCTCCACCGCCTCGCCCGGCGGGAAATAATGCTCCTCGCCGCCGAAGAACGACACGACACCGGCATTGGTCGACACCGGCAGATGGATCTTGTGCGGCCACCTCGCCGCGGGGTTGGCATCGACATGGGGGTGGATCACCCCGCCAGCCGCCATCCTTGCAAGCATCACCCGGGGGAACACCCCCCGCTGATAACCATAGCCGCGAACGGCCTGCGCCAGCACCGGCTCAAGCAAACCCCGCCATTGCGGCCAGGCTGCGCGATCGTGCGAGCCGCGCCAGTCGCGGGGGCTGTCGATAAAGCGGAGAACGATGTGGCGGGTCTCGTCCAGAACCTCGAACTTGTTCGGCTTGCCGGCGTTCTCAGCGTCCCAGACATGCTCGGGGATTGCCAGCACGGCGGCTCGCAGGGCGACGATGTCAACCGGACCGAGCTTGCGAACGGTCCTGGTCTTGCGCGGGTTGGCGGTGGGGCCGTGATGAGCGCCAGGATGAACGGGCATCATCGCATGCCTTCGAAAGTGTAGCCGAACAGTTCCAGATCCTGTGCGTAGCGTGCGGCGACGCCGTCGATCAAAGCCTGATCGTAATAATGGCGATAGTCGCCGCGCGTGCTGCCGTTGACTCGGTCGAGCGGGCGGGAGGCAATGCCGAGGCGCGCGCAGATCGCATCGTACGAACCCTGCATGTCCTCGACATGGCCGACCTTGTCGGCCAGCAGGGTCTCGCCATCCTCACCCACCAGCAGCGATGCCTGGGGCTGGAACAGGATATGGTCTTCCGGCGGCTCGACGAACAGAAAATGGCGCATCGCGTCGCGCGGCCGCTGCCGGAAGACATCGCCACCACGCAACATGAAGGCGCAGTAGGAGACGAAGCGGTCGAACGGATTGCGCACGAAGGCAAATTTGAAATAGCTGCCGAAAGCGTCCTCGCCGAGATAGGGACGCACCTGCCGCAGCGACAAATGGCCATGCCGGATCGCCGCCAGATCCTCCCACGGGAAGCGCTTGTTGACGAACAACCCCACCTGTTCGACGTCCCCGTCGCCCAGTTGCTCGCGCAGGGCCTGCCGCACTGAATGGGTGCCGGTCTTGGGCACCGCGGCGAAAATGAAACGGTGGCGATGGGAAACGATCATGTCTGATGTCACACGAAAGAATGCGCCCCCGCCTTCCGGAGAAGGAAGGGGCGCGGTTTAGCCTATGCGGTGGCCTCAGAACTTGAAGCTGAAGCCGGCCATGTAGGTCGTGCCGCTCTGGGTCTGGTTGTAGAGATAGCGGTTCTGGCCCCAGAATTGCGTGTCCTTCTGGTTCGTCAGGTTGATCGCGTTCAGCGTGAGCTGGATGCCATCGGTCACGTTCACGAAGGCCGAAGCGTCTATATATGTCGTCCCCTCGAAACCACGGGTGTTGGCGCTCATGATGTCCTCGCTGCGTCCCGTGTAGTAACGGGTGCGGTGGCTCAGTGAACCACGGAAGCCCCAGCGGTTGGTTTCGTAGTAAAGCGTGGCGTTGTAGCTGGTCTTCGAGATGCCCGTGATCTCCTTGGGCGCGTCAACATAGGTATAGTTCGCCGTCACGCCCAGGCCGTTGAAGGGTGCCGGCAGGAACGAGAACTGGGCCTGTGCCGCCAGTTCAACGCCGGTCAGGCTCTTCGTGTCCGCGACGTTGATCGGCATCGAGAACTCCTTGATGACCGTGCTGCCCGTCGCGCCGGGAATCGAGCTGATCGGCACGCCCGCCTCGTCGAAGGTCACATTGCTGAGAGTCTGCGAGCCGATGAAGTTCGTGATCCGCTTGTGGAACACGCTCGCGGAAAGCAGGCCCACCTTGCCGAAATAATATTCGGCGGAGAAGTCCAGCGTGGTGTCCTTGTAGGGCTTGAGGTTGGGATTGCCGCGGGATGCGGTGATCGCGCCGGTATCGTCGTTCCGGAACGCGCTACCCTCGGCCGCGATCGAGCCAAGCCCCGGGCGGTTCAGGTTCTGCGAGGCGGCGAACCGCAGCAGCACCTCCGGCGTCAGTTCCAGCACCGCGTTCATGGCAGGCAGCACGCCCGAATAGCTGCCCTTTACGTCAGCCGTGCCGAGATAGGCATAGCTGTCGCCCTGGATCCAGCCGATGCTGCGGGTGTCAGTGTGGTAGCCCCGCGCACCGACATTGCCGCGGAAATGCTTGCCGAACAGTTCAGTGCTCCAGTCCATCTGGACAAAGCCGGCAAAGGTCTCCTCAGTCGTCGTATAGACATTCTCGATGTCCTGGATCGTCCCGCCCGTTCCGTCCTTGTTGGGCTCGAGCCGGTGATATTCCTTATATTTCGCGAAACCCTTGTCATAGTCGCCGATCAGCCACGAACCGAATTCGTTCTTGAACACAGTGGTGATGTCGCTGACCGATGTACCCCGCGTCTTGGACCGGGTGCCGTTGACGTTGCTGTCATAGAAGAGATCCCTGCCGTCCTGCTTGAAGCGATGATAGGCGCCGCCCGCGCGCAACGTCAGCGCGTCGTTCATCTTGTAGCGCAGGTTGAGCACGCCTTCCCGCAACTCCGATTCATTGTTGAAGGCGCGATAGTAGAAATCGTCCATCGTGTAGTTGGCCGGGTTGGTTGGATCCCAGCCCGGATAGTCGAACGAAGCCGAACGGCCGTCGGTACCGTAATCGGCGATCAGATTCCCTTTGGCGCGCATGTAGAACTTGTCGTCATACGGCGTCTTGTAGGTCGATTTTTGATACCCGACATGCCCGTCGACCGTAAACCGGTCGGAGACGTCCCACTTGCCGGTCAGCTCCAGCGACCGGAAGCGGGTCTCGTTCAGCGACCGGCGGTGTTCGCTACCGAAGGTCGTGCCGGTGACGTCGGTTCTGGTGACGTAGTTGCTGCCGTCCCACCTCAGGTCGTTGATGGTCGAAGCCGTCTGGAACATGGCCGGCCAGGGCGCGCCGGCGGGAGTGTCGAACGCGATGGAACCGTCGGACTTGAGCGGTCGCGTGGCAAGGTGCAGTTCGTCGCGATGCGTGGTGAGCTGGCCGTACAGTCCGTCGAGCGTCAGCAGCAAATTGTCCGCCGGTCGCCACTGCGCGGCGGCCGTGATGCCGAGACGTTCCTGCCTCGCATTCCAGGAGGAGAGACGGTTGCCATCAGCGAAATACAGGTCGCCAGACAGGAACTTGGCCTGCTGCGCTGCGGTCAGCTTCGAGATGTTCAACCCCTTGTCGACCAGGCTCCGCAACGTCGCCGCACTGGGCCGGTCGTAATTATAGGTGTTGTGGCCCTGCTCCGTGGTCTGGCGCCTGGAATAGGCGGCCGAGACCAGGACGCCGAACTCATTGTCCCAATTATGGCTGAGCAACGCCGCGACGCGCGGTTGAGCGTCCCTGGTATATTCGTTCGTACCCAGCTTCCCCACCAGCGCACCCTTGTTGCCTGGCGCGTAGTCGAATGGCTTGCCGGTGAACAGGCCGACCGTGCCGGCCATGCCGCCCTCGTTCTGCGCCGCCTGGAAGGTCTTTTCCACTTCCACTCGCGAGAACAATTCCGAGGCGAAGATATTGAAGTCGAAGGCGCGGTCGCGGGTACGCTGGCCGCGGCTGTCCTGCGCAGAGTCGACATTGCCCAGCACTTCCATGCCGTTGAGCTGCACGCGCGAGAAATCCGGCCCCAGGCCACGCAGCGAAATGCGCCGGCCCTCCCCTGCCTCACGGGTGATCTGCACGCCCGGCAGACGCTGAAGCGATTCGGCCAGGTTCAGCTCCGGGAATTTCGCCATGTCTTCGGCGACGATCGCATCCACCTGGATCGTCGAATCCTTCTTGATCCTGCGCGCATCGCTCAGCGACTTCCGAAAGCCGGTGACGACGATGTCGGCACCCGAACTGGTGGAGGCCGGCTGATCGGCGGCCTCCTGCGCGAGAGCGACTCGCGGAGTCGCGCCGGCGGCCACCGCGGCAACGGTTGCCAGCAAAAAGCTCTTGAAGCTCAGGCGCATGGCCCGAACCGAATATGATTTCGTCATTGGTTATCCCCCGCCAACTGGTATGAACCAGAAGGTCTAAAGCAGACTGCGGAGACACCTCTGTGACAGTTTTTACCGAAACCAATTCCGAGCCGAATTTTCTGCCGGCACTGATTCCACAGGGCAGTCGCGCTGTAAGCATGCCGCGACCGGGCCCTGGCGGCGACCGCCGGCCGCATCCCCGTTTGCCGTCATCCAACCGCCATATCAGTGGTCTAGACCTCTGCGTTATGACAAATGATATTCCCGTGGGAGCTCTTCCCTTTATCGTTTGTCGCAGTCGATCGGGAGGCCGGGCATGGTAACGATGCAGGATCGTCGCAGCTTCATCCGCAGCATGATGGCGACAGCGGGCGCGGCAGCGGCTTTGGCTCCCTCGATCGCCCGTGCCCTGGAGATCCCAGCCGATCGCCGGACGGGGACGTTGAAGGATGTCGATCATGTCGTCATCCTCACGCAGGAGAACCGCTCCTTCGATCACTATTTCGGCACGATGCGCGGCGTCAGGGGCTATGGCGACCGCTTCGCCATTCCCGCCCCGCCGCTTCCTGCCGCGCCCAATCGCACCGTGCTCCTCCAGCCGAACGAGCATCCGGGAACCGAGCCGGCGCTGATTGCCCCATTCCGGCTCGATACGTCCGTCGATTTCCGCCTCTATCGTCCGCTCGGCACACCCCATGGCTTCACCGACAGCCAGGCCGCATGGGATAATGGACGGATGGGCGCGTGGCCGCGCTCCAAGCAAAATCACGCGATGGCGCATTTCACGCGCGAGGATCTGCCGTTCCAATATGCCCTCGCCGAGGCTTTCACTTTGTGTGACGCCTATCACTGCGCCATGCACCTGTGCACCAACCCCAACCGGCTCTACATCTGGACCGGCACGCACGATCCGCTGGCCCGGGGCAACGGCCCCGCCATCGACAACGGCTATGATAGCCTCGACGCTGATCCGCTGCGCCACGGCGGCTATCTCTGGACGACCTATCCCGAGCGCCTGATGGCTGCAGGGATCGGCTTCCAGATCTACCAGGACATGGCCGACAATTTCACCGACAATCCGCTGGTCGGCTTCCGTCGCTATCGCCAGGCGCATGGCGCGGCCACGGCAGCCGCGGCCCTGCTTTCACGCCGGACGATGACGACCCGCTCGCTCGACGACCTGCGGCAGGACGTGCTGGCCAGGCGGCTGCCGGAGGTTTCATGGATTGTTGCTCCCGCAGCCCTGTCGGAGCACCCGAGCGTTTCAACGCCGCTCCAGGGCGGGGATTATGCGGCAAGAGTGCTCGACGCGCTCACCGCCAATCCGGAGATCTGGGCGCGCACGGTGCTGCTCATCAATTTCGACGAGAATGATGGCCTGTTCGACCATGTGCCCCCGCCGGCCCCGCCGGCGCGCGTGTCCGGGCGCACGGTCGGCGCGACGAACATCCCGGCGGACGACGAATATCATGTCCATTCGCAGGCGGCCGAAGACGCGGTCTATCTTGACCGGCCCTACGGCCTTGGCCCGCGCGTGCCGCTCTACGCGATATCGCCCTGGAGCAAGGGCGGGCATGTCGCATCCGAGGTCTTCGATCACACAAGCATCCTGCGCTTCCTCGAAGCCCGCTTTGGCTTCCATGAGCCGAATATCAGCGCCTGGCGACGGGCCGTGTGCGGCGACCTCACGTCCTGCTTCGATTTCAGCGCGCCCGACGCGGTCGATTTCATGCGGGCACTTCCGGCCACCGCCGCCCTGTCGGAGCGCGCCGCCAGCCTGAAGGAAATCCGGCCGCCACTTCCCGATCATGCGGTCGCCCCCGTGCAGGAAACCGGCCTGCGACGGCGACGCGCGACACCCTATGCGCTCGACGCCCGACTGCGCGTCAAGGGCACAAGCCGCGCCCTGATGTTCGCCAACCATTCGGCCGAGCGGGCGGCCGTTTTCCATGTCTATGACGTCACGCAGCTGGGCGAGGTTCCCGCGCGCTATACGGTTGGCGCAGGTCGGGAACTGGCTCACCTCCTGCCCGTCTCCGGCAAAGCCTTGGACATCTTCGCCCTTGGGCCCAACGGCTTTCATCGACGCTTGACCGGGAGGGGCGATATCTTCTCGGTCAGCGTCAAGGGCCGCAATGCCGCTCCCCCCTCGCTCCTTCTCGAAAATCTCACCACGATGCCCCAGTCCATCGCCATGACTGACCGGGCCTATGGCGCGTCTCCCGATGTGATCATGCTCGCGGGCGGAGAAGCGCGCAGTATCCCGCTGAACCTCACGACAAGCCATGGCTGGTATGACCGGCAATTCGTGGCGGCAGGCCAGTCCTGGCGCATCGCAGGCCATATCGAGAATGGCAGCGCGTCCTATTCAGATCCCGCCGCCGGTGGGCCCGGCCCCCTGGCCTGGTCGGCGTAGCGGGGCCCTCCGAACCGGAGCACTCCAGGGGACGACACCGCCGGGGATGGTTCGCCACCGCCCGACCCGGGGAATCGCTCTCATGCGCCGTACGAAGCATCGTGAGCTAGTGGCAAGGCATTGAAGGCAGCGCTCCGCGCGGAGCCACCGTATACCAGCACTGCGCTATTGCGATGCGCTGCTTTCAGGCGGCGGGGCGAACGCCCAGGATGTCAGGAGGTAATTCGGTAACGCAAAGGTAGCCACCGCCAGATTGGCGCGACATTTAGATTTTTTCCGGCGGTGCTGATGAGGAGCCTTCCTCCAACGCATTAACATCGATCCTCGCATTTTCAGTTTCAGCCAGGAATTTCAGATTGCGAGCTTGCTAAAATGACTATGTGTGGATCGCGTATCCCCAAAGAAAATTAAAGAAGAGGAGAGCTCAGATGAAATTCTTTTCTGCGATCTGTGTAACTGCATTGGCACTCGGTAGCCCTACTCCCACTCTGGCGGACACCTACACACCGGCTACGCCAGGGGTAAGCAGTCTTATCTTCCAGGGTTCAGTATTATTCAAGAGAGGCCTCAGCTCCAATTGTACTTTCAAGCTCGTCATTACCATTCCTCAAGCCGCACCGGATAGCGATGGCACTTTCTCGCATGGGCACTCCGCGAGGGCGACACCGATACTGGCGGCGCCCGGCGACTTCCCATGCTCCTCGACGACCTTCAGCGGCGCGCCATATGCGGTCTCGTTCAACGGGACGTTTCTGACCATCACCAACGTCGTCGTAAACACCCTTACCCCGGGCGGTTGTAGTGGGGCGCTCAGCGGCACCTGGGGCGGCAACAATACTCCCCAAAGGTTCATTTACTTCAACAACGCGTCCCTGCCGGGTGGCGGCACGTCGGAGCCTTGCACGATCACCGGCACCCTCTACCAGGTTTCGGGCTCGTCGCTGAGCATCACCAGTCCCTGATTCACCTGCCACCAGAAATCGACGCGAACCTTCAGCTGCCGCTGCACTATTGGCGGCGGCGCTGGGGTGCATTGAGCCAGGCGTCCCGGACGACAACGGTGTCCGGGTTGCGCGCGGTTTGAAACCACCCAATCTTCAAACCCTTGTGGTCGCTACATCGCCCTGGGCTTCGTATTGGTTGACGGGGCATCCATCCACCGTCGCCGGACACGGTCGTGGAGCCGCCGCGCCCTTGTGGCTCTTCACTCGCCACGGTCCGAACGGACGATACCCGTCAGGTCGGCACGCGCGCGGCGGCGTTCGCGCTTTCCCCAGCCGAACCTGCGCCGCACGAAGACGATCCCCGCAATGATCGCCACTGCAGCGAAGACGATAGTAGCCAGGCCGAGAACATGTCGCATCGTGCTGACGAATCCCCCAATTCGTATCGCAGGACGCTAGGTTTCATTAAGGCGTTCTGGCAAGTGACAAGTGGTCCTGCCGCTTGATGGAGATCAATATACATCGATAACCGCAATCTTTTGCGATCATCATGACATTTTTTTCATGCAAGAGATCGGTCGCGAGCCGGATCAGCCAATATCAACCGTGCTAATTCAAGGATCGACGGCGCGACCAGACGTGTAAATCCCATAGGGACGCGCCCGGAACAATGCCGGCATGACAGAAGATCGATGCCCGCCGGGCGGGATTCATCCCGGGCAAGCATTCACGACGGGGAAGGCAAAACACTTTACGACATCCGCCGGTATCGCCCGCCGGTGGGAAGGCATCAGCCCTCCCGGCGCGGACCGCCGACCGTACGCGGCTCGGACGGCATGCGCTGGGCGATCCGGACCGATGCTTCCTCCATGCGGATGCGCGACCGCTCCAGATGGGTGCGCATCGCCGTTTCGGCCGCCGCCGGATCGCGCGCGATCAGCGCGTGGATGATCCGGGCATGCTCTTCCGCTGCCTCCTGCGGGGCGTTGGTATTGAACAGGAAGCGAAAGATATGAAGATGCATGTGCAGCCGCTCGATCGTCTCGGCGATCAGCGAATTGCCGCTGCCGGTGGCGACCAGGCTGTGAAGCATCGCGTCCGCCTCGGCGAAACGGGCATAGGCGACACCAGTTTCAGCCTGGATCCGGTCCATCTCCTCTTCCATCGCCGCCAATTGCCGGAGCATCTCATCATTCATCGATTCCGCCGCGCGGGCGGCGGCATAGGGCTCGATCAGCTGGCGCAGCGCATAAAGGTCGCTCACCTCGGCCGGCGTCATCTGGGCGCTGGCGTGATAGCCGACATTGGGGACCTTGATGACGAGTTTCTCGGCCTCGAGCCGGCTCAGCGCCTCGCGGATCGGGGTCTGCGAAATGCCGAGCTTGCGCGCGACCGCGTCGATGCCGATCCGGGTGCCCGGCGCGATCTCCATCGAAACCAGCATCGACAGGAGATGCTCATGCGCCCAGGCGACCAGGGTAGGAACGGGAGCAGGGCGGGGCGAACGATAGCCCATGGGCGGGAAGGTCACTGGGGAATCAGGGTTTTCCATCTAGGTCTCGACATGCAACGGCGCCGTGGCGTCTATGTAACACCTATAGGATATCGGATCGTCGCGGGAAAGGACGATCGCCGGGCGATAGATTAACAATGGACCTATCCGCCGGCACTGGACTCGACCACAGTTGGCGCCCCTCTGCGGACGGGATTATTGGCCAGGCTTGGTACCCAGGATCCTGGTGTTGCCCATTAGCTGAGGATCGGTCGCAAGCGCCGTCGTGCCAGCCGGAAAACCGTTGGCCTGCAGGATGAACGCCTCGATATCCGAGACCGTCCTGCCGCTCAGGCTGCCGGGATCCTGCGCCGGCATCGTATCGTGGATGCGCGCGAACAGGTCGGCCGTGCTGGTGTTGTTCCAGTTGTTGAGGAAGTTGCTGCCGGCAAGCGGGGGAGCTGAATCGCCGCCCGTCAGGGTCGGGCCATGGCAGGCCGCGCAATTGTCGGCATAGGCTGCCTTGCCGCGAACCGCCTGCTCGGTCGTAAAGGCACCCGTCCATACCGAACCGGCCGGCGCCTGCGCATGAGTGGCGACCGACGCGATCGCCGTCGTCAGCAGGGCAGCCGCGGCAACAAGCGCCGCACGTCCGCCAGGAAGGCCAGTGCGCGGGCCTGCCTCGCCATCGATCATCCAGCCGAACTTCATGGTCATGCCTCCCTGGGCAGTTTGAACGCGACGAGCTCGCCGCTGTAGTTGCCGCCGCCGATCGCGACGACAAGATACTGCTTGCCCCCAAGCATATAGGTCATCGGAGAACCGCTCTGCGGGGCGGGGATATAGACCGCCCCCTTCTCCTCGCCGGTCGCCTTGTCATAGGCGCGCAGCATCGCGCCGCGAATACCCTGTTCGTTGGTGAAGAAACCCGCTTCGCCGCAGATCACCAGCGACTTGGTGCAGAGCGGCCCGAGATTGCCCTCGCGCCCGGTACGCGGGATCTTCAGGCCCTTCAGCGCGGGATGGTTGCGGATATTGTCGGGCGTCTCGCCATGCGCGACCTGCCAGGCGATATCGCCCCTGGTCAGGTCGAGCGCGGTGATACGACCATAGGGCGGCGCGATCAGCGGCAGGCCCTGCACGGTGAGCGGCCCGGGACGCGGCACGCCGGGCCTGGGCGGCGCAGCGGGCGGACGCTGCGGACGAGCGCCTTCGGGAGCCGCCGCGCCCATCGAGAATTGCGGCTGGGGCGCAATGCCGGTGACGCCGTGAACATAGGCGAAGTCCGACACATCCTTGTCGGTGCTGGGCACGATGCCGATCAGGCCGATCGTCGTCTTCGAATAGACATAGACCTTGCAGGTCTCCGGATCGTAGCAGCCGCCGGGCCAGTTGGTGCCGCCCTGCAGGCCCGGCGCGACGAGCGTCCCGAACGGCCCGCCTTCCTTGCTGAGCGTCGGCGGGGTGAACAGCGGACCGGTGACATAATTCTTGACCAGCTCGAGCGCCTCGGCGTGGAGCTCGGGCGTGAAGTTGATCAGATTCTCCGGGCCGGTGCCCTGGCGATCATAGGCCGGTGGTCTGGTCGGGAAGGGCTGGGTCGACGAATACCATTCGCCGGGCACCTCCCCCGCCTGCACCTTGCGCTCGACGATCGGCCAGATCGGCTTGCCGGTCTCCCGGTTGAGCACATAGAGCCAGGCCTGCTTGCTCGGCTGCGCCAGCGCCTTGACCATCTTGCCGGCCACCGGGATGTCGCACAGGATCGGTGCGCAGGGCAGGTCGCGGTCCCACAGGCCGTGATGCACGAACTGATAGTGCCAGCGCCGCTCCCCCGTGTTCACGTCGACCGCGACCAGCGATTCGCCGAACAGCGCATTGCCGCGGCGATACATGCCCATCTCGTCGCCGGTGGGCAGCTCGACCGGCAGATAGACCAGGCCGAGTTCTTCATCGGCCGACATCTGCGCCCAGACGCCGGTATTGCCGGCCTGGTCGGCATCGCCGTTCAGCCAGCTGTCGTACCCGTACTGACCCTTTTTCGGGATCGTGTGGAAGATCCATTTGCGCTTGCCGGTGCGCACATCGAACGCGCGGACATAGCCCTTCACGTTGAAACGCGTCGTCGGCACGTCACCCGAGGTGTGGGCGGCGCCGACCACGACCATGTCCTTCACCACCAAAGGCGTCGCGTGCAGGCCGACATCGGCGGTGACCGGGTCGATCTCCTGGTCGAAATCCTTCTTCAGGTCGACGATGCCATTCACGCCGAACGAGGTGTCGGGATAGCCGGTCGCCGCGTCGAGACAGACGAGCTGATAGCCGACCGTGACGAACAGGACCCGCTCCTTCGTGCCGTCGGTCCAATAGGAGCAGCCATGGCCGGAGAGCTGGCGCGGCGCATTCTGCGCGCGCTTGCCCTCGTCGAGGCGGTACATCCACAGCATCTCGCCAGTGGCAGCGTCGAGCGCAATGCAGTCGCGGCGCGCGCCGGCGGTCAGGAACAGGCGTCCCTTCACGAGCAGGGGCGTCGCCTCGAACTGATATTCCTTGCGGGTGCCTAGCGCGTCGGTCTTGAAGCGCCAGGCGACTTCCAGATTGTTGAAGTTGGCCGCGTTGATCTGGTCGAGCGGGGCGTAGCGCGTATTCGCCTGGTCGGCGGCATAATGGCGCCACTCGGTATCGACCCTGGGATCGTGTGGCGGAATTACCGGCGGTGTCCAGCCGCCCTTGCCCTGCGCAAACGCGCCGGTCTTCGCCAGCAGCAGCGTCGCCCCGGTGCTCAGCAGAAGCGTACGTCTGGACAGATTCGACATTCAATCACTCCCTTTGTCGGGCACTCTTGCGCTGCCCTGAATGCCGGCTACCACAGTGGAATCGTCTATCCTATATGATATCTCACACTGCCTCTGTTTTATCGGAAACCGGCAAGATGCGAGGAGGGCGCTTAAGATGGCAGGTGAGAGAAAAAGGCGGGGCGGCGCCGAAGCAACGCCCCGCCAGGTTTCCCGTGCTCGGGAGCAACGGGAGGGGTAGGGTAATCGCCCAAGCCGATCAGCGCCTGTAAAGCGGCGGCGTGCCCGCAACCTTAGTCCGCAGGCGGTAGATGCTGGTCGAGCCGGTGATATAGAGGTCCTTGCCGTCGGCCCCGCCCCAGGCGAGGTTCGCCGCGACTTCCGGCAGCGTGATCTGGCCGAGCAGCCTGCCCTGCGGCGTGATGACGCGGATGCCGCCTGGGCCGGTGCTCCAGACATTTCCGGCAATGTCGGTCTTGAGTCCGTCCGGGCCGCCCCGGCCCATGCCGCGATCATAGGTGAACAGCACACGCGGGTTCGACAACGTCCCGTCCTTGCCCATGTCATAGGCACGGGTGAACATCTCCGGCCCGTAGCTGTTGACGTAGAAGGTCCTGCCGTCGTTCGAGAAGGCGAGGCCGTTGGGCAGCGCCAGGTCAGTGACCATCGGGGTCAGCTTGCCCCCGGCGTAGCGATAGACCGCGGCAAAGGGCTGATCGAGCGGCGGGGACGGCTCCATATTCATCGGGCCGAACGGCGGATCGGTGAACCACAGGGCACCATCCTTCGCAAAGACGAGGTCATTGGGGCTGTTGATCTTCTTGCCCTGATAGGTGCTGAGGAACGGCTTTATCGCAAGCTTTGCATCGAGCCGGGAAAGGTTGCGGCCACCTTGCTGGGCATAGACGACCGTGCCGTCCTTGTCGGTGGCCATCGCATTCGGCCCGAGCGTCTTGCCAGGCTTGGGATTGGGATAGCCGCCGGCGTGATCCACCAGCAGTTCCACCTTGCCATCCGGCGTGACCGCCCTGATCTCCTCGCCACCGACATCGGAGAACCACAGCCGCCCCTCGCGCCACATCGGGCCTTCGACGAACTTGAAACCGGTCGCGACCTTCTCGACCAGCGCTCCGGGCGCGATCAGGGTATCAAGCGCGGGGTCCACGCGAACCACCTCGGACACGGCCGGTGCGGCCGGCGACGTCTGCGCGGTCGCGGCGCTGACGGCAGCGATCCCGGCACTCATGACAAGCGCGTATTTCAGTACGGACTTCATCGCTTTATCCCTCTCCAGGATTGTTCTCTTTCGGCCAGGATTCCCGGCCACAGCTATTCATTTCGCGGCAGGCCTGGCCGGTTCCGGGCCGAAGTTGGCCGCCAGATAGTCGATCACCATGTTCATATCGTCGGGCGTCAGATCAGCCCCGCGATCGACCATCAGCTGCACCGTCGCGGCCCAGTCGTCGGCGCTGCGGTGCTGGTTGAACACGCTCGCGGTCGAATGGCAGGTGCTGCAGCGTTCGTTGATCACGACGAGCGCCGGGCCGGGGGGCGGCACCGGGGCGCCGCTTGCCGCCCCGGGCGCCGAAACGGCAGGCGCGCTCTGCGCCTCCAGCCCGCGGGTCGCCACGACCGCGAATGCCAGGCCCATCACGCTCAACGCTATCTTCCGTGCAGACATCTCGACCCGATACTCCCGTTACACGCTCATTTTTTCGGCAGGGCGAACGCCAGCACCGCATCGCTCGACACCGGCGCCCCGTTGAATCCGCCGGTATCGACCGCCGCGACATATTGGCGGCCGCTCTTGCCGGCATAGGTGATCGCCGAGCCATAGATCGCCGCCGGCAGCGTCGCGGTCCACAGGACCTTGCCGGTGCGGGTATCGAAGGCGCGCATCTTGTTCTCGTCAGTCCCGCCGAAAAAGGCGAGGCCGGTCGCGGTGACGATCGGCGCGCCCGAGCTCAACCGCCCGGTGTCGCGCATTCCCTCGGGCAGGCTGTCGGTCGTGCCGAGCGGCACGCGCCACGCGATCTTGCCGCTGTTGACGTTGACCGCGACCATCTCGCCCCAGGGCGGCGGGCCGCACGGCGTTCGCGTCTCGCGATCCCAGAAATAGACATAGCCGCGGGCAAGCCCCCAGGACCCGTCTGCCTGTTTGGCGAGCTGTTGCGGGCTGGCGAGCGAGTTGACGTTGGTGATGTAGAGGCCCTGCTTCGTATCGAAGGCCCCACCGCCATAGTCGATGCCGCCAAGACTGCCCGGGAAGAAGGCGATCGCCGAATCCGCCCGGAGCGGCTGGAACATCTTGCTGGGCACGATCTTGTAGTCGTCCACCACCTTCTGGCAGCGCTGTTTGATGTCGGGCGTCATCGCCGCCATGTCCGCCATCTCGAACGACAGCCGGGTGAGCGGCGGCGGCGCCGACGGCATCGGCTGGGTCGGCGACGGGGCCTCGCCCGGGACATCGGTGTCGGTCGGGACCGGCACTTCCTTCACATCGTAGATCGGCTTGCCGGTGACACGGTCGAGGATGAACATGATCGCCATCTTGCTCATCACCGCGATGGCGGGGATAGTGCGGCCATCCTTCTTCACGTCGAGCAATGTCGCGGCGGGCAGGTCGACGTCCCAGATGTCGTGATGGACGACCTGGAAATGCCAGAGATATTTGCCGCTGGTCGCGTCGACCGCGACGATGGAGTTGCCGTAGAGATTGTCGCCCTTGCGATCGCCGCCCCAGCGATCGAAGCTTGGCGCCGCGATCGGCAGATAGGCGATGCCGCGCTTTTCATCGACGACGATCTGCGTCCAGACATTGTTGCCCGACCGGTTCTTCCAGCTGTCCCCTTCCCAGGTCTCGTGGCCGGGCTCACCCGGGCCCGGCACGGTGTTGAAGGTCCAGGCGAGCTTGCCGGTGCGCGCATCCCAGGCGCGGACATCCCCCCTGGCGCCGAGTGACGGCGTTTCCTGCACGCGCGATCCGGTGATGATCAGGTCGCCATAGAATGCTGGCGGCCCGGTCATACCGTATTGGCCGTTCGGGTTGCCGTTCATGATCTCCGGCGTCTTCATGTCGACCACGCCATTCACGCCGAAACCCGGCACCGGCACGCCGGTGGCGGCATCGAGCGCGATCAGCCGACCCGAACGGGTGCCGAACACGATCTCCGGCTTCGCCTGCTTCGAACCGGGCCAATATTGGACGCCGCGGGTCGAGGCCTGGTCGCGCTCAGGCATCTGGTACGACCAGATTTCCTTGCCGGTATCGGCGTCAAGCGCGACGACCTTGCCGTAGGGCGAGGGGAAATACATCACGCCGTTCATCACGATCGGCGTGGCCTGCGACGAGGAGAAGCGCGGCCGCGGCGGGGGCGGCATGTTGGCCGGCGCCTCGGGATTTACCGGGAAGCTCGGCACAACGAAATTGGACGGCTTCATATGATAGGTCCAGGCGACCTGAAGCGTGGCGACATTCTGCGGCGTGATCTGGGTCAGCGGCGAATAGCGCGTCGCTCCCTGATCGTTGCCATAGCTCGGCCAATCCTTTCCGGCGGGGGTGGCATGCGCCGAAGCGGCAATCGTCGCGACGCCCGCGAGCAGCAGAGCGAGCCTCAACGGGCAGCCCTCGGACGAGCGGCCTGCGCGGCCATATACGACGCCTTGGACGCCAGATCCTTCGCTACACCGATCACCATCATATCGAGGGGAGTTGCTCCTGTTGACCGAATCGACCGGGATTGTCCCAGATCGACGGGGACGACGTCCCCAATGTGAATGGGTGTCGTCTCCGAACCGATGGCGACCTCACCATCGCCAGAGATGACCAGATAAACCTCGCTCATCTCAGCCATGGTCCGCGTGCCGACCGACGCACCCGGCGGAATGCGCAGGTGATCGACATAGGACCAGGGCGTCGAGAAGACGCTCGGCTCGAACGCCCGGCGATATTGCACCGTGCCGGTGCCGCCATCCATGCCGGCGACGGGCCGAAGTTGCGCCGGATCGAAGCGGGCTGAGATGAATTGGGGAATCGGGTCGAGCGTCACATCGGTGCGCGGGTCGTCCAGGTTGAATGCGTCGTAGGTCTTGGTCAGCCCAACATTGATATTGACCCACTGCACAGGCTTGTCAGTGGGGTTGTAGATGCCGTGCGCGTGACCCATCCGATCGGGCACTGCGGCCGGGCCCTTGATGAGCGAGGTATGGCCGTTGATCGTGAACTGCGCCTCCCCGTCCAGGATGACGAACATCTCTTCGCAATTGTTGTGGAAATGTTCGCCGATGCCGCTTCTGGGCGCGATCACGCCGCGGTGGACGAAGATCAGGTTGGTGCTGAGCGCATCGGCGCCGAAGATTGGGGCGAATTCCATGGATCCGGCGCCGGCATGAACGCCCTCGCTGTGGCGGTATCTGGTCGGGTCGGTATGGCCGATGCGCTGCGCCAGCGTCTTCGCCGGCCGGGCGCCGGGCTGAACCGGACCAGCGGACTGTCCATGCGCGGCCGCCGAAACGAACATCGGCCCGATGACCGCGCACGCCAACAGATGCTTCCTCAACCCGGATCTCCCCTCGACGTCACGGCCGTTCGCTACCGGTCCGGCACAGACGTTGTTCTTTGTTTCGACGGATGCTAGCAGGGTGCAATATCATATACAATATGATCCTGAGGCCATTGGCCGCAGGGCGGGGTATAGCGAGGGGATAGGCCGTGATGACGATAGCGAGGCGCTCGCGAGTGCGGGTCTTATTGATTTTCCTGCTTTTTCTGTTGAGCACGGTAGCGTTTCTCGACCGGACCAACATCTCGGTCGCGGGCGTGCAGATGCGTCAGGAATATGGCATCGACCAGATTCACCTCGGCTGGGTCTTCAGCGCGTTCCTGATCGGCTATGCCGCGTTCCAGGTTCCCGCAGGCTGGCTGGCGGTCAGGATCGGGCCGCGCAAGGTCCTCACCTATGGCGTGATCTGGTGGGGCATCCTCTCGGCGGCGACCGCGCTCGTTTCCCCGGCCCTCGGCAGCACCGTGCTTCAGCTCATCGTCGTCCGCTTCCTGCTCGGCGCCGGTGAGGCGGTGATCTATCCGGCCGGCAACCAGTTCCTCTCGCGCTGGATTCCGATCCAGGAGCGGGGCAAGGCCAATGGCTGGATCTTCGCGGGCGTGGGCGCCGGCGCCGGCCTGACGCCACCGCTGATCACCGCGATCATCGCCTTTGGCGGGTGGCGCCTGTCCTTCTATGCCTGTGCGCTGATCGGGATCGTCGTCGGTGCCGTCTGGTACCTGCTCGCGCGCGACCGGCCGGAAGAACATCCCGCCGTCTCCGAAGCCGAACTCGCTCATATCCGGGCCGGCCTGCCCGTGCCCTCGACCGGCGCCGCGCCGGCCACGCCATGGGCCACGATCCTCACCGACCGGAACGTCTGGGGCCTGTTCGTCAGCTATTTCTGCTTCGGCTATGTCGCCTGGCTCTTCTTCAGCTGGTTCTTCATTTATCTCGCGGAGGCGCGCCATGTCGACCTGAAGGCGAGCGCGCTCTATTCAATGATGCCGTTCATCGCGATGACCATCTGCTGCCTGGGCGGCGGCGTCGCCAATGACCGGATCGCGAAGAAATACGGCCTGTTCTGGGGCCGTAGCGGCCTGGCGGTGGTCGCGTTCATCCTGACCGCCGGGTTCCTGGCGGCGGGATCGCAGGTGACCGGCACCGGGCTGGCCGTGGTGATACTGGCCGGCGGCGCGGGCGCGCTGTACCTCTCGCAGAGCTCGTTCTGGTCGGTCACCGCCGACATCGCCGGGCCGCATACCGGCGTCGTATCGGGCTTCATGAACATGGGATGCCAGATCGGCGGCGCGATCACCGCGTCGCTGACACCCTGGATCGCCCAGGAATATGGCTGGATCGCTGCCTTCGGCACCGCAGCCGCCCTGGCGATCATCGGGGCCGTTGCCTGGTGTTTCGTGAAGCCGGATCGGCTGATCGTCGCCGAGCGGCCGGCATCGGCCGATCTCGCGGTCGCCGCCTGATATCGCCGACGGGCAAGCACTTGACTGAAAATGTCGCCGGCGGGCGGCGCGTATGAAGGAAGACATTGAATGACGACGCTGCCGCTTTCCGGCATCCGGGTGCTCGATATCACCCAGGTCATGGCAGGCCCGTTCTGCTGCATGCTGCTGGGCGACATGGGCGCCGACGTGATCAAGATCGAGCCGCCGAAGACGGGCGATTCGACGCGGCATTCGATGGGCTTCCGCCTGAAGGGCGAGGACAGCCCCGGCTTCCTCGCGCTCAACCGCAACAAGCGCAGCATCACGCTCGACCTGAAGAACGAGGCCGATCGCGAGGTGCTCTATGCCCTGGTCAAGACCGCCGATGTGGTGGTCGAGAACGCCCGGCCCGGCGTCGCGGCTCGGCTCGGCATGGGCTATGAGACGCTCAACGCGATCAATCCGCGGCTGATCTATGCCAGCATCTCCGGCTTCGGCCAGACCGGTCCCTGGGCGCAGCGCCCCGGATTCGACCTGATCGCGCAGGCGATGTCGGGCGTGCTCAGCTCGAACGGTTTCCCCGGCATGGAGCCCGCCAAGAATTCGATCGCCGTCGCCGATCTCGGCGCCGGGCTGTTCTCGGTCTATGCAATCCTGAGCGCGGTGATCGGCCGCGAGAAGAGCGGCCAGGGCCAGTATATCGACGCCTCGCTGCTCGAGGCGGCGATGGGCCTGTCGATCTGGGAGACGACCGAACTATGGGGCACCGGCAAGTCGCCGACCCCGATCGGCTCGGCCAATCGAATGTCCGGCCCCTATCAGGCAGTGCTGGCCAAGGACGGCTGGTTCGTGATCGGCGCGGCCAACCAGGGCCTGTGGCTGACCTTCCTCAAGATCCTCGGCCGCGAGGAACTGCAGGACGTGCCCGATTATTCGACCAATGCCGCGCGCGTGGCGAACCGGATCGAACTGATCGCCGAGCTCGCCCCGACCTTCCTGACGCGCACCAGCCAGGAATGGATCGACGCGCTACTCGGCGCCGGCGTGCCCGCCGCCCCGATCCTCGACTATGAACAGGCGATGGCGAGCGAGCAGGCGATCGCGCGCAACATGGTGATGGAGGTGGCCCACCCTGTCGAGGGAACGTTCAAGTCGCTCGGCTTCCCCGTCAAGATGATGGGCACTCCGCAGGAAGTGCGCCTGCCGCCACCGCTGATCAACGAACATGCCGATGAGATCCGCCGCGAGTTGCGCAAGCGCGGCCTGTTGCCCGAGACTTCGACGGAGGCTGCCAAATGAGCGGCCAGACCATCATGGAGCGCGACGGCGCGATCGCGCGCGTCCGGTTCGACAATGTCCCGGCACACAATGCGCTGACTCACCGGATGTGGGTCGACCTGCACGATATCTGCGTGACGCTGGCCAATGATCCGTCGGTGCGCGTCGTCACCTTCCGCGGCACCGGCGGCAGGGCCTTCATCTCGGGCACCGACATCTCGGGTTTCGCCGATTTCTCTGGCGGGCAGGACGGGCTCGACTATGAGAACGAAATCGACCTGTTCATGGGATCGATCGACAGGATACCGGCGGTCACCATCGCGGTGGTCGAGGGCTGGGCGGTCGGCGGCGGGATCAACATCTCCTCAGCCTGCGATTTCCGGGTGGCGACACCCAATGCGACGTTCGGATCGCCGATCGGCCGCACCATCGGCAATTGCCTGTCAGCCAGCAGCGTGGCGCGAGTCGGCGGCGCGGTTGGCGTGCAGATCGCCAAGCGCATGGTGCTGCTTGGCGAGATGATCACCGCGCAGGAACTGCTCGACAACGGCTTCCTCTACAAGATCGCCGAGCCCGAGGAGCTTGATGCCGTGGTCGATACGCTGGTGCAGCGCGCGGCGGAGAATGCGCCGCTCACCACGCGCGCGACCAAGGAAACGATCCGTCGACTGACCTTCGACGGGCTGCCCGACATCCAGCAGCTCATCTCCGACGTCTATGGCAGCAACGATTTCCGTCGCGGCGTGCATGATTTCCTGGCGAAGACGAAGAAGACGCCGATCTGGACGGGCGACTGACCGAGGCGCTCGGTCTGTTCGATCTGGAATAGCCGAACGAAAACGGCCGCCCCCTTACGGGAGCGGCCGCTCTACGATCCGCCGGCCACTACCAGCTTACAGCGATATATTTCGCCTCAGTATATTCGTGCAGGCCGTGGTGCGAGCCTTCGCGGCCGAGGCCGCTCTGCTTGACGCCGCCGAACGGCGCCGCCGCATCCGACACCAGGCCGCGGTTGAGCGCGACCATGCCCGCCTCAATCCGTTCCGAGATGGCGAGACCCTTCTTAAGATCGCCGGTAAAGACATAGGCGGCCAGGCCGAACTCGGTCGCATTGGCGAGGCGGATGGCGTCCTCGACATCGTCGAACACCGTGATCGGGGCGACGGGGCCGAACACCTCGGTCGTCAGGATCTGCGAGTCCGGATGGATGTCCGCGATGACCGTCGGCGGGTAGAAGAAACCGTCGCCCCGCGGGGTCTTGCCGCCGAGCAGGACACGCGCGCCCTTCGCCTCTGCGTCCTCGACCAGCATCTCGATCTTGTCGATCGCTTCCTGGTTGATCATCGCGCCGCATTCGGTGGCCGTGTCGTAACCGGGGCCGACCTTCAGCGCCCCCATGCGCTCGACCAGCTTCCGCGTGAACGCCTCGTAGATGCCGCGCTGGACATAGAAGCGGTTCGCTGCCGTGCAAGCCTCGCCCGCATTGCGCATCTTAGCGACCATCGCGCCTTCGATCGCCGGGTCGAGATCGGCATCGTCGAGTACCAGAAACGGTGCGTTGCCGCCTAGCTCCATCGACGCGCTGAGCACCTGGTCGGCGCATTCGCGCAACAGGATCCGGCCGACCTCGGTCGAGCCGGTGAAGCTGAGCTTCCGCACCCGCGGATCGTGCAGCATCGCGCGGCACACGCCCGGCGCGTCGCTGGTGTTGATCACATTGACGACACCGACGGGCACGCCGGCGTCGAGCATGATCTGCGCCACCGCGAGCGCGGTCAGCGGGGTTTCCGCCGCAGGCTTCAGGATGACGGTGCAGCCGGCCGCGAGCGCCGGGGCGATCTTTCGCGTGGCCATCGCCGCCGGGAAGTTCCACGGCGTGATTAGCACCGAGATGCCGATCGGCTGATACTGGACCAGGATTCGGTTGTTGCCGGCCGGCGAGACGGACAGCTCGCCGTTGATGCGCACCGCTTCCTCCGCATACCAGCGGAAGAATTCGGCGGCATAGCCGACCTCGCCGCGCGCATCGGGCAGCGACTTGCCATTTTCCAGGCTGATGAGCTGGGCGAGCCATTCAGCGTTCGCCATCATCCTTTCCCAGCACGCCATCAGGATCGTCGCGCGGGCGCGGGGCGCGGTGGCGGCCCAGGCGGCCGCGGCGGCCTCGGCGGCGTCGACACAGGCGATGCCGTCCTCGACCGTGCCGTCGGCGATCGCGGTCAGCACGCCGCCGGTCGAGGGATTGACCACCTCGATACGGCCACGGCCATGACCCTCGACCCAGGCATCACCGATCAGCAAATCGGTCGGGATGTTGAACGGCGCTTCATGCTCCCCGGCGGCGGGGGCGGCGTAACTGTTCAGGGATTCCATCATTTTGCCTTCTGGAAGTTCAGATTCACGCGATCGAGCAGCAACGAACGGTCGCCCGCATAGGCGGCGGCGGTGATGCTGCGCATCGCGTCGAGATCGAGGGGACGGGGGTTGTTCTTGATCAGGCGCTGCGCCTTCAGGCCGTTCTCCGCGACATAGTCCTGCATGTCTTCGGCCAGGCCGAGCTGCCTGAGCGAGGTGGGAATACCGACCGACGCGAACAAGTCGGCAATGCCGTCGATGAAGAGCTGCGACAGCACATCCTCATTGTCGTCCGGTGACCCGAGGCCGACGACGCGGGCAAGCTCCGCAAAGGCCGGGACTGCCGCCGGACGGTTGAACTGCATGACATAGGGCAGCAGCGCCGCGACCCCGTCGCCATGCGCCGTGTGAGTCAAATTGCCGACCGGATATTGCAGCGCGTGCGCCGCCGCCGTGCCCGCCACACCGAACGCGCAGCCGGCGGCCAGCGAGCCGAGCATGAGCTGCTCGCGCGCGACCATGTTGCTACCGTCGTCATATCCCGCCTTGAGGCTGTCCCACACGCTCTTCACCGCCAGCCTGGCGAAATGATCCGACAAGCCGTTCTTGCCGACGAAGACATGATCCTGGGTCAGCATCGCATCGATCGGGCGGGCGAGCGCGGTGAACGCCTCGACCGCATGGGTCATCGCATCCGAGCCCGAGCAGGCGGTGAGGCCCTTTGGGCAGGTGATCGTCAGTTCCGGATCGCAGATCGCCGCCATCGGGATCAGATAGGGGCTGGCGATGCCGACCTTGGCACCGAGCGCGTTGTCGGAGACCACGGCGACGGGCGTGACCTCCGAACCAGTGCCCGAGGTGGTCGGCACCGCGACCAGCGGCAGGACGGGCCCGGGAACCTTGAACTCCCCATAATAGTCGCTGATGCCGCCGCCATGCGCGAGCAGCACCGCAACGACCTTCGACAGGTCCATGCAACTGCCGCCGCCGATGCCGAGCACGACATCGGCGGTGAAGCCGCGAACCTGCTCCACGCATTCAAGGATCGATTCGACGGGCAGGTCGGGCTGGGTCTGGTCATAGACATGAGTCTCGACCCCTGCCTCTTCGAGATCGGCGAGCATCGTCCCGAACGCCGGGTCCGCGGCCAGGCGCGCGTCGGTGCAGATAAGGGCGCGCCTGCCGAGCGAGGCCGTCACCTTGCCGATGGCGCGGCGCTGGCCGACACCGAACAGGACCGAGCGGGGAAGGCGCATGGTGCCGAAGATAGTCATGAGATGCCTGCTGAAGGAGAGAGTGAGAGGATATTCATCTGATTGATTCCCAAGGGATTATTTCTTCGCGCTGTTCTGCTTGAGATAGGCGATCACATCAGCCTGATCTTCGGGCCTAGGCAGACCGATGAAGATCATCCGGGTGCCCGGGAGCGTCTGGCGAGGGGCCGCGAGGAAGCGCGCGAGAGTCTGGTCGTTCCAGACCAGCCCCGATGCCTTCATCGCGGGCGAATAAGTGAAGCCGGCGACCATGCCTGCCTTGCGCCCGGCCACACCGCGCAGATTGGGGCCAAGGCCGTTCTTACCCGAAGGGTCGACGCTGTGGCACGAGGCGCACTTCTTGAAGATCACGGCGCCATTCGCGGCGTTCCCCGGCGGTGCACCCGAGATCGTGGCGGCTGCTCCCGCCATCATGACGAACGTTGTCAGTGCTGCAATATATCTCATCTCGATACTCCTGCGAGCAGGACTACAGCCCCTGCCCCGAGCCTGTTGCCGAAGGTGTCGATACGCCCGTGACCGTCCATGCCGTCGTCACTCATGCGCGGGTTCGGGAATGAGCGGGCGCGACGCGTCGATCGTGAACATCAGCAGGGCCGCCGCCACGCACAGGCCGGCCAGCACGCCGAACGCCGAGCCCCAGCCGCTCGCCGAGACGATATAGCCGGTCAGCGTCGCGGCGACGAACGCGCCCAGATTGCCGATGGTGTTCATCACCGCCGAGACCGAGCCGGCGAACGCGCCGCCGATATCGAGCGTCACCGCCCAGGACACACCGACCGTCAGCTCGAGCCCGAACAGCGCGAGGCAGAAGCAGGCGATGCTGACCACATGATTGTCCGACGCGGTGGCGAGCGGGATCATCGTGGCCGCGATCGCGAAACCAGCCACCGACACCCAGCGCCGCGCGAGCCGCAGGCCGCGGCCGCGCTTGACCAGATGATCGGAGAACCATCCGCCGGCGAGGTCGCCCACAACGCCCGCCATCAGCGGCAGGCTGGCGAACAGGCCCATCAACGCGATGTCGTATCCCCGCGCATCGTGGAGATATTTCGGGAACCACGTCAGGAAGATGTTGATGCAATAGGCGTAGCAGAAATACATCGCCGACAGCAGCCAGAGCTGGGGCCGCGCGAGCAGCTTCGCCCAGGGAACGCTTGCCCTGGCGCGGCCCTCACCGAGCGCTTCCTCGATCATCGCGCGCTCCGCCTCGTTCACCGACGCGTGCTCGCGCGGGCTGTCGCGGTAGAACCAGAACCAGAAGACCGCCCAGGCGATGCCGACCGCAGCGAAGGCGATGAAGGGCATGCGCCAGCCGAAATCGACGATCAGCAATGCGACGAACACCGGTGTCACCGCCCCGCCCAGTCGCGCGCCGGCATGGGTGAGGCCCTGCGCCCAGCCGCGTTCAGCCGGGAGCATCCAGCGCGAGAGCGAGCGGGTGGCGATGGGAAAGGCCCCCGCCTCGCCCATGCCGAACAGGAACCGGGTGACGACCATCGATCCGGCCGACCAGGTCAGCGCGGTCGCGGCGGTGAAGGTCGACCACCAGAGCACGACGCCGGTGAGCGCGCGGCGCGGCCCGAACTTGTCGCCAAGCCAGCCGCCCGGAATCTGGAACAGGGCATAGGAAATGGAGAAGGCGCCGAAGATCCAGCCCATCGTCACGTCATGGAAGCCGAATTCCTTCTGGATCGACGGCGCCGCGGTCGAGATGACGACCCGGTCCATATAGGTGATGAGATAAGCGAGCACCGTCAGCCACAGTATTTTGTGCCGGACAAGAGTGGGGTGCCGGACAAGGGTTGGCTCCGCGCCGTCACTCATTTCGGGCCACCCGTGCAGGCGTCGGCGGCGCGGCCGGTGCAGGTCTGCCAGATCGTCGGCACCTGCTCGCCGGCAAGATAGACGCTGTCGAT
Organism: Candidatus Sphingomonas phytovorans; assembly: GCA_029202385.1. Taxonomy (NCBI): domain Bacteria; kingdom Pseudomonadati; phylum Pseudomonadota; class Alphaproteobacteria; order Sphingomonadales; family Sphingomonadaceae; genus Sphingomonas; species Candidatus Sphingomonas phytovorans. The sequence goes on from CP119314.1 coordinate 3,944,845, forward strand.
CGCGCGGGTATTGCGGATATCAGCGGTCGGATCCTTGTCGAGCACCAGCAGGTCGGCCGCCTTGTCGGGCGCGATCGTGCCGATGCCGCTCGCGCCCATGAAGCTGGCGTTGCGGCTGGTCGCGGCGGTCAGCGCCTGGAGCGGCGTGATGCCCGACTTGACCATCAGCTCGAGCTCCCAATGGGCGAAATAGCCAGGGAAGCGTGCCGTCGGGCCGCTGTCGGTGCCCATTCCATAGGGAATGCCGGCCTTCGCCTCGCGCCCGAAATTCTCCATCGCGACTTTCAGGACGCCCGGATATTGAGCGAAATGTGGCCCGGCGGCGAGGCGCTGGCGCCGCGCCGGGCTCTTGAGCTCCTCGATCACCGCCGGGGTCACGCCCCGCGAGAAGAAGGGATCGTCGACAAAGGGCAGCAGATCGTAGGTGAAGCTCGCCTCGCGGCTCAGCGTCGCGGCGATCTGCCACACGCCCTTCGCCTTCATCGCGGTGAGCAGCGGGACATCGACAGCACGGTCGCGAACCGAGTGGGCGAAACCGTTCACGCCCTCACGGGTCAGCTCCCTGGCATTGTCGTAGTAGAAGATGTGCGCGACGGCCTTCTTGCCGTCCTTGTGCGCCTCCGCGATTACCGCGCTGCTGATCGCCGGCGGCATGCGTTCGGCGATATCGCCGAACTCGTCATCGACCCACAGCTTTATGAAGTCGCTGCCCTTGGCCGCCTCGCGATCGACCATCGCCCTGGCCTCGGCCGGCGTCGCGACCTGGGCGTCGAGCCCGGCGACACCGCCATAGGACCCCTTGAACACGACGCCGCGACCGGCCGTCCACACCCGCGCCCGACCAGCCGGATCGGCCCGGATATCGCTGACGATAGCGTGGATCTCGTCCTTGTCGGTGCCAAGCACCTGGACCGAGGTGACGCCGTAAGCCGCGTAGAGCCTGAGCTGCCGCTCGACATTCTCCCGGGTATAATATTTCAGGTCCTGGGTGATGCCGTCGACCAGCCCCAGATGGACATGGCTGTCGATGATCCCCGGCATGACGAACTTGCCGGTCAGGTCGGTGACCGCGACGCCCGCTGGTACCTTCAGCTTCGTGGCCGGGCCGACCCAGCTGATCTTGCCGTCGGTGATGATCATCGCCGAGTCCCTGACCGGCGCCCGGCCGGTGCCGTCGATCAGCGTGAAGTGAGACAGCGCCACGGTCTTCGCCAAGGCCGGCACCGCGGTCAGCGCCCCCGCCATCATCGCCGCCACGCTCATCAAGCTACATGCACGCATAGGACCCGCTCCATTTTGTCCGGGGACGTTCTTCGTCCGTCTTGTCGTTTCGATCGGCGTCATCCGGCCGATCTCCATCCGCGACCGGCACGCGCTGAAGGTGAAAGAATATCCGCAGCGCGAGGTCGTACGGCCGCGAGGCCGGCGCCGGGGAGAAACCCCTCTCGCATCCGTTCCCGCTTGCTGATCGTCATGGCCGTCTTGTTCCGCCCGGTAGAGAAAGGGTCCGCTCGCTCCCCGGAAAGGAGCGAGCGGATGGAGGATCAGAATTTCGTCCGCAGACCCACCGCGATCTGGCGCCCAAGCGGGTTCGAGACGAAGCCGTTGTAACCCCAGGCACCGCCGATGATGCCGGCGGTGTTGCCGTTGTAGAAAGGCGGATCCTTGTCGAAGAGGTTCTTCACGTCGACATAAGCCTGCCAGCCGTTGAACATGCCCTCGCTCTTGACCGTGTACTGGAGGTGAAGGTCGAAGGTGTTGTCCGCCTTGACCTTGTCGCCGCCGCCAGTCGGGTTGCCGATCGAGTTGGTCGTGATCGGAATCACCGAGGTGCTGATCCAGTTCCGGTACGAACCGGTGTGGTTCCAGAACAGGTCGGCCGAGATGCCACCCAGCTCCCAGCCGAGCTGCGCACGATGCTTGTACTGAACCGACGGGAAGGTCGTGTTGTAGCCCGAGGTGTTCAGGATGCTGAACGACGTGCCGCCGCCGAAGTTCTGGGTGAACTTCGTGAAGTACGTCCCGCCTATGCCGGCGGTGAAGTTGCCCAGATCGCCGATCGACGTACGGTAGCTTGCCTGGAAGTCGATACCCTCGACCGTGAGGTTCAGGGCGTTGCGCGAGCTCTGGTCCAGGAAGAAGTAGATCTTGTCCGGGATCGCACCTGAGATGGTCGACCCGTTCGCGATGTTGGCGAAGGTATCGATCTGGGCCTGGCTGCAGCTTCCGTCCGAGTTCGCGCCGGGGGTTCCCGGGCAGATCGTGAGCAGGTTGCGCAGACCGGCCGAGTTCACGATCGCCGTCGGACTCGGCGAACTGACGCCGCCGATGAACTGATTGTGGAACCAGGTCACCGCCGCCGTGAAGCCCGGCATGAAGCGTGGCGCCAGATCGAGGCCGAACGAGTAGCTCGTGCCCTTCTGCGGCACCATGTTCGAGAAGCCGCCGCCGAGCTGGCGACGCATGCCGGGATTCGCCGCCAGGCCGATCGTGCAGGTTGTCGCCGTCGCCGTGCAGGCAGTGCTGGTGTTGGTGACCACCGCACCGGGCACGTTCACCACGCTCGGATAGTTGGCGACGGGAACGACGAGCTGGCCCTGGTTGCCGACGCTGCCCGAGGCATAGAGATAGCCCTGGCTGGGATCGCCGATGACCGCGAGCGGCGGCGCCACGAAAGCCGTCGCATAGTTGCCGCGAAGCTTGACGCCCTCGAAGACTTCCCAGTTCGCGGCGAACTTCGGGTTGGTGGTGCTGCCGACGTCGCTATAGTGATCGTAACGCCCGGAGATATCCAGATCGACCCGGCGGAAGAACGGAATCCCCATGTCGGGCGAGATCACCGGAATGACGATTTCGCCATAGGCCGAGTTGACCGTGCGCTTGTACATATATTGCCGGAAGGTCGCGCCGGTCACCGAGGGGCCGGTGCCGTTCGAGCCGTTGATCTTCTGGGTTTCGTCGGCCCAGTAATGCTCCCCGCCGAACGCCACCTTCACTTCGCCGGCGGGCAGGTTGAAGATGCCGCCCTGGAAATCCAGTTTCATCTGGTTGAAGGTGTTGAAATTGGTGTTCTGGCTGTCGGCACCATAAAGCGAGCGGAGAACCGCCGCCGAGGTGCGGTTGGCCGAGCCGGTCCGCCACACGTCGAGCGCATTTGCCGTGGTGAGCGGCAGGTTCAGCGCAATCACGTTCTGGCCGGCGACGTCGGTCGTCGTCGTGCTGCCGCTGAGCTGGGCGGTGCCGTTCAATGCCAGCAACGCGCAGGAACTGCAGAAACCGTCGATCGTGTTCAGCGCCGAGCGGTTCCGTCCGAAGGCATCGCTGAACTTCACGGTCCAGCTGTCGCTCAGATCATATTCAGCGACGAAGGTGGCGTAGATCGAATCCGCTTCGGATTCGCCATAGCCATATTTGCCGTCGTCTCGCAGCGCGAGCCAGCTCAACGATTCCTGGTTCGCGGTCGGCGAACCGGCCGGAGCGACGAAGAACGGGTTTACCTGAGGAAATGCCGTCACGGTACCGTTGGGCGCAGTGTATGAAGCGATACCGCGACCGGGGCCGAAGGCAGTCGCATTGGTAAGAGTGCCCGGGCCGTTCGGCGATGTCGTCTTCTGGATATTGTAGTTCAGCATCGCGGTGATGCGGAATTTGTCGCCGAACTCGTTATACACCTTCATCATGGTGTTGGCGCGCCACTGGCCCGACACCAGAACACCATATACGGAGGTATTGCATGGCGCGTTGACCGCGGTGTTGGCCACGGTCGTCGTCGCGCCGGGCGAGAGATAGACGCCGGATACGGCACCGCCATCGGACCGGTTGGTCACCTGGATCGTCGCCGGGTTGCACGTATAGGCGTTGGTATTGGTACCGCCGACCGGACGGAAATCGCCCAGGCTCGCAAAGGAGCGATCGCGGTTATAGAGCGTACTGGCCTTGCTGTACGACCCGGCGATGTACACGCCGCCGGTATCCCACTTGGTGCCCCAGATGCCGTTGATATCGTAGTTGTGATAGGCGTCGGCGAAGCCGTAGCGGGCATTCACCTCGAGCCCGTCATAGGTACGGCGGGTGATGAAGTTGACCACGCCCGCGACCGCGTCCGAACCGTACACCGAGGACGCGCCGTCAGCGAGAACCTCGACTCGCTCGACCGCGCTGACCGGAATGATGTTGGGATCGGTCTGGGCGAACTGCGTGCCGCCGCCCGGGAGGCGCAGGCCGTCCATGATCACCAGCGTCGTGTTGGACGACGAGCCGGCAAGGCTGTGGATCTGCGGCGAATAATAGGAATAGGCATTCTCGCCCTGGGCCAATGAGCCCGATGTCGTGATCGCCGGCACGGTGTTGACCAGCTGCGATACGTTGATCGGCGCCACCTTCTCGATCGTCGCCTGGCCGACGGAGACGAGGTTCGACCCGATCGGCGCCACGCCCTTGATGCTGGTGCCGGTGACGACGATGTCCTTGCTCATGTCAGCCGCTGAACCGTCAGTCAGGGTTTCCTGGGGCAGGGTCGCGTCGTCGGCTGGTGCCGGCCTGGCCTCTCCGGCCGCTGGCGCGTTCTGCGCGGAGGCGATGCCCGGAACGAGCGCCATCGCCGCCGTCAACGCAATCACCGAACCGCTTATTTTGATTTTTGACGAGAATCGCATCCCGCTCCCCCTTTCAGACTGGTTATCCTCTCAACTCTCGATCTGATCTTATTTATGATTTGATATGATATATGATCGAAAATCGAGGCATTCCTACGGCCGCTTCGGACGGGCGTCAAGCGAGTCCGAAACGGGTCGGGTCAGCCGAGGGGAGGCCGATGCAAAAAGGGCAGGGATTCGATCCTATCCGGCGAACGGGCCGGACAAGGCCGAAATGGCGCTGCTAGCGCAGAGCCCAGGGTCAGCCGAAACTATCGAACGCTTCTACTGCGCCCGCTCGACGGGAGGTGCGAACGCCCGGCTGGTCAGCGCGCCTCGGCGAGCAATCGCCGGGCAGCCGGGGTCGTCCAGTCCATGCCCCCGGTCATTCGCCAGACCTCATGACCGGTCGAGTCATAGAGAATGCTGGTCGGCAGTTCAGCGTTCAACGCGACGCTAAGACCGATGGCGGGGTCGAGATAGGGCTGGAGATGTTTCAGGCCGGCCTTCGCGAAGAAAGGCGCGACCTTTTCCGCGCCACCCAGATCCTGGCTGACCGCCACCACCTTCATATCCTTTGCCAGCGCATCGAGCGTCGGCATCTCAGCGACGCAGGGCGCACACCAGGTTGCCCAGAGATTGAGCAGCAACGGCTTGCCGGCAAAGGCAGCGATCGTCACCGGCTTGCCCGCCGGGTCTTGGAACGCCAGTTTCGGCGCTGCCTCGCCCTTATGGCTGCGATCGAGCGTGCCGATTGCACCCGCCGCGGCCTTGCCGCCCTGGTTCGGGCCGGTCGCTGCCGGTACGGCCGGCGAGGCCTTTGCTTGCTCCGGCGCGGAGACTTGCCTATCGCAGCCGCCGATCAGCAGCCCGGTGGCCAGGAGAGAGACGATCGTCGAGCGGAAGGACATGTCGGACCGATCCAATGCCATGTGGGGCGGCCGCTTCGCCGAAGGGCCGGCGGCGGTGATGCGCGAGATAAATGCCTCGATCCCGTTCGACAAGCGGCTGTGGCGCCAGGATGTGGCCGGATCGAAAGCCCATGCGGCGATGCTCGGCGCCCAGGGCATCGTCTCGGCCGGGGACATCGCGGCGATCATCGCCGGGCTCGACCTGGTCGCGGCCGATTACGAGGCGAACGGCGTTACCGAGGATCTCGTCCTCGAAGACATCCATATGCAGACCGAGGCACGCCTTGCCGAGGCGATCGGCCCGGCCGCCGGCCGGCTGCACACCGCGCGATCGCGCAACGACCAGGTCGCGACCGATTTCCGGCTCTGGGTGCGCGATGCGATCGACTCGGTCGATGCCGGCCTTGCGCATTTCCAGCAGGCCCTGCTCGCCCGTGCTGAAGACCATGCCGCGAGCGTGATGCCCGGCTTCACCCATCTGCAGAGCGCTCAACCGGTGACGCTGGGCCATCACCTGATGGCCTATCACGAGATGATCGCGCGCGACCGCGGCCGGTTCGCCGATGCGCGCGCGCGCATGAACCGCTCGCCGCTCGGCTCGGCGGCGCTCGCCGGCACGGGATTCCCGATCGACCGGGAGATGACCGCGGCGGCGCTCGGCTTCGACGGGCCGATGCGCAACTCGCTGGACGGCGTGTCCGACCGCGATTTCGCGATCGAGTATCTGACGGCGGCGGCACAATGCGCGCTTCACCTGTCGCGGCTGGCGGAAGAATTCATCCTCTGGGCGTCGCAGCCCTTCGGCTTCGTGTCGTTGTCCGATCAATGGTCCACCGGATCGTCGATCATGCCGCAGAAGCGCAATCCGGACGCTGCCGAACTGGTGCGCGGTCATTCCGGACGGATCATCGGGTGCCTGACCGCGCTGATGATCACCATGAAGGGCCTGCCGCTGGCCTATTCGAAGGACATGCAGGACGACAAGCCGCCGGTGTTCGAGGCGCACGACCTGCTCGGCCTGTCGATCGCGGCGATGACCGGCATGGTGGAAAGCGCGACCTTCCGCACCGACCGGATGCGCGGCCTGGCCGAAGCCGGTTTCTCGACCGCGACCGACCTGGCCGACTGGCTGGTGCGCGAGGCGGGTATTCCGTTCCGCGAGGCGCATCACATCACCGGCCGCGCGGTGAAGCTGGCCGAGGAGCTGGGGATCGCCCTCGACGCGATTCAACTCGGCGACCTGCAGGCAATCGATGCGCGGATCGACCAACGCGTCTATGATGTGCTGAGCGTCGATGCGTCGGTCGCCAGCCGGACGAGCTTCGGCGGCACGGCACCTGAGCGGGTGCGCGCGGCGATCGCGGCGGCGAGGAAGGAAAGCGGATCATGAAACGCGCGATCGTGATGGTCATGGCATTGGCCGTATCGGGGGCCCTCGCCGGTTGCGGGGCACGGAACGACATCAGGCCGAAAAAAGGCGAATCCCTGCCGGTGGCGCCCTATGGCGCCAAGGCACCGCCACCTGCCCAGGACCTGCTCAAACCAAGCACCCAGGCACGCCCCTCCCGCAGCGACGAGCTTCTCAAGACTTCCGAGAATCGCCGCAGCGACGATTTCGACCTCCCGCCGCCGAATTGAGAATATGGACCATTTCAGAATCATCGACGGCGCTCTTCACGCCGAGGGCGTTCCCCTGGAACGCATCGCCAGCACGGTGGGTACACCGGTCTATGTCTATTCACGCGCGACGCTGACCCGGCATGCGCGGGTGTTCCGCGAGGGGCTGGCAGGCGTCGAACGCGCCCATTTCGCCTATGCGATCAAGGCCAACCCCAATCTGGCGGTGCTCAAGGTGCTGGCTGACGAGGGCTATGGCGCCGATGTCGTTTCGGGCGGCGAGCTGGCCCGCGCGCTCGCCTCAGGCATGAAGGCCGAGGACGTAGTCTTTTCCGGGGTCGGCAAGACCCGGGTCGAGTTGCTGCGGGCGCTCGATGCCGGCCTTGGCCAGTTCAACCTCGAACTGGAAGAGGAAGGCGAAGCCCTGTCCGGCCTGGCCGCGGCGATGGGAATCCGCGCCAATGCAACGCTCCGGGTGAACCCCGATGTCGATGCCGGCACCCATGCCAAGATCTCGACCGGCAAGAGCGAGAACAAGTTCGGCGTGCCGATCGACCAGGCCCCCGCAATCTTCGGCCGGCTTGCCGCCCTGCCCGGCCTCGCGATGCGCGGAATCGCCATTCATATCGGCAGCCAGCTGTTCGATCTCGCCCCGCTTGAGGCGGCCTATACCCGTGTCGGCGAGCTCGTCGCCCAATTGCGTGCCGCCGGCCATCCGATCGAGCGGGTCGATCTCGGCGGAGGCCTGGGCGTGCCGTACAAGGCCGGCGACAACCCGCCAAGCCCGGCCGAATATGGCGCGATGGTCGCGCGGGTGACCAAGGGCTGGAACGTCATGCTGATGTTCGAGCCCGGCCGGGTCATCGCGGGCAATGCCGGCGTGCTGCTGACCAAAGTGATCTGGGTGAAGCCCGGCGTGACCAATCCCTATGTGATCGTCGACGCGGCCATGAACGACCTGGCCCGGCCGGCGCTGTACGATGCATGGCATGATTTCGCGGCGGTCCGCCCGACCGGCGAGCGCATGATCGCCAACATCGCCGGCCCGGTTTGCGAAAGCGGCGACACTTTCGCGATGGCACGCGACATCGATGCCGTGAAATCCGGCGATCTCGCGATATTCCGTACCGCCGGCGCGTACGGCGCGACCATGGCGAGCACGTACAACAGTCGCGCGCTGGTGCCCGAGGTGATGGTGGATGGCGACAGGTTCGCGGTGGTCGCCGACCGGATCGAGCCCGAGACGATCATCGCCGCCGAGCGCTTGCCGGAGTGGCTGACCGCGTGAGCCTGCACGGCCTGCCGCTTTTCGTGCGGTTGGCGGACCGGCCGGTGATCCTGCTGGGCGACGGCGACGCGGCCGACGCGAAACGGCGCCTGCTCGAGCGCGCGGGCGCGGTGATCGGCGACGAGGATGCCGATGCCGCGCTGGCGATCGTGGCGATCGCCGACGAGGCGCTTGCCGGCGAGGCAGTCGCCCGGCTCAGGGCGCGCGGCATCCTGGTCAACGCCGTCGACCGGCCGGACTGGTGCGATTTCACCTTGCCCGCGATCGTCGACCGCGCGCCCGTGCTAGTTGCGATCGGAACGGGCGGCGCTTCCGCGGGGCTCGCCGCGGCGCTGCGCCAGCGGCTGGAAACGATCCTGCCGGCGAGTCTCGGCGGACTCGCGAACGCGCTGTATCAAGCCCGGGCTGCACTGCGGCAAAAGCTGCCGGCGGTCGACGATCGCAGGCGCGCGCTCGGCAAGGCGCTCGCCCCCGGCGGCGCGCTGGATCCACTGACGGCCACCGCCGACATGGCGGCGGCATGGCTGGCCGACCTGGACTCGCCTGAACGCGACCGGTTCGTCACGATCCGCCTTCGCTCGACCGATCCCGAGGACCTGACCATCGGGGAAGCGCGCCTGATCGGCCTGGCCGACCATGTCTATCATCGCGCCGACGTGCCAATCGCGATCCTCGACCGCGCACGGGCTGATGCGCCACGGACCCTTTGCAGCATGTCGCCGGTTGAGCCCGGTCCGGGACTTGCAATCTATATGGAGCTGGCATGAGCGGATTTGCCTATCGCGTATCGGGCGGCAAGGCCGAACGGGTCGAGATCAAGCAGGCGCTGGCAAGCGAGGCCGACCTGATCTGGGTCCATCTGACCACCAACAACGAACATGCCCAGGCCTGGCTGGTCGAAGAGGCCAAGGCACCCGATTATATCGTCGATGCGCTGACCGCGACCGAGACTCGCCCGCGCTGCGACGCCGTGGGCGATGGCGCCTTTCTCAACCTGCGCGGCCGGTCGAGCGAGGAAACCCCAACCTCCGAGCCGCTCGCCTCCGTGCGGATCTGGGCGACGGCGGGGCGGGTGATCTCCGTGACGCGGCGTGCGCTGGTCGCGGTCGACGATGTGGTCGAGACGATCGAGGGCGGCAAGATCCGCGATCCCGGCGACCTGATCGCCGAATTCGCATCGGCAATCACCCGCAACCTGGATCCCGAGGTCGCCGATCTCGGCGACACGCTTGACGATTGCGAGGCCGATCTCGATGCCGACAAGGTGTTCGAGCTGCGTCGTCACGTCACCAAGGTACGCGTCGCGGCAATCGGCTATCGTCGCTTCCTCGCGCCGCAGCGGGCCGCGATCGAGAAGCTGGCCGCGCTGCCGTGCGACTGGCTGCAGGACGACGACCGGCTGCATCTCAGTGCGGCGGCCGACCGCGCAGCGCGCATGGCCGAAGAGCTGGAAAGCATTCGCGAACGCGCGGCATTGATGCACGAGGCGCTGACCGATCTTCGCGCCGAGCAGATCGACAGTCGCGCCCTGATCATTTCGATCGCCGCGATGATCTTCCTGCCGCTGACCTTCATCACCGGTCTATATGGCATGAACGTCAAGGGACTGCCCTATGCCGAGGCGCCATGGGCGTTCGATGCGATCACGGCTGCCTGCACCGTGATCTCGGCGGGAATCATCATCTATTTCGTGCGCCGCCACTGGTTCGGGCACGGCTGACCCTATCCGGCGCGGGCGCTGAGGCGCTCGACCTCGTCATTGAGCGCCTGGATCGACGCGATCAGCCGCTGGCGATCAGCGCGGGTTGCCGCCAGCGCGCTCTTCGCTTCACCAAGCTCCATCGCGCGCGCGGCGATGCGCGCGTCGAGCGTCGCATTGGAACGCTTTAGCTCGGCGATGCGCCGGGCGCGGGCAAGCACGCGTTCGATCCGCGCGGCGAGCACTTCGAAGGCAAAGGGCTTGGCCACATGATCGTCAGCACCGGCCGCCAGCGCCTCGACCGCGGCCGACGGATCGCTGCGCCCCGTAAGCATGATGACCGGCAGATCGGCGGTGTCCCGGCTGCCGCGGATTTCAGCCAGCACGTGCACGCCCGTCATGCGGGGCATGACCATGTCGAGCAGGACCAGATCGAAGCCGCGCGCGGCGATCAGGTCGAGCGCCTCCGCACCGTTGTCGCTGAGCACGGTCAGATAGCCGAGATGCCCGAGGCGGCGCCCCAATACGCCCAGGTTGGTCCGGCTGTCGTCGACCGCGAGGATCGTTCGCACCGGGCCGCGCCGCTGCGCCACCGATTCCAGCTTGCCGAAAACATCCATCTGGCGAGGTCCCGTCCTTGATGAGGGCGACCCTAGGACGGGCCGGTCACGATTTGGTTAATCACCCCGCAACCATGGCCAGCAACACTATTCAGCTCGTGCGGGCGGTCCGCCAGGCCTGGCTGATCTCGTCGAGCATCGTCGCGACCTCACGGAAAGGCGCGGGATCATTGCCGATGCTTGCATCGATGATCATGCGCCGCACACCGGCATAAAGCCGCGCCAGTGTCTGCGCGACCTCGCCGCCGGCCTCGTGATCGAGATTGGCCTCAAGCGCGAACAGGATCGCGGTGGCGCGGGTCACCTTGTCGCTCTTGGCCTTGGATTGCTGGTTCTCGGCCGCCCAGGCAGCGGCGCGGAGTGCATGGATCGCCTCCTCGTAGAGGAGCTGGACGAGCGCCGGTCCATCAGCCTCGGCGGTGCGGCCGACAAGGTCGATCTGGCGATAGGTGGCATCGGGATCGCGCAACGCGCTTGCGTATTTGATCATCCCTTCGGCGCATTCCAGGCGGCGACCTGCTGCTTCAGATAGTCCTGCGTGGCCTTGTAGGCAGCGACGCGCGCGTCAGTCGCGGCGAACTGCGCGGTCAGCCGCGTGCGGAGCTTGTCCTCCTGGTCGGATATTTTCGCCTGGTCGTCGGCGATGGACGACTGGGCCTTGGTATAGCGGTCAGCGCTCGCGCCAAGGCCATATTTGGTGCTGACCGCATTGTCGGTGATGGCGGCGAGCGCCGCGCCCAAACCATTGCCGCTTGCGCCCGTGCCGTCGGCGAACATCGCCTCGACCGCCGCCGGATCCTTGGCCAGCGCCGCGGTGAGCTTGGCGGCATTGACCGAAAGCGTGCCGTCCTTGTTGGTCATCACGCCGATATTGGCCAGCGTCGCCGGCGCGTCAGTCCCGCTGCCCGGCACCAGCCTGGTGACGGTAAGCTGGGCAAGTGCCCGGGTGAGCGACTTCGCCACCGGATCGCCGGAGAGCGCACCGGTCTTGGCATCCGTTTCCTGCTTCACCACCGCCAGCAGCTGATTATAGGTGTCGACGAAATCGTTGACCGATTGCGTGATGTTCGCATTCGGCGAACTGGTGCCGAGCGTGACCTTGGTGCCGACCGATGCACCGACCAGATTGATTTGCACACCGTCGATCAGGTCGCTGATCGAATTGGTCGATCGCTTGACCGCGACGCCGTCGACCGCGACGATCGCGTCCTTCGCGGTGCTGCCGATCGTCGTGCCGGTCGCACCGACGCCGACATTGAGCGCCGACAGACCCTCGAAGCCGGGATTTTCCGTGGCGGTCATGGTGAAGGCCTGGCTCGCGCCGGTCGGGCCCTTGAGCACGAGGCGCGAACCATCCGCATCGCTGACGATCGACGCGGTTACGCCGGCGTTTCGCGCATTGATCGCCGCGGCGATCCCGGTGAGGCTCGAATTGGTCGAGGTGATCGCGATGTTGATCGGGCTGCCGCTGCCGGCGGTGAAATCAGTCATCGCGCCATCGGTGACCGTCGCGGTGCCGAGCGTCAGGGTCAGCATGCCCGTCCCGATCGGGGCCGACTTGTCGGCGATCGGGCCGGTGGCGGCTGACTGGGCGGCGGCAAGCTGGCGTACCTCGATCGATCCCGTAAAGCCGGCAAGCTTGGCGCCAGGCAGCGCCTTCGTGGTGACGAGTGACGTGTTCGAGCTGGTCGGCTGAGTCGCCAGCGAACCGCCCTTGATCAGCGCGGTCAGGCTGGTCGAAAAAGCGGTGATGCCGCTCTTGATCTGGCCGACGCCGGAGATCTGCGCGGTGAGCTTCGTGTTGGTGGCGGTCAGGTTCTTGAGCTTGGTCGCGAATTGCGCGTCGACCAGCTGGTTGGCGAGCGCGGTGAAGTCCACGCCGGAACCGGTACCGAGCGTACCCGCGATAGATGTACTGACCATGATTCTATCCTCGGAAGCTTCACCCATGATATCGGCCGTTCGGGGCCAATCTTTAGGCTTGTTTGACCCCGTTTTCGTCGAACCGGGCGGTTTGCGGCACCGGCACGGGCGGCGGGCTGCCGCCGGCCTGAGCATTGATGCCGAACACGAAGGCAAGGATCGTGGCGATCGCCTGGTACAGGTCGTCGCGTATCTCCTGTCCTTCGCGGCTGGTATAATAGAGCGCGCGGGCGATCGCCGGATATTCCAGGATCGGCACCTGCGATTCGCCGGCCAGTTCGCGAATGGCCAGCGCCATCACGCCGCGCCCCTTGGCGACCACGACCGGCACCTGATCGCTGCCGCGATCGTAGCGCAGCGCCACCGCGAAATGAGTCGGGTTGGTCAGCACGACATGGGCCCCGGCGACTGCCTTGCGCATGCCGCGCTTCATCACGTCGCGCTGGCGCTGGCGGATCGCCCCCTTCGCCTCGGGCGAACCCTCGGTTTCCTTGTGCTCGTCGCGAACCGCCTGCTTGGTCATGCGCAGCTTGCCGAGCAGGCGGAGGATCTGGATCGGCAGGTCGATGCCGGCAATGATCAGCAACCCACCGGCCATGACGAACAATATGGTCATCAGGCTGTCGCCCAGCGCGCCGATCGCGCCGTTGATGTCGGAGGACACCAGCCCGATCGACGCCTTCGACGCCTTCCACAGCATATAGGCGCCGATCGACCCGAGCAGGATGACCTTGAGCAGGGATTTGCCCAGTTCCATCCAGCCCTGCGGCCCGAAGATTCGCTTCAGCCCCGATGCCGGATTGATCCGCGATGCCTTGGGCGCGAGCAGGCTGCTGTTGAAGCTCAACGACCCAAGGCCAGCCTGGCTGAGGATCGCGGCGGCGAGGGTCACCGCGAACAGCGAGATGATCGACGGGGCAAGCTTCCAGCCCGAATCGAGCAATGGCCGGAAGGGCGAGAAATCCTCGATATCGGCGCGGCCGAACTGGAAGCTCGACGCCATCACCGCCTTGCACGCCCCGATCAGCGACGGCCCGGCCAGCGCCAGCCAGGCGCAGCCGGCCATGACGACCAGGGCGGTCGCGAATTCCTTTGAGCGGAGAACATCCCCCTTTTCCGCCGCGTCCTTCTTGCGCTTTGGCGTCGGGGCTTCTGTCTTTTCGCCGAATTCCTCCGACATCAGCCGAGCACCAGGCTCTGGGTGGCGGCGAGCCCTTGGGTGACGATGACCATCATATAGTCACCCATCGCAGGGAAGGCCAAGGCCAGCGCGACCACGCCGACCGCGAGGCTGGTCGGCAGGCCGATCGCGAAGAGGTTGAGCGCCGGCGCCGAACGCGACAGCATGCCGACGACGAGGTTGAGGCACAGCAGCAGGAAACCGACCGGCAGCGCGAGCAGCAGGCCGGCGAGGAAGATATAGCCGCCGAAAAAGGCGATGTCCTTCAACTGCTGCGCGGTCAGCCAGGAGGCACCGACCGGCAGCGCGTCATAGCTTTTGACGATCATCTCGACGAGCACGAGATGCCCGTTCATCGACAGGAACAAGAGCGTCAGCATCATCGAGAAGAACTGGCCGAGCGCTGGCGTCGAGCGGCCGTTCTGCGGATCGATCGCCGAGGCGAAGCCGATACCCATCGACGTGCCGATCACCTCGCTCGCGATCATCGGCGCGGCGAAGGCGATCTGCAGGATGAACCCAAGCGCGAAGCCGACCAGCGCCTCGGACGCGACCGCGAGAAACGTTGCGAAAGCGAAGATCTCGGCCGGCGGCGTGATCGGGTGGGCGGCGAGGACGAGAACCCCGATCGCGCCCGACAGGGTGACACGCACCGTGACCGGGATCGACACAGCGCTGAACACGGGTGCCGCGATGAACGCAGCGCCGATGCGCACCATGACGAACATGAGCGCCCAGAGCTGCGGCTCGACGGAAAGGCCGAAGCCGAGCATTTTATCCCTCTCCCGGCGGGAGAAGGCGGCGCGCGGCGCCGGACGAGGGCGACAAGCAGGATCGCTCGCCCTCGCCCTTCCGCCGCTGCGCGGTTCCCTCCCTCTCCCGCTGGGAGAGGGAAAGATTCGCAACCGGGATCACCGGACGAGATCCGGAATCCGCTCGAAGATGCTGACCGTGAAGTCGCTCAGCAGGCCGAGGATCAGGCCGCCGAAGATCAGAATCGAGAAGGCCACGACGATCAGCTTCGGCACGAACGACAGGGTCTGCTCGTTGATCGAGGTCGCCGCCTGGATCATGCCGGTGATGAGCCCGGCGAACAGCGCGGGGATCAGGATCGGCGCCGCGGCGAGTGCCAGCACCCACATCGTCTGGTTGGCGATCGTCAGGAAATAGTCCGCGTCCATGGCCGCTAACTCACGAAACTGTTGGCGAGGCTGCCCATCGTCAGCGCCCAGCCATCGACCAGGACGAACAGCAGCAGCTTGAACGGCATCGAGATCATCGTCGGCGACATCATCATCATGCCGAGCGACATCAGCACGGTCGCGACGACCAGATCGATGACGATGAAGGGCAGGAAGACGAGGAAGCCGATCTGGAACGCTGTCTTGAGTTCGCTGGTCACAAAGGCCGGGAGCAGGATCGAGAAGGGCACGTCGGCGGGCTTCGCATAGGGGCCTGACTTGGCGATGCCGGCGAACATGGTGATGTCCTTCACCCGCGTCTGCTTGGTCATGAAGCTGTGCAGCGGCACCGATGCGTTCTTGATCATGTCGGTCGCGCCAATTCTGTTCTCGGCATAGGGCTGGATCGCGACCGTGTTGATCTGGTTCACCACCGGGGCCATCACGAAGAAAGACAGGAACAGCGACAGGCCGATCAGCACCTGGTTGGGCGGGGTCTGCTGCAGCCCGAGCGCCTGGCGCAGGATCGCGAGCACGATGATGATCCGGGTGAAGCTGGTCATCATCAGCAGGATGCCCGGCAGGATCGTGAGCAGGCCCATGATGATGAGGACCTGCAGCGACAACGCCAGCGGCGCGTTGCCGCCGCCGAGATCGCCGAGCGCGCGATCGACCGCATCCCCGGCGCCCGGTGCCGCGGGTGGCGGCACGGCAGGGGCGGCAGCCTGGGCAAAGGCGGGATGGACCATCATCACCGCGAAGACGATGCCGAGGACCAGCAGCGCGACCTTGCCCCATGAGAGGCCGTTGCGGGGCTTCGCTGTCCTGATCAGCGCCGGGCCGGTGCCCTTGCGGGTAACGGTGACGGTCATTTGTCGCCCTTGTCGATCAGGGTGACCCCGCCGCGACCGACCGAGACGAGCAGCTTGCGCCCTTCGAACTCGATCACCGCCAGGCGCAGGCCGGGCGAGATCATCATGGTTTCCTTGACCGCCATCATGCGGTTGGCGGGCTGGCCGGGCAGGCGCGATTCAAGCCGGCGCCAGAGATAGAGGCAGCCGATCATCAGGCCGCAGACGAGCGGCAGCAGCACGACCAGCTTCAGGACATAGGACCACATCATGGCGGATCAGACCCGCTTCTCTGGGTTGACCAGTTCGGTCATGCGCACGCCGAAATGGTCGCCGACCATCACCACCTCGCCACGGCCGATCAGCGTGCCGTTGACCAGCACGTCGAGCAGTTCGTTCGCCTGACGATCGAGCTCGATCACGCTCGATTCGCCCAGGGCGAGCAGTTCGCGCAACGTGAGCGAGGTCGACCCGATCTCGACGGTCAGCTTGACGTCGACGTCCTGCAGCAGCCGGAAATTGGCCGCCAGCGACGAATCGACGGGGAATCCCCCGGTCATGTCGGTCATTGGAGTTCCTCTAGTTTTTCGTGCGAGATCGAATTGAGACGAATGGCCGCATGGCCGTTGGACGTGCCGACGGTGCCGGCACCCAACCGGTCGCTGCCGACCATCACCGGGACGTCGGCGCCGAGCGTGATCGGAATGACGTCACCAGGCTTCAGGTTCATCAGCATGCTGAGCGGGACCATCGGTTCGGCCAGCACCGATCGGATCGGGAAACGGACACCCATAACGGCACGAGTCAGGCTGTTGCGCCATGCCGGATCAGGCTCGGCCGTCTTCGCATGGACCTTGCCGGTCAGCGACGGGGCGTGCGGCTTGAGCGCCGCGACGGGATAGACGATGTCGACGAACACGGGCTTGGCGTTGCCCGCGGCGATGCCGAAACGGGTGATCACCATTGCATCGTCACCGTCGAGGCCGGCGATCAGCGCTGCATTCGCCTCGACATGACCGGGCTTGAACTCGATCCGGGCGAGTGGCTCCCAGGCGGCTTTGAGCGGTGCGGCGAGCATCATGCCGAGCCGCCCGATCATAGCCTCGGCGGCCGGCGTGAATTCGGACGGCATATCGTGCGGGACGGCGCCGGTACCGCCGAAGAACAGGTCGAGCAGTTCCATCACGAAGCGCCCGTCGAGAACCACCATCGCCTGGCCCGTGGCCGGCGTCATCGCCAGCGGCAGCCAGGCGGTCAGCCCGTCGGGCCGCTCAGCGCGGTAATCGGCGAAGCGCTGGACGACCAGCGGCTCGGCGAAGGTGCGGATTTCCTTGCGCAGCAACGGCTCGAACACGCCGCGCATCCCGCGCGCGAGGCGCGCCGAGAGATGCTGCAGCGTGTGCAGATCGCCGAACGGATTGAGGTTCGCGACCCCCAGCGTGGCGTGTTCCGCCACATGCCGGGGCCGTTCCCGCCGTTCGCCCGATTGTGGTGAAGAGCCGTTAACCATGCCAGGTCACTGAACAACAAAATTGGTAAAGTAGACGTTACCAACCCCGCCGAATCCTTCCTTTTCCTTCAGCGTGTCGTTGATCGATTTGGCGAGGCGGCGTTCAAGCAGCTTCTTGCCGTCGCTGGTGAACACCTGCTCCTCGGTCGTGTCGCCGAGCGTCATCAGGATCGCCGATCGGACCGCGATCTCGTTTGTCTTGATGTTCTCGATCACCGAATCGTCGTATGGCGTCGAGATCGCCAGGCCGACCTGGATGAAATGGACGCTGTCCTGCAGGTTGGAGGTGAACTCCTTTTCCATCGCATAATAGTTGGACGCATATTTCTCGCCGCCCGAGCCGCTCGGCGGCTTGGAGCCGGCGCTGCCGCCTTCCTCGCCATGGCCGCCGCCCTCGCCAGACGCGCTGACGCGTTTCTGCTCGCGCTTCGGGACGAGGCGCGGGCCGTTGCCCTCAGTACCATGGGCGCCACCGCCCAGCATGCCGCTGCTCCAGGCGAAATAGCCGCCGCCCCCAGCGCCGCCGAGCACCAGCAGGCCCAGGACCATGACCAGGAGCTTGCCCTTGCCCTTCTTCTTTTTCCCGGAAGCCTTGGCGTCTTCGGTGTCACTCATTGTCAGGCTCCTTCAATGTCAGGCTAGTCGTTGATCGGTGGAAAAATCGGCATCGGCAGCGGGCACCGCCACGGGCGCGGGCACGCGCGGGGCGGCGCGCGACTGGTGATTCGCGTGGTTCGCGCCGCCGCCGCCAGCGCCGGTGTCGACGCTGGTCTGCCCAAGCTTCACGCCGCGCGCGTCGGCCAGTTCGGCGAGGCGCGGCTGTGCTTCGGTCAGGAGCGCGCGCGTCGCCTGGGTGTCGGCGGTGAAGCGGACATGGAGCGTATCCCCGTCCTTGCGCAGCGCGACATCGACGCCACCCAGCGCATCGGGAACGAGGCGAATCCGTGTGTCGCGCGCATTGGCATCGTCGCGCAGCATCTCGATGCGGTCGATCATGCCGTGCAGTCCGCGATCGTCGCGCAGGTCGAGCGCGGGATTCTGCGCGCCGCCCGCAGCCTGCACGATGGGCCGCGCCGCGGCATCGGCCTGCGCCATCGCCACCAGCGCGCCGGTATTGCGCGGATCGGCGCGATCATCGGCGCGCGCGGGGCGCTCGTGATTGGCGAGGACCGCCGCGATCGCCGCGGCGAAGGTCTGGCCGGCCGGCTGCGCGGTGGGAACCGCGGTCATGGGCGACGGAGCGGCAGCGACGGTCTTCGACAAAGGCTCCGTCACGCCGACATCCGTTTTCACCGGGAGCCCGGCGGCCGGGGCCGGCAGTTCCTTCATCGTGGCGTCGGTCTTTGCCTCCATGACGCCAGGGGCCAGCATCAACGGAACGGCGGCGGCAATTGCCGCCGGACCGGGATCGATACCAGCCGCGCCGGCAAAGGGCGCGCGTGCGCCGGGATCTGGCGGCAGCATGAGCGGCGGGGCCGCCGGCGCCGGGATCGGCAATCCGACCGGCAGCCAGATCAGCGCCGGATCGATCGGCTTGCCGTCATCGGCAAGAGTGACAGGCAAGACCTTGCCGTCATCGGCAAGACCCTGCCGGTGAGCCGGCAACGCCGTATCGGCCGGATCGTCGGGCGCGGCCGAGGCACCCGCGTCCAGAAACGCCGCAAGAAGCTGAACGAATCCGCCAGCCGCGCCCCCCGGCGCGGCTGGACCGGAAACCGGTACTGTCGTCTGTGGCAACTGGGTCGAGAGCTCGATCATCCATATATCCCGTTCGGCACATTCCGCCGCTCAGGGTTTCAGCAAGGATCGTGCCGGATCTTCCGGGTGGGCGGGGCGGCTTCGAGCGCGCGGATCGCCTTGAGCGCCGCGTCGGCATCGGCACGCGCGATCAGCTTCTCGATCGCGTTCTGGTCCCGCCTGGCTTCGCGGGTGGCTTCGACGGCGCGCTCCACCACGCGTTCAGCGGCGCGGAGCCGCCCCTCCGCCGCTTCGGCCGACTGCTGGAGCCGGTCGCGGAAATGGGCGGTGGCGATGAGGGAGAAGCCCTCGGTCGCGGTCGAGCTCGGCGCGACCGCTTCGGCGAGCTGCGCGATCCTGCCCTTGAGCGCCGTCTCGCTGTTGAACCGCTCCTGCGCCCGCACCTCCTCGGCACGGACCAGCCCAAGCTGCAGCGTGCGGACACGAAGCAGCCGGTCGAGCTTGGCCGGCTTAGCCATCTCCAAACACGCCGGTGAGTTCCATCACGGCATCGCCGAGCGATACGATCTCGTCAGGGTCCTGCCTGATATATTCCATCACCGCCGGGTG
Source organism: Candidatus Sphingomonas phytovorans (assembly GCA_029202385.1). Classification (NCBI taxonomy): domain Bacteria; kingdom Pseudomonadati; phylum Pseudomonadota; class Alphaproteobacteria; order Sphingomonadales; family Sphingomonadaceae; genus Sphingomonas; species Candidatus Sphingomonas phytovorans. The sequence continues at coordinate 3,964,566 of CP119314.1, forward strand.
GCAGGCGATGGCAGCGTCGATCGCCGGATCAGTGCCGGCGCGATAGGCGCCCATCAGCACCAGGTCGCGATTCTCCTCATAGGTCGCGAGATGACGCCGCAGCACGCGCGCCGCCTTCTGGTGCGGCTTGTCGACGATGTCGGTCATCACGCGGCTGACGGACGGACCGATGTCGATCGCCGGATAGACGCCATGTTCGGCCAGCGCGCGCGACAGCACGATATGGCCGTCCAGGATCGAACGGGCGCTGTCGACAACGGGATCGTTGCCGTCATCGCCATCGGCGAGCACGGTGTAGATCGCGGTGATCGAGCCGCCCGACGCGACGTCGGTGCCGGCACGCTCGATCAGGTTGGGCAGCATGGCGATGGCCGACGGCGGGTAGCCACGCGCGCTGGCCGGCTCGCCGAGCGCGAGGCCGATCTCTCGGCCGGCGTGAGCGACGCGCGTCAGGCTGTCCATGATCAGCAGCACTTTCTTGCCCTGGGCGCGGAACGCCTCGGCAATGGCATGAGTGCGCAACGCGCCGCGGATGCGCAGCACCGGCGAATGATTGGCGGGGACCGCGACGACGACGGCACGCTGGCGCGCCTCGCCAGCGACCTTGGTCTCCAGAAAATCGGCAACCTCGCGGCTGCGCTCGCCGATCAGGCCGATCACGATCACATCGGCCTCGGCCGCGCGCACGATCATGCCGAGCAGCACTGACTTGCCGACGCCCGAACCGGCCATGATCCCGATACGCTGGCCCTGGCCGACGGTGAGCAATCCGTTGATCGCGCGAACGCCGACATCGAGCGGCTGAAGCACGCGGCCGCGATCGAGCGGGCTTTGCAGCTTGCCGGCGAGCGGCCAGTGATCCGCCCCGCGAATCGGACCGAGCCCGTCGATCGGCTTGCCCGCGCCATCGACGACACGGCCCAGCAGTGCCGCCCCGACCTCAGCCTCGCCCGGAGGGCCGAGCGGCCGCACCGGCATTTGCGGGAGCAGCGGCGCCGGGCCGCCCAGGTTCATCAGCAGGGTCCGCCCGTTGCGGAAACCGATCACCTCGGCCTCCACGCCGACCCCGCGGGTGCCGACCTGGCAGACCGTGCCGACCGGCAGGGTCAGGCCGACCGCCTCCATCAACAGGCCGTCGAACGAGGCGAGCCGGCCGGAGATCTTCGGAGCCGGTATGAAATCGGGCACGCCCAGCGATTCGAGATAATCGCTCGTGAAACGGTTCAGCATGGCGGCACGGCCACCCGGTCGATCGCCAGGGTGAGCTGTTCAAGCCAGAGTTCCGGGCCGTCCTCGACAATGGTCGAGGCCGATTCAAGTACGAAACTGCCGCGCGCGACATCCGCGTCGCCGACCGCGAACACTGTCTTGGGCAGCCTGCCGTCAAGCAAGGCGACATCGTCGGGATGAACGCGCAGGAGCGCCGATTCGGCACTGTCCGCGAGAATCTCCGCAGCCGAATCAATCCGGCGGGCGAGGATGTCGGGCGAAATGCCCGCTTCCCCGATCAGCCTGGTGACAAGGAACATCACGGTCTGGCGTAACTGGCGGGCCATCAGTTCGCGATCGAGCCTGCCTTCGTTGCGCAGTGCTTCACCTAGCGCGGTCAGCAGCGCTCGATCACGATCGCCGGTCTCGCCGATCTCGGCAATGGCCGCGGCCATGCCCTCGGCAAAGCCGGCTGCGTGAGCGGAAGCGAGCGGATCGACGAAGGGCGCCGGGGCCGGCGCGGCCTCGACTGCGGCGAACGGATCCCAGCCCTCGGTCGGCTTGGCATCCGGATCGGCCGGATGGAAATGCTTCGGACCGTCCGATTGCGGCGAGAAGGATACCGGACCGGCGCGGCCCGTGGCCCATGCCCTGAGATCGGCCGGCGCGAACCCTTCGGGCGGAACCTCGAACGCCTGGTGAAGCGCCTGCGCTATCGCTTCGTGGCGGGCGACAAAGCCCGCGGTGAAATCAGACATAATCGTCCTCGCCGCCGCCCATCTGGATCGTGCCGTCCTTGGCGAGGTTGCGCGCGATCTGGATGATCACCTTTTGCGCCTCGAGCACTTCGGACAGTTTCATCGGGCCGCGTGCCTCCATCTCGTCGCGGATGCCATCGGCGGCGCGGCTGGACATGCAACCAAGGAAGCGGGCGCGCATCGATTCGTCCACGCCCTTGAGAGCCCGGGTAAGGATGTCGCCGTCGATGTTGCGGATGAGCGTGCCGAGATTCTTGTCGTCGAGCTCAAGCAGATTGTCGAAGACGAACATCGCCTCCTCGATTGCCTTGGCCACGTCGCGGTCGATCTTGAACAGCTTGGGCATGACGCGAAGCTCGGTTGCCTTGCGGCCGCTCGAGAGGATCTTCGCCGCGTCCTTGGTGCCGCCCAGCGTGACGCCGGCCGGCTGCTGGGTCGTGCCGACCCGGCCGGCGAGCACCGTCTTCAGCGTCTCGACCGCCTCGGGCGTGATCGGTCCGAGCCGCGCGACGCGGTGAAGGATATCGGGCTGCACCGCGTCGGGCAGCAATTCGAGCACCTGCGCCGCTACCGTCGGATCGAGGTTCGCGATCAGCACGGCGGCGATCTGGGGATGCTCCTTCTCGATCAGCCCCGCAATCTCCGTCGAGTCGAGCCAGTCGAGCAGGTCGATCTGGCAGGCATCCTCGGGCGGGATGATCCGCGACAGCACGCTGTCCGCCTTTTCCTGGCCGAGCGCGCGGGTCATCATCGTCTCGATCTGCGGACGCGGATCGAACGAGATACCAGTACGCTCGCGCGCCTTGCCGACGAAATCGTCGAGCACGAACTCGACCTCGGTCTCGCTGACATCGGCGACGGCGAACATCGCCTTGCCGAGCTGGCGCACTTCCTCGGGATCGAGCTTCTGCAGGATCGCGGCGGCTTCTTCCTCGCCGACCAGCATCATCAGCACGGCGGCGCGCTCGACGCCGGTATAGTTGCGGAAAGGCGCGGTCATGGCTTGGCGTCCGCCTTGATCATGTCACGCACCGCCAGCGCGGCGCGCGCCGGATTGTCCCGGGTGAAGCCCCGTACCATACCAATTCGGTCGTCATAGTTACGGGCGCTTTCGAGCGCGTCGATGCTGACCGGGACGCCATTGGCACTCCCGGCTCCACCGCCGCCCGCGCCCCCGGTCGCGCCGCCATAGTCGCGGCCGAGCGCCAGGCGCGGCGCCGCGTCGTCGCGCTTCTTCAGCATCGCCTTGGCGAGCGGGCGCACGCCGAGGAACAGCACCAGCAGCGCGATCACGATGGCCGTGACGTTGCGCGCCACCACCGGCAGCCAGCCAGCCTCGTACCAGGGCTGCTTGTCGTCGAGCGCGGTCGCTCCGGCGAACTTGCGGCTGATCACGGTGACCTGGTCGGCGCGGCCCTGGTTATAGCCAACCGCCGTCTGGACGAGCTGGGTGATCTGCTGGATCTCGAGCTGGCTGCGCGGCTTGCCGGCCTCCGGCTCGCGCAGCAGCACCGCGACCGACAGCCGCTTGATCGCGCCGGGAGCAGCCCGGGTGACCGAGACTTCCTTACCCAGATCATAGGCACGGCTATACTGGTCGCTCTGCTTCATCGCATCGCTGACCGCGCCGACCACGGCGGCTGCCGCGGACGGCGCGCCGGGGGCACCTGCGACCGGCGGCGTACCGGGGGCGGGCGTCGGCGTCGGCTTCGGTGCGTTGAGCGTCGAAGCCGGCGGTGGCGTGTTCGACAGCGCGCCGGGGATGCCGCCGGGCTGGGCGCCGGCGCCGTCCTTCTGGTTGCCGGTCCAATTGCCCTGTTCGGCGCGTAGCGTGCCCTGCTTGTCGTAGCTTTCGCGGGTTGCCTGGGTCTCGTCGAGATCGACATCCGCCTGGACCTCGACAGTGAAATTGCCGGCGCCGACCAGCGGCGTCAGCAATTGCACCACCTGCGCGCGGTTCTTTTCCTCGATGCGGCGCTGGAAGGCGATTCGTTCGTCGCTGGCCATGCCGAGCGCGCTCTTGTCGGAGCCCTTGGTGAGCAGGCCGCCCATCTGGTCGACGATCGTGACCGCCTCGGGCTTCATGCCCGGAACCGACGAGGCGACGAGATTGATGATCGAGCTGACCTGCGCATCGCCCAGCGACCTGCCCGGTTGAAGCTTGACGATAACCGAGGCCGAGGGCGCGGCGTTATCGCGGACAAATACCGATGCCTCGGGCGTGGCGAGATGGACTCGCGCCTCGGCCACCGCATCGATCTCCTGGATCGACCGGGCGAGTTCGGTCTCGCGTGCCTGGCGAAGGCGCTCGCCCTCGACCGCGCGGCTCACGCCCATCGGCAGATTGTCGAGAATCTGATACCCGCCGGGCGCACCCTTGGGCAGGCCCTGCCCGGCAAGCAGGATTCGCGCCCGGGAATAATCGTCCTCGTTCACCGTCAGGGCGCCGGTGCCCTCGTCGATCCGCGCGGTGATCTTGGCCTGCTGGAGCGCCTGGGTGACCGATCCCTTGTCGACGTCGCTGAGCCCTGAAAACAGGGTCTTCTGCGTCGGTGTGGACAGCATGACCCAGGCAAGCGCGGCGGCCGCGATCAGCCCGATCATCAGCACCATCGGCAGGCTGCGGCGCACCGCCGGCTGGGCGAGCAGATCCTGGATCTGCCGCAGGGGGTTGGCGAAGCGCTCCGGCAGGGCGGGCGTGGCGGACGGGGTGAGGGCGTTGCTCATGGTTTACACCGGCATGCTCATGATGTCCTTGTAGGCGGACAGGAGTTTATTGCGGACCTGAAGCGTCGCCTCGAAGCCGACCGAGGCCTGCTGCCGGGCGAGCATCACTTTCGCGATGTCGATATTCTCGCCGCGCTCGTACGCGGCGGAGAGCTCGCCGGCCTTGTTCTGGCCTTCGTTGACGCTCTTCAGCGCCTCTTCCATCGTCGCGGCGAAGCTGGTCGGCTTGGACGAGCCGACGCCCTGGGCCGGAGCCGATGTGCCGGCCGTCGCATTGGCCCGCGACAGCGCTTCGTTGCGTTCGAGGATCTGCGCGCGAAGCTGCATCACCCGGTCGACGCTCATCGCGCCGCCGATTCCGCCGACGCCGCTCATGCCGACACCGCCTTGTTCGGGGCACGGGTGATGTCGTCACCCTGCTCGCGGGCCTTGGCGAGGCGATAGCGCAGCGTCCGCTCCGAGATCCCCAGCCGCCGCGCGGTTTCGATCCGGCTGCCGCCACAGGCAGCGAGCGTCTCGCGGATCGCCGCGAACTCGCTCATCTGGACGATGTTGCCCAGGGTTGCGGGCTGGGTCGCCGGCTGATCGTTGGCGGCGTGCGCGGCGAAGGCCGGGACCGGCGCCGACGGACGATCGAACACGATATGCTCGGCCTGGATCGTATCGCCCGCCGCGAACAGCAAGGCGCGCTGGATGACGTTTTCGAGCTCGCGGACATTGCCCGGCCAGTCATGGCCCATCAGCGCCTCAACCGCCGAGGCATCGGGCCAGGGGGTCGTCGCACGATTGCCGGCATGGCGCAGGATCAGGGTCGCGGCGAGCGCTGGGATATCCTGGCGGCGCTCGACAAGCGGCTTCGTGCTCAGCGGGAAGACCGAGAGGCGGTAATAGAGGTCGGCGCGGAACCGGCCGGCGGCGACTTCGGCCTGGAGATCGCGGTTGGCGCAGGCGATGATCCGGACATCCACCGAGACGGGCGTCGAGGCACCGATCGGCACGACCTCGCGCTCCTGCAGCACACGGAGCAGCTTCGACTGGAGCTGGAGCGGCATCTCGGCGATCTCGTCGAGCAGCAGCGTGCCGCCATGCGCGGCGCGGAAAAACCCTTCGCCGCCCGAGGAAGCGCCGGTGAAGGCACCCTTCTGGTGGCCGAACAGCAGCGCCTCAAGCATCGTCTCCGGCAGCGCGGCGCAATTGATCGCGATGAACGGGCCATCGCGGCGGCTTGAGTTGAGATGGATCGAGCGGGCAAGCACTTCCTTGCCGGTGCCGGTCGGGCCATTGATCAGCACGCTGATGTCGGCGGCGGCGACCCGCTCTGCCAGGGCGTAGAGCGCGAGGCTCTCCGGGTCGGCGGCGGTCGGCGTTTCCTGTTCGGCGACGAGTGCGCGGACGAAGCCGTTGCCGACATGCGCGTCCTCGGGGCCGAAGGCGATCCGCGCGGGGCTGCCGTCGCGGGCCGGGACGATATGGCGGCCGGCCGAGCCGACGGCATCGCCGATGATCACGGTGCGGGCCGGTGCGGGCGGCGTCTCGCCATCGGCGACGAGATAGATGTCGCCCGGCTGCGGCCGCCCATCCTCGAACGAGCGGACCGCGAACCCCTGGGCGCGGAGCGACGATACGAGCGTATATTTCTGCCGCAGGACCGCAGCTGACGGGACGATGGCACGCATTGAATTCCCCCTTCGATAGGAAGGGAAATGCCGCACGGATGGTAAACGCGGAGTTAAGCATATTGCCATGGCGGCAAATTATTTCCGCCCGGCAGGAATGCGCCACCACAGGCCCCGGAAATGCACGGTTTCCGGCCGTGCCGTGCGAATTTACTTAATCGGCGTCGTTGCCGGTCGTTACCTTCCATGACGGCTCGGCCCTCCGCTTGGGGGCGGCGGGGATCGTCAGATCACAATGGAGTTCGGACAATGACTGTTATCGGAACCAACGTTGCCGCGCTGCGCGCGACCAACGCGTCGAACGCGGCGTCGAAGGCGCTGCAGACCAGCATCGAGCGCCTGTCGACCGGCAAGCGCATCAACAGCGCGAAGGACGACGCGGCAGGGTCCGCCATCGCTTCCTCGCTGACCTCGCAGATCAAGGGCCAGACCCAGGCGATCCGCAACGCGAACGACGGCATCTCGCTGGCCCAGACCGCCGACGGCGCGCTGGGTGAAGTCACCAACATCCTGCAGCGCGTCCGCGAACTGTCGGTCCAGTCGGCGTCGGGCACCTATTCCGACGACGACCGCAAGAACCTGCAGGTCGAAGTCAAGGAATTGGCGTCGCAGCTTTCGGACATCACGTCGAAGACCAACTTCAACGGCGTCACCCTGTTCGGCGCGAGCGACGTCACGATCAACATCCAGACCGGTTCGGGCTCGGCCGACCAGGTCGCGCTGAAGATCACCGCGCTCAACCTCACCAGCGTCGGCAGCATCGACATCTCCACCGCCGCCGGCGCCAAGAGCGCGCTCGACACGCTCGACACCTCGCTGCTGGCGGTCAACACGACCCGCTCGTCGATCGGCGCGGGCCAGAGCCGCCTTGAGTCGGTGGTCAACAACCTGACCAGCAACGTCGCCAACCTGACCGACGCGCGCAGCCGGATCGAGGATGTCGATTTCTCGACCGAGACGACCAACCTCGCCAAGGCTCAGATCCTGAGCCAGGCATCGACGGCGCTGCTCGCCCAGGCGAACCAGAGCCAGCAGGGCGTGCTCTCCCTGCTCCGTTAATATCGGGAAACGGCCCCCGGCACCGCCCCCCATCGGGTGTCGGGGCCGACCGGGCTCTTCCCGCAAGGGCGGAGCAACCAGGAACCCCGGCGGTCGCAGGACCGCCGGGGTTTTTGTCGCGACTCAGCCGCCCAGGAACGCTGCGTCGAACGCCACCGCGCCGGCCGGGTCGAACCGTATCGCGCGCCCCTCGCCCCGGCGGGCCCAGCCGGCCGCGATGACATGGTCGAGGATCGCCGCACCCAGCACGCCGCCGAGATGGCTTCGCCGCTCGCTCCAGTCGAGACAGGCCCGGCACAGCGGCCGCCGCGCCCGGCCGAGCCGCGCCACGTCGATGCCCAGGCGGCCGAGGAAGCCGGCGCCCGCAGGCGTCACTGCCGGAGAATCCCCGCCGGCGATCAGGCCGTTCCGGGTAAAGGCCTGCATCAGCGCCACGGCCCGCTCCCCCGCGAGATGATCGTAGCAGATACGTGCCTCGCGCAGCGCAGCATCATTCGGGCCGGTCCGGACGCGCATCGCCCCGGTCCGCGCCGCCAGGCTCATCAGGCTTTCCAGCGCCTCGCCGACATCAGCCCCGGACAATTGGAAATAACGATGGCGACCCTGCCGTCGCGCGACGAGCAGCCCCGCGGCATCAAGCTTCGCCAGATGCCCGCTCGCGGTCGGCAACCCGACGCCGGCTGCCTGGGCCAGCTCGCTGACGGTCAGCGCGCGGCCGTCCATCAGCGCGGTCAACATGTTGGCGCGCGCCGGATCGCCGATCAGCGCGGCGATGGCGGCAATGCTTGGCCCGTCCTTCATGGTTCGATCATAGCCGAACCATCAGCGTCATATCAAGGTGTAGGACAAGGTCCGCAACAACGGAGCCGACCATGATCACCTGTTTCATCCGCTACGAGATCGATCCCTTCAACCTGTCCGCCTTCGAGCAATATGCACGGACCTGGGGCGAGGCCATTCCCCGCTGCGGCGCCGATCTGATCGGCTATTTCGCGCCGCACGAGGGATCGGTGACCACGGCGTACGGCGTCTATTCGATCGCCGATCTCGCCGCGTACGAAGCCTATCGCGCCCGACTGATGGCCGATCCGCTCGGCCGGGAGAATTTTGCCTTTGCCAAGGCGGAGCGTTTCATCCGCCGGGAGGACCGGCTGTTCCTGCGCCGGGTCGACACGCAATGATCGCGGTGATCTTCGAGGTCAGGCCGGCCGACGGCCAGCGGGCACGCTATCTCGATCTGGCCGCGGCACTACGCCCCGAGCTTGAGGCGATCGACGGATTCGTCTCGATCGAACGTTTCGAAAGCCTGACCGAGCCAGGCAAGCTGCTGTCGCTGTCCTTCTTCCGTGACGAGGCGGCGGTGGCGGCATGGCGCAACCGCCCCTCGCACCGCGCGACACAGGCGCAGGGCCGCGATTCGGTATTCGAGGATTATCGCCTGCGGATCGCGGCGGTCGTGCGGGATTACGGCATGGCCGATCGCGACGAAGCGCCCGACGACAGCAGGGTGGCGTTCAGCCCCGCCGCATCAGCGCCTTCTTGAGGCGGTCATGCGCCGATTTCTTGATCTGGCAGATCCGCGCCGCGCCGACGCCGAGGACAAGCCCGATCTCTTCCAGGTTCAGTTCCTCGACATAATAAAGCTGGATCACCTGCGCCTCGCGTTCGGGCAGGGCGGAGATCGCGCTGATCAGTGCCTCGCGCAGATCGGCCTCGGCGAGTTGCTCGAAGGCGTCAGGCTCGTCACTGGCGAACCAGGGCTTGTCGTCCGAATAGACCTGGTCGATCGCCTCGAACCGCACGGGCTCAGCCGTCGCATATTCCAGGCGGAGCTTCTCAACGGTGACGCAGAGTTTTTCGGCGATCGCCGCTTCGGTCGGCGCGTGGCCAAGCTCGGTCGTCAGCGCAGCGATCGCGTTATTATAGGCGCGCCTGCGGCGCATCGCGCCACGGGTCAGCGTTGCCTGGCGCCGCAACGCATCGATCATCGATCCCCGCACACGGGTGACGAGATATTGTTCGAAGGTGACCTGGCCGCGATCCTCGAAGCTGGAGCCCGCCTCGACCAGGGCGACCAGACCGATCTGCACTAGGTCCTCGACCTCGATCGCGCTGCTCATGCCGCCATGGATGTGCCAGGCGAGGCGGCGGACAAGCGGCATATGCTTCCTGGCGAGCGTCGCCATGTCGGGCGCCGAGGCAGCCGAGGTCCGTCCATAGACCAGCGGCATCGCGCCCGAGAAGGCGGCGGGGTGCGGCTGCGCGGTCATGCCGGCAGCGCTCCGGGCGCGCCGATCACGGCGACGACCTCGACAGATTTGTCCTCGGGTACTTCGAAGAAGCTCATGACTGGGGTATCCGGCAAGATGGTACGGACGAGTTTGCGGATGGCGACGCGGATCGCCGGCTGGACGACGAGCGCGAAGGGCTTCGCCTCATCGACCAGGGGCTGGGCGGCGCGCTGAAGCGCGTCGACGATCCGGCGGCCTAGATCGGGCTCGATGGTGTGGCGGCGCGACGGATCGGAACGGACGGCCTGGCCGAGCAGCCCTTCGAGCTGGCCTTCCAGGGTCATCACGCGCAGCGGCTCGCGCACGCCGCACAGTTTCTGGATGATCAGCCCGCCAAGCTCCGGGCGGATCATCTCGATGATCTCGTCGGCGTCGAGCGTCCGCTGGGCGGCGACCGCGATGGCGGCGGCGATGCGGCGGAATTCCTTCAGCGGCACATTCTCCGCAAGCAGGCCGCGCAGCACCTGGGTGAGCGTGGTCAGCGGCAACGGGCTGGGCGACAGCGACGCGACGAGGTTCGCGGCGCGATCCTTCAGCCCGTCGAGCAGGCTCTGGACTTCGTCGGGGCCAAGCAATTCGCTGGCATGCGCGCCAAGCTGATGGTTGAGATGAGTCGCGACCACGGTGCCCGGATCGACCACCAGATAACCCGCACCGGTGGCGGCATCGGTATCGCCGGCGGCGATCCAGACCGCGTCGAGCCCGAAGGTCGGGTCCTTGGCCTTCTTGCCCTGGAGCTCGCCGAACGCCTGGCCGGTATCGAGCGCGAGCATCTCGTCGGGCGAGACGCTGTCCTCGCCGACGGTCACGCCGCCGACGATGATACGATAGGTGAAGGGCGCAAGATTGATGTCGTCGCGCACGCGCACCTGCGGCACGACGAAGCCGAGCTCCTTGGACAGCTGGCGGCGGACACCGGTGATCCGGGCCATCAACGGGCTGCCGCGGCGTTCGTCGACCAGCGGCACCAAGCCATAGCCGATGTCGATATTGACCTGCATCCCGTCGGTCACCTCTTCCCAGCCGATCCTCGACTGGTCGACCGGCTCGACCGCGACGACCTCGACCGGGGCCGGGCGGCGGGCGATCTCGCGCAGCTTCCACGCGGCGAAACCGGCGGCGGCGGCGGCAGGCAGGATCACGAGATGCGGCATGCCGGGCATGAGGCCAAGCAGGGCGAGGATGATCGCGACCGGCGTCCAGGTACGGGCCGACCCGAACTGGCTGCCGATCTGGCCGGCAAGGTCCATGCTCGACGTCACTCGGGTGACGATGGCCGCGGCGGCGATCGACAGCATCAGCGACGGGATCTGCGCGACCAGCGCGTCGCCGACCGCGAGCAGCACGTAATTGTGCGCGGCGTCGCCGATCGTCATGCCGTGGCTGACCGGGCCGAGGATCAGGCCGCCGATGATATTGGCGGCGAGGATCAGCAGGCCCGCGACCGCATCGCCCTTCACGAACTTGGACGAGCCGTCCATCGAGCCGTAGAAATCGGCCTCGGTCGCAACCTCGATACGGCGCGCCTTGGCTTCCTCGGGCGTGATCAGGCCGGCGTTCAGATCGGCGTCGATCGCCATCTGCTTGCCGGGCAGCGCGTCCAGGGTGAAACGCGCCGACACTTCGGACACGCGGCCCGCACCCTTGGTCACCACGATCATGTTGATGATGACCAGGATGGCGAAGACGAACAGGCCGACGACATAGTCGCCGCCGATCAGGAAGGTGCCGAACGCCTCGATGACATGGCCGGCCGCGCTCTCTCCCTCATGACCGTGCACCAGCACGACACGGGTCGACGCGACGTTGAGGCTGAGGCGGAACAAGGTGGCGAACAGCAGCACGGTGGGGAAGGCGGAGAAGTCGAGCGGCTTCTGCGCGTTCAGCGATACCATCAGCACGGCGAGGCTGATCGTGATGTTCATGATGAAGAACAGGTCGAGCAGGGCCGGCGGGATCGGCACGACCATCAGCACGACCAGCAGCAGGATCGCGACCGGCAGCGCGGCGGAGCGGAACAGCGGCGCCATGCCGCCACGCTTGAGAGCAACAGCCATGCGTCAGGCCCCCAGGGTCGCGAGCATCATATACGCCAGCCGCGCCGTATCCGGCGTCGGCCGCATGAGATTGGCGGTCTGCGCGCGCGCGGCCCCTCCGTTGATCTGGTCGAGCGTCGCCTGCGCCCAGACGGCGGCGTCGCTGGTGCTGGTCTCGCCATTGCCGGGAATGACGGTCGCGCCGGATTCACCGAGCGTGGTCGAGGCAAGCGCAACGCCGCCAACCTTTGCCGCACCGCCGGCCGCGCCGTTTTCGAGCTTGGCGGTGAACCGGTCATAGATCTGCGCGAGCGTGCGCGGCTGGCCGTTCGAGGCGTAGAAGATATTGTGATTGGCGCGCGCCGCAGCGGGGAACATCGCCGCGCCGCTGCGGTTGGGGCTGTCCTGCATCGCGCCGAGAAAGGATCGAGCGCCGCCCAGGCCCAGGAAATGCGCCATATAGAGGTCGGTGCCGTTGGCGTCGCGGCCGAGCGCGCTCTCGATCGCGTCCTTGTTGTCCGACGCATGCTCCGCGGCCATGAGCGAGGCGGTCTGCGGATCGTTGCGTAGCGCGAGGATCGAACGCCGCAGGCCGGGATCGCTGACCGTCATACGGCCTGTACTGGTCGTCGAGATGCTGTCAGCCGCCCAGCCGAGGCCATGCTCCGCCCCGTGCTGCTTCACCACCCGCAGCCAGCTCTGTTCGATGAACTGATAAAGGCCCGAAGCGCTCGACGTGCCGGCGCGCGCATCGGCGCGCATGCCGCTTTCGAGCTGCGCCTGACCCATGAGATAGTTGAAATCGATCCCGGTCTTCTGGCTGGCAAGCGCGATCGCCGACTGCACCGAGCCGGTCGATTTCGTCCCCACGAGATTGGCAATCGGATTGAAGGTCATCGATCCCTGGCTGCTTTGCCCTTATTCAGGGCCACAAACAGCAAGGAGCGTGCCAGTTCTCGCCGCCAGGTCGTGGCGAGGGGGGATCGACCGTATCGAGACGCTATCGGGACGTCCGGCGCCTGTCCCTCGCTACGCCGTCTCGTCAGGCTCGGCGGCTATTCGGGACGATCTGGGTGGGGCCACCCGATTCTCAGGCGTAGACCTTGAGCCCCATGCCCGGGCGGTAGCCGGAACCGGCATCGCCGGTCAGACTTTGCAGGCGGCGGCGAACATTTGCCGCCATCAGGTTCACATAGATGCGGCAGGTCTCGTTGAGGCGGTTGGCCTCCTCGGCGAGATCGCGCAGTTCCGGGCCGGCCGGGCCAGTACCCAGTGCGGCGATGGCGTTGATGCCGGCAAGCTTGGCCTGGGTCGCGCGCTCCAGCCCCTCGACGTCGTTCGCCTTCAGCGCCGCGATCTCGGCGTGGAGCGATTCGATCACGCCGATCAGCGCGTCGCGCCTGGTGTTAGTCGGCGTCATGCGGATTCCATTCGAGTTTGAGCGCGATCAGCCGGTCGGCGATCGTCGTAGGGTAGATCGGAAAGGTGCCGTTGCGGATCGCGTTGCGGATACGCGATACCCGCTCGACATCGACCGGCGGCTGGTCGGCAAAGCCGAACGCCATGGCGGACAGCTCGAGTTGCTCGGCGACCACGCCTTCACGACCCGTCGCCTTGGCGGCCGGCGCGGCACGCGCAACCGGCACGACCTGCCGATCGCGTCCGGGCACTGGCTTTGAGCTGATCGAATCCACCACGTCTGCACCTTTGGGGTTACGCTGACAGGAGGAGTAACGACCGTTTCGTCCACACCTTAAGGAATTATTCCGTCCAGCCGGGCAGCGTTGCACGGCCCGATTCGATCGCCACCGCCTGTACCGGCGCCTTGGCGCTATCGACCTTGACGAGGAAGCGGGCACCCGGCGCGGCATCCGCCATCGCGATGCCCTCGCGCGTGATCGAGAAGCCGGGCGATCCGGCCGCGATCGTCACCGGATCGCCACGCTTGATCACGGCCGCGAACTTGACCGGCGCGACAGCGACCGGCGCAGCCGGCGCTGGTGCCGGGACTGGCTTCGCAACGGTGTGGACGGGAACGAAAATCCGCCATGCCGGGCCTGTGCAGGTCACCACTACCGCATCCTGGCCGGCACCGCGCCACGCCATCGAGACCATCGGACAGGCGGCGAGCTTCAGCCTGGTATCGACGATGCTGCGCGCGCCCCCGGCCTCGCCGATCGCCTTGCCGGTAAAGGCGGCGACGGCGCGGTCGATCGCCACGGTATCCTGAAAGGGCGCCGCCGCGACAGCGGGACCGGCGAGCAATGCGAGCGGCACGAGCAGGCGTGCCACGAACAAGGGGGACATGATTTTCTCCTCAGGGCGGCAAATGCGGGTTGTCGGGCGGCACATCATTGCCGTTCCCCGGCAAAGCCGATGGTGATCACGACGGTGCGGTGCATGCGGCCCGGATTCTCCGGCGCATTGACGATGGTCATGCGCCCGGCAGGCACCACATGCGCCGTGGCGAGCGCGGCCGCGACGGCTCGGGCACGATCGGCCGCAAGCACGGCGCCGCTGCCCGTCAGGGCATCGACGTCCCGGGGCGAGCCGTCAGCACTGCCGCTGATCTTCAGCACGACGCGGGGATCGCGCACCGCCTCCCGCGCCCAGGCGATCAGGCCCGCAGGCGTCGAGGGCAGCGCGGCGGAGCCGGGCATGAAATTCATCATCGCGGCCGCGGCCACGGGAATCGGATCGGGCGCGGCTGTCGGCGCTGCCGACACACCGAAGCCTTCGCGGATACCCCGTGCCAGCGCCTTGCGGTCGACATTCTGGCTCGCCTGGATCAGCACGAAGAAGCCGACCAGCAGCAGTGCCAGGTCGGCGAGCGTCATCAGCCAGATCGGACGGCCGGGCGCCGCTTCCGGGAAATCCTCGGTCATACGACGTCGGCCATCGGCACGGGGACGCCCAGCGGGGGCGCCGCGGCGCGCGGCTGCTCGCGGGCGGCGAGCGCGACAAGCGGTGCTTCGAGTCGAAGTCGTTCGACCGCTTCCTCGCGGGCGTGGCGGCGCAGGCGTGCCGCCACCGGCATCGCAACCAGATTGGCGAGCAGCGCGCCGTAGAGCGTGGCGAGCAGGGCAATCGCCATCGAGCCGCCGATCGCTGCCGGATCATCCATCTTCACGAACATGCCGACCAGACCGATGAGCGTGCCGACCATCCCCATCGCCGGAGCGACCTCGGCCATGCCGGCCCAGACGTCGGCGGCGGCGACATGGCGATCGATCCGCGCGCGACGGCAGTGCCGGACGAGCACCTCGACATCGGCGGCGGGCCGACCATCGACGATCGCGGCGATCGCGGCGGCGACATCGGCATCGGCGATGACCGAGCGATCGAGCGCCATCACGCCGTGCCGCCGGGCGATTCGGCCAAGCGCGCCGATCTGGTCGAGCAGCGGCCCGGCATCGAACCGGCGGCGCCCGATCGTGCCGAGTGCCGCGACGGCGCGCGACAGATCGCGCATCGGCGTGCGGAGCACGACGGCGAGCAACGTTCCGCCGCCGACGATCGAGATCGCGAGCGGATCGAGAAAGGGGCCCAGTTGCTGGGCGATATCGGGTGCGGTCGTCATCCGCCTGCCCGTTGCAAGGGGTGGGCCAAATGCCGGTCGCCACGTCGCGACACCCGACCATGCCGGGACAGCCGGCAGGCGGCCGGCAAGATTGCCGCCGGACCGGCAAGACCTTGCCGCCCCGGCTGCCGACAGGAGGCAGGAAGGAGATGCAGGACCCCGCCGATCGCGTTTGGCACGGCCTTTGCTGTGTTCCCTCGCGCAATCTTGCGCAGGAGAAGGCCAATGGCCAGCGACATGCTTTTCGGGATCCACGGTGCGGCGCTCCAGGTGCGTTCGCAGCGGATGGGCCTGCTCGCATCGAACATCGCCAATGCGTCGACCCCGGGCTTCAAGGCCAAGGACATCGACTTCCGCACCGCGCTTTCCGCGATGGAGCAGTCGGACAGCACCGGCAGCAGCAGCATCGGGAACTCGGTGCGCTACCGCGTGCCGAGCCAGGCCTCGCTCGACGGCAACACGGTCGAGCTGTCGACCGAGCAGACCGCCTTTGCCGAGAACGCCGTCCAGTATCAGACGACCCTGTCCTTTCTGAACGGGCGGATCGGCCAGATCACCCGCGCGCTGAAGGGCGAATAAGATGGCTGACAACGGCCTCAACATCTTCCAGGTCGCAGGTCGCGCGATGTCGGCGCAGCTCGTGCGGATGAACACCACGGCGTCGAACCTGGCCAATGCCGGGGCGATCTCGGGCAGCGCTGACACCGCCTACCGCACGATCAAGCCGGTGTTCCGCACCGAATATGACAAGGCGACGGGCCTTGCGACCGTCAATGTCGAGCAGATCGTGACCGCCGGCGGCGATCCGACCAAGCTCTACGACCCCTCGCATCCGATGGCTGACAAGGACGGCAACGTCTTCGTCAGCGCGGTCGACGAGACCCGCGAGCTGGTCGACATGATGGAGACCGCCCGCAGCTACCAAAACAATGTGGAGGTGATGCAGACCGCGAAGTCGCTGATCCTCGATACCCTCAAGCTGGGACGCTGATCATGAGCTCCGCCTTCGATACCACGCTCAACAACCTGGGCATCAACCGCACCACCAACAGCGCGCCGACCGCGTCGAAGGGCTCGACCTCGCTCGGCCAGGCGGATTTCCTGAAGCTGATGACGGCGCAGCTCAAGAACCAGGACCCGTTCTCGCCGGTCGACAACACCCAGATGGTCGCCCAGATGGCCCAGTTCTCGTCGCTGGCCGGCATCACCGACATGAACACGACGCTGAAGGCGATCTCCGACAAGCTGTCGGGCACCAGCGCCAGCGATGCGCTCGCCTATGTCGGCCGGACCGTGCTGACCGAAGGCAAGGTGGCCTATGGCCGCACCTCGGGCGGGATCGCCGGCGCCGTCGAGCTCGATGGCGCGGCAACCGACGTGACCGTCACGATCGAGAATGCCAACGGCCAGGTGCTGACCACGCAGCAGCTTGGCGCCCAGCCCAAGGGCACGGTCAATTACGACTGGGACGGCAAGACCGACGGCGGGGCGGATGCCGGCCCGGGCCCGTTCAAGGTCACCGTGACAGCCGCCAATGCCGGCACCAGCGTCGGTAGCCGCGGCCTTGTCTGGTCGCCGGTCGCCGCTGTGTCGATGCCCGCCTCGGGCTCGCCCGTGCTCACGCTTCCCGGCCTCGGCCAGGTTCCCATTTCCGCCGTTCGCCAGATCGGCTGACCTAATCACCAGGAGTAGATCAGAATGTCCTTCTACACTTCGCTCAGCGGCCTGCAGGCGTCCCAGTCCGAGATGTCGACCATCTCGCACAACCTCGCCAACGTCTCGACCAACGGCTTCAAGAAGAGCCGGACCGATTTCGCCGACGTGATCGCGTCAAGCGTCTCGGCCGATCCCACCAAGGTGGTCGGATCGGGCACGGTCGTGAAGGCGAACCGCCAGCTGTTCACCGAGGGCAATTTGAAGTCGACCGGTTCCTCGCTCGACCTCGCCATTTCCGGCGACGGCTTCTTCACGGTCAAGACCAACGGGATCAACGCCTCGACCGCCTATACGCGCAACGGCAGCTTCCAGGTCGATCCGGTCAGTCATTATGTCGTCGATGCCCAGGGCAGCGCGCTTCAGGTCTATCCGGTCGACGCCCAGGGCAACGTCACCGCGACCGGCCCGGACGGCCTGACCAACCTGACCCTGCCTGAAACCAGCGGCGTCCCGGTCGCCACCTCAAAGGTCGCGCTCGACGTGAACCTGTCGGCCAACGCGACCCCGCCGGGCACCGCGTTCGACCGCACCAACGCCTCGTCCTACAATAATTCGACCGCGACGACGATCTACGACGCCAGCGGCAACGCGATGACGCTGACCAACTATTATGTCCGCAACAGTGCGACGAGCCCCGGGGGCGCCAATAGCTGGTCGGTCTATTCCTATGTCGGCAACCAGCAGCTGAGTGTCGGCGGTTCGACCAATCCGGTGCAGCTTGCCTTCAACGCCGCGGGCACGATGACCGCGCCGGCGGCCCCCGTCAGCTATGATGCCTTCACCTCGTCGGGCGGGGCCGCTGCCCAGGCGCTGAGCTTCGACCTCACCGGCACGACCCAGGCAGCGAGCGCCTTCAAGGTCGAGGCGCGCAGCCAGGACGGCAAGTCGGTCGGCCAGCTGGCCGGCGTCACGGTCGACGAATCGGGTGTCGTCACCGCCAATTTCTCGAACGGCGATACAAGGGCGCTGGGCAAGGTCGCGCTCGCCAGCTTCGCCAATCCGTCGGGACTGCGCCAGATGGGCAACAGCTACTGGTCGGCCAGCGGCATCTCCGGCTCGGCGACGCTCGGGAGCGCCAACGACAATGGCTACGGATCGCTGATGTCGGGCACCGTCGAGGGTTCCAACGTCGACATCACCGAGGAACTGGTCGCCCTGATCGCGGCGCAGCGGAATTTCCAGGCGAACGCCAAGGCGCTCGATACCGCGAGCCAGATCTCCGAAACCATCTTCAACATCCGCTGATCTCGACGGGCGGACGGGAACACTGAATGGACAAGCTGGTCTATACCGCGGCAACCGGGCTCAAGGCGCACATGGCGTCGCAGGCCGCGATCGCGAACAACATGGCGAACGCCTCGACGATCGGCTTCCGCGCCGACCGGGTGGTGTTCAGCCGGCTGGAAGTGTCGGGCTCCGGCTTCGACACGCGCTCGCCGGCGTCGGAAGAGGTGGTCGATGCCGATCGCCGTCCGGGCGCGATCATGTCGACCGGCCGTCCGCTCGACGTCGCCATCACCGGCGACGCATGGCTGACCGTCCAGGCTCCCGACGGGAGCGAGGCCTATACCCGGCGCGGCGATCTTCAGGTCGCCCCCACGGGCGCGCTGGAAACCGGCGACGGTTTCCCGGTGATGGGATCGGGGGGTCCCATCACCGTGCCGCCCGCCGAATCGATCAAGATCTCAGCCGACGGATCGATCTCGATCGTGCCGATCGGCGGCGACGCCAGCAACCCGCAGATCCTCGACAAGCTCAAGCTCGTCAGCACCAAGGGCTCGGACACGGTCAAGGGGCTCGACAATCTTCTCCATGTCCGCGGCGGCGGCGTGCTGCCCGAGGACATGGAAGCGAAGCTCCAGTCGGGCGCGCTCGAGGGATCGAACGTCAACATGACTCAGGCGCTGGTCGACATGATCGAGAACCAGCGCAGCTACGAGGTCCAGGCCAATCTCATGAAGCAGGCCAAGGACATGGACGAGAGCGCCGCATCGCTGATGCGGATGCCTTCATAAGGACGACAGGATATGACCAGCGCAGCCATGCACATCGCGCGGACCGGGCTCGACGCCCAGGACATGCGCATGCGGGTGATCTCGAACAACCTCGCGAACGTGAACACCACCGGGTACAAGCGCGACCGGGCGGCGTTCGAGACGCTCGCCTATCAGACGGTCACCGCGCCGGGGGCACCGAGCACGGCCGAGACCAAATATGCGGTCGGGCTCAACCTCGGCACCGGCGTCCGAATCCAGGGCACCGCGCGAATCGACACCCAGGGCGCGATGCAAACCACGGGCAACGCGCTCGATCTCGCGCTCGACGGGGACGGTTATTTCCAGGTCCAGATGCCGGGGGGCACGCTGGGCTATACCCGCGCGGGCAATTTCACCCGCTCGCCGGAAGGCCTGCTGGTCACTTCGGAAGGCTATCAGGTGATGCCCGGCATCACCGTGCCGGAGGGCGCGACCGCGATCACCGTCGGCACCGACGGCACGGTCTCGGCGACCGTGCCCGGCCAGACCGAGGCGAGCCAGCTTGGCCAGATTCAGGTCGCCAGCTTCGCCAATTCGGCCGGCCTGCTGAGCAAGGGCGACAATTACCTGACTGAGACCGCGGCATCGGGCGCGGCGAATCTCGGCGTCGCCGGCCTCGAGGGTCGCGGCAACATCCGCCAGGGCATGCTCGAAGCGTCCAATGTCAACGTCGTCGAGGAGCTTGTCGACATGATCGAGACTCAGCGTGCGTACGAGGTAAATTCAAAAATGATCTCGGCGACCGACGACATGCTGAAATATGTTAACCAAAATATCTGATGGTTAATTTCATGAAACCGTCAGCCACCTTGATCGCCCTGATCGCGCTGCCCGCCGCCGTCGCGCTCGCGCCGTCGCCCGCCGACGCGCGCCTGTTCGGCAAGAAGAAGGAGCCGGTCGATTTCTCCGCCGCGCTCCCCCTTCCCATGCCGGTCGCGGCCCCCGCCAACGGATCGATCTTCCAGGCGAGCGACGGCTATGCTGCGCTTCACGAAGGAGCGCGCGCGCGCCGGGTCGGCGATCCGCTGACGATCCTGCTGGTCGAGCGCACCGTCGCCTCCAAATCGGCGAGCTCGAAGCTCGACAGCGGCGGCGGCCTGAGCATCACCCCGCCCACCACCGGCGCCCTCTCGCTGTTCAAGAACACGGACGCCAGCGCGAGCAACACCCGCAACTTCACCGGCAGCGGCGCGACCGACCAGTCGAACACCCTGTCGGGCGAGGTCAGCGTGACCGTTTCCGCCGTCTATCCCAATGGCACCATGCTGGTGCAGGGCCAGAAGCGCGTGACGCTCAATCGCGGCGACGAGTTCGTCCAGATCAAGGGCCTGATCCGCGTCGCCGACATCGACGCCAACAACCGCGTGCCCTCCACCCGCGTGGCGGATGCGCAGATCGCCTATACCGGCAAGGGCGATGTGGCCCGCGCCAGCCGCCAGGGCTGGCTTGGCCGATTCTTCTCCGTCGTCAGCCCCTTCTGATGAAAGCGCCCGCGATGTTCCGTTTGGTAGCTCTTTGCCACGCTGCGCTGGGCCGCCGCACCAGCCCGCTCCCCCACCCGGCCTCCCATCGAGGATACCGTGTGGGAGGCCGGGTGGGGGAGCGGGCTGGTGCGGCTCTTCTGGCGGTAGCTGCGATCTTCCTCGCGGCCACTCCGGCACACGCCGACAGGGTCAAGGACCTTGGCGGTTTCCAGGGCATCCGCTCGAACCAGCTCACGGGCTATGGCATCGTGGTCGGCCTGCCCGGCACGGGCGACGACAATCTCGAATATACCATCCAGTCGATGAAGGCGGTCGCCTCGCGATTCGGGCTTCAGCTTCCACCCAACGCCAATCCCGGGCTGAAGAACGCAGCGGTGGTGATGATCACCGCCGACCTGCCCGCCTTCGCCAAGCCGGGCCAGAAGCTCGACATCACCGTCGCCTCGATGGGCAAGGCCAAGTCGCTGCGCGGCGGAGCGCTGATCCTGACGCCGCTGCTCGGCGCCGACGGCCAGATCTACGCGATGGCGCAGGGCAACCTCGCCGTCGGCGGGCTTGGCGCCGAGGGCAAGGACGGATCGCAGATCGTCGTCAACATTCCCTCCGCCGGTCGCATCCCCGAAGGTGCCACGGTCGAGCGCGCGGTCCAGACCGGTTTCGAAACGTCGCCGGTGCTGACCTACAACCTCACCCGCGCCGACTTCACCACCGCGCAGAATGTCGCCGCCGCGATCAACACGCGGCTCGGCGCCGGTTCCGCCCAGGCGATCGACGCCGTCTCGGTCTCGGTCCGCGCGCCGATGGGCGGCGACGTCCGTGCGACCCTGATGAGCGAGATCGAGAATCTCGACGTCGTCTCGGCCGAACCTTCGGCCAAGGTGATCGTCAACGCCCGCACCGGCACCGTCGTGATCAACTCGGCGGTCCGGGTCGGCCCCGCCGCGGTCAGCCACGGCAAGCTCACCGTTCGCATCGACGAGCAGCAGCATGTCAGCCAGCCCTTGCCGTTCAGCCAGGGCCAGACGGCGACCGAGCAGAAGAGCGGCGTCGCGGTCGACGAGGAGCATCGCCCGATGTTCCTGCTCGAACCCGGCCCGAAGCTCGCCGATGTGGTCAAGGCAGTGAACGCGATCGGCGCGTCGCCGGCCGACCTGGTCGCCATCCTCGAAGCGCTGAAGGAAGCCGGCGCGCTGAAAGCGGAGCTGATCGTCCTGTGACCGACATCCCAGCCCTTCCCCCATCCCGTCCTACGCCCGGCCCGACCACCGGCATCGGCGTCGACACGAGCCGCCTCGCCTCGCGTGCCAACCTCGAAAAGGCCGGCAAGCAATTCGAGTCGGTCTTTGCCGGCATGATGCTGAAGTCGATGCGTCAGGCCCATCTCGCCGAGGAGCTGTTCTCGTCCAAGGGACTCGACACGTTTCGCGACATGCAGGACCAGCAGGTCGCGCAGTCGATGGCGGATCACGCCCCGCTCGGCATCGGCAAGGCGATGACCGATTTCCTCGCCAAGTCGCAGGCCAATCTCCAGCCTGAATCGACGGCGAAACCCGCGGGTGAGACGCCATGAGCGATCTCCTCGCGACCGGCGCAAGCGGGGTCCGCGCGTATCAGAGCGCGCTGACCACCGTCTCCGAGAACATCGCCAATGCCGGCACCGCCGGCTATGCGCGCCGCACCGTCAACCTCAAGGAGGTCAATGCCGGGGCGGGCATCTCGTCGACCAGTCGTGTCGCATCGGGCATGGGCGTCGTCGTCGACGGCATCGTGCGCTCGGCCGACGCCTTCCGCGCCGCTGACGTCCGTGCCTCAAGCGCCGATCTGGCGCGCAGCGAGACAAGCATCACTTGGCTCGATCGAATCCAGGGCGCGCTGACCGGCAACCAGCTCGGTGACCGGCTGACCAGCTTCTTCACCTCGGCCCAGGCGATCGCCGCCGATCCGACCGCCAGCGCACCGCGCTCTGTGTTCCTTGAGGCAGGCACCTCCGCCGCGAGCGCCTTTGCCGCCACCGGCAAGGCGCTCGACGGCGTCGCGGCCGATCTCGACGGCACCGCCGGGAATGCCGTGGCCACGCTTGGCAGCCTCGGGGCGGCGCTCGCCAAGGTCAATGACGGCCTTGGCCGGGCCACGCCGGGCAGCACCAGCGCCGCGCAACTGCTCGACCAGCGCGACCAGCTGCTCGAACAGATGAGCGCGATCAGCGACGTGTCGGTCTCCATCGACGTCGCCGGCCGCGCCGCCGTCCGCCTGGGTGGCACTACTGGCCCGACGTTCGTTTCCGGCAGCGATGCGGGCACCGTGACCTATGCCCGCAACCAGGATGGCAGCGTCTCCTTCGCGGTCAACCATGCCGGCGACGTCACGACCCTGACCCCGTCGGGCGGCGCGCTTGCCGGGATCGTCGACGGCGCGCAGCGAATCGCCGCGGCGCGCGAGCAGCTCAACGGCATCGCGACGAGCTTCGTCGACGGCATCAATACAGTGCAGGCCCAGGGCCGCGACCTCGACGGCAACCCGGGTGCGGCGATGTTCGCCATGGGCACGACGCCGACCGATATCCGGATGACGCTGACCGATCCGCGCGACGTGGCCGCAGCCGCCGTCGGCGGCGGCACGCGCGACAACAGCAATCTCAAGGCGCTCTCAACCCTGCGCAGCTCGGCCGGCTTCGAAGGCAAGACGACCGCCCTTATCTCCGGCAACGCCGCCGCCCTCGCCTCGCGCCAGCAGGTCGCCGAGGCGCAGAGCGCGATCCGCGACGGCGCGGTCGCCGCGCGCGACGCGGTATCGGGCGTCAACCTCGATAGCGAGGCGGTCGACCTGATGCGCTTCCAGCAGGCCTATCAGGCGTCGAGCCGCGTGATCCAGGTCGCGCGCGAAACGCTCCAGTCAATCCTCGATATTCGTTGAGCAGCATCATGCAGATCAGCACCTCCCAGCTTTACGACCGGTCATCGAGCCTCATGCAGAAGCTCAGCCAGAAGGCCGACAAGCTGCAGATCCAGGTCTCGTCCGAAACGCGCCTGCAGGCGCCGTCGGACGACGTCGTCGCGTATCAGCGCCTCGCCACGCTCAAGCAGGGCAAGGCCGACGATACGGCGACCAAGGCCAATGTCTCGCTCGCCCAGTCGCTGCTCCAGCAATCCGACACCACGCTGACCTCGGTCCAGACCGGCCTGCAGCAGGCAGCCGAACTGGTGCTGCAGGCGAATAACGGCACGCTGACCGACGCGAATCGCGCGACGATCGCGACTCAGCTGAAAGGCGTGCTGAGCAACCTGGTCAGCTTGGCCAACACGACCGACGCGCGCGGCCAGCCGTTGTTCGGTGCCGCCACCGGCGACAGCGCGGTCACCGTCAACGCCGATGGCTCGGTCAGTTTCACCGGCACCGGCACCCCGCCGCCGATCCCGATCGGCGACGATCAGTCGATTGCCGCCTCCGATACGGCCGCGCGCGTGTTCGGCGGGATCCCGACCGCGAGCGGAACGAGCGACGTCTTCGCGATCCTTTCTAAATTCGCCGCCGCGCTCGATGCTGGCGGCAGCGTCAAGGACGCGGCCGGCGAAGCGACGAACGGCATCAACAGCGCGCTGACCCAGATCGGCAGCGTGCGCGGCTCGGTCGGCGCCCGCGCCGCCCGGCTCGACCTGGTTTCCGACCAGCTGACTGACACGGCGGCCAATCGCGAGACCGCGCGCGGCGCGATCGAGGACACCAACATTACCGAGACGCTCACCGAATTGCAGAAGACCATGACGATCCTGTCGGCGACCCAGGCGAGCTTCACCAAGCTGAGCCAGCTTTCGTTGTTCGACTATCTGCGTTGAACCGGGGCCGCTTGGTAACCGGTTGGCTACGAAATCCGGTTAACCGGGGATGATCGCGACCGTTCCTTGAGACGGCGGCGACCAAGAAGGGGAATGCGAAGTTCATGTTTCCGGTGATCGGCCTCGTCGTCCTGCTCGTCATGATCTTTGGCGGCTTCGCGATCACCGGCGGTGCGCTCGGCCCGGTGATGGAAGCGATTCCGCACGAGATGCTGATCATCGGCGGCGCCGCAGCAGGCGCGCTGATCATCGGCAATTCGGGCAAGGAACTGAAGGCGCTGGGCGGCAGCTTCGCCAAGATCTTCAAGGGCCCGAAATACAAGAAGCAGGATTATCTCGACACGATCTTCCTCGTGTCCAAGCTAATGAAGATGCTCCGCACCGAGGGGCCGATCGCGCTCGAGCCGCATGTCGAGGATCCGAAATCCTCCGCGCTGTTCGCTGAATATCCGCGCCTGCTCGCCGATCATACGCTGATCAACCTGATCGCCGATACGCTGCGTCTCGTCGTCGTCTCGTCGGGCACGCTCGACGTGCATGCGGTCGAGGACGTCATGGACAACATGATCAAGACCCACCATCACGAGGTGGAAGGGCCGCATACCACGCTGTCGAGCCTGGCCGATGCACTACCCGCGCTCGGCATCGTCGCCGCCGTGCTCGGCGTGGTGAAGACCATGGGCTCGATCGACAAGCCGCCCGCCATCCTGGGCGCGATGATCGGTTCGGCGCTGGTCGGCACCTTCATGGGCGTGCTGCTTGCCTATGGCATCGTCAGCCCGCTCGCCAGCCGGCTGAAGCAGGTCATCGATGCCGATGCCGCCATCTATCATGTCGTGAAGCAGATCATCATCGCGTCGCTCCACGGCCATCCGCAGCCACTCGTCATCGAGGCCGCGCGCTCAGGCATCGCGCATTCGAACCAGCCCGGTTTCGCCGAAGTGTTCGACGGCCTGCGCGGGCGATAAAGGATGGCAGCGCGTGCTCCCCATGGCAGCAACCAGCCGCCGAAGATCATCTACAAGAAGATCTATGTCGAAGGGCATGGCGGGCATCATGGCGGCGCCTGGAAGGTGGCCTATGCCGATTTCGTGACGGCGATGATGGCCTTCTTCCTGCTGATGTGGCTGCTCGGGGCGACCAACGAGAAGCAGCGCAAGGCGCTGGCCGATTATTTCGCGCCGACTCTGGTCCAGATGAAGCAGAACAGCGCCGGCTCCAACGGCATGTTCGGCGGCTCCTCGATCACCGACAAGGATAATTACCCGCACAAGGCCTCGCAGACCGGTACCCGGTCGATGACCATTCCAGTCGAAGCGAGCGGGGGCGACCAGGTCGGCACCGGGCAGAAAGGCACACTGAAGGACAAGGCGGTGCTCAACGCCGAGGATCGCAAGAATTTCGAGCTGATACGACGCCAGGTCGCCTTCGCGATGTCGTCGAGCCCGAAACTGTCGAAGCTGGGATCGCATGTGCGCTTCGTCCGCACCCAGAACGGGCTGCGCGTCGACCTGATCGACGACGCTGATTATTCGATGTTCGGCCTGGGTACGACCATGCTCGACCCCGAGGCGTCGAAGCTGATCGGGCTGATCGCCGAAACGATCAAGGGCATGACCAACCCGATCATGATCCGCGGCCATACCGACAGCCTGGGTTATGGCGATCCGCTGGCGATGAACAACTGGATGCTGTCCAGCGGCCGGGCCGAGGCGACGCGGCGGCGCCTGGCCACCGGCGGTATTCCGGAAGCCCGTTTCAACCGGATCGAGGGCGTCGCCGATCGCGAGCCGATGATCCAGAACAACCCGACCGATCCGCGCAACCGGCGGGTCGCCATCACCCTGCTCTACCGCGCGACCGCATTCGGCGAATGACCCGGGCGCCCGGCAGGTTCGCCGGTATCGGCGTCCAGGCGGTTCTCGCGGTTCTCTGTCTCTACGGCCTTGCGTCCCTTCCCGGGCTACTGGGCCAATGGGGTCTGTCGTTCGCCGCGATCGGAATCCTCCTGCTGTGGGTCGCGGTGGCCAGTCTCGGGCTGCCCCTGTTGCGTGCCGAGCCATCGCGCCGGCGGCTCGCGATGCTTGCGGGGGTCGCCATCGCACTTCGCCTCGCCTTCGCCCTGCTCTCGGTCCATCGAGGATCGAACGGCGACCCGAATGCCTATCTCCTGCTCGCCAAGGGCCTGCTGATCAGGGACGAATACGGAATCTACGAACCGTTTTTCGGTGGGTATTGGCGCGCCCTCTTCCCGCCTTTCTATTCCTTCCTGCTGGCGGGGTGGGGCGCGATCATCGGTTTCTCCACCCTCTCAGTCCTGTTTCTCGGCACCGCGATCGATCTCGGTGCTGCGTCGCTGATCCTCCGGCTGGGCCGTCGCCTAGGAAATGAAGGCGCCGGACGCGCTGCCGCGTGGCTCTATCTCGTCTGGCCTTCCGTCCTGTTCTCGGCCCCGCTCGCGCAGAAGGAAGGACTGTGCGCCTTCCTGATCCTGGCCCTGGCGCTGGCCTGGCTGAACCGCGACCACAGGGGCTGGCGCGACGCGATCAAGATCGGCGTGCCGGCGGCCTTGCTCGCCCTGACCCAGCCGGGCCTGGCGCCGCTCGCCGCGCTGTTCGGATTGTGCCTGATCGGTCGGGCAAGCGCGCTGTCGACGATGGCCGCCGGCCTGCGCGCGCTGTGCGTGGCGCTGCTGGTGATGCTGCCCTGGTGGATTCGCAACTGGCTGATCTTCGGCGTGTTCGTGCCGCTGACCAGCGCGGGCGGCGCGAGCCTGTGGATCGGCAATAATCCCGACGCCACCGGCAACTGGATGCCACCGCCCGAACATCTGCGTGGCCTTCCCGAAATCGTCTATGGCAAGCGCATCGGCGCGATCGCGATGGAATGGATCAAGGCCAATCCGGGCGCCTTTGTCAGGCTCACCATCACCAAGTTCCTTCGTGCCTGCGGCGTGGCATCGTTTGGCATCACCCGGCTGGTGGCGATGCAGCCGCCCCTGCCCGCGGCGTTCGCGGCGGCGCTGCTGCCCATGTCCCATCTTACCCATGTCGCATTGCTTGGCGCGTCCGCGGTTGCGGTGCGCGTGCGCCGCGTGCCCGGCACCGGAACATTGCTGCTGCTGATTGCCGCATGCGGCGTGCAATTGCTGCTGTTCGGGGTGTGGTTCGAGTTCGGCGAGCGCCACCGCGAGTTCGTCACCCCGTTCCTGCTGCTGCTCGCGTGCGGAATGATCGCACCGCGGTTGGAAAGCGGAGAGTCCACGCCTAGTTAGGCGGTGTGAGCAACGCCGCCGTTACCGCCCGAATCGCCAACGGCGTCTCGTCGATCAGGGCGGAGGACTGGAATGCGTGCTCGGGCACGAGCAATCCCTTCGTCACGCATGATTTCCTCGCTCTTCTCGAAGATTCGAAAAGCGCCGTGGCTGAAACGGGGTGGCAGCCGATCCCGATCGTCATCGATGGCGCCGATGGTCGCCCCGCCGCGATCGCCCCCGCCTATGGGAAGAGCCACAGCCAGGGTGAATATGTCTTCGATCATGGCTGGGCCGACGCCTGGGAACAGGCCGGCGGACGCTATTATCCCAAGCTCCAGCTCGCCGTGCCGTTCACCCCCGCACCGGGCCCGCGCCTGTTGCTACGCGACGACAGCCTGGCGCCCGCCCTTATCGCCTCGATCGAGGCGGTCGCCGACCGGCACAATCTCTCTTCCGCCCACGCCACCTTCGTCGCGCCCGACCAGTTGCCGCTGTTCGAGGCGGCCGGCTGGCTGATTCGCGCCGGCAACCAGTTCCACTGGCACAATCAGGGCTATGCCGCGTTCGACGATTTCCTCGGCGACCTGGCCAGCCGCAAGCGCAAGGCGATCCGCAAGGAGCGGGCCGGCGCGATCGAGGGGCTGACCATCCGCCACGCGACCGGCAAGGAGATCACCGAGGCCGATTGGGATGCCTTCTGGATTTTCTACCAGGACACCGGCGCGCGCAAATGGGGCCGCCCCTACCTGACGCGCGCCTTCTTCTCGCTGCTGGGCGAGCGCATGGCGGACAAGGTCCTGCTGATCCTGGCGGAGCGGGATGGCCGGCCGATCGCCGGCGCGCTCAACCTGATCGGTGCCGATACGCTTTACGGGCGCTATTGGGGTTGCACCGAGGAAGTGCCCTTCCTCCATTTCGAGCTCTGCTATTATCAGGCGATCGACGCAGCGATCGCGCGCGGGCTCAGGACGGTCGAGGCCGGCGCGCAGGGCGAGCACAAGCTGGCGCGCGGCTATGTGCCGGAGCCGACCTGGTCGGCGCATTACATCCCAGACCCCGGCTTCAGGAGGGCGGTCGCCCAGTTCCTTGAGCAGGAGCGGCAGGCGGTGACGTCGGATCGGGAGTGGCTGGGAGAGACGACCCCGTTTCGTCGAGACCGAGCGCCCTGAGGCGCCGCGCCCGAAACTCGATCGCCCTGATCTCTTCCGGGAACAACGGCACGGTCGGGGGCGTGACATTGTGGTCGACGCGGAACAGCGCGCTTGAACCGTCGCGCCAGATCTCCACCAGCCCGGCATTGTATTTCGGATCATAGGGCGGCGGCTTGATCAGCCACACATAATCGAACGCATCGCGCGGGAAGCGCGCCAGCGAGAGCGAAATGGTGCGCCACCATTCGCCACGGCAATATTGCTCGGTAACGATCTGCGATGCGTCGTGCGCGAAGCGCCGCGCGGGCGCATAGCGCGTCGTCAGCAACTGCGCGCCCGCCATCGACCATTGATCGTTGGTATAGGCGAGCCTGCGCACCAGCCCGATCGCCGGCAGATGCTCGAGCCGGGTCATGAACCAGGACGGCCGGCATTCAGCGCCGACGAAGCTGACGACCTTGGCGCCGACCGGGACGTGATCGAGCGCCTTCAGCTCACGCTCGTAGGACTGGTCGTACATCCAGAAACTCACCGTCGTGGCACCGATCCTGACGAGGAAGAAGGCGAGGCCAAGCACGGCTACCACCGCCGCGTGCCGGATCGGAACGCCCGGACGCGGCCGCAGCGCGATCAGGGCGATGCCGATCACGAACGGCGCGAGCCGCATGTCGGCATAGGCGGATCCGAACACGATCCGCGGCAGCAGGATGAACACGGCAAGCAGGAACAGCGCCGACAGGCCCAGGTTGCGCGAATATTCGATCGTCGGATCGCGAAAGCCCCTGAACAGGATCAGGTACAATATTGCCGCCGAGGCGATATCGAAGAGCTGCCAGCGATCCTTCAGGACCATGGTCAGCCACATGGCCTTGGCGCGCCAGTTGAACCAGTCGCCGGTCTCTCCGCCGACATGATGGCCGCTGCGCCACATCACCATCAGCACCATCGGCAAGGCGAGCGGCACGCAGCCCAGCCCGGCGCGCACCCAGGCGTTGAACCAGCGATGGCCGGCATCGTGCTGGCGGACCATCTCGGCCGAGAAAGCGAGCACGCCGAGCACGCCCCAGCCGAAGGTATGGCAGAGCCAGAGCGCACAGGAGAGCGGCACGAACACGATCGCGCGCAGCCTGAACCTGCCCAGCCGCGCGAGCCGCAGCCACAGGGCGAAGGCGTTGAAGGCGATCGCCATCGACAGCGCGAAGTTGATGAAGCCGAAATGAAAGGGATAGCTATAGGCGATCGGCAGGGCGAACAGCGCGGTCGCTGGAATCCGGCCGTGCACCTCGCGCGCGATCCACAACAGGCCCGTCACCGTCATCGCCGGTATGGTCATGACGATCAGCTTCACCGCGAGCTCGAGCCCGAAAATCTTGGCGAGCGGGATGACGAGGATGTCGATCCCGAGATTGCCGATCAGCTGCCAGCTGAAATTATACCATTCGGCGAGCCACGGCGCATTGCCGATGTCGAGCTGAACCCGGTAGCGCCCGAGATGCCCCGGCAGGTCGACCAGTGGCGGGATTTCCGGACGAAGCAGCGGAATGATCGCGACGAACGCGGCCAGCGCCACGAACCAGCGCGTCTGCCACCAATGCAGTTTTTCGATATCCCCCGGCATGGGAGGGCTTTACCGCGATGGGGCCTGCGTAAACAAGCCGGGTTCGACGCGATACAAGGCGAGCCCGGCAGGAGCAGCCGCCACGGGACTGAGCCAGGCCGGTACCTGGCCGCGATGGAGCTGGTTCACGAGCTGGATATCGCCGGCCGCATTGTCGCCCAGTTCAGTGAAGCTGTCCTGGCAGAGCGCGACGTAACCGACCTTCCAGTCCCGCGCGATCGTCGCCGAATCCTCCGGCGTGCCGAGAAAGAAGCGATAGACGGCGAGGTTGCCTGCATTGTTACGGTGATAGGGCGCGCCGACCACGTCGAGCCGGGTCGCCGCCAGCGCAAAGGCGCCGAGATCGAGGGGGGCGAGCAACCTCCCCGGCGGCAGCGCGGCAAGCGCCGCAAGCGCCTCGGGCGAGGTGCAGCTCCCTTCCGCGGGATCGCTGGTGCGCACCGTCTGGCGCGGGGTCAGCGCATCGGCAGCGAGTGGATAGAGCATGCCTGCCGACGCGATCCAGGCACCGGTGAGCCACAGGCTGCCCCGGCGGCGGGCAGCGGCGATCACCGCCGCAAGCGCCGGCGCGGCGAGGATCGCCCCGGCATAGGCGCCGCGCAGCTG
The DNA here is from genome assembly GCA_029202385.1 of Candidatus Sphingomonas phytovorans. Taxonomy (NCBI): domain Bacteria; kingdom Pseudomonadati; phylum Pseudomonadota; class Alphaproteobacteria; order Sphingomonadales; family Sphingomonadaceae; genus Sphingomonas; species Candidatus Sphingomonas phytovorans. The sequence continues at coordinate 3,995,602 of CP119314.1, forward strand.
GAAGCAGGTCAGGCCGAGCGCCGCGACTTGGACGATGAGCAGCGCGACCCAGCGATAGTCGCGCGTCACATATAACCGCCAGGCCGTCGCGAGGATGCCGGCGACCATCACCCCGGCATAGCCGATCGCCACGCCGACCGGCGCCGTGAACAGCGGCTGCGCTTCTCCGACCTTGCCCAACCACAGCCGCGCCAGCATCGGATCGACCATGGCATAGGGCTCCAGGCATTGCGGGGCGACCGCGATGACCCCGCCGCCAATCACGCCCGCGACCAGTATCGCGAGCATCAGGCGCATCGCCGGCCTGGTGAAGTCGCGCGCCGCCAGCGCCATCATCATCGGCCCGAAGGCAGCGATGACCGTGCCGCGCCAGGCTGTCGCGGTGAAGCCGTCGCAACCCGGATAGCCCCATTGGCTTGTCTTGAAGATGATCGACGCGCCGAGCAACCCGGCGGCGAGCGCGATGCCGAAGCCCATCATCCGATCGTCGGCGGCGTGCTTCGCGAACAGCCATTCGCGCGCCATGGCGAGGCCGGCCGCTGCCAGCAGGGGGGTCGTCTCCATGCCGATCACCACGCTCGCCGCGGCGGCCAGGCCGGCGGTAAGGCCATGGCCGAGCGTCGGCGGGCTGGTGAGGGTGCGCGCCACGAGCAGCAACAGCACGATCTGAAGGCCGTGATGGTCGATTCGCCCGGGCAGGAAGATGGTCGTCGCCGGATAGGCGATAGCCGCGACGACGATGGCAGTGCGCGCGACGCCCGGCCCACCGATCGATCGGGCGATGCGTCCGACCAGGAACAGCGCCGCGGCAAACAGCGCCGTCGGCCAGGTGATGACGGCGACCAGTTCCGCCTGGTGAGTTCCAACCAGCGGGGTCAGCAGCGCGATGATCGCCGCCGGCACCAGATCGGGCAGCCGCGACCAGTGCATCGCCAGGCCGGGCGCCTCGCCCAGCCGATGCTGCGAAAGATCGTTGAATCGCTGCCCCGCCAGCCAGTCGCGAATCTGCTGGAGCCGCATGACATCATCGGTATCGGGCAGGCGGAGCGCCGAAAGCTGGTGCCAGTCGCGAAACGCCCAGGCGGCAGCAAGCAGCACTGCCAGCAGCATTGCCACCAGCGCGTCGCCATAGACCAGCCGCCGTTCGATCGCCGTCCCCATGACAGGGGCGTAGCGGAGCCGGGTTAAGGCCGGGTTAGGGCAGGAACGGGTTCGTAACGGCAGTTACTACCCGCAGCCGGCCTCAATCGCGGTCGCGGCGCCCGAGCAGGCGCAGGCGAAGGGCGTTGAGCTTGATGAAGCCAGCCGCGTCGCGCTGGTCATAGGCGCCCTGATCGTCCTCGAAGGTCACGACCTTCTCCGAATAGAGCGTATTGGGCGACTTGCGGCCGACCACATAGACGCCCCCCTTGTAGAGCTTCAGTCGGACGGTGCCCGCCACCTTCTCCTGGCTATGGTCGATCGCCGCCTGGAGCATCTCGCGCTCGGGCGAGAACCAGAAGCCGTTATAGACCAGCTCGGCATAGCGCGGCGCCAGCTCGTCCTTGAGGTGCGCCGCGCCGCGATCGAGCGTGAGCTGCTCAATGCCGCGATGCGCGAGATAGTAGATGGTGCCGCCCGGCGTCTCGTACATGCCACGGGACTTCATGCCGACGAAGCGGTTCTCGACCAGGTCGAGCCGGCCGATGCCGTGCTTGCGGCCGAGATCGTTGAGCTTCGCCAGCAGCGTCGCCGGGCTCATCGCCTCGCCATTGACCGCGACGCCGTCGCCGCGCTCGAAATCGATCGTGATGAACTCGGGCTGGTCGGGCGCGTCCTCGGGATTGACGGTGCGCGAATAGACATAGTCGGGCACTTCTTCCCACGGATCCTCGAGCACCTTTCCTTCCGACGAGGTGTGCAGGATGTTCGCGTCGGTCGAGAAGGGCGCTTCGCCGCGCTTGTCCTTCGCCACCTGGATCTGGTGCTGTTCGGCGAACTCGATCAGGCGGGTGCGGCTGGTCAGATCCCATTCGCGCCATGGCGCGATCACCTTGATATCGGGCGCGAGCGCGTAATAGCCGAGCTCGAAGCGGACCTGGTCGTTGCCCTTGCCGGTCGCGCCATGGCTGACCGCATCGGCATTCACCAGCTTCGCGATCTCGATCTGGCGCTTGGCGATCAGCGGCCGGGCGATCGAGGTGCCGAGCAGGTACAGGCCCTCATAAAGCGCATTGGCGCGCATCATCGGGAAGACGTAGTTGCCGACGAACTCCTCGCGCAGGTCGTCGATGAAGATATGCTCGGGCTTCACGCCGGCGGCTTCCGCCTTGCGCCGCGCCGGCTCAAGCTCCTCGCCCTGGCCGAGATCTGCGGTGAAGGTCACCACCTCGCACTGATAGGTCTGCTGGAGCCACTTCAGGATCACGCTGGTGTCGAGTCCGCCCGAATAGGCGAGGACGACGCGGTTGATCTTGTCGGTCATGAAGCAGGCTCCGAGAAGGTACGGGGGAATCGGCCCGCGCTCTAGGGTCCGTTGGCGGGTTCCGCAACCTCGATGGTCCGGAGCAGCCCGGGCAGATAGGCCCCAAGCGACACCGCGCGATAGAGATAGCTCGCCATGAACGCCCACCAGATGCCGCTCTCCCCGAAGGGCCGGAACAGCAGGTCGGTCGCGATGTAGAGCGCGGTCGCCAGAATCGCGGCGTTGCGCAGCGCCTTGCCCCGCGTCGCGCCGATGAAGATGCCGTCGAGCAGCCAGGCGGGCACGCCGATCGCCGGAATGATCGCGGCGAAGGGCAGCATCGCCCCTGCCTGCGCGCGCACGGCGGGGTTGCTCGCGAAGAACGCGATCAGCGCCGGGCCGAGCGCGAAGAACAACAGCGCGAAACCGATCCCGGCCAGCAGCGAGAACTCTCCCGTCAGCCGGATCGCCCTGACCATCGCAGGCCGCGACCCCGCGCCGATGGCTTGGCCGACACGTGATTCGGCCGTGAAGGCGAAGCCGTCGAGCACGAAGGCGGAGACGCTGACGAACTGCATCAGCACGTAATTGGCGGCGAGCGCCGTCGCGCCGAGGCGGGCGCCGGCATTGGTGAACCAGAGGAACAGCGACAGGAGCGCGATCGTGCGGACCATGATGTCGACGTTGACCGCGAACAGCCGCCTGAGCGCACCGCCGCCGAACAACGCCGGCGAGAGGATACGACGCCAGTCGACGCCGCGCCCGACTATCGCCAGCCCGACCGCGAGCGAGATCCATTCGGCACAGGCGGTGCCAAGGCCGACGCCCCGCGCGCCCATGTGGAAATGCCAGACGAACAGCAGGTTCAGCGCGATGTTGACGAGGTTCATGACGATCTGCAGCGCCAGCGCCGCGCGCGTGCGCCCCCGGCCGAACAGCCATCCGTTGATCGCGAAGATCGCGAGACTGGCCGGCGCCCCAAGGAAGCGCGCACTGACATAGCCGCGCGCCGCGTCGTCGAGCGCGCCCCCGCCCGCCATCGTCTCCAGTGCGAGCGGAATCAGCACGATCTGCAGCGCGAAGAGCACGACGCCCAGCCCAACCCCGGCCACGACACCGCGCAGCAGCATCGCCTCGACCTCGCGCGCGTCGCCCGCCCCTTCGGCCTGGGCGGTCATCCCGGTCATGCCCATGCGCAGGAACCCGAAGGTCCAGAAGATCATGTTGATCACGACGGTGCCGAGCGCGACCCCGGCAAGCGCCGCGGCATCCCCGGTCCGCCCGATCACCGCGGTATCGACCAGCCCGACCAGCGGCACCGTCGTCTGGCCGAGCATGATCGGCCAGGCCTGGGCGAAGATCGCGCGGCGGGTGAGCGAGGTCGAGGTCACGGGCCCGGATAGGCGGCGGCGCGGCGCCGCGCCAGCCCGGCGGCGGCGCGATCCGGCGGCGGCGACTCAGGACGTCCGAAGCACCCGTTCCCCCTCGATCATATAGTCGCGGGTGATCGGCAGGGTATGGCGGTTCTTGGCATATTGAAGCTGGTAGTTGACCATGCCGCCATAGCGGAAAGCACAGGACGCGCCGGCCAGATAGAATTGCCACATCCGGTAGAAGGGCTCGTCATACAGCGCCACAATCGCCGCGCGCGCGGCCACGGTGCGGTCGTACCAATGATCAAGCGTGTAGGAATAGTGCAGCCGCAGCACCTCGACATCGGTGAGGAAGAAGCGGAGTCCCTCGTTCGCCCTGACAATCTCCGAGAGCGCCGGGTTGTAGCCGCCCGGGAAGATATATTTCGCGGTCCAGTCGTCGGTGACGCCGGGCGCGCCGGCGCGGCCGATGGTGTGGAGCAGCATCACCCCGTCCTCGGCGAGCAGGTGGCGGCATTGCCTGAAGAAAGTGCGGTAATGCGCCGGACCGACATGTTCGAACATGCCGACCGAGACGATCCGGTCGAACGTGCCGGTGACGTGGCGATAGTCGATCAGTTCGAACCTCACCTTGTCAGCGACGCCCGCTTCCTCGGCACGGCGGCGGGCGACCTTCAACTGCTCTTCCGACAGCGTGACGCCGAGTACCTCGGCCCCGGTCTTCCGGTGCAGATAGAGCGCCATGCCACCCCAGCCGCAGCCGATGTCCAGCACCTTCATGCCGGGCTTCAGCGCGAGCTTCGCGGCGATATGCGCCTTCTTGTCGTCCTGCGCCTGTTCGAGGCTGTTCGACGGATCAGTGAAATAGGCGCAGCTATATTGCCGGTCGGCGTCGAGGAAGAGATCGTAGAGCCGGTCGCTCAGGTCGTAATGATGCGCGACATTCCTCTTCGAGCGGCGCGCCATGTTGACCCGGTTGATCCGGTGCGTGATCGCCGCCACCGCGCGCCTGGCCCGGCTGGGGTGGAGAGCGCCGCCCCCGCCTTCCCACAGGTCGTTCGCGGTCATCAGCCGGACAAGGCCCATGACGTCCTCGCCATCGACCGTCATCCGGCCCTGCATATAGGCCTCGCCCGCGCCCAGGCTTGGATTGCGGACGATGAAGTTCGCGGCGCCATTGTCGGTGAAACGGATCACGACGTTCGGAAAATCGGGATCGGGATCAGGCGTGCCGAATATTCGGACGGTGCCGTTGGCGTGATGGACTGTGAGTTGACCCCGCTTGACGCGGGCGGCGAGGAATCGATCGATCAGAGCCATATTCTGCCCACCTAACAATCAGATGCCGGCATACCAATCGTAATCTACATTATCCTCCCAATAGCCGCCCTTGCCCTTGCCTATCCCCGCGAGCGAGGCGACCGCGTCGATTCGCATGACATATTTGGCGTGCTTGTAGCCGAGCTGGCGTTCGACCCGCAGGCGGAGTGGCGCACCGTGCCCGACGCCGAGCACCGCATCGTTCATCGCCCAGGCGAGGATCGTCTGGGGGTGGAACGCATCGATCACGTCGATCGATTCATAATAATTGTGACCACGGAACAGGTCGGCGCAGGTGAACACGACATAGCGCGCGTCGGGCCTGATCCCCGCCGCCTTCAGGATCGTGCCGAGCATCGGCCCGTGCCATTTGCCGATCGCGCTCCACCCCTCGACGCAATCGTGCCGGGTGATCTGGGTCCGCGCCGGGATCGACCTGATCTGCGCGAGCGACAGACTGAGCGGGCGGGCGACAAGCCCGCCGACCTGGAGCCGCCAATGCGCGAAGCGTTCAGCCAGCATCGCATTATAGTCAGGCGTGTTGGGATTGTTCGTGCCGTTGGTGCGGAACCGAGGCGACATCTGGTCGGGGCGGAATTCGGGCGCGAGCGCATTGCGGTTCGACAAGGCGCGCTGAAGCCCCAGGTTCATCTTCTCGCCCGAGAACAGGATCTTCCGGAAGGTCGGATCATTGGCCACCTTGTCGCACCCGGCGAGCAGGCTGGCGCCGCCGACCGCCCCGGTCATGATCAGCGCGCGCCTGGTGAGGATCCGGTTCATGCCCGCCCGCTCATTCAGCGTCCTCCGGCACGGTCCAGCGCCCGGTGACCATCGATCGTACCTCGTTCCAGGCCCCCGCGATGATGACGAGGGCGAGATGGACGATGACGAAGCCGGTCAGCGCGGCCGCGACGATGAAATGGATCGACCGCGCCGATTGCCGCCCGCCGAACAGGTCGAGCAGCCAGGGCCATGCCGCGTTCATGCCCGGCGACATGGTGAGGCCGGTCAGGATCATCAACGGGATCAGGACGAAGATCACCAGCACATAGGACAGTTTCTGGAAGATGTTGAACGCGCCCGGATTCTCCCGATCGTGGAAGCGCAGCGCGATATGCTCGCGCAGGTCGTGAAGCAGCGATTCCGGCTTCAGCTCGGCGACGCCGACACGCAGGTCACGCTGGAAATGCCGGTTGATAAGGCTCGCGATCATGAAGAACAGCAGGCCGAAACCGAGCACCAGCGCGAACAGCAGATGCCAGCGCCGCGCCAGCGCTAGATTGTAGCTGGCCGGGATGGTCAGCCAGCCCGGCCATTGCGGCAGGGTGAGCCAGGCATGATCGTAATTGGCGCCGTACACGCCCCAATAGAGATGCGGGTGCGCGTTGAAGATCATCAGCCCGCTGCCGAGCAGGATGAAGATCGTGACGGCATTGACCCAGTGCCACAGCCGAGTCGCGAGCTGGTGGCGATAGATCACCCGCGCTGGCGGCGGCAGCGTCGGCGCGGCATCCTGAACGGCGGCGATTGCCTCACTCATGACCCTGCATATCATGACGGCATCCAACAACGAGCCGGATATCGGGATATCTTTTTTTCTTCCGCTGTTATGGTGGAATTTTCGGTCAAATTACATAAGTATTATCAAACACTTGAACGAATTTTTCCCTGTTATCCGATAACAGCGGAAAACCAGGCTGAAACAGCGGAAAAACGGGGCGATCTGTCCGCTGCAACCGGAAAGAATCGCCCGACACGATACGGTCATGTGAAAGAGCCGGCAGGGCCCCAGGAGGCCCCGACCGCCCCCTCGCTGCCACGATCCGCCCCGATAGTGAATCAGGGCGCTCAGCCATAGGCGCGCCAGAAGAACACCGCCGTCGTGCCGGCCGTCACCAGCAGGGTCCAGAGGCGGATCACGAGCGGCGGCAGGACACGGCCGAGCCGGGCCCCGAAATAGCCGCCGACGATCGCGCCGAGCAGCATCGGCATACAGAAGACCCAGCGCACCATGCCGGCAAGGATGAAGATCAGCGCCGCCGCCGCATTGGCGGTGGCGACCATCAGGGTCCGCGCGCCGGCCATCTCGTGCGGTTCCTGATGCGCCAGCAGGCCGAAGGCCGCAGTCATCATCAGCCCGACGCCGCCGCCGAAATAGCCGCCATAAATGCCGAGCAGGATCTGCGTGACGACCAGCGTCCTCGGCCCGATCGCCACGCGCCGGTGCAGCGCCGCCGCCGCGCGCCGGCCGAAGGCAAGGACGATCGTCGCAAGCAGCAGCAGCCAGGGGATGACGATATCGAACAGCCGCGCCGGCGTCGCGACAAGCAACAGGCTGCCGGCTAGACCGCCCGCGAAGGTGATCGACGCGAGCAGCGGCATGCCGAATCCCGCCAGCGGCGCCAGATCCTTGCGATAGGCCCAGGCACTGGCCCCCAGGCCGGGCTGGAGCGCGACGTTGCTGGTCGCGTTGGCGACCGGGCTAGGCAGGCCAAGCGCGATCAGGGTCGGCATCGTGGCGAAGGTGCCACCCCCGGCAAGCGCATTCATCGCGCCGGCAAGCAGCCCGGCACCGGCCGCCAGCGCCAGCCCGGCGAGATCAGCCAAGCGCCGCCAGCTTTTCCTCGGCCTGGCGATCGAGCTCGGCGCGGCTCTTCTTCTCCGACGCGGTCTTGAGCTGGCCGCAGGCCGCATCGATGTCGCGCCCGCGTGGCGTACGCACCGGGGCCGAGATGCCGGCTTCGAAGATGATGCTGGAGAAGCTGCGGATCCGCTCCGGCGTCGAGCATTCGTACGGCGCGCCGGGCCAGGGGTTGAACGGAATCAGGTTCACCTTGGCGGGCAGGCGGTAATGCCGGATCAGCCTGACCAGTTCATGCGCGTCCTCGTCGCTGTCGTTCTTGTCGCGCAGCATGACATATTCGAAGGTGATGCGCCGCGCATTGTTGGCACCCGGATAGTCGGCGCACGCCTGGAGCAGTTCGGGAATGCCGTATTTGCGGTTGATCGGCACGATCTCGTCACGGACGTCCTTGGTGACGGCATGGAGCGAGACAGCGAGATTCACCCCGATCTCCGCCCCGGCGCGCGCCATCATCGGCACCACGCCCGAGGTCGAGAGCGTGATACGGCGCTTCGACAAGGCAAGGCCGTCGCCGTCCATCACCAGCTTGAGCGCATCGCGCACCGCGTCGAAATTATAGAGCGGCTCGCCCATGCCCATCATCACGATGTTGGTGAGCATTCGGCCCTCGGGCTGGCTCGGCCATTCGCCAAGGCCGTCGCGCGCGAGCATCACCTGGCCGACGATCTCGCCCGCGGTCAGGTTGCGCACCAGACGCATCGTGCCGGTGTGGCAGAAGCGGCAATTGAGCGTGCAGCCGACCTGGCTCGACACGCACAAGGTCCCCCGATCGGCATCGGGGATGAACACCATCTCGTAATCCTGCCCGTCCGGCGAGCGCAGCAGCCATTTGCGCGTGCCGTCGGTCGAGACCTGCGCCTCGACCACGTCGGGCCGGCCGATGACGAAGCGTTCGGCGAACCACGGATGCTGCGCCTTGGAGATGTCGGTCATCGCGGTGAAATCGGTCGCGCCGCGATTGTACATCCAGTGCCAGAGCTGCTTGGCGCGCAGCTTGGCCTGTTTCGGTTCCATGCCCGCCTCTTCGAGCGCGGCACGAATCGCTTCCCGGGGCAGGCCGATCAGATCGACCTTGCCATCCTCGCGAAGCGTCGGCGCACGCGGAACGGGCACGGGATCGATGTGCCCGGGAATGGGCATTGAATGCGTCGGGGTATCAAGCATGGCCCCGCACATAGGCGATTTCCCCGCCTTTTTCTACTGTGCCCCCGCAACCAAGGGCGTCGAGCGTCGTCGCCATCGCCCAGACCAGCGGCGTATGCGGCTCCTCGCCCAGTATTTCGACCAGGGCGCGGTTGTCCAGCGCGAAGGGATTCTGCCAGAAAGGCCGCATCTCGATCATCTCCCGCATCGTCGCGTTGAACGGCGCGATCAGCGGCAGCAGCACCCAGGGAAAGCCGCCGACCCTGATGCCGAGATTGCCCGTGGCGGTGCGGATCGCATCAGCCATGACGCTGCCATCGGCGTCCCAGATTCCCTGGAAATGATAACGGGCGAAGGCGGGCAGGGCGGCATCGCGATCGAGCAGGCGCGCAAAGGTCTCAGCGACGTCGGGAAGATAGGCCCAGGCATGGCCGACGCCCGCCGCGCCGGGATACATGATTCGTTTCACCGGCTTGCCCGGCGTGATCATGCCCTGCGACAGCCAGCTATTGCCCGGCCGGGGACCGAAGAAATCGCCGGCGCGCAGGATCAGGGCGCGCATGCCGCGATCGCACGCAGCCTCGATCGCGCGTTCCATCTCGACGCGCCATGCCCCTTTTTTCGTATTGGGCCGCTGCGGCGCATTCTCGGCAGCGACATGAACCGAGCGGGGATCGTAATTGTAGATGGTGCCCGGCAGCGCCAGCCGCGCCCCGACGCTTTCCGCCGCAGCGATGCTGTTGTCGAGCATCGGCATCACCAGTTTTTCCCAGTCGCGATAGCCGGGCGGGTTGACCGCGTGGACGATCGCCGAGGCACCCTGCGCCGCGCGCAGGACCGCCTCGCCATCGAGCGCGTCGCCGACGATCCAGTCGATGCCGTCACCGGGGCGGCCATCATCGCTACGGGGTGTGCGGGTCAGGCCGCGGACCTGCCATCCATGGGCGATCAGCGCGCGGGCCGTTTCGCCGCCAACTCCGCCAGTCGCACCGAGCACCAGGGCAATTTTTCCGTTCGTCATGGGTCGCCTCCATCGATTGATGGCGCGATTATGCGGCGATGTGGCCTGAGTTAAAATTGCCAGGCATGTATAGTCCGCCTATACATTTTTGATGAGCATCGACTGGGAACGACAACGCGCCTTCCTCGCCGTGCTGCGCGAGGGCAGCCTGTCGGCAGCGGCGCGCGCGCTGTCGGTCGCGCAGCCGACCGTGCGGCGGCGGATCGAGGAGCTCGAGGCCACGCTCGGCACCCCCCTGTTCACCCGCTCGTCGGGGGGACTGAACGCGACCGAGGCGGCGCTCGCGCTGCGCGACCATGCCGAGGCGATGGCGATGGCGGCCGACGCCTTTGTCCGCGCCGGATCGGCGGGCGCCCGGGAAATCGCCGGCACGGTGCGCGTCTCCGCCAGCGAGGTGGTGGCGGTTGAGGTCCTGCCGCCGATGCTGGCGGCGCTGCGCCGCCTGCACCCCGCGCTGGTGATCGAACTCTCCCCGAGCAATCGCAACGAGGATATGTTGCGGCGCGAGGCCGATATCGCGATTCGCATGGTCCGGCCGACCCAGAACGCGCTGGTCGCGCGGCGGATCGGCGCGGTGCCGCTCGGCCTGCATGCCCGGGCGGATTATCTGGCGGCGCACGGCACACCAAAGACATTCGAGGAAGTCCGGGCACTCGGCATCATCGGCGTGGAGCATGACAATGCCGTGCTGCGCGCCCTTCAGACCCGCTATGCCATCAGCTTCGCCGACTTCATCTTCCGCACCGACAGCGACCTCGCCCAGGTCGCCGCGATCAGGGCCGGGATCGGCATCGGCATCTGCCAGGTTCCGCTGGCCGCACGCGACCCGGCGCTGGTCCGCCTGTTGCCGGACACCTTCAACATCGATCTCGATACCTGGGTCGTGATGCACGAGGACATGCGCGGCGTTGCCAGGATCAAGACGACCTTCGACTATCTGGCAGGGGGACTGACCGACTATCTTCGCGCGCAGCCGAGCGTCGCGGCGTCGATCGCGGTCGCCGCGCCGCGCAGGGGATAGACGTCGGCGAAGGGCTGACCGCCCTTGCCCAATGTCTCGACGCTCATGCTCCGGCCCGACCGGATCGCCGCGACCACCGCCGCGTCGGTGCGCGTGTCGGGCGCCCAGGCATCGGCATTGCCCGCGACCAGCTCGAAGCGGCGCTCCCCGACCGACAGGGTCACACGGGCGCGCGGGTCACGCTCCCGGCTGAGGCGGATGTGGAGCTGGTTGCGCGCCGCCTGGCCGGGCCAGGTGGCGATGCTGGCAAAGGGCCGCCAGCCCGCGGCCCGGCCCGGCCTGACCGGTTCGGCGATAGCGAAGCACCGGCGGGGCGAGGCATCGCTGAACGCCCCCCAGCTATCGAAGACGCCGAGCGAATCGCGCGCCGCCACAGGCGCTGCCGCCAGCAACGATGCCGGCACCAGCAGGGGCAGCGCCCGTTTCATGCCGGGGAATAACCTGTGCCGACATGCACGACCGTCTCGACGCCGCGCTCGATCATCACCACCGAGCCTTGAGTCAGGCCCGGCGCGGCAGGCGCACCAATCGCCGGGATCGGGGCAGCCCCGGTCATCACGCCGCGCAGCACGCGGCTGGAGATACCATGCATGATCACCAGCCGGTCGCCGGGATCCTGATCCGTGTCGTCGAGCCAGCAGGAGACACGCGCCGCGATCTCGGGATAAATCTCGCCATCCGGTGCCGGCGTGAGCATCGCGTGGACCGGATCGAACACCGGCCCGACCTCTGCGATGACATCGGCGTAATAACGCCCGCCCCAGCTGCCCATGCCGATCTCGACCAGCCGAGCGTCGGTTTTCGCCTGGTGCCAGTCGAGCTCGAGATGTTCGGCGATCACCGCGAGCGTCTGCAGCGCCCTGCCGGTCGGCGAGGCCCACATCGTCAAGATCGGCTTCGCGCCGAGGGCAGCGCGCAGCGCGCGGCCCATTTCCTCGGCCTGCATGAATCCGGCGCGGGTCAGCGGTGTATGCGGATGATCGCCCTGGAGCCGGTGCGCGGCGTTGAACACCGTCTCGCCATGACGCGCGATGAAGTCCCGACCCAGCCTCATGCGACACCCCCGCCCTGCCCTTGAAATTCCTCCGGGCCTTCGTCCCCGGGCGGGGCAAAAGCAACGCTTTTCCTCACTGCCCAAGGTTCAGCGGGTGCCCTGCAATGAGCGCAAGACGTTCGACAATGTTTCCCGATGGCAAGCGATGATGTCCGACCGACCGGGGGCCCGCGCCTTGGAATTGCCTGTCCCGGTTTCAAGCCCGTGTGGCGCAAAAGCAACGCTTTTCCTTGTTTATCTGAGGTTCATGCAACTTCGAGCGCGCACGCCTATTTCCCGCTTCCCGGCCCAACACTGTCGGGAATGTTCAACGGAGTCATCGTTATGCGTAAGCTTGTTATCACCGCCGCCACTGCTGCTCTCGGCTTCGGTCTCGCCGCCCCCGCCTTCGCGCAGGACCAGGCACCCTTCACCGGCGTTCGGGTCGAAGCCCTGGGCGGCTATGATCATGTCAGCGACGGCGATTCCAATTCGACCGGCAAGGACGGTTTCACCTATGGCGGCGCGCTCGGCTATGACGCGCAGGTCGGCGGCGTCGTGCTCGGCGTCGAGGGCGAAGTCACCGGTTCCACCACCAAGATCCGCGCAGCCAATGTGCTGACCGCCGGCGACCGCCTCCGCGTCAGCGCGGGCCGCGATTTCTATGTCGGTGGCCGCATCGGCTATGCCGTCTCGCCGCGCGCGCTGATCTACGCCAAGGCCGGCTACACCAACGCCCGGATCAACACCGATTATGCGGTCGGTACCGCGCGGATCGAGGACCACACCAACCTCGACGGCTACCGTGTCGGCGGCGGCATCGAATATAACGTCACGCCGAAGGCCTATGTGAAGGCGGAATACCGCTACTCGCATTACGGCGAAGCCGGCAATTACGACATCAACGCCAACCGCAATCAGGTGCTGGGCGGCATCGGCTACCGCTTCTGAGCCGAATCGTCTGTTAACAGGCGTAAAACAAGGGGTCGGGGCGCTTGCCCCGGCCCCTTTTATCGTTAAGGAAAGGAGACGGCGAATTGCCCCCGGTGCGCATGCTCGGAGGGAAAGAAATGGGCGGCGGCCCGGGGGAACGAGATGAAGGCGACGATCGAACGCGCAACGCTGTTGAAGGGCCTCAGCCACGTCCAGTCGGTGGTCGAGCGCCGGAACACGATCCCGATCCTGTCCAACGTGCTGATCGAGGCGACCGCCGATGGCGGGCTGAAGCTGATGGCGACCGACCTGGATCTCCAGATCAACGAGACCGTCTCGGCCGCCGTCGACCAGCCCGGCGCGACCACCGTTTCAGCCCACACCCTGTTCGACATCGCGCGCAAGCTGCCCGAGGGCAGCCAGGTCAGCCTTGCCGCCGCCGACGGCAAGATGACGATCATGGCGGGCCGCGCCAAGTTCCAGCTCGGGACCCTGCCGCGCGACGATTTCCCGGTGATCGCCGAGGGCGAGCTGCCGGTCAGCTTCGAGCTGCCGGCCGAGACGCTGAAGCAGATCATCGACAAGACGCGCTTCGCCATCTCGACTGAAGAGACGCGCTATTATCTCAACGGCATCTTCTGGCACGTGTCGGACGATCCCCAGCCGGTGCTGAAGGCAGCCGCGACCGACGGCCATCGCCTCGCCCGCGTGACGATGCCGCGCCCCGACGGCGCCGAGGGCATGCCCGACGTGATCATCCCGCGGAAATGCGTGGCTGAACTGCGCAAGCTGCTCGACGAGATCGACGGCTCGGTCGGCGTGTCGCTGTCGCCCACCAAGATCCGGTTCGACCTGGGCCAGGCGCTGCTGACGTCGAAGCTGATCGACGGGACCTTCCCGGATTACAGCCGCGTGATCCCGACCGGCAACGACAAGATCCTGAAGATCGACCCGCGCAGCTTCGAGGAAGGCGTCGACCGCGTGTCGACCATCGCGACCGAGAAGACGCGGGCGGTGAAGATGGGCCTCGACCGCGACAAGATCATCCTGTCGGTGACGAGCCCCGAAAACGGCACCGCCGCCGAAGAAGTCCCGGGCGATTATGCCGCGATGCCGTTCGAGATCGGCTTCAACAGCCGCTATCTGCTCGACATCCTCGGCCAGCTCGAAGGCGACACGATCGAGGTCCACCTCGCCGACGCCGCCGCCCCGACGCTGATCCGCGAGAACGACAAGTCGTCGGCGCTTTACGTATTGATGCCGATGCGGGTGTGATGCGCTGAGGCCTGATTGGCCTCGCCATCGTCCTATCGCCATCCGCAATGGCAATGCCGGGCGGAAGAAGCTCCACGCGAATGCGGCGCCCCTGTCAGTCGCCTCGGGCCGATTTCGGTACGTCGGGGCATCGTGCCGGATTTCCGGCCGAAGCACAGGGAATGCCTACAAGGCCGCTACGCTTCATTTTCAGTCGCGGCGTGCGCCCGATCAATCATGGCGCGCGCCGGGCAGAGCCTCGCGATCGCTATCATATATCAGCTTGACTTGCACATCGACAAAGGCGGACGCGCCGGGGCGGTATGAGGTTGCCCCGGCGCTTGAGCGCGTCGTCACCCGAGCTATCGATCAGCGCGCGCCGCCAGCTCGACATTCCCGCGCGCCGCGTTTTCCAGTGCCGCCGCACGCTGGCCGGCGATCTTCTCAAGCGCTACCCGCCGGCAATGGAAGACGGCCAGCCTGCGCTGCATGTCCAGCGCCCCGTCCTCGACGCAGATTCGGGAAACGGCGCGCTCGATCCTGCGGTCAAGCATCCGCACGCCGGACGGGCTTTTCAGGTTCAGGTCGCGATAGGCGATATGAACATCGGCGGGATTTTCGATCGCGTGGGCGGCGTTGGGTAAAATGGCGCTCAGGAGAGCAACCGGGATCAACAATTTCAGCATGGGAGCGTCCTTCGTTCGTCGTGATCGACGCCGTCCGTCTTGACTCCACGCCGTGGCAGATACCAACAAAGCGACAGACGCCATCTGCAAGCTGTCCTTATAGGTGATCGATGCTTCCAATCCCGCCCTTGTCCGCTGTCCGCGTGTTCGAGGCCGCATCGCGCCACGAGAATTTCAGCCGCGCGGCCGAGGAGCTGGCGATGACCCAGGCCGGGGTCAGCTATCAGATGAAGCTACTGGAGGAGCGCCTGGGCGCACCGTTGTTCATCCGCAAGGGCCGCAGCATGATCCTGACCGATCTCGGCCGCCGGATCGCGCCGCGGGTCACCGATGCGTTCAAGGCGCTAGGCGACGCCTTCGCCATCGCGCGCGCCGAGAGCGATACGATCCTCGGCATCACGGCGCCCCGCACCCTTGCCACCAACTGGCTCGCCGGCCGGCTCGGCGAATTCCACATCGCCCACCCCGATCTCGCGGTGCGCCTCGACGCGACCGACCAGATGGTGGATCTCGAGTCGAGCGAATTCGATGTCGCCATTCGGGGTCTGCCGGCGCCCGCGCCCGGCCTGGTATCGCATTTCCTGATGCGGATGCCGGTGACGCCGCTGGTGAACCCTTCCTTCCTGGCGAGCCACCCGCTTGAAACGCTCGCTGACCTGCGGTCGACCGTGCGCCTGTCACCGGACGACGACTGGTGGGATCTCTGGTTCGAATCGCAGGAGGTCGGCGATGGGGGAGGGGCCGGCCCCACCGGCATCCGTTTCGAATCGCAGGTGCTCGATGGTCATGCGGCGATCGCCGGCCACGGCGTTGCTGTCCTGAGCCCGCCGATGTTCCAGCCGGCGATCGACGCCGGCCTTCTGGTCCAGCCATTCCCGCATGTGGCGACCTATGGCAACGCCTTCTGGCTGGTGTACCCGGAGCACAAGCGCAACATGGCGAAGGTCCGCGCCCTGCGCGACTGGCTGCTCGATGCCGTCAGGCGCGCGGCCGGGGACGATCCCTACGGCATCCTCGTGCCGCTGCCCGATCCCGGCCCGACACAGTCTGCCTGATTCGCGCCCCCCGGATTCGCGCCGCGTGATCCGGCGCGGATGTCGGGGAAGGGACAGATTGCGACCCTGTCGCACGTTCGGTCTTGCATTTCCGTGGCGAGCGCCTTATTAACATGATTGTCAGTAAGGATCGAGTCGATGGCAAAGCTTCCTCCCCTCCCCGGTACGACCGGACGTCGCGACTGGCGGACCGCATTCGATGCGATCCGCAAGCTGCTCGCCGATGGCGACGATACGACTCAGGTGTTCCGTATCATGCACGCGCTCAACGTCGGCAGCACGGCAGCGAATTACGGCAAGTTCATCGCCACCGGAGAGGGCGGGCGCATGGCCTATGAGCGGATCGAGCTGGCCGAACGCTTCGTCGACAGGGCCTATGTCGCGTCGTTCGCGCCCGGCACGGTCGGTGCCGCCTATCGCCATTTCCTCGAAACGACCGGTTATTCGGCGGACGGGCTTGCCGACATCAGCAAGATCAACCGCGAAGAGGACATGCCGCACCCCTATGCCTGGTTCGGCCGGCGCATCCGCGACACGCACGACATCTGGCACGTGCTGACGGGATACAAGGCCGACGAAAGCATGGGCGAGGCGGCGCTGGTCGCGTTCAGCTATGCCCAGGTCGGCGGTCTCGGCTGGGCGTTCATCGGCGGGGCGGCCGCGCTGAAGAGCATCCGCGTCACCGGCAGCACCCTGTTCGCCCGCGCGGTGATCGAAGGGTATCGCAACGGCCGCAAGGCGAAATGGGTCGCCGGCGAGGATTACGAGAAGCTGATGCACGAGCCGATCGAGGCCGCGCGCGCGCGGCTCGGCATCCCGACGCCGACCGCCTATCTGCACGCGCAGCGCGAGCTTGGGGCCGAGCTTGCCTCCTATCTCAGCGCGCGCAAGGACAAGAGCGCCGTTCCGGAACAGCTCGCCGCCTGATCATTCGCGTTCGGGCACCGGCACGTTGAAGCCGTTGAGCGTCATCGAGACCAGCGCATAAAGGCCGACGAGATAGATCAGCTCGTTCGCGCCGTGCTGGCCGAAGGTGTCGACCGCCAGCCGGTAGCAGGGTTCCGGCAGCACACCCCCGTTCACCAGCGCGAAGGCGACGTCATAGGCGACGCCTTCTTCCGCATCGAGATCGGCCGGCTTCACGTTCGCGCAAAGCTCGGACAAGCGCTTGGGCGGCATGCCTTCGCGCTCGGCGACGGCGATGTGCGCGTAGAGTTCATAGGCGGCGTCGAAATGCGCCCCGGTCACCAGGATCGCGACCTGACGCGCCGGGTCCGGCAGGGTCGCCTGCATCGACATCGCCTTGGTCAGATCCCACACCGCCTTGCCGATCACCGGCTCGTGCAGCCAGGGATTCCACGGGCCCATCAGGGCGCCGTTGTCAGCCAGCGTCTTGAAATCGCTGAAATTCGACGCGATGCCCTGTTTCATGTCGGCATAAAGCGGCTTCTGGGCATCGGTCAGGTCGGCGGGGGCGATCAGCGGGAGGCGCATGGGCAATATCCTTTGCGGACGACTCGGGCGCATGGCGAGCGGCGCGCCCGACCCCGCTATAGCGGCACTTCGCGAAAACGGCGCGACAGCACGGGAAACGCGCTAAGGCTGCCGCAATGCTGTCTCGCCTCGTCCTTACCGATTTCCGTAATCATGCCGATGCCGTGATCGAGCCCGGCCCGGGCTTCGTGGTGCTGACCGGGGAGAATGGCGCGGGCAAGACCAATATCCTCGAAGCGGTATCGCTGCTCGCGCCGGGGCGCGGGCTTCGCCGCGCGGCACTGGGGGAGATGGCGCGGCAGGGGGGAAGCGGGGGATTCGGGGTGGCCGCGGCCCTTGCGGGCGAGGTCGAGATCGCCACCGGGACTCAGCCGACCGCGCCGGAACGCCGGATCGTCCGTGTCCAAAGCGCGCCGGCGGCGGCGACCGCGCTGGCCGAATGGCTGACCGTGCTGTGGCTCACGCCAGCGATGGACCGCCTCTTCGTCGAGCCGGCGAGCGAGCGGCGGCGCTTCCTCGACCGGCTGACCCTTGCGCTGAACCCGGGCCATGCGGTCCATTCGAACCGCTACGAGGCGGCGATGCGGGCGCGCAATCGCCTGCTGGCCGAGGCGAACGAGGGAATCCGCGCCGCCGATCCGGAATGGCTGAGCGCGCTCGAGGCGCAGATGGCTGAGCATGGCACAGCGATCGATACGGCCCGGCGCGAGGCGGTGGCGGCGCTCGCCGCGCGGCTGGCGGAGCAGCCCGAGGGGCCGTTCGCGCGAGCCGGCCTCATGCTTGAGGGCTGGACCGGGGCAGGCGAGACTCTCGCAGCCGACCTCGCCCAGGGTCGCCGCCGCGATACCGTGGCGGGCCGAACGCTGGCCGGCCCGCACCGTACCGACCTGGCCGTCACGCATCTCGCCAAGGGGCAGGCCGCCGCCCTGTGCTCCACCGGCGAGCAGAAGGCCCTGCTACTCAGCATCATCCTCGCCCATGCCGACCTGGTCGCCGAGCGGATCGGGCAGGAACCTGTCCTGCTGCTCGACGAGGTCGCGGCGCATCTCGACCCAATGCGCCGCGCCGCGCTGTTCGACCGGCTTGCCGGCAAGGGACAGATATGGATGACCGGCACCGAATCCGCCCTGTTCGACGGGATCGGTCCCGATGCCTTCCGCCTGACGCTTGGACCGGCGCAACGCTGAACCTCGACTGTCGAAGCGGCTCATTGGGCGTTCAAGCGCCGGGCGGCAGACGCCTGCCATGGCGGGGGCCATGGGAGAAGACCAATGACGAAGAACCCGATGATAGCCACGGCGCTGGCCGCGATCGCCGTCGTGACAGGGGCCACCCCAGCGCTGGCGCAGGACCGCTGGGACTGGGGCGGCGGGCGCGCGGGCGACCGCGATTATGGCCTGACGGGCGCGGGCGTGCCGATCCTCTATCCCGAATTGCGCCGGACCAATCGCGGCCGGGCCTTTGTGATGCGCAATTTCGATTTCAACCATGACGGCCGGATCAGCCCGCGCGAGGCCGATGCCGCCAACCGGGCCTTCGCCCGGATCGCCGGCCAGCGCCGCGACCGGTTCGACTGGGAATCGCATGACCGCGTCGTGGTGGTCGACCAGGGCCGCGGCGGCGGATGGGACCATGGCGCAATGCGCAGCTATGGTTTCCGCCAGACCACACGCGGCGCGACCCTGCGGCTGCAGGAGGACGTGCTGTTCCGCACCGACAGCGCCGAACTTCGCCCCGGCGCGATCGAGAAACTGCGGCCCCTCGCCGGCTATCTGCGGGCCGAGCCGGGCGTGCGGGTGGCGATCGACGGCTATACCGACTCCCGCGGGACCGACGCACACAACCAGGCGCTGTCGGAACGCCGCGCCGCCAGCGTGCGGACCGCGTTCGACGATCTGGGCGTGACGCGCGCCCGCTTCTCGGTGGTCGGGCATGGCAAGGCCGATCCGGTGGCGACCGATGCAACGCCGGCCGGCATGCGCCAGAACCGCCGGGTCGAGGTGACCCTGCTCGGCCAGCGCGCGGATCGCTTCGCCCGCGCCGACTGAGCCGGAGAACCGGATACCGCGGGACGGTCGTCCGCCGGGAGCGGGCGGCCGTCCGGCCTTGGCATTTTGCTTCCGTTTCCGTGCCCGAATCCCTATATGCTCGGCATGGCAGAAGATCCCAACAAGAACGACTATGGCGCCGATTCAATCAAGGTGCTCAAGGGCCTCGACGCGGTCCGCAAACGCCCCGGCATGTATATCGGCGATACCGACGATGGTTCGGGCCTCCACCACATGGTGTTCGAGGTTTCCGACAACGCGATCGACGAGGCGCTGGCCGGCCATTGCGACCGGATCGACATCACGCTGAATCCGGACGGCTCGGTCTCGGTGACCGACAATGGCCGCGGTATCCCGACGGGCATCCACTCCGAGGAAGGCGTGTCGGCGGCCGAGGTCATCATGACCCAGCTCCATGCCGGCGGGAAGTTCGAGAACACCTCCGACGACAATGCGTACAAGGTCTCCGGCGGCCTGCACGGCGTTGGCGTCTCGGTGGTCAACGCGCTCAGCGAATGGCTCGACCTGACGATCTGGCGCGACAATGAAGAACATTACATGCGCTTCGCGTTCGGCGACGCGGTCGCGCCGCTGAAGGTCGTCGGCCCCGCCGAGGGCAAGAAGGGCACGCGCGTGACCTTCTTCCCGTCGCCCGCCACCTTCAAGATCACCGAATTCGACTTCGAGAAGCTCGAGCATCGCTATCGCGAGCTTGCCTTCCTCAATTCAGGCGTGCGCCTGTTCCTGAGCGACGCGCGGCACGAGGAGACCAAGACGGTCGAGCTCTATTACGAGGGCGGCATCGCCGCGTTCGTGAAATATCTCGACCGCAACAAGGTCGCGCTGATGCCCGATCCGGTCGCGATCGCCGGGACCCGCGATGACGTGACGATCGACGTCGCGCTCGAATGGAACGACAGCTATTACGAAAACGTCCTCTGCTTCACCAACAACATCCCGCAGCGTGACGGCGGCACGCATCTGGCGGCGTTCCGCGCCGCGCTGACCCGCACGCTCAACAATTATGCCGACAAATCGGGCCTCCTGAAGAAGGAGAAGGTGACGCTGACCGGCGACGACATGCGCGAGGGCCTGACCGCGATCGTCTCGGTCAAGCTGCCCGATCCGAAGTTCAGCTCGCAGACCAAGGACAAGCTGGTCTCGTCCGAGGTACGCCAGCCGCTCGAAAGCCTGATGGCCGACAAGCTGGCCGAATGGCTCGAGGAGAATCCGGCGCACGGCAAGGCGATCGTCGCCAAGATCATCGACGCAGCCGCGGCGCGCGAAGCCGCCAAGAAGGCGCGCGAGCTGACCCGGCGCAAGGGCGTGATGGACATCGCCTCGCTGCCCGGCAAGCTCGCCGACTGCCAGGAGCGCGATCCGGCCAAGTCCGAGCTGTTCCTGGTCGAGGGTGACTCGGCCGGCGGCTCCGCCAAGCAGGGCCGCGACCGGCATTTCCAGGCGATCCTTCCTCTGCGCGGCAAGATCCTGAACGTCGAGCGCGCGCGCTTCGACCGGATGCTGTCGAGCCGCGAGATCGGCACGCTGATCCAGGCGATGGGCACCGGCATCGGCCGCGACGATTTCAACGTGGAGAAGCTGCGTTACCACAAGATCGTCATCATGACCGACGCAGACGTCGACGGCGCGCATATCCGCACGCTGCTGCTGACCTTCTTCTACCGGCAGATGCCCGAGATCATCAGCAACGGGCACCTCTTCATCGCCCAGCCGCCGCTGTACAAGGCGACGCGGGGCCGGTCCGAAGTGTATCTGAAGGACGACAATGCGCTCGACGAATATCTCGTCGAGAACGGCGTCGCGTCGACCGTGCTTGAAGGCGCCGGCGGGGCGCGGAACGGCGCTGACCTGCGGTCGCTCGTCGACCATGCGCGGCGGATGCGTACCCTCATGCGGTACGTGCCGCGCCGTTACGACCCGACCATGGTCGAGGCGCTGGCTATGAGCGGCGTGCTCGACCCGGCCCTGTCAAACGAGGCACGCGGCGTGCTGCTCGAAACGGTGGTGCGCGGGCTCGACGCGGCCGACGCGGACGCACGCTGGTCGGCCTCGGTCACCGAGGAAGGCAGCATCCAGTTCAAGCGTGTCTGGCGCGGCGTGACCGATCATCACATCATCGAGGCGGCGTTCCTCGGTTCGGCCGAGGCGCGCAAGCTCCACACGCTGGCGGTCGAACAGGGTGATGCCTTCGCCCAGACAGCCAAGCTCGTATCGACCAAGGCGGCCGCCGCCGCGCAGGCCGAAGCCGACGCGGCGGAGGAAGAGGATGACGCCCCCGTCACGGTCGGCAAGGGCGAGACGATGGTCGCGCGGCCGAGCCAGCTGCTCGATGCGATCCTGCTGGCGGGGCGCAAGGGCCTGGCGATCTCGCGCTACAAGGGCCTGGGCGAGATGAACGCCGAGCAGCTTTGGGAAACCACGCTCGATCCGCAGAACCGCTCGATGCTCCGGGTCGAGATCGAGCAGGCCGATGTGGCCGACGAGATCTTCACCCGGCTGATGGGCGATGTCGTCGAGCCCCGCCGCGAGTTCATCCAGGACAATGCGCTGAGCGTGGTGAACCTGGACGTGTAGTAGAAACTCTGGAGTAAGGTGATACGTTGCTATTTTATAGCAATACACTGTTCGTTTTAGCCGATTGGTTGCCCGCAGCGACGTCGGCTGAAACGCGGCATAGCGGCCACATGGACGTAAAATAGCCGGAACGATGCGTCTTCCGGATTTCGAAGCGCGCGCTTCTGATCGTCTGGATATGCCCTCGTTCGTGCGCGAGAAGCGAAGGGTCTTGCCGTCATTACCCCGCCACGGAGAGACGCGGGAAGCGATCACCAAAGAGCGCGAGCAGAACTCCGTAGATCATGATTGCCGCGCCGATGAGTCGTGCGGGGGTGGCGCTCCGCGGCGCCGTGCACGGCCTGCGCTGAGATCGGAAGCCAGTGACGATCTTGAGCCACAAGCTCGTCCCCTCGGCGCGGTTGCGCGCGTCGAATTCCTCGAGCGCCTTCAGGTCGAAGCCCACCTCGCCCAAGTCATAGTGCAACCCGGGCCGATGGCGACCACGCGCCCGCGATTGCCATCGCCGTTTACGGCCACGCCAAACTGGCGATGGTCGACGGTCTGTCCCAGAGAATAGCCGTTGACGCCGAGCCGCAGCTTCCTGGCGACTGGGTAGCTGGCCGAATGTTCGAAGTGAAACAGGTCGCCCGAGCTGTAGTCGGTCGCTTTGTTGCGGGTGTTGAAGATGTAGATGGCCTCGCTGCGAGACGCTGCCGTCACTTTTCGACGGAGAAGCCGGGAATATAGAGCGAGGCAATCCTGTCGACGAACTTATCGGGCGAAGCGCCCATCAGGTTCGTCAGAACGACGATCGAGAGATCGTCCTGGGGATAGATGAATATGGCGGCGCGGGCTCCGCCGACGGGTGTGATCGCAGGATGATCGGCACGCCGGGCGGATGGCCATCCCAGTCCATAGCCATTTATGGTGGAGCTGAAGCCGCGATAGGTTCCGTCTTTCTGCGGCTGCGGTTTCCAGAGCTGTTCCAGGCTGTCCTTGTTGACAAGCTTCTGTTTTTGCAGCGCGATAACCCACTTTGCCAAATCGGTCGACGTGGTTCGGACGCCACCGGCCGGGAACAGGATTTCTGTCCACGGTTCACCGCGCACAAACGGAAGCTTGCTCCGTTCGACGCCGACGGTCTTCATCCCATCAATCTTCAACGTCAAATGCGTATAGAGTTGCGCTTCTTGAGGTTTGGTTGTGGCGCCGGTCACATCGGCAAAGCGCGTCCGTTCCATTCCGACGGCGTCGAACTGCCGATCGTGCACGAAGTCGGCATAGGACTTCCCCGTGAGCTTCTCGATGATCTTCCCCATCACGACATAGTTGGTCTGGGTATAGTCGAATTTCGTCCCCGGTGAGAGCTTGAGGGGAAGCGCCTGCACCTTTGCCCAGGCGGCTTCGGGTTCGGCGCCGTCGAGCAGCCGGAGGTTGTCGTCCGAAATCTCGGGCAGCCCCGACATGTGACTCAGAAGCTGGCGAACGGTAATGCCGCTCCACGATTCCGGAAGCGCTTCGAGATAGGTTCGGATCGGCGCGTCGAGATCCAGCTTTCCGGCCTCGACGAGCTGCATCGCCGCGACACCGGCAACGGCCTTGCTCATCGAGTTGACCGGGAAGACGGTTTGTTTGGTTACGCGGGTCGAGGTTTCGATATTCGCCTGACCATAAGCGCCGGTGAATATGATCTTGCCATGCCGTACGACCGTCAACTGGAGCCCCGGAATGCCGCGCTCGGCCATCTCGCTCTGGACCAACTGTTCGATTGCGACGGTCTTGTTATCTGCCTCCGCCAACGACGATGTGCGGGCGTTCGCACTGGCGGGAAGGCCGCCCATGGCTGCAATCAGGCCGATTGCGGCGGAAATTTTGTCGAGCATTAGTTGGTGATCCCGAAGCGTGAGAAATACAGCGGCTGCTATTGTGTGTTGAAATATCTATGCGGCGTTGCGGTCGCCAAAGCGGGATGAGCGGCGGCGCGTTCGTCTCGGTGATTGAGCGATGTGTTGTTCATGCCATCGGTTGAGCCGTTTGCGGCGCGCTCCGCTACCATGGCTCGGTCAATGGCACCCCTTCATCGGTGAATGGTGGCGCGTCTCGGTCAGTTGCAATCTGGAGGGAACGCATGTGGCAAATCCCGCTCTTCACCTTCTTCCTGATGGAATGCATGTCCCCGGCGCAAGCCCGGAATAGCTCTTGGCAACTCTGCCGTGGCGCGGCGGCTCGGGCCAGCCCGGCGTTCAGCGACTGCCGCCCGATTTCAGATTCTATCGATCCTCAAGGCCGGGAAATCCGGATACGATTCATTGGCCATGCCCCGTCCGATTCGCGCGCGCGCGTCCCGTATGTGGCCGGGGTTGCTTCATCGGAGGCTTGGCTCAACGGCCGGTATCCAGGAACGAACGGCACCCCGGCCCCACCGCGCAGGACGAAGCACCCGGACGTTATCAGGCGATCTTCCCATCCGCGATGCCGCATTTGAAAGTCGAGCATGTCAGCACGCACTGATATTGCGGAGATTTCAGATCTCGGGACCGGGGCAAGGCGGCCTTCTCGAATCTTAAATCACCGATTCACATGTGCCCGAACTGGTTGAGAGGTCTCCGATCCGCCTCCGCGGGATCGCTGACCTTCCAACCAGCACAATCGCTTTAAGGAATCGGTTGTAATCGGCGATTTTCTGTGGCCCCCATTTGCAACAATCGCCGTAAGGCAGACCAAGCAAAGGAGACGGGCATGAGGGTTGCACTGACAGGTGTCGCGATCGTGGCGCTGATGGCGACGGCGGCGGTCGCGAAAGACCATCCCGCCGCCCAGACCCGGAAGGCCGTCTCCGCCGCTCTTGCCGATCCCGCGCGCGCCGACCAGGCGGTCGACGATGCACGCCGCAAGGCGGCCGAGACGCTGATCTTCTCGGGCGTCGGCCCTGGCGACACGGTGATCGATTACCTGCCAGGCAAGGGATATTGGACGCGCATCTTCACTGGCGTCGTCGGTGCCAAGGGGCATGTCTATCCGATGTGGCCGGCCGTCGCCGCCAGCCGCGCCACCGCGACCGTCGATGACCTGAAGGGCCGCAAGCTGGCGAACGTCACGCCGATGGTGCAGACCGTCGATATTCCGGCGAGCGACAAGCCGGTCGACCTGTTCTGGACGGTCGAGAATTACCATGACGTCGCCAATGCCGGCGGCGAGGCAGCGCTCGCAGCGGTGAACAAGGGCGTGTTCAACCTGCTGAAGCCGGGCGGCACCTATATCGTGGTCGACCACGCCAGCGCGGCCGGCACCGGCATCACCACCACCAGCACGCTGCACCGGATCGATCCCGCGGCGGTGAAGGCGCAGGTGATCGCCGCCGGATTCACCTTTGTCGGCGAGAGCGACGCGCTGCGCAATCCGGCCGACGACCACAGCCTCAAGGTGTTCGACCCGGCGATTCGCGGCCACACCGACCAGTTCATCTACAAATTCCGCAAGCCGGGCTGATCCGGTACCGGAGACAAGAGGGAGGATGGGAATGATCGCTCGATCGACAATCGCGCTGCTGCTTGCGGGATGCGTGATCGGAGGGTGTGGACAGGCCAGTCCTCCCAAACCCGTCGACGTCGCCGCGACCGCCGCTGATCCAGCGCGCGCGCAGGATGTCGGGCAGGACGCACGCCGGCATGGGCCGGAGATACTGGCCTTTTCCGGCTTGTCCAAAGGCGGGGTGGTGATCGACCTGATCCCCGGCGGCGGATACTGGACCCGGCTGTTCGCCCGGGCGGTCGGGCCCAAGGGCCATGTCTATGGCATCTGGCCCAAGCCCTATGCCCTGGAAGCCCGGGGTGATGTGGTTGCCTATGGCAAGCTCGCCGCCACCCCCGAGTTCGGCAATGTCAGCGGATCGATCAAGCCGGCGACCGAGATCACCGCACCGATCAAGGCCGATCTCGTCTTCACCTCGCAGAATTACCACGACTATCCTGACAAGTTCATGGGATCGCTCGATCCGGCGGTGCTCAACAAGGGCGCGTTCGCCGCGTTGAAGCCGGGCGGCATCTTCCTGATCATCGACCATGCAGCGGCGGCGGGATCGGGCATGCGCGATACCGATACGCTCCACCGGATCGACCCGGCGATCGTGAAGCGGCAGGTGACGGCAGCAGGTTTCGAATTCGTCGGCGAGAACAAACTGCTCGCCAATCCGGCGGACGACCATCACCTGCCGGTGTTCGACAAGACGATCCGCGGGAAGACCGATCAGTTCATCTACAAGTTCCGCAGGCCGGGTTAGGCACGGGACCCACCATCATGCCGGACTTTTTCCGGCATCAACCGTGCGGCAGGAATCGCAGCCGAGGCTCTTGCGGAACGGTGGACCCCGGAACAAGTCCGGGGTGACGTTTATTTGAAACCGATCCGGTCGACCACGAACGCTACCCGTTCGGCAATGCTCGTGCGAGGCAGTTCGATCAGCTCATAGTCGTAGCTGCGATAGGTCGCGACCATGACCGCGAAGGTCGCTTCCGCCACGTCCGGCGACTGCTTGCGCTCGGCATCGCCAGTGAAGATCTCCGGCCAGAAGGGCGCGATGAAGACGCGGGGGTTGTAGCGGCAGGTCCGCGCCGCTTCGTCGATGTGAGGGGGGACCGGCAGGCCCGAGACCCGCAGGAAGCCGGCGACATCCGGTACGCCGCGATCGAGCATGGTGACGACGCCACCCGCCAGCGCAGCCTCGCGGGCCGCCATGTCCCGCACCACCATCAATTCGGCAAAGGCCTGCTGGTCGGCCCAGGGCAGGGCGTTGCCGCCGGTCGCCAGTTGTTCGCGGATTACCGCGCGGCCGACTTCGGGACTGGTCGCGACGCCCGCCGCGGCGAGCGCCTCTATCAGGGTCGTCTTGCCTGATCCGGGACCGCCGGTGAGGACGAAGAGGCGGTCGCTATCCATGGGCAGAACATAAGGGCGGGGCGACGCGGGAGTAAATCCCGCGTCTCGTCGGTCGCGGCTCTGGCCGCGCCGGCCGGTCGAACTGTTGCGAGCGGGCTTCGCCGCTCGCACCGGCAGGCAGCTTCGCTGCGCGCCTACAGTTTCTCCGTCAGTTCCGGCACGATCTTGAAGAGATCGCCGACCAGGCCGATGTCAGCGACCTGGAAGATCGGGGCGTCCTCGTCCTTGTTGATCGCGATGATCGTCTTGGAATCCTTCATGCCCGCCAGATGCTGGATCGCGCCGGAGATCCCGATCGCGATATAGACCTCTGGAGCGACGATCTTGCCGGTCTGGCCGACCTGATAGTCGTTGGGCACATAACCAGCGTCCACTGCGGCGCGCGACGCGCCGACGCCGGCGCCAAGCTTGTCGGCCAGCGGCTCAATGATCGAGTGGAAATTCTCGCTGTTCTGCAGCGCGCGGCCACCCGACACGATAATCTTCGCGCTGGTCAGTTCCGGACGCTCTGACTTGGCGATCTCAGCGCCGGCAAAGGTCGACAGACCCGTATCGCCGGTCGAAGTGACCGCTTCGATCGTGCCCGAACCACCTTCGGTCGCTGCCTTCTCGAACGCCGTGCCGCGCACGGTGACCACCAGCTTCTTGTCGCTGGTCTGGACGGTCGCGATGGCGTTGCCGGCATAGATCGGGCGGGTGAAGGTATCAGCGCTTTCCACCGACAGGATGTCGCTGATCTGCATCACGTCGAGCAGGGCGGCGACGCGCGGTGCGATGTTCTTGCCGTTCGAGGTGGCCGGGAACAGCACCGCGTCATGATGCCCCATCAGCTCGACGACAAGCGGCGCGACATTTTCGGCGAGCACATGCGCATAGGCAGCGTCGTCGGCGACATGGACCTTGCCCACGCCAGCGATCTTCGCGGCTTCGGCCGCAACGCCGTCGACGCCCTGGCCGGCGACGAGCAGATGAACTTCGCCGAGCTTCGACGCGGCGGTGACCACGGCGAGCGTTGCGTCCTTGACGGCCTTGCCGTCATGTTCGACCCAGACGAGCGTCTTCATTTCGCGACTCCCATCGCCTTTAGCTTGGCCACCAGTTCATCGACATCGGCGACCTTCACGCCGGCCGAGCGCTTGGCGGGCTCGACCACCTTGAGCGTGGTCAGGCGCGGGGCGACATCGACGCCGTAATCGGGCGGAGTCTTCTGCGCCAGCGGCTTCGACTTGGCCTTCATGATGTTCGGGAGCGACGCATAGCGCGGCTCGTTGAGACGCAGATCAGTCGTGATGATCGCCGGGAGCTTCAGCGTCTCGGTCTCCGAGCCGCCATCGACTTCGCGCGTCACCGTGACCGAGTCGCTGGCCAGATCGACCTTCGACGCGAAGGTCGCCTGACCCACGCCGAGCAGGCCGGCCAGCATCTGGCCGGTCTGGTTGTTGTCGTCATCGATCGCCTGCTTGCCGAGGATGACCAGATCGGGCTTTTCCTCCTCGACGATCTTCGCCAGCAGCTTGGCAACGCCGAGCGGCTCGACCTTGTCGTCCGACACGACGAGGATCGCGCGGTCGGCGCCCATTGCCAGCGCGGTGCGCAGCGTTTCCTGAGCCTTCGCCTCGCCGATCGAGACGACGACGATCTCCGTGACGCCCTTGTCCTTGAGCCGGATCGCCTCTTCGACCGCGATCTCGTCGAACGGGTTCATGCTCATCTTGACGTTGGCGAGGTCGACCCCCGTCCCATCGGCCTTCACCCGGGGCTTTACGTTATAGTCAAGCACACGCTTGACCGGGACCACCACCTTCATCGCAAACTCTCCTGCGTCCAAACCAGTCCCTGGGGAGGAAGGCCGGGTATGATTAGCGCGTTACGCCGCGGCCTTCACCTCGGCGACGATCTTGCGGGCGGCATCGCCCAGATCGTTGGCGGGAACGATCGCCAGACCCGATGTCGAAAGGATCTTCTTGCCTTCCTCGACATTGGTGCCCTCAAGGCGAACGACCAGCGGCACCGAGAGGTTCACTTCCTTCGCCGCGGCGACGATGCCCTCGGCGATGATGTCGCACTTCATGATGCCGCCGAAGATGTTGACCAGGATTCCCTTCACGGCCGGGTCGGCGAGAATGATCTTGAACGCCGCCGTCACCTTCTCCTTGTTGGCGCCGCCGCCGACATCGAGGAAGTTGGCCGGGAACATGCCGTTGAGCTTGATGATGTCCATCGTCGCCATGGCAAGGCCGGCGCCGTTGACCATGCAGCCGATATCGCCGTCGAGCTTGATATAGGCGAGGTCGTATTTCGACGCTTCGAGCTCCGAAGGATCCTCCTCGGTCTCGTCGCGCAGCTCCATCAGGTCCTTGTGACGGAACAGGGCGTTGGTGTCGAAGCCAACCTTGGCGTCGAGCACCAGCAGCTTCCCGTCATCAGTGACGGCGAGCGGGTTGATTTCGATCTGCGAGGCATCGGTGCCGAGGAACGCATCGTACAGCTTCGACGCGACATTGGCTGCCTGCTTGGCGAGATCGCCCTTGAGGCCGAGCGCGTTCGCCACGGCGCGGCCGTGATGCGGCATGAAGCCGGTCGCCGGATCGACGTCGAAGGTCTGGATCTTTTCCGGCGTGTCGTGCGCGACGGTTTCGATGTCCATGCCGCCTTCGGTCGAGACGACCATGGCGACCCGGCCGGTGGCGCGATCGACCAGCAAGGCGAGGTAGAATTCCTTGGCGATGTCGACGCCGTCGGTCACGTAGAGGCGGTTGACCTGCTTGCCATGCTCGCCGGTCTGCACCGTGACGAGCGTGTTGCCGAGCATGTCGGTCGCCGCCGCGCGAACCTCATCAGCGGTCTTCGCCAGCCGGACGCCGCCCTTGGCGTCGGGGCCGAGTTCCTTGAACTTGCCCTTGCCGCGGCCACCGGCGTGAATCTGCGCCTTCACCACATAAAGCGGCCCGGGCAGCTTGCCTGCCGCGGCCACTGCCTCATCCACGCTGAGCGCTGCAAAGCCCGCGGGAACGGGCACGCCGAATTTCGCGAGCAGCTCTTTGGCCTGGTATTCGTGGATGTTCATGGGGCTCACATGCCTTTCGAAGATCGGGGATGCAGGAGCCTTAAGCACAGGGTGGGCGGCGAATCCACCCCTGCAAGCGTCATCGCGCCAGGCCGGTCGCGCAGAGGGCGGCCGAGCTGGCCGTCACGCCGACGATCTCCGGGTCCCTGAGCGAGCGCACGCGGTGGAGGAGCTGGTCGAGATCGTGCGACTGCTGCGCCTTGCCGAGTCCGGCGAGGCGGCGGAGCTGAAGGATCGAGAGGCGATCGACCATGCGCGAGGCCATGCAGGCAGCGACCGGTTTCGAGATGCCGGCACTGACAAGACCGTCGCGCGTCATCGACTCGGGAGAGGAACAGGCAGCCAGCACCAGCAACGCGGGCATTGTCAAAATCCCGAGCGCCAAAATCATCCGCATGCGACCATCCTATCGTGCAACCCAGCCCCCGGGCCGCTATATCGCCAGCCATGCATTGGACAACCGGCCTTATCCTGTTCGCTCTGACCGTGACGGGCATGGAGGGGTTCGCCTATGTCGCGCACCGCTGGATCATGCACGGGCCGGGCTGGTTCCTGCACGAGAGCCATCACCGCCCGCGCACCGGGCATTGGGAACTGAACGATCTCTATGCGGTGATCTTCGCCCTGCCGTCGATCGTGCTGCTGCTCGGCGGGGTTCAGCTCGGCTGGTGGTCTGGCTTCACCTGGATCGGCGCCGGGATCGCTGCCTATGGCGCGATCTATTTCGGGTTCCACGACATCATCGTGCATAAGCGGCTGAACCACCGCTATCTGCCGAAATCCGTCTATATGAAGCGGATCATCCAGGCGCACCGGCTCCACCATGTGGTGGAGACAAAGGCGGGCACGGTGAGCTTCGGCTTTCTCTGGGCGCCGAAACCCGAGATACTGAAGGCAGAGCTCAAGCGGCGGGGCCATGCCGGAGTCCGCGCGCCGGCCGGCGAAAGCGTCGAGCGGAGCTGAACCATTCCCGACTGGTATTTCTATGCGCTCGCGGTGCCGGCGGTGACGCTGATCGGCCTGTCCAAGGGCGGGTTCGTCGGCATGGGCGCCCTGTCGCTGCCAATCCTGGCGCTGGCGATCTCCCCCGTGCGTGCGGCAGCGATCCTGCTGCCGATCCTGATCGTGCAGGACGTGGTCGGCGTCTGGGCGTTTCGCAGGCAATGGGACGGGCATGTGCTTGGCTGGATGCTGCCAGGCTCCGTCATCGGCATCGCGCTCGGCTGGTTCTTCGCCGCGCAGGTTTCGGAGCGCGCGGTGCTTGGCGTGGTCGGCGCGATCTCGATCCTGTTCGGCGCCTATCGGCTGTGGGTCGACCGGCGCGGGGCGATCGGCGCCCCCGCACGCTCGCCGGGCTGGGTCGGCACCCTGCTCGGCATCGCCTCGGGCTTCACCAGCCAGATCGCCCATGCCGGGCAGCCGCCCTTCCAGATCTGGGTGATGCCGAAACGGCTCGAGCGCGACGTGCTGGTCGGCACCACCGCGATCTTCTTCGCCGTCACCAACTGGATGAAGGTGCCGGCTTATTGGGCGCTCGGCCAGTTCAGCCGCGAAAACCTGATGACGGCGGCGACCTTGCTGCCGGTGGCGATCGCCTCGACCCTGGGGGGCGTGTGGCTGGTGCGGCGCGTGTCGCCGACCCGCTTCTACACCGCGATCTATGTGCTGATGATCCTGGTCGGGGTGAAGCTGGTATGGGACGGGGTGGCGTGACGAAGGCCGGCGGTCCGGGCGGAGATGTGGCCCTCACCACGGGTCGAACCGGCTTTTGTCATTCATCAGCAAAATACCGGCAATGAATGGATTCTACATCTGCCCGTGACGACCGGGCGAATGGCCCGGCATCCAGCAGGAGATGAGCATGAGCCTGGCTCTGGCGGCGATCGCGGCAGCCATCGCGACGCATAGCGTGCACATCGATCATCACGGCACACCGGTCGAGGCGGTGTACAGCGCACGAACCGACATCCGCACACGGACGATCGGCGCACATACGCCCAACCGGATGGACGGCCGGCGCTGCACCTGGACGGCAACCATCCTGGTGGAGCGGCGGCTGGCCGATGGACCAGCCCTGACCCGGCCGGTGCCGGGCGAGCGGGCGCTTTCCGGCAATCTGCCAGGCCCGTGCGCGCGCGGCTCAAGGGCGATCGAGCGCGAGGTGGCGCGGGACGACGGCGTGATCCGTGCCCATCTCCTCGCGGCTGCCGAGCAGGATCGGACCGCCCTGCTCGCCGAGCTGGATACCGTCAGGAACATGGCGTCCAACTAGGGTGCGACACTATTTGACGCCGGGCATGACGCCGTTCCTTGCCTGCATCGCCTCGCTGGGAATCGCTGCCCCTGCCGTTGCGCAACTCGATACAGGACCATCCCTGTCGCTTGAGGCCGCCACCGACGAGCGCAGGCGCGGGCTGAGCTGGAGCGACGGCGAACCGGTCGTGCGCGCGGTCGCCGCGATCCCCGTCACGCAGGAGCTCGCGGTGGAGGCGACAGCCGTTTCGCTATGGGGAAGCAGTCGTCATGGCGGGGCAGGCGCGGTTGTCGATGTCCAGGCCAGCTATGCGCGCCAGCTGGGCGGGTGGCGCCTTTCCGCCGACGCCACCTATCGCCTTTTCCCCGGTGCCTCCGGCCAGGATTATGTCGAGCTGGGCACCGTTGCCGGATTCCTGATCGGTCCGGCGACGATCGAGCTTTTCGCGCGCTACGCGCCCAGGCAGCGCGCTATCGGGGGCGACAATCTCTATCTCGGGATGGCGCCGTCATTCGGCATTCCCGGCACGCCGCTCACGCTTTCCGGCCATGTCGGACGGTCATCGGGCGCGGTGAGCGATCCTTTCCGCGCCCGGCGCCTGCGGCCCGACGGACACTATTGGGATCACGGCGTTGCGCTGGATTATCGCAAGGGACGGTGGCTGGCCGGATTGCGCTATGCGAACAGCAGTATCGATCGCGCCGCCGCCGATCATGCCGGTGCCACGGTGATCGGGCGTGTCGGGATGGAATTCTGAGGGAAAAGGCGTCGGCAGCACAAGATGATAGTTCGCGCGGAGGCGCGAAAGGCGCTGAGAGGGACCGCAAGCGGCACGGGCGGTTCGCGATGACAGATATGTCCACGAACACGGAGCTTGCCAGTGCAGGAGGATCGAGGTCGGAAATGACCTCCGCGTTCCCTGCGCGAACCCTCCCTCCTTGTTGCAACCGCGCCAAATGACGTGAACGGCGATCCGACCTAGTCGAACAGCGACGACACCGATGTCTCGTCGGCGATGCGCTTGATCGCTTCGGCGAGCAGGGGCGCGATGGTCAGATGGCGGATGCGCTTCGCGTTCTCGACTACTTCATGGCTGCCGATCGAATCGGTGATGACCAGTTCCTCGAGCGCCGATCCTTCGACCCGCGCGACCGCGCCGCCCGAAAGAACGCCGTGCGTGACATAGGCGACCACGCCCTCCGCGCCCGCTTCCTTCAGCGCGGCGGCGGCGTTGCACAGGGTGCCGGCCGAATCGACGATGTCGTCGATCAGGATGCAGAAACGGCCCTCGACCTCGCCGATGATGTTCATCACCTCGGATTCGCCGGCGCGCTCGCGGCGCTTGTCGACGATGGCGAGCGGGGCGTTGTCGAGCCGCTTGGCCAGCGCACGGGCGCGGACCACGCCGCCGACGTCGGGCGACACGACCATCAGGTTGCGGTCGCCGAAGCGGGTCAGGATATCGGCCGACATCACTGGCGCGCCGTAGAGATTGTCGGTCGGGATATCGAAGAAGCCCTGGATCTGCCCGGCATGGAGATCGACCGAAAGAACGCGGTCGGCACCGGCGACGGTGATCAGGTTGGCGACGAGTTTCGCCGAGATCGGGGTGCGCGGCCCGGGTTTGCGGTCCTGCCGGGCATAGCCGAAATAGGGGATGACGGCGGTGATGCGCTTGGCCGAGGCACGGCGGAGCGCGTCGATGCAGATCAGCAGTTCCATGAGATTGTCGTTGGCGGGGTAGCCGGTCGACTGGAGCACGAACACGTCCTCGCCGCGGACATTCTCCTGGATCTCGACGAACACTTCCTCGTCGGCGAAGCGGCGGACGCTGGCGTTGGTCAGCGGGATTTCCAGATAATCGGAGATCGCGCGCGCCAGAGGCAGGTTCGAGTTGCCGGTCATCAGTTTCATGTGTGGTCCTTACCCCCGCCGATTGCGGCCTCCTTAGAGGCGCCGTAGGGCTTCGAAAAGGGTGCAGGGGCAGAACATGACGCGCGATGTAACATTCACGCCCAGCGAGGGCGACTATATCGCGGCCAATCTCGCATGGCAGGCGCGTGCGCCCCATCGACGATGGCTGTTCTGGCTGACGCTGGCGTTGGGCGTGCTGACGACCGGCAGCATCCTGCTCTCTCTCGCAAGAGGGCTGTCGCTGATGGATGCCGTGAGCGATTCAGCTATTATGCTTGCCGCACTCCTGATCTTCCTGGCGCATGGGCCGGTGAACCGCCTTCTGATTCCACGTCAGGTCCGCAAGATGCTGGCGCAGAACAAGGCGCTTCTTAGTCCGGTGCAGTGCCAGTGGAGCAACGAGGCCATCACCTTTTCAGGCAAGAGTGGGAATTCCACCATTGACTGGAAAGATCTCCACCGGTGGTTCAGCGACGAAAGCTCGTTCGTCTTCCTGCTCAGCGACCGTCTCATGCTGCTCTTGCCGACGCGCGCGCTGAGCGGCGCGCAGCAAGAGGATTTGCACATGACCGCCGTCAGGTTCGGGCCGGAACCTCGCTAAACAGACCGTTGGCACGCCGACATCGTGATCGCGATCGAGCGTCCCGGTTGTTGCCGCCGGGCGCGGCGTCTACAGCCGCACCCATGACCGTTCTCACCCGTTTCGCGCCGAGCCCGACCGGCCGGCTGCACGTCGGCAATATCCGCACCGCGCTCCACAACTGGTTGTGGGCACAGAAGCGTGGCGGACGATTCCTGCTGCGTATCGACGACACCGACAAGGAGCGGAGCGAGGAGCATTATGTCGAGTCGATCCGTGCCGACCTCGCCTGGCTTGGGTTGAACCCCGATGGCGAGGAACGGCAATCGGCGCGTTTCGCGCTGTACGAGGCGCGCTTCGCCGCGTTGCGCGACGCGGGCCATGTCTACCCCGCCTATGAAACGGCGCAGGAGCTTGACCTGAAGCGGAAGATCGCGGCGGGGCGAGGGCTGCCGCCGGTCTATGACCGCGCGGCACTGGCACTGAGCGACGACCAGCGCGCGGCGCTTGAGGCCGAGGGTGTTGCGCCGCACTGGCGCTTCAGGCTCGACCATGGCGCCGCGATCGAATGGGACGATCTGATCCGGGGGCACCAGCGCTTCGATCCGGCGACGATGAGCGACCCGGTGATCCGCCGCGCCGACGGATCGTGGCTCTATATGCTGCCCTCGGCGATCGACGATGCCGAGATGGGCGTGACTCATGTCGTGCGCGGCGAGGATCATGTGTCCAACACAGCGCTGCAACTGCAGATGTTCGCCGCCCTGGGAAGCCCCCCGCCGGCTTTCGCGCATGAGGCGCTGCTGGTCGGGAGCGAGGGCAAGCTGTCCAAGCGACTCGGCTCGGTCGGCGTCGACCAGTTCCGCGAAGCCGGGATCGAGCCCGAGGCGGTGCGTGCCTTGCTGGCCCGGATCGGAACGAGCGATCCGGTCGAGCCGCTGGTCGATACCGCCAGGCTGGTCGATACCTTCGATTTCGGCCGGTTCGGACGGGCACCGGCGCGGTTCGACGAGACGGAGCTGAGCGCGGTCAATACGCGGATCGTCCACCAGCTCGATTTCGACTCGGTCGCGGCGCGGCTGCCCGACGGCATGGGCCGGGTGGAATGGGATGCGGTGCGCCCCAACCTCACCATCGTCGCCGAGGCGGCTGACTGGTGGCGGGTGATCGAGGGGCCGGTCGAGTCGGAAACCGACCCGGCCGATGCCGGTTTCCTGGCCGAGGCGGCGCAGGTGGCGGGTTCGATCGACTGGTCGGCCGACCCGTGGCACGCGCTGACCGCCGCGCTGAAGGCGTCGAGCGGGCGCGGCGGCAAGGCCTTGTTCCTGCCGCTGCGGCGGGCGCTGACCGGGCTGGATCATGGGCCGGACATGAAGGCGTTGCTGCCGTTGATCGGACGCGAACGGGCGCTGGCGCGGCTAACGGCCTGAGGCCTTCGGGCAGGGTGGCGGCGAACCTTCGCGCCTTCTTCGCGGGCTGAAATGATATCTTGTATCTCAATAGTTATGTTGTAACATCCCTGTCGAGATCGAGCGCAAGACTCGACCGCCCACCAAGGAGAGTGATGGAGGCAGGCAATGTACGCAGACCGTTACGCGAAACAGAAGAAGCTGGACCCGGGCAGCCTTGGCCTTTCGGCATTGCTGGTCGGCGGAATCATGACCGGGATGATCTTCTCGGCACCCAATATCGGGACGGTTCTGAAAGATCCCGGCCTGATAATCCGCAACATCGAATTGACGCCACCGCCACCACCAAATCCCGAGCCCCTTCCGAAGAAACCGGAGGTCAAGCAACTCGATACGCAGACGCATATCATCCCGCCGATACAGCATGTCACGATCGACAAGCAGGAAGCCTTCGTGGTGAATCCCGGCCCGAAAGCCGTCGAGATCACCGAAGGAACAGGGACAGGCATTGGCGGCGGTGGGGGCGAGATCCTCACCAAACCGGCTCCCGTCGTCGTCGATGCCGTGGTCGATCCGCGCTATGCCGCCAACTACCAGCCCGAATATCCGTCAAGCGAGCGCCGGCTGGGCAATGAGGGCCGGGTCGTGGTCAAGGTGCTGATCGGCACTGACGGCCGGGTAAAGCAGGTCGAGATGGTCAGTTCGCCGAGCAGCAGCTTCTTCGAGGCGACCCGCCGTCGCGCGCTGGAGAAGTGGCGCTTCAAGCCGGGCACCCGCGATGGCGTCCCCATGGAGACATGGAAGACGATGGCGGTGCGGTTCGTGATGACCGAGGAATGACCGCTTCCGATCGCGCCGGGGCTTTGCCTTGGACCTCCGGCGCGATCGGGAGACCTCCGGACTGGCATCGCGCCGTCCATGCGCCTATCTTCCTGCCATGAGTTTCCTGCGCGCCATCTCCCCCCTGCGGGCTTACCGCGACCTCCGGCAGTTCCTGGCGACGCGCAAGACCTATGAGCTGGTCTTCCTGGTGCTGTCGATCGTGGTGACCTGGACGATCATGTTCGCGATCGCCAATAATTCGACGGTCGAGAAGGTCTATCGCCCCAACATCGTCTATGTGGAGCAATGGTCGGCCAACCGCACCGATGCGGAGATCATCGCCCAGCAGAAGATCGACGGGCCCAAGGAAAAGGCTGCCGCCGAGGAAGTCAGGCGGCAGGATGCCGAGACTCAGGCAGCCTATAAGCGCCTCGACGACAAGCTGAAGAAGTACGGCCTCTGACGACCGCCGACGCGCGCTGGATGGGAGCGGCGCTCGCGCTCAGCGAGCGCGGCAAGGGGCTGACCGCGCCCAACCCCAATGTCGGCTGTGTGATCGTGCGCGGCCACCAGGTGGTCGGTCGGGGCTGGACCCAGCCCAACGGGCGCCCCCATGCCGAAGCGATGGCGCTCGCCGAGGCCGGTGCAGCGTCCGGCGGCGCGACCTGCTATGTCAGCCTAGAACCCTGCGCTCATGAATCGCCGCGCGGCCCGGCCTGTTCCGACCTGCTGATCGCCGCCGGCGTGGCGCGCGTGGTGATCGCGCTGCACGACCCCGATCCCCGCACCGATGGCGACGGCATATCGCGGCTCCGCGCCGCCGGAATCGAGGTGGTGACCGATGTCCGCGACGGCGACGCGCGGCGCGCGATGGCCGGGTTCCTGACGCGCCAGGCACTGGGACGGCCGCAGGTGACGCTGAAGCTGGCCATGTCGCTCGACGGCGCGGTGGCGATGCACGACGGCACCAGCAAATGGATCACCGGTGCCGGGGCGCGGGCACACGCGCATCTCGAACGGGCGCGGCACGAAGCGATCCTGGTCGGGCGCGGCACGCTCGACGCCGATTCACCGACGCTCGACGTCCGGCTGGCCGGGCTCGAAAGTCGAAGTCCGCGACGGCTGGTCCTGTCCAGCGGGAACGCGCCGGACGGCTGGGAAATACTCCACGACCCGGGCGAGATCGGCCGCCTGAAAGGCGTCGACCATCTCCTGGTCGAGGGCGGCGCACGGACGGCAGCGGCTTTCCTGAAGGATGATCTGGTCGACAGGCTGTTACTCTATCGCGCCCCGATCCTGGTCGGGAATGGCCGCACCCTGCCGGATATCGGTCTGACCGACCTTGCCCATGCGCATGATCGCTGGACGTTGCAGGATGCGCGGCGGCTTGGCAGCGACCGCGTCGAGGTTTACGAGCGCGCCAAAAGCCCCGTCTCATCAGGAAAAGTGGGAACTGGTTTTCCGCCCGGATGAGGCGACAACGGAAGGCACTATGTTCACCGGAATCGTTACCGACATCGGAATCATCGAGCGAGTAGAGGCGCTGGCCGACACGCGCGTGGTGATCGGCACCAGCTACGACACGGCGACCATCGACCTGGGCGCCTCGATCTCCTGCTCGGGCGTGTGTCTCACCGTCATCGACAAGGGCCCCAACTGGTTCGCCGTCGACGTGTCGGGCGAGACTATCTCGCGCACCGCCCAGGGCCAGTGGACCGAGGGACGCCGGCTCAACCTCGAGCGCGCGCTGAAGCTGGGCGAGGAACTGGGCGGCCATATCGTCACCGGCCATGTCGACGGCATCGGCGAGGTCGAATCAGTGATCGAGGAA
This sequence comes from Candidatus Sphingomonas phytovorans, assembly GCA_029202385.1. NCBI lineage: Bacteria > Pseudomonadati > Pseudomonadota > Alphaproteobacteria > Sphingomonadales > Sphingomonadaceae > Sphingomonas > Candidatus Sphingomonas phytovorans. Next base: position 4,034,459 of record CP119314.1, read on the forward strand.
GGCGGATCGCACCGCGTGCGGATCAAGGCCGGGCCCGACATCGCGCCCTTCATCGCGCCCAAGGGATCGGTCACGCTCGACGGCGTCTCGCTGACCGTCAACGAGGTCGAGGACTCATCCGGCAGCGTCACGATCGGCGTCAACATCATCCCGCATACCGCGGCGGTCACCACTTTCGGCAGCCTCGCGGCCGGCGATCCGATCAATATCGAGATCGACGTGCTCGCCCGCTACCTCCAACGCATGGAGCATTATCGTGCAAAAGCCTGAACTCGCGCGTCTGCGCCACGGCTTCCTCTCCTCCCCCGAGGAGATCATCGACGAAGCGCGCAACGGCCGGATGTTCATCCTGGTCGATGACGAGGACCGCGAGAATGAGGGCGACCTGGTCATCCCCGCCCAGATGGCGACGCCCGAAAAGATCAATTTCATGGCGAAGCATGGCCGCGGGCTGATCTGCCTCGCCTTGACCAAGAAGCGTGTCGACGAGCTCGGGCTCGACCTGATGAGCCGCCACAACGGCACGCGGCATGAGACCGCCTTCACCGTCTCGATCGAGGCACGCGACGGCGTCACCACCGGCATTTCCGCCGCCGACCGTGCGCGCACCGTCGCGGTGGCGATCGATTCATCCAAGGGCCGCGAGGAGATCGTGACCCCCGGCCATGTCTTCCCGCTGGTCGCGCGCGACGGCGGCGTGCTGGTGCGCACCGGCCATACCGAAGCGGCGGTCGACGTGTCGCGCCTTGCCGGCCTCAACCCGTCGGGCGTGATCTGCGAGATCATGAACGAGGACGGGACCATGTCCCGCATGGACGATCTCGTCACCTTCGCGCAGTTCCACAATCTCAAGATCGGCACGATCCGCGACCTGATCGCCTATCGCCGGCGCCACGACCATCTTGTCGAGAAGCGCGCCGAGACGGTGTTCCACAGCAAATGGGGCGGCGACTGGAAGGCGATGACCTTCTTCAACAAGGCGACCGGCGACGAGCAGGTCGCGCTGGTCAAGGGCAAGATCGACCCCGAAAAGCCGACCCTTGTGCGCATGCACAGCCTGTCGATGTTCGCCGACGCGTTTGGCGAGGAATCGCCCCGGTCAGGGCTGTTGTCCTGCTCGATGGAGGCGATCGCGGCCGAGGGAACTGGCGTCATCGTCGTCATCAACCGGCCGATGAAGGATTCGATGACCCGGACCATCAAGCTGCGCACCGAGGGCAAGGCGGTCGACGCGCCGGAAGCCGCCGAGCTGCGCGACTATGGCGTCGGCGCGCAGATCCTGGCCGAACTGGGCGTGCAGGACATGGTGCTGCTGACCAATACCCATCACACCCTGATCGGGCTCGACGGCTATGGCCTGTCGATCGTCGGCGAACGACCGATCCCCGGCACTGGAGGCGAATAATGGCGAACGTCCTGATCGTGGAAGCACGCTTCTACGACCATCTGAACGACCTGCTGCTCGAAGGCGCGCGCGCCGCGATCGAGGAAGCGGGGCATCGTCACGAGACGATCACCGTTCCCGGCGCGCTGGAGATTCCCGGCGCGGTCGCGCTGGCATCGGAGAGCGACGACTATGACGCATTCGTCGCGCTGGGCGTGGTGATCCGCGGCGAGACCTATCATTTCGAGATCGTGGCGGGCGAGAGCGCGCGCGGCCTGATGGCGCTGTCGATGGACGGCGTGGCGATCGGCAACGGCATCCTGACCGTGGAGAACGAGGCCCAGGCCTTGGCCCGGGCGCGTCGCAGCGAAAAGGACAAGGGCGGCGAGGCGGCCAAGGCGGCGCTGGCGATGCTGGCGCTGAAAGACCGGTTCGGCTGAGGCGCCGATGAGCCAGGTTCCGCCACCGCGCTATCGCATCGTGGAGCGGGACCGGCGGCTGATCGTCATCGACAACTGGGCAGGCGACAAGACGCCCCCCTCTTCTTTTCCCCAGGTTCGTCCAACGGCGTCACTTCCTCCAACGCCGTCACCCTCCGGGCGCGACCTGTTGCCGCGAACATCCGGCGGGTCGGCGAATCGGATTGCGCGGGCGGGCGAAGACGGGGGCACGCTCCTTCGCCAGCTCGCCCTCGCCGCCTGTGCCGGCGCCGAGGATGCGGAAGGCAGGCCGATCTTCACCAGCGCATCATGGTTCGACAGCAAGGCAAAACGCGAATTCAGCCTTGGCCGGTCGGGGGTCGAACGGCTCGGCGGCACCGTGCTGGCCTTTCTGATCTTCATCGGCCTCATCGCCATCCTGGCTTTCGCCATCGGGTTCGAGGCGCTGTTCGTGCCCGTCTTCCTGTTCGTGGTGGTCGGCAAGAATATCCCCGCGATCGGCACGCGCTGGGTCGACAGGCTTGAGAAGCTGCCGGTCGATTGACCCGCGCGCGCCCTTACTTATACTGATGTAAGTAAGGAGACCTCGCATGGCGCTGGCGCATAGTTTCAAGGCGAATCCGCACTGGCTGCCGCGGCAGCGACCCAGCGCCATCGCGGCCATCCCAGGCGAGAACGGGCTGCCATTCGTCGGCAACACGCTGAAGATGCTGCGCGACCCGATCGCGTTCGGGCAGCACATGGTTTCCAACTATGGCCGGGTCTTCCGCAACCATGCATTCGGCGGGCCGACCGTCAGCCTGATGGGCCCCGAGGCGAACGAGCTCGTGCTGTTCGACCGCGACCGGATCTTCTCGTCGGAACAGGGCTGGGGGCCGATGCTCAACCTGCTGTTCCCGCGCGGACTGATGCTGATGGATTTCGAGAAGCACCGTGCCGACCGCAAGGTGATGTCGGTCGCGTTCAAGCCCGAACCGATGCGCCATTATGCCGAGGCGCTGAACGCGGGCATCTCGCGCACCGTTTCCGGCTGGTCGGGCAAGCCGATGCGTTTTTACGACTCGATCAAGGCACTGACGCTCGATCTCGCCGCCGACAGCTTTCTCGGCATGCCGCTTGGCCCGGAGGCCGACCGGATCAACCAGGCCTTCGTCGACGAGGTCCAGGCGTCGGTCGCGCCTGTCCGCGTGCCGCTGCCCGGCACGCAGATGCGCAAGGGGGTAAAGGCGCGCGCCTATCTGATCGAGCTGTTCAAGCGCGAGATTCCGAAGCGGCGGGCCGGCACCGATGAAAATGGCGGTCATGATTTCTTCTCGCAATTCTGCCGCGCGACCGATGAGGCGGGCCAGCCGCTGAGCGACGACGCGATCGCGGACCATATGAATTTCCTGATGATGGCGGCGCACGACACCATCACCTCGTCGGCGACCAGCCTGGTCATGCTGCTGGGCCGCAACCCCGAATGGCAGGACCGGCTACGCGAGGAGATCGCCGGCCTTGGCCTGAACGACGATGCCGGCCTGCCCTATGGCCAGCTCGACCGGCTGGTCCTGACCGAATATGCTTTCAGGGAGGCGCTCCGGCTGGTGCCGCCGGTACCGTCGCTGCCGCGACGGGCCGTGCGCGACTTCGAATTCGGCGGATATCATATCCCGGCCGGCACCATGATCGGCATTAGCCCGGCCTATACCCACAAGATGCCCGAGCACTGGCCCGATCCGCAGCGTTTCGACCCGATGCGTTTCTCCCCCGAGGAGAGCAAGGGCCGGCACAAATATGCCTGGGTGCCGTTCGGCGGCGGCGCCCATATGTGCATCGGCCTGCATTTCGCGACGATGCAGATCCGCATCCTGATGGCGCACCTGCTCAGCCGCTACCGGATCGAGCTCGACGAAGGATCGGGGGCCGAATGGCAGGCCTGGCCAATCCCCCGGCCGAAGGACGGGCTGCCGGTGCGGTTCGTGCCGCTGGGATAGGGCCGGCTCTTTTCCGCCATGCCGCACCTGTCCCGCTATCCACAGCCCCGATCACCGCGGCTGTAGAAGGGAGCCCCCGGAACAAGTCCGGGGGTAGCAGGGTATGCTATTCGGCCGCGACGTCTTCCAGTGCCGGATAGTCGGTATAGCCCTCGGGCCCCTGGCTGTACCAAGTCGCCATATTGTCCGGATTGAGCGGCGCGCCCTTCTCCAGCCGGACCGGCAGATCGGGGTTGGCGAGGAACGTGCGGCCGAAGCTGATCGCGTCGGCCACGCCCGAATCGAGCGCTGCCTGCGCATCCCCGCCGAGATAATCGGAGTTGAGCACCAGCGGGCCGGAAAAGGCCTGGCGAATCTCCGGCGAGAGCTTCGGCTGGTCGGACCGCCCGAACGTACCGTCGGGACCGGGCTCGCGCAGTTCGAGGAAAGCGATACCGATCTCTGACAGCATCTTCGCCGCGGGCACGAACACCGCCTCGGGGTTGCTATCCTTCGTACCCTGCGAATTGCCGTTGGGCGAGAGGCGCACCCCGGTGCGATCAGCGCCGGCGATGCTCGCGACACGCTCGGTCACCTCACGCAGGAGGCGCACGCGATTCTCCGGGTGGCCGCCATATCGATCGTCGCGGAAGTTGGAATTGTCGCGCAGGAACTGGTCGATCAGATAGCCGTTCGCCGCGTGAATCTGCACCCCGTCGAAGCCCGCCGCGATCGCGTTGCGAGTCGCGCGTTCATAGTCGTCGAGCAGGCCGGGGAATTCCTCGAGCGCGAGCGGCCGCGCCTCCTCATAATCCTGCTTGCCGTCATAGGTATGCGCCTGGCCAGGCGCGGTCGTCGCCGAGGAGGAGACTGGCTGTGCGCCGCCCAGGCTCGAATGGACGATACGGCCCATATGCCAGAGCTGCGCGACGATCCGCCCGCCAGCCGCATGCACCCGGGCCACCACCGGCTTCCAGGCTTCGGTCTGTTCATCAGTCCACAGGCCCGGCGCGAACGGCCAGCCAAGACCCTGGCGGGAGATGCCGGTCGCCTCGGAGATGATCAGCCCCGCGCTGGCGCGTTGCGCATAATAATCGCCCATCAGGGGCTGTGGCACATGATCGCGCGTCGAGCGGCCCCGGGTGAGCGGCGCCATCAGCACGCGGTTGGGCGCGTGGATCGCGCCAAGCTGGATCGGATCGAAGAGGCTGGGCATGAAACTGAGTTTCCTTTTGCTACCTGACGGCCGAGACATAGAGCGCTAAGGGGCCGCATGCACCAGTCCGTACCTTCAAGAAAAACTGTCTTGCTGCAAAGCCTGGGCTCTCGGCGGACGGCATTTGCCGCGCTGATCGCCGCCAACATCATGCTTGCCTTCGGATCCTGGTTCGTGCGGCTGGCCGATACGGGACCCGTCGCCTCCGCCTTCTGGCGCATCGCCCTGGCGACGCCGATCCTGCTTGCCGCCGCCATGGCCGGGGGCTGGCGACCGGGGCGGATCGGCACGCGCCTGTGGTTCCTGTTCGCGCTGGCGGGAATCTGCTTCGCCGCCGATCTCGGCAGCTGGCATGTCGGCATCCTGAAGACGACCCTGGCCAATGCCACGTTGTTCGGCAATTCGGCGACGTTGTTCTTCCCGATCTACGGCTTTCTCGCGGCGCGGGCCCTGCCGACGCGGATGCAGGGGATCGCGCTGACCCTGGCGGCGATCGGCGCGGCGCTTCTGATGGGGCGGTCCTATCAGCTCGACCCGAAGAACTTGACCGGCGACCTGCTCTGCCTGTTCGCCGGCCTGCTCTACACCTTCTATTTCATCTTCATGCTGCGCGTGCGCGAGCGGATGGAGGCGCTGCCGGCACTCGGCCTGGCGACCGGGGCCAGCATCCTGCCGCTGCTGCTGCTCGCGATCCTGCTGGGAGAGCGCATCTGGCCGTATGACTGGGCCCCGCTGATCGCGCTGGCGCTGGTCAGCCAGGTGGTCGGGCAGGGGTTGCTGATCTACGCGCTCGGCAAGCTCTCGCCGCTGGTCGTCGGCATCGCCCTGCTGGTGCAGCCGGTCGTCGCCGCGACGGTCGGATGGATGGTCTATGACGAGCGGCTCGGCCTGCCGGACCTGATCGGGGCGGTACTCGTCGCCGTCGCCCTGGTGCTGGTGCGCGACAAGCCGGCGCCGCTTGCACCGACCGGGGCCGAGGCTAGATAGGATGCGAGGAGACGAATGATGTCCGCCCTGCCCCAGGATCCGACGCTCGACGAAGTGCGCGAAGCGCTGGCGCCGCTGATCGCGGCCAACGCCGCGTTCGATGGCTGGAACGACGCCGCGCGCGATGCCGCCGCCGAGTCGGCCGGCGTCGACCGCGATGTCGCCGCGGTCGCCTTTCCCGGCGGGGCGGTCGACATGATCGACGCCTGGTTCACCCAGGTCGATACGGCAATGGCGGCGGCCCTGCCGCCCGAACGCCTGGCGACGATGAAGATCCGCGAGAAGATAACCGCTTTGGTCGAGTCGCGGCTCGCCGAGGTGGCGCCCAATCGCGAGGCGCTGCGCCGCGCGCTGGCGATCCTCGCCATGCCGCAGAATGTGGTGCGCGGCGCGAAGCTCGGCTGGCGCGCGGCCGACCTGATGTGGCGCGCGGCGGGCGACACAGCGACCGACTATAACCATTATACCAAGCGCACGATCCTTGCCGGGGTCTATGCCGCGACCATCACCGTCTTCCTCGACGACGAGAGCGAGAACTGGGCGGATACGCGCGCTTTTCTCGCCAGGCGGATCGAGGGAATCATGCAATTCGAAAAAGCCAAGGCCGGCTTCCTATCGCGCACGGAGCACAGGCCGAGCCTGTCGCGTTTCATCGGCCGGCTGCGCTATCCGGTGGTGTGAATCGATCCTGCGGCAAATCGCCGGACGGTTATTGATAATCAATCGCAAGGAGCTTATTGCCAATCTGTGCAGATGCCCCTCAGCCTCGAATCGCTGCCGCACCGGCAGCGCGCGACCGTCGCCGGAATCGCCTGGAGCGAGCTGAGCGTGCCGGAGGCGCGACGCCTTCGCGAGCTCGGCTTCGACGAGGGTGTCGGTGTCGAGGTGCTGCACCGCGCGACGCTGGGCAAGGGCCCGATCGCCTGCCGCATCGGCCGCATGACCGTTGCCCTTCGCCGCGCCGTGGCGGGCGCGATCCACGTTTCCCCCATCGCCGGTTAGATTGGTACCGTAAATGAATGCCGCGCCATTGGTGGCGCTGGTCGGCAACCCCAATGCCGGCAAGAGCGCCCTGTTCAACGCGCTGACCGGGGCACGACAGAAGGTCGGCAATTATCCCGGCGTGACGGTCGAGCGTCATTCCGGCCGGCTTGCGCTGCCTGACGGCCGGCCGGTCGAACTGGTCGACCTGCCCGGTGCCTATAGCCTCGATCCCTCAAGCCCGGACGAACGCGTCACGCGCGACGTGGTGAGCGGATCCCAGGACGGCGAACGGCTGCCCGATGCGCTGGTCGTGGTCGTCGATGCCGCCAATCTCGACAATCACCTGCGTTTCGCCCTTCAATTGATCGCGCTTGGGCTGCCGGTGGTAGTCGCGCTCAACATGTTCGACCTGGCCGAACGCGACGGGCTGATCCTCGATCCCGAGCGGCTGTCGCGCGATCTCGGCGTGCCGGTGGTGCCGACCGTGGCGGTTCGCCGCCGCGGGCTTGAGGACCTCAAGGCGCGGCTCGCCGACATCCTGGTCCATGGCGCCGCCAGGCCGCTGCGGGCGAGCGACGGCAGCGTGCAGGAAGACATCGTCACCCTGCAGCGCCGCGCCCGGACCATCGCGGTGGCGGCCACGGTGTCCGAGACGCCGACCCGGCGCTGGGGCCATGCGCTCGACGCGATCGCGCTGCATCCGATCGTCGGCCCCATCCTGCTGCTCGGCCTGTTGTTCATTATGTTCCAGTCGGTGTTCGCCTGGTCGCAGGCGCCGATCGGCTGGATCGAATCGGGCATGGCCTCGCTCTCCGGCTTCGTGAGCAGCGAGTTGCCCGACGGTTTCCTGCGCTCGCTTCTCGTCGACGGGCTGATCGCCGGCGTCGGCGCGGTGGTGGTGTTCCTGCCGCAGATCCTGATCCTGTTCACCTTCATCCTGGTGCTCGAGGCATCGGGATACATGGTCCGTGCGGCCTTCCTGATGGACCGGCTGATGGCGCATGTCGGGCTGTCGGGCCGCGCCTTCATCCCGCTGCTGTCGAGCTTCGCCTGCGCCGTGCCGGGCATCATGGCGACTCGCACGATCGACGACGAGAAGGACCGGCTGACCACCATCCTGATCGCGCCGCTGATGACCTGCTCAGCGCGGTTGCCGGTCTATACGCTGATCATCGGCGCGCTGATCCCCAATACCCGGGTGCTGCCGTTCGTCGGGCTTCAGGGACTGGTGATGTTCGGCCTCTATGTGCTCGGCATCGTCGGCGCGTTCTTCGCCGCGCTCGTGCTGCGCCGGACGGTGACCAAGGGCGCCTCGTCCGGCTTCATGATGGAGATGCCGAAATATCAGTGGCCACGGCTTGGCGACGTGCTGATCGGCCTGTGGAGCCGTGCCCTCATCTTCCTGAAGCGCGCCGGTACGACGATCGCCCTCACCGTGGTGCTGCTCTGGGCGCTGGCAAGCTATCCGGTCGCGCCCGCCGGCCAGAAGCAGAGCGAATATTCGATCGCCGGCCGTATCGCCTCCGGCATCGAAGTGGTGGTGAAGCCGATCGGCTTCAACCACGATATCGCGCTCGCGCTGCTGCCGGCGATGGCCGCGCGCGAAGCGGCGGTCGGCGCGATCGCCACGGTCTATTCGATCGACAATCCCGAGGATTCGGCGAACGAGATCAAGCTGGCCGACCGCCTGCGCGGCCGCTGGAGCCTGCCGACCGCGCTCGCCTTCCTGATGTGGTTCGTCTTCGCGCCGCAATGCATCTCGACCATCGCCGTCACGCGGCGCGAGACCAATGGATGGAAATGGCCGATGTTCATGATCGGCTATCTCTTCGTACTGGCATACGTCGCCGCGGGCGCTACATACTGGGCCGCTATCGGACTCGGATTGTAGGAACTAAATATATGGCGGGCAGCGTCAACAAGGTCATTCTCGTCGGCAATCTGGGGCGCGACCCCGAGAGCCGTTCCTTCCAGAATGGCGGCAAGGTGGTGAACCTGCGCATCGCCACGTCCGACACCTGGAAGGACAAGAACACCGGCGAGCGCAAGGAAAAGACCGAATGGCATTCGGTCGCGATCTTCAACGAAGGTCTCGCGAACGTCGCCGAACGCTATCTACGCAAGGGCAGCAAGGTCTATATCGAAGGCGCGCTGCAAACCCGGAAGTGGCAGGATGCCCAGGGCCAGGATAAATATTCGACCGAGATCGTGCTTCAGGGCTTCAACTCGGTGCTGACCATGCTCGACGGCCCCGGCGGCGGTTCGGGTGGCGGCGGAGGCGGCGGCAGCCAGCGCGACGATTTCGGCGGCAACGACGATTTCGGCGGAGGCTCTTCCGGTGGCTATGGCGGCGGATCCTCGGGTGGATCGGGCGGCGGCTTCGGCGGCGGCGCCAGCCGTGGCGGCGGTGCCCCGGCCAATCGCGGCAGCAGCAGCTTCGCCGACGATCTCGACGACGACGTGCCCTTCTGACCGTTTCGCGCGTTCATTCGCCCATGAGCGAGACTTTCCCGGCCGGATCGGCCGCGCCATCCGGCTGGCTGATCGACGAGGCCGTGCGTGCCGACGCGATCGCCGCGCACGACATCGAATCGCTCCGCGACAATGACGGGCTGAGCCGGATCACCGATTTCGCCGCGGCCTTGTCCGCGGCCCCGATCGCGCTGGTCAGCCTCGTCGAGGAATGTCGCCAGACCTTCATCGCCCGAACCGGCCTCGACGCGACGGAAACGCCGCGCGAGACCAGTTTCTGCGCCTTCGCGATGCGCGGGACCGAGATCATGGTCGTGCCCGACGCGACGCGTGATCCGCGCTTCGCCGACAATGTGCTGGTCACCGGCGAACCCCATATCCGTTTCTATGCCGGCGCACCGCTCGTCTCCGACGAGGGCGTGCCGCTCGGCTCGCTCTGCGTGATCGACACGGTGCCGCGCGACGGACTGACCCCGCTCCAGCGCCAAGGCCTTTCGACACTGGCCGAGGCCGTGATGGCGCGGTTGCGCGACAGCCGGGACGCAGCCGCATGGCGCGCGACCGAGAACGCCAGCCACCGCGCGCTGGCCGAGAGCGACAACCGCTTCCGCGTGCTCGCCGATGCGATGCCGCAGATGGTCTGGTCGACTCCGCCCAACGGCCATAACGATTATTACAATGCGCGCTGGTACGAATTCACCGGCATGCCCGAAGGGTCGACCGACGGCGAGGGATGGAACCGCATGTTCCATCCGGAGGACCAGGCCCGCGCGCTGGAGACCTGGCGGCATTCCCTCGTCACGGGCGAGCCCTATCAGATCGAATATCGCCTGCGCCGCGCCGACGGTGCCTATCGCTGGACGCTGGGCCGGGCACTCCCTCTGCATGACGAATCCGGCACGATCGTCCGCTGGTTCGGCACCTGCACCGACATCCATGAACAGAAAGAGGCGAGCGAGGAGCGCGAGGTCATCGCGCAGGAGCTGAGCCACCGAATCAAGAACATCTTCGCCGTGATCGCGGGACTTGTCGGTTTCGCCGCACGGACCAAGCCAGAGCTGGCGAGCGTCGCCGAAGATCTGCGCGAGCGGATCACCGCGCTCGGCCGCGCGCATGATTTCGTCCGCCCGCACAGCGCGAATTCGCGACCGGCGGCGTCGCAGAACAGCCTGCACGGGCTGCTGGGCGAACTGTTCCGCCCCTATCAGTCGGCCGACCTCGAGCGAATCACGGTCGGCGGCGTGGATGTGGAGATCGACGACCGCTCAGCGACGCCGCTTGCCCTGCTGTTCCACGAGCTTGCCACCAACGCGACCAAATATGGCGCGCTGGTCAACGATTCGGGACGAATCGTCCTCGATGTCACGGCATCGGAGAGCGGTGTCGTCCTGCGCTGGGCTGAAAGCGGCGGGCCGATGGTGACGTCACCCGAGGCAATGAAGGGCTTCGGCTCCCAGTTGATGGAGATGAGCGCCGTCCGGCAGCTGGGCGGAAATATCACGCGCGACTGGCATTCGGACGGACTGATCGTGACGATCGACGTGCCGTCGCGGGCGTTCAGCCGCCGCTGATCTCGCGGCCGAGCAGTACCAGATCGTCATTGGCCGCCGCGCCGTGCGGGTTGCCGGCACTGGCCATTGCCGCCGCCGCCAGGATCGCGGCCTCGGAGAAGGGCTTGCGGATATAACCCAGCGCCCCCCTGGCGGCGCCGATCTGCGCTGGGTTGGCGGTGACGAAGATCACCTTCACGCCGTAATCCCGGGCAAGCGTCGCGGCGAGATCGGGACCGGTCGCGCCATCGCGCAGATTCACGTCGACCAGCGCGAAATGACAATCCTCGGCGGCCTCGATCGCGCCGCTCCGGTCGGCGGCGATCGCCTTCACGCGGTAGCCGGCGTCAGTCAGGATTCGCTCGAGATCGAGCGCCACGAAAATCTCGTCTTCGACAATAAGGGCGGTAGTGGGCATGGATTCCTCAAATCTTCCTGCCGCCAACCCGCGAAAGGGGGTCAGGGTTCCTTGATCGAGATCAGCTCTTCAGAAGGAACACCGCATGTTCGGCGAAGAAGTTTGCTGCAGCAGAGGTCGTGCGCTTGTCCCCTGACAGGAACCAGGCCCCTTCGACGGTGATGCCGCGCCCTTTCACGAAGGAGCGGAAATCGTCGATCGTGAGGTGGTGGATGTTGGGCGTGTCATACCATTGTTCGGGCAGCAGCCGGGTCACCGGCATCCTTCCGCCCCACATCAGCGAGGTCCGTCCGCGCCAGTGCGCGAAGTTGGGGAAGGACACGAAGGCGCGCCGGCCGATCCGGAGGAGATGGTCGAGCACCATGTCGGGCCGCCGGGTCGTCTGCAGCGTCTGGCTGAGGATCGCATAGTCGAAGCTTGCGTCGGGATAGTCGGCGAGATCCGAATCGGCATCGCCCTGGATCACCGACAGGCCGCGCGAGACGGCCGCGGCGACATTGCCCGCATCGAGCTCGAGCCCGCGCGCGTCGACGCCCCTGCCGTCACGCAGCGCCGCCATCAGCGCGCCGTCGCCACAGCCGACATCGAGGATTCGGCTGCCCGGCGCGACAGAGTCGGCGATGACGGCGAGGTCGGCGCGGAGAGTCATTAAATTGCCTCACCGACAAATCCCTCTCCCAGCGGGAGAGGGAGGGAGCAGCGAAGCTGCGGAAGGGTGAGGGTGACTGAGTGAAGGCTACGATCACCCTCACCCTTCCCATCGCTTCGCGACGGGGCCCTTCCCTCTCCCGCCGGGAGAGGGACATAGAATGGGTCGCGCCATGCGCTCATGCGCCAGCCCTCAGGAAACCGTCGATGACCCGGTTCATGCCGGGCGAATCGAGCAGGAAGGCATCGTGACCGAACGGGCTGTTGAGCTCGACGAAGCTGACCGGCGCGCCCGCCGCGTTGAGCGCATGGACGATCGCGCGCGATTCCGAGGTGGGATATAGCCAGTCGGTATCGAAGCTGACCAAGCAGAAACGCGCCTTGCTTGCCCGGAAGGCGTTGGCGAGCAGGCCGCCATGTTCCTCGGCCAGATCGAAATAGTCGGTCGCGCGGGTGATGTAGAGATAGGAATTGGCGTCGAACCGGTCGACGAAGCTGATCCCCTGGTGGCGCAGATAGCTTTCCACCTGGAAATCGGCGTCGAAGCCGAAGCTCTTGGCATTGCGCGTCTGCAGGCGGCGGCCGAATTTCTCGGTCAGCCCCGCTTCCGACAGATAGGTGATGTGCGCCGCCATCCGCGCCACCGCGAGGCCCGCGGCAGGGGGATCGCCCGTCTCGTAATAATCGCCGCCGCGCCAGTTGGGATCGGCCATCACCGCCTGGCGGCCGACCTCGTGAAAGGCGATGTTCTGCGCGGTGTGCCGCGCCGCCGAGGCAATGACGATCGCCGCGCGGACCCGGTCGGGAAAGGTCGCCGACCAGCTCAGCGCCTGCATGCCGCCCATCGACCCGCCGATCACCGCCGCCAGCGTCGCCACGCCGAGATGGTCGAGCAGCATCGCCTGGGCGCGCACCATGTCGCGGATGGTGATGACCGGAAAGCTCATGCCCCAGGGCTTGCCCATCGCCGGATTGACCGTCGCCGGGCCCGATGACCCGGTGCAGCCGCCGATCACATTGCTGCAGATGATGAAGTGCCGATCGGGGTCGACCGGCTTGCCTGGCCCGACCAGCCGGGTCCACCAGCCGGGCTTGCCGGTGATCGGATGGTTGCTCGCGACATTCTGGTCCCCGGTCAGCGCGTGGCAGATCAGGATCGCGTTGCCGCCGTCAGCGTCGAGCGTGCCATAGGTTTCGTACGCGATGTCGACCGGCGACAGCAGCGCGCCGCCGTCGAGCTTCAACGGCCCGGGCAGGGTGACATGGCGAGCAAGCCCGAAGCGCGTGTCGTCCGACATTGACGCGGCGTTAGGCCGCGAAACGCCGTGGTTCAAGCATGGTGAGCGGCCATGATCGCAGCGGCGGCCATCCGCCCGGTCTGCGCGCCACCATTCATATAGCCTGGATAAGCATCGGAAAGATGCTCGCCGGCGAACTGGACCAGGCCGGAAAGCGCGCGATGCTTCGGCCCGTTTCCGCCCTCGACCCAGATCAGCTCGCCGAAGCGGGTGAGCTGGCCGGGTCGGAAATTGACATAGGCGCCCAGTGTCAATGGATCGCGGTGCCAGCCGGTGCGCCGCACCACCCCGCTCATCGCCGCGCCGAACCCAGGCACGCCCCCCTCGGCCATGCCGGCGAAACCGCGCGCGAGCCGGACTGGATCGGCCACGGCCGCAGCCTCGACCTCGTTCCCGCCGAGGAACCAGGTCCAGACGCTGCCGGCATCGCTCGCCGGGCGAATCCCACCGTCCCAGCCGAGCGCGGCGCCCGCGGCAACATCGGTCTGCCACAGCTCGCCGCCGCGCCCGATCGGCCCTTCCCAGGGGCGTGACGTCATGACGGCCTGGACCTTCTCGTTATAACCCAGATCGACCTCGGCGATGAAGCGGCGCCACAAGGGCGGCAGCGGCACTCGGAATTCGATCTGGCGCAGCAGCGGCGCCGGCACTGCCACGATCACCGCCCCGGCATCCGCCACGGTGCCGTCAAGGAAGGAGAGTCGTACGCCGGCGCCGTGCGGATCGATCTGCAACAGCCTCTTGCCGGTTTCGATCCGGTCGCCGAGCTTCGCCCGCATCGCGGCGACCAGCGCGCCGCTGCCGCCGTCGATCAGATAGCGTTCGTCGCTGCGGCTGAGCACATCGACTCGCTCGCCGTCCACGGTGGGCAGGTTGAAGACCAGTTCGATCGCCGAGGCCTGGCCCGGCTCGACGCCATATTCGGTGCGGCTGGTCGCCTCCATCAGCTGGCGCACCCAGGGCTGGGGCAGCTTGTCGGCGTGTTTGTCGAGATAGAGGCGGATGGAGAGCCGATCGAGTTCCCGTGCCGTTCGTGCGTAATCCTTGTCCAGCCGGTCCGAATCGAGAGCAATCTGTGCCGCGATCGGTCGCAACGCCTCGGCGAGCGCCGCCACGGGCAGCACCGCGCCGTTGGCGAGCACCATCGTGCGGTGCGCCTCCCCCTTGCGGTCGATCAGGCCGATACCGAATGCGGCGGCGAGCTTGTGCATGTCGTCATGGTCGGAATTGACGAGCTGGCCGCCAATCTCCATCGGCACGCCGCCCGTCGGGCGGTGGGTGAACATGCGTCCGCCGAGCCGCGGCCGCGCCTCGTAGATACGGGCGTCGATCCCCGCCTGGGTCAAATGCCACAGGGCGGTCAGCCCGGCGATGCCGCCACCGACGATCGCCACCGGCCCCCGGACCGGCGCCGCGCGCAGCGGGCGGGGCATGGCAGTGACGAGGCCGGCCGCACCGATCGCCTTGAGCAAAGCGCGGCGGCTGAGCCCCTGGGGGCCCGCGACCGGCGGTTTCTCGCCGGCCGCCGCCAGATTCATCCGGCGCGCCGATTCGAGCGCCTCCCAGAAAGTCGCACTGCCCCGCATTCGGCCCATCCCCCGTTTTGCCGCTTCCTAGCAGGAGTACGGCAGAGCGTCAGCTTGCCTTAGCGAAAGCCATGAGCCATGCGGACGACCATGCTTCCCTTCGCCCGCGTCACCGTCATCGGCATCGGCCTGATCGGCTCCTCGATCGCCCGCGCGGTGCGCGCGCAAATGCCCACGGTGCGGCTGACCGGCTATGATGCCGATGCCGAGGTGCGCGCCGTCGCCGATCGCCTCCAGCTGTTCGACGACGTCACCGACACGGCCGGCACATCGGTGATCGATGCCGATCTCGTCATCCTGTGCGTGCCGGTCGGCGCGATGGGCGCGGTCGGGGGCGAGATCGCCGCCGACCTGCCGGCCGATGCGGTGGTCAGCGATGTCGGGTCGTGCAAGGAGGACGTGGTCCGCGCGCTGGCCGAGGCATTGCCCGGCGCGACGGTCATCCCGGCCCATCCCGTCGCTGGTACCGAGCGGAGCGGCCCCGAGGCGGGCTTCGCCACCCTGTTCCACAAGCGCTGGTGCATCGTGACGCCGCCCGAGGGCGCCAATCCGGTCGCGATCGAGCGGGTCAGCGAATTCTGGCGCAGGCTGGGCGCCGAGGTCGAGACGATGGAGCCGGGCCATCACGACCGCGTCCTCGCCATCACCAGCCATTTGCCGCATCTGATCGCCTACACCATCGTCGGGACCGCCTCCGACATGGAGGAAGTGACGCGCAGCGAGGTGATCAAATATTCGGCTGGCGGCTTCCGTGACTTCACCCGCATCGCCGCGTCCGACCCGACCATGTGGCGCGACGTGTTCCTGGCCAATCGCGAGGCGGTGCTGGATATGCTCCAGCGCTTTTCCGAGGACCTGTCGGCGCTCCAACGCGCGATCCGCTGGGGCAAGGGCGACGAACTGTTCGACCTGTTCACCAGGACCCGCGCGATCCGGCGCAACATCATCGAGCAGGGCCAGGACGATCCGGCCCCGGACTTCGGCCGCACCCACGACTAATCTCAGTTATCCAGCGCGTTGATCGCCGCATGCACCCGGCGCTCGACCTCGGCGCGGGGCAGGCCCGGCGGGATCGGCTCGCCGAAACGAAAGGTCACGACACCCGGGAGCTTGGGGCCGTGCTTCGGCCAGACCTTGCCGCTGTCGATCGCGACGGGGATCACCGGGATCTTCAGCATCTGGTACAGGCCGGCGAAACCCGCGCGGAGCGGGGGCTGCTCACCCGGGGACACCCGCGTGCCCTCCGGGAAGATCAGGATCGACCGGCCCAGCGCAAGTTCAGTCTGGGCCTCGCGCACCATGCGCCGGAGCGCGGCGGCCGAAGCCTCGCGGTCGACGACGATGACGCCATAGCGTCGTGCCGCCCAGCCCCATACCGGAATCGAGGCCAGTTCCTGCTTCATCACGATCGCCGGGGTGCGGAGCAGCCGCCCGAGCTCAAGCGTCTCGTACATCGCCTGGTGCTTGGCCGCGTAGATGACCGGACCGTCGGCGAACAGATTTCCCTCGACCCGGCGATGGATGCCGAGAATGGCCTCGGTCGCCCAGCCATGGAATTTCGTCCAGATATGGGTGTGAACGATCAGCGCATTCCTGCCGAACAACGCCGTGACCGGCGTCAGCAGCACGATCGGGATCGAGATTCCGTAGAACACGATCATGAACAGGATCGTCCTGAGCCTGGTCATGCGCCGATCCCCATCCAGAGCACGACGCGGCGGAGCAGCAGCTTGTTGTACTCGGCGACCAGCAGGCTGAAGCGCGGGCTGCTCGGCACGCCGTCGTCAAGCACCTGGACATCGCTGTCGAGCGCGTTGGTGAGTTCCATCCGGGCGCGGGCCAGATGCCAGTCCGAGGTGACGAGCCGCACCGATTTATAGCCGTGCTGCTTTACCCAGTCGGCCGTCTCCTCGGCATTTGAGCGCGTATCGACCGCCTCCCGGCCGAGATCGATGCAGCAGGCGAACAGCGACGGCGCCTCGCGATATTCATGCGCCAGCTCGACCGGCCGCACCTCGGGCGCGACCCCGGTCACCAGCATGCGCTTCGCCGCGTGCGCCTTGAGCAGCGCGATGCCCCGGTCGATCCGCCCGGCCCCACCCGTCGGCACCACGATCGCGTCGGTCTTCGCATTGTCAAGCGGCCCGGGCATGGCGAGCAGGAACAGCACGAAACCAAGCGCCCAGAGCAGCACGGCACCGCCGAGGATTCGCAGGATCACAGGATGCGCCTCAGCGCGCCGAGCACCGCGAGCCGCGCGGCATAGGTCGCGAGCAGGGCGAAGCCGATCGGCAGCATCGCGAGCAGGAGCCAGTCGCGCGTCGACAGCTGCAACCCGCCGAGCAGGTCGGAGCCGAGCGTCGCGAGTTGCAGGCCGACCAGAACCACCATGCCGGCCGCGACCACCGTGCCGAGTGCGCCGCCGAACAGGGTATCGAGCGCGATTCGCCGCTGGAACAGCCGCGCGACCTGGAGATCGGTCGATCCAAGCATGTGCAGCACCTCGATCGTATCGCGGTGAGTCTCGAGCCCGGCCCGCGCAGCGAGGATGACGACGGCGCCAGTGGCTGCGGCCATCAGCACGACCAGCCCTGCCGCAAGCCAGGTGACCATGTTCATGAAGTTGCTGACCGGCGACATCCAGCTTTCGTGCCGGTCGATCCGCGCCGCGGGCACGGCCGCCTGCACCGCCTGAGTCACCCGCGCGACGGCGGCCGCGCTGGCGATGCCGAGGTCGACGTCGATCATCGCGGGTACTGGCAGATCGGGATCGGCGCCGTCAGGGCCGAGCCAGGGGCCGAGCAGCTTGACGAGTTCCGCGCGGTTCACCTCGACGGCGCGCGACACCTCGGGCAGGCCGCGCAGCAGCGCCAGCGCCTTCGCCGTCTGGTCGGCCCGCGCGCGATCGGCCGGCTCGACGATCTGGACCGTCAGCCGCCCGGCAAGTTGCCGGTCGAGCAAGGTCGCCGCGCTCAGCGTGCCGAGACCAAGCGCGGCGGCCAGCACCGTCAGGAACAGCATGATCGCCATGATCCACATCATCGCGCGCGTGCCCCGGCTCTCGTCGAGCAGGCGGCGATCGGCCGCCGACGCGATCAGCCGGACGCTCATTCGGCGTCCGCCTGTGGCGGCGGAAAGCGCAACGACCCGGTGGGATCGAGCAGCCGCCCCTTGTCGAGCCGCATCATATGCGCGTTCGGGATTCGGCCGAGCAGGTGGAAATCATGAGTCGCGACAACGACAGTGGTGCCAAGCCGGTTGAGCGAATCGAACAGATGGAGCAGCCGTTCCGCCATGTCGGGATCGACGTTGCCGGTCGGCTCGTCCGCCACGAGGATCTCGGGCCGGCTGATCACCGCGCGGGCAATCGCGACGCGCTGCTGCTCCCCGCCCGACAGGGTCGGCGGCTTGGCCTCGACTCGGTCGGACAGGCCGACCCAGGCGAGCATCTCGCGCACCGGCGCCTCGACATCGCTTTCCGACACGCCGGAGACGCGCAGGGGCAGCGCGATATTGTCATAGGCCGAAAGGTGCGGGACGAGGCGGAAATCCTGGAACACCACCCCGATCCGGCGACGAAAGCCGGGGAGCCGCTTGCGCGGCAGCGTCACCGCATCCTCGCCGAACAGGCGGATCATGCCGCGCGTGGGGCGTTGCGAGAGATAGAGCAGCTTCAACAGGGACGTCTTGCCCGCACCGCTGGCACCGGTGAGGAAATAGAAGGAGCCGGTCGACAGCGTGAAGCTGACGTCGGACAGAGTCTCCTGACCCGTGCCGTAGCGCAGCCCCACATTCTCGAACTGGACGATATTCGCCATTACCGGCGCAACGCTCGCTTCTCACTGATGCCCCGCCCCCGCCATCGCACGTTCGGGGCGCGCGCCACAAGCGCGCGCGTAAGTGCTTCGACCCGAAAGACTTGCCACGAGCGGTCGGCACGTGCTTAGATTCGGGACAGGCGTGGCGCGGCCCGCGGCGCCGGAAGCGGCCCAAGATGATCCTCGAATGCACTCAATGCCGGACTCGTTACCTCGTACCCGATTCGGCAATCGGGTCCGAAGGACGGACCGTGCGATGCGCGAGCTGCAAGCATAGCTGGTTCCAGCCGGGCCAGGTGCTCGATCTGGTGGCCCAGGCCGAAGCCGTCGCTCCCGCTCCTCGTTCGGCTCCGGTCCCCGCCCCCACAACAGCGCCGCCAGCGTCGCCACCGCCACCCGTAACGGCGCCCGATGTCGAGATCGCGCCGCCCGGCACCGCGCCCGACTATGACGCCTTCGCGCACCAGCCGCCCTTCCGCCCGCGCCGCAACCCGGCGCGACGCTGGACGATGGCCGCCTTCGCCGCCGGATTCGCCATGCTGGTGGGGGCCGCGGCCATCCTCTATTCGGGCGCACCCGGCCTGGCCCAGCAATTCGGCCTGCCGATCGGCGCGCCTGCGACCCCGCTCAAGATCGTCAACAACCCGATCGATCGCCGCGACCTGGCCAATGGCAGCGAAATGTTCGCGATCAGCGGCAAGGTGGTGAACCCGACCGACCAGCGCCAGCAGGTCCCGGACATCCGGGTCGAGCTGAAGGACGCGCAGAACCGGCTGGTCTATAGCTGGACGATCCGCCCCGAGACGATGGCGCTGCCGCCGCGCGGCTCGGTCGAATTCAACAGTGCGAAACTCGACGTGCCGGTCAATTCGAAACAGCTGGTGCTGAGCTTTTCCGGCGAATCCTCCAACTGACCAGCGCGAAGCGGCTGCCGTGCAGCAGCGTCGCCGCGACCATGCCGATGCCCGAGGCATAGACCAGCCCGGTCAGCCCAGCCCCGATATGGACCAGCCACCAGCCAGCCCCGCCCGTCACCAGGAAGAAGGCGATGATGCTGTTGCCCCCGGCCACCACCTGGTCGCCGAGCGAGCGCAGCGCATAGACGAACACCACCTGCGCCCCGTCGAACAGGATGAACGGCGCCCATAGCGGCACCATCGCCAGCGCGAGCAGGTGAACCTCTGCCGTGGCCGGGAACAGCGCAACGATGCCGCCGCGCCCGACCACCAGCAGCAGCGCGAGCAGCCCGGTAAGGATCGCCGCGACCGACACGGCGATCATCGTGCGCGGAAAGGCCCGTTGCGGCATACCTTCCCCAACCGCATTGCCGACTCGCACGCCGGCCGCCGACCCCAGCCCCAGCGCGATGGAGAAGGTCACGTTGTGGATGGAGAAGACGATCTGGAAGGCATGCGCCGCCGCGTCGCCCAACCGGGTGGAAAGCGCGATCAGGATCGAGAAGCCGGCAAGCTCGAGCCCCGAGGCGATCGCCGGCACCGTGCCGAACGCAGCGAGCCGCACCGCGCCTGCGGGAACGCTTTGCCAGGTGGCGCGCGACAGATCGTGCAGCCCGCGCAGTCCGGCACGCGGCAGGGTCCATGCCGCGCCGACCATGCCCGCCGCACCCAACGCCGAGGCAATCGCCGTCGCGGTCGCCGCGCCGACGGCGCCGAGCGCCGGCAACCCGAAATGGCCACCAGACAGCGCCCAGGCGAGAACGGCATTGAGCGGCAGGATCGCGAGATTGACCGTCGCCACCCGGCGCGGGCGGCTGACCCCTTCAAGAAAGAAGCTCGCCGCGACGATGACGAGCTGGAACGGGAAGCAGATCGCCATCACCTGCACGACGCGCGACGCGCGCGGGACAAGCTCGTCGGCGACGCCCATGCCGGCAAGCATCGGCGCGGCGAAGAACAGCAGCACCAGCGCGGCCACGCTGCCGAGGACAAGCGCAAGGGCAAGCCCCTCCCGCAGCACGGCACCGGTACGCTTCAGGTCGCCCGCGCCATCGGCACGCGAGGTATGGACGAGCACGCCCGACAGGGCGGCGAGCCCGGCGACGATCGCGACGAAGGTCAGCGACCGGCTGGCCCCGAGCGCCGCGACTTCCTCAGTGCCGGCAAGCCCGACCACGACCACGTCGGTGACGTGCAGGATCGTCCAGTTGAGGCTGGTCAGCATTACCGGCCAGGCCAGCCCGAGGATGCGCCTGGTCTCGTCACCGATCGGATAGGAGGGGGAGGCAACGGGCATGCCGCCCTGCTAACGATGGATCGACGGCACGGATAGAGCAGTTGCCAATGTCGCAATGCCTTGCTAGGGGCGCTCGCCTACCAGCTGCCGGGGCTTATCCGGTGGTGTTTCACGTGCGGCCGTGGCGGAACTGGTAGACGCGCAACGTTGAGGTCGTTGTGGGCGAAAGCCCGTGGAAGTTCGAGTCTTCTCGGCCGCACCACTTTTTCTTCTTCCGGATCAGGACACGCCTTCGGGCGACCGCGGAAGCAAAGCTTTGGCAAGCGGGGATCGTCCGCGCTACAGTGGCGTTCTGCAACTGATCGGCATCCGCCGGATCAGACTGAAAGCTGCCCCGAAAGCTGCCTTTGCCCGAAGTAGCCGCCTATCTGAATGCGATCGGCACCGCCGTTCCCGATCACGATATCCATCACGCCTTTATCGATTGGGCGCAGGGCCGGATCGAGGACGACCGCGCCGCGAAGCTGTTCGCGCGCATGGCGGGACGTTCCGGTATCGAGCATCGCTGGTCGGTGCTCAGGCGCACCAGCGGCGGCGGATCGCCCGTCTCGGCTGAGGGTTTCTACGCCAAGCCGCACCTGCCAGGCACCGCCGCGCGCATGCAGCTCTATGCCAAGGAAGCCCCGAAGCTCGGCATTGCCGCGATCAGGGCGCTCGCCGCGCAGGTTCCGATCGACAATATCACCCATTTCGTCGTGGCGAGCTGCACCGGCTTCGTCGCGCCGGGCGTCGACCAGATCATTGCCCGGCAGATCGGCCTGCCGCCATCGACCGAACGGCTGCTGATCGGCTTCATGGGCTGCTACGCGGCGGTCGCGGCGCTCCGCACGGCGCGCCATATCGTGCGGTCCGACCCGGATGCCCGGGTGCTCGTGCTCTGCGTCGAGCTGTCGACGCTTCATCTCCAGGCCGTGGACGAGATCGAACCGTTGCTGGCGATGCTGCAATTCGGCGATGGCGCCGCGGCGGCGATGGTGACCGCCGACTCGGGCGGCTTCGCGATCGGCCAGCCCTTCGCGACCACCCTGCCCGATTCGGAGAAACTGATTCGCTGGGATGTCACCGACAGCGGCTTCGCCATGCACCTGTCCGGGGAAGTGCCGGGGCGGATCGCCGCCGGCCTGGCCGATCCCCATTTCGCATCGGCCGCGACCGGCGGCCGCGCCCCGGACGAGATCGACGGCTGGGCGGTCCATGCCGGCGGCCGGTCGATCCTCGACGCGGTCGAGCACAGCCTGCATCTCGCGCCCGAAGCGCTGGCCGCCTCCCGCCGGGTGCTGGCCGATAATGGCAACATGTCGTCCGCGACGCTGATGTTCGTCCTGGCACGGCTGCTCGCGGGGCCACCGGTCAGGGACGGTGTCGCCCTGGCTTTCGGCCCCGGCCTGGCGGCCGAAGGGTTCGGCTTCCGGAGCGCGGGATGAACCTCGCCATCCGCGCCATCGCCGATGAATTGATGGACGCCGAGGATCTCGATGCCGCGACCTATGCCGAGGTCGTGGGCGATCTCGCCAAGGTGAATGTCGTGACCATGGCGGCGCGCCCGACGCTCGATTTCCTCGCGCGGGGCATGGGGGACAACCGTCATTTCCGCCTGCTCGATATCGGCTTCGGCGATGGCGACATGCTGCGGAGGATCGCGCGCTGGGCGAAGAAACGAGGGATCGCCGCCGACCTGATCGGCGTCGACCTCAATCCGCGCAGCGAGCTTGCCGCCACCGCCCATACGCCCGCCGATATGGGTATCCGCTACGTCACGGGCGACTATGCCGACTTTGCCGGCGGCGAATGGGACTTCATCGTCTCGAGCCTGGTCGCGCACCATATGACTCACGCCCAGCTCATCGCCTTCCTCCGCTTCATGGAGGTCGAGTCGCGACGCGGCTGGCTGGTCAACGACCTCCATCGCCATGGCTTCGCCCATTGGGGTTTCCCGATCCTCGCCCGGATTGCTGGCTGGCACCGGATCGTTCGACTCGACGGCACGCTGTCGATCGCCCGCTCCTATCGGCCGTCGGAATGGCCTGAGATCCTGGCCGAGGCGGGCGTCGAGGCCAAGGTCTATCGTGCCTTCCCCTTCCGGCTGTGCGTCGAACACCTGCGCTGATCGTCGGCGGCGGGCCGGCCGGGGCGAGCGCAGCGATCCTGCTCGCCCGCGCGGGGGCACCGCACCTGTTGATCGAGCGCACCCGGGAAACCGGCGATTCGCTGTGCGGCGGCTTCCTCAGCTGGCGCACGCTCGAATCGCTGCGCAGCCTGGGTATCGAGCCGGATTCCCTCGGAGCGGCACGGGTGACTCATGTCCGGCTGTTCGCCGGCGACCGGATGGCCGAGGCTGTATTGCCGCGCCCCGCGCATGGCGTGTCACGCCGACTGCTCGATTCGCTGCTGCTCGACCGGGCGGAACGCGCCGGCGCCGCGATCGAGCGCGGCGTCGTGGTGAAGGCGATCGACGGCACCACCGCCCGGCTGCAGGATGGCGGCGCGATCGAAACCGATGCGCTGTTCCTGGCGAGCGGCAAGCACGACATTCGGGGCCTGGCGCGCCCGGCCGAGGCGCGCGGGGCCGACCCGACCCTCGGCCTGCGCATCCGCCTTGCGCCGGCGCCAGCGCTCGACCGGCTGATTGGTCACGCGATCGAGCTGCACCTGTTCGATCGCGGCTATATGGGCGTCGTCCTGCAGGAGGACGGCAGCACCAATTGCTGCATGGCGGTGCATCGATCCCGCATGGCCGAAGCCGGTGACCCGGATCGCCTGCTCGATTCGCTTGCGGCCGAATCGCCGCGGCTGGGCGAGCGCCTCGCCTGGCGCCGGGGCGGCGAGGCGATCGATGCGGTCGCCAACGTCCCTTATGGCTGGCGCGCGCGCGCGGGCACCAGCGGCCTGTTCCGCCTTGGCGACCAGGCAGGCGTGATTCCCTCGCTCGCGGGGGAGGGCATGGGCATCGCCATTGCCAGCGGCATGCGTGCCGCCCGCGCCTTTGCGCGGGGCGGGGCCGGAGCAGCGATTCCTTTCCAGCGTCGTCTCGCCCGCGATCTTGCGCGGCCGATCGGCATCGCCGGCCTGATTCGCGCGGCGGCCGAACGTCCCGCCATCGCCAGGGCGGTATTGCCGGTCGCGCGCAACCTGCCACTGTTGATCGATGTTATCGCGCGGCTGACCCGCATCGACCATTCGCACCTTGACCAGCCCGCCACGGCGCAGGAAAGCTGACGCTCATGGATCTGTTCACCCTCTCCGAAGCAGAGTGGCGCAAGCGGCTCAGCCCCGAGCAATATCATGTGCTGCGCGAGGCCGGCACCGAGCCAGCCTTTTCCGGCCGCTACAACAACAACAAGGCCGACGGCATCTATCGCTGCGGCGGTTGCGCGAGCCCGTTGTTCGACAGCGCCGACAAATATGAATCAGGATCGGGCTGGCCAAGCTTCACCCGGCCGATCGCGCCGGAGCGGGTGACGGAGCATAGCGATATCAGCCATGGCATGACCCGGACCGAGGCGCGCTGCGCGCGCTGCGACGGGCATCTCGGCCATGTCTTCCCCGACGGGCCGCCGCCGACCGGGCTGCGCTATTGCATGAACTCGCTCAGCCTCGATTTCCGGGCGCGCAACACCGAAAGCGCCGGCGAGGCAGCCGCCTGACCATATCCGTTCACCGGCGCTTCACCGCGTCTGCACCACATCTTCACGCGCAGGCCGCTTGTTTGCGTAACCAATAGAGCTTATCCCCACCCAGCCCCATGGCCCGCCGCTCCCCGACATCTTCGCCGCCGATCTGGCGCCGCCGGTTAACCCTGATGCTGCGCATCGCGGGCGTGCTTGCCGTGCTCGGCCTGATCGGGCTGGTCGTTGCTGTCTATGTCCAGCGCGCGCAGCTGCCGAGCTTCGAGGAGATGAAATCCTCGCCCAACGGCCAGATGATCCGCGTGCATGCGGCTGACGGCACCGTCATCGTCTCGATGGGGCCAAGCTATGGCGAGTGGCTGTCCTATGACAAGATCCCGCCGGTCATGCGCGACGCCATGGTCGCGGTGGAGGACCGCCGCTTCCGCTCGCATATCGGCATCGATCCGATCGGGTTGTTGCGCTCGGCCAAGCTGGTCATCGTCAATCGCGGCAGCGGCAGGCGGATCCAGGGTGCCTCGACCATCACGCAGCAGGTCGCGCGGACGATCTTCCTGTCGAACAAATATGATGTCGGCCGTAAATCGCGCGAGGCGTTGCTGGCGCTCGCGATGGAGCGCAAGTTCACCAAGGACCAGATTCTCGAACTCTATCTCAACAAGGTCTATTTCGGCGGCGGCGCATACGGCATCGATGCGGCCGCCCGGAAATTCTTCGGGCATGGCGCCGACAAGCTGACCCTGTCCGAGGCGGCGGTGATCGCCGGACTGGTCAAGGCCCCGTCGCGCTATTCGCCGACCGCCGATGCCGAGGCCGCGGTGGGCCGCGCCGGGGTCGTGATCCAGCTGATGCAGGAAACGGGCAAGATCACGGCGGCCGAAGCAGCGACCGCCGACCCGAAGAGCGTGGCGCTTGCGCCCGAGCCCAAGCAGAACAGCGTCCGCTATTTCACTGACTGGGCACTGCCCCAGCTCGAATTGCTGATCGACGAGACAAGCCGCCCGCTCGAAGTATGGACGACCCTCGACCTCAACATGCAGCGCGATGCCGACGCGGCGATCCGGGCCAATGCGCCGAAGAACGCGCAGGGCGCGCTGGTCGCGATCGACCGCGACGGCGCGGTGCGCGCGATGGTCGGCGGCAAGGACTATGTCTCGTCGATCTACAACCGGGCGACCCAGGCGGTCCGCCAGCCGGGATCGGCGTTCAAGCTGTTCGTCTATCTCGCCGCGCTAGAGGCCGGGCACAAGCCCGAGGACACGCTGGTCGACGAGCCCGTCACGATCAACGGGTGGAGCCCGCGCAACAGTTCCGGCGCCAATCGCGGCGAGATGACCCTGCGCACCGCTTTCGCCTATTCAGTCAACACCATCGCGACCAAGCTCGGCCAGCAGGTCGGCTTCGCCACCGTCGCCGACATGGCGCGCCGCTTCGGCATCACCACCAAGATCGACACCCATCCGGCGATGGTGCTTGGCACTTCCGACGTGCGGCTGATCGACATGACCCGTGCCTTTGCCAGCGTCGCCAACAAGGGCGTCGCGGTGACGCCGTACGGAATCACCAAGGTCACCGCGAACGGCGAGACGATCTATGCCCAGCAGGTCGATCGCAGCCATGTACTGGTCGCCCCCTATGTCGCGGCGCAGATGACGGACCTGCTCCAGACCGCGGTCAACACCGGCACCGGCAAGGCAGCGCAGATCGGCCGCCCGGTCGCCGGCAAAACGGGCACCACCAGCTCGAACAAGGACGGCTGGTTCCTCGGTTTCTCGAGCGGGCTGACCACCGGCGTGTGGATGGGCCGCGACGATGCCCAGACCGTGCCCGGCCTGCAGGGCGGCACCGCGCCGGCACGCGCCTTTGCCGCCTTCATGAAACCCGCCGTCGCCAATCGTCCGGTCGAGCAGTTCGAGACTCAGGTAACCTTGCCCGAATGGCAGCTCGAACCCGACCAGGAATCCTATTTCGGCGAGCCCGACAACGGCATGTTCGTCGACGAGAACGGCAACCCGGTCCCCCAGGGCACGACGGCACCGTCAGACGCCGGGCAGCCCCAGGTCGACGCCGACGGCAATCCGGTGCCACAACCCGCGCGGCCCGAACGGCTCGACCAGGACTGGATGGATCAGGTGCTGGGCCGCACGCCACCGCCCGGCCGACAAGCGCCGCCGCGCGAGCGGGTGCCGGCCGCGCCGCCGCCGGACCGGCCAGCCGAACGCTCTCAGGATTCGCGACCGACCCAGTGAAGCGCCGCGCCGTTGGCGCGAAGCCAGGCCCGCGATCGCGCCGGATCGCTTTCGTCGAGCCGTTCGACCAGTGCGTGGAAATCCGGGCCGTGATTCATATGGACCCGGTGCGCCACCTCATGCGCGACGGTCGCCCGCCGCACGAAATCCGGCGCGAGGATCAGCCGCCAGCTATAGCGGATCGCCCCGCTCGACGCGCAGCTTCCCCAACGCCCGCGCGGATCGCCGATCGCGACCCTGGTCACGCCGACCCCAGCACGCGCGGCAAATTCGGCGGTTTCAGCGCTCAGGATACGCAGCGCCTCACGCTTCAGCCAGGATTCGATCCGCCGCGACAGGCCGTCGCGGGGACCGCCGCAATGCAGAACGTCGCCTTCACGGACGATCCGTCGCGTCGAGCCTTCGCGCCAGTCGATCGTCAGCAGCGCGTCGCCGAACGGCACCGTCCCGCCCGGCACCAGTGGCCGCGGCCGCGGCAGCCGGGCACGCTGCGCCTCGATCCATGCCTGCTGCCCCTCGGCCCAGAGCAGGGCGGGTTTGACCGGCGCGCGTAGCGGCAGGGTAAGCCTGACTCGCCCGCTCGCCGGATCGACCGACAGCTTGGCCCGGCGGGCACGGGCATTGCGGACGACCTCGACCGGCGCCTGACCGGACCCGGTCACAGCCGGCGATCGACCAGATGATATTCGAGGTCCCCGGCATCGTCCTCGGAAATGGTCCAGCCGCGCACCGATTCACCCGCACGGTGGACGGCATCGCGATCCCCGCAGACCAGATAATGCCAGCGCGGCAGCGGTTCGTCAGCGGCGCGCAGGCGATAGGCGCAGGTCGAGGGAAGCCAGTCGATTTCCCGCACATTGTCGCGGCTCAAGCGAACGCATTCGCTGACATAGGCGTGGCGGTGGCGATAATCCGAACATTGCGCCGTCTTGCGATCGAGCAGCCGGCACGAAACATTGGTGGCCATCAGCTCGCCGGTGTCTTCATCCTCGAGCTTGTGGACGCAGCATTTGCCGCAGCCGTCGCACAAAGCCTCCCACTGGCCGCGGTCAAGCGCATCGATCGGGGTCGTTTCCCAGAAACGGTCGCTCATTTCACCCAGCGTTTGATCTCGGTCGCGATTGCCTCGGGCGATTGGTCCTGCGGCAGCAGCGCGATCGGCTTGTCCTGCGGGTCCATCAGATAGGCGACCCGGCTGTGATCCACCATATAGCCGCCGCCGGGCGTCACATCGCCCTTCTTGTAATAGACCGCATATTCCTTCGCGACCGCGTCGATCGCGGCGGCGCTGCCGGTCAGGCCGACCATCCGCGGATGGAAATTGGCGACGAAGCTCTTGAGCACGGCAGGCGTGTCCCGCGCCGGATCGACCGAGATGAAGATCGGCACGATCCTGGCCCCGATCGCCGGGTCGCTCGTCTCGACCGCGCGCAGCCCGGCACCGATATTCCGCGCGTCGACCGGGCAGACGTCGGGGCAGAAGGTATAGCCGAAATAGACGATGCGATATTTGCCCGCGAAATCGCGATTGGTGACCTGCCTGCCATCCTGGTTGGTCAACGCAAACGGACCGCCGATCCGCGCGCCTTCAAGCGGTGGCCGGGCAGGGGCGGCCGGGCCGGAGCAGGCGGCGGGAAGGGCTGCCACCAGCAGGGCGGCAAGGGCTCGACGGATGAGAAGGGCGGGCGCGCGGGCTATCTCGTTCATGGCGCGACCAGCCATGATCTGTTAAGGGACTTGGCGCAAGGTCGAGCCGAAGCCATCTTCGGAAACCACGTCCTCGGAAGCACAAGGGCCTGTCCACCAGATGATCGCACGTACATTCGGCATCGCGCTCACCGCCGCGTTGCTCGGCGCAACCGCCATTCCAGTTCAGGCGCAGAACCAGTCGGAAGGGTATAAATTCCTCCAGGCGGTGAAGGACGCCAAGGGCTCCGACGTCGAGAAGATGTTGCGGGTACCGGGCACGACAGTGCTCAACACGCGCGAATATGCGACCGGCGAGGGTGCGCTGCACATTGTCGTCAAGCGGGGCGACGGCACCTATCTGCGCTATCTGCTGGCCCAGGGCGCCGATCCCAATATCAAGGACGACAAGGGCAACACGCCGCTGCTGGTCGCGGCCGGGCTCGGCCAGATCGACCTGATGCAGGTGCTGATCGAAAAGAATGCGAATGTGAACCTGGCCAATTCAAGCGGGGAGACGCCGCTGATCCGCGCTGTCCAGCGTCGCGACCTGGGCATGGCCCGTACCTTGCTGGCCGCTGGCGGCGATCCCGACCAGGCCGATGTCATCGCCGGCAAATCGGCGCGCGATTATGCGGTGGAAGATGCGCGGTCGACCGCCATGGCCAAGCTGATGGCGGAAACCCCGAAAAAGGCGCGTCGCGCCATTTCCGGGCCAACCTTAAGATAGAGCGCCGGCTTCCGGGTCAGTCAGTCCGATAAGCCTTCGCCCGCCCCGCCGCGCAAAGGCGAGCGTGTTGCGTTTGCGCGTGGCGCTTGACAGTGGATCGGTATGCGCCTCGCGCACGATCGCCGCATCGTAGCGGTCGGCCACGATCACCCCGGTTCGCGCTGGCAGGAACGCCTCGCCATCGAGCGGCGACGCGTCGAACCCGGCCGGGATCGCCCAGTAGAAGCGGTCGCAGGAGCGGAGATAGTCAGTCCATTTCGCGTCACCGAGCAGATCGGCCCGCGACACCTTGATCTCGACGATGATGATGTTTCCGCGTGAATCGAGCGCCATCAGGTCGGCACGGCGCCCGTCGTCGAGCGGCACCTCGGCCATCGCGACCAGATCGTGTCGGAGCAGCATGCGCACCGTGCCCCGCGCCACATCCGCCGCGCACAGCGGCGATCCGGGGGCATCGACACACGAATCGGGAGGACGCTGCAGCATCCTCCCGATCTAGAACATTTAGCGAACGATGGTCAAATCAGCGGACGATGAAAACCCGTCCCGTCGCCTCAGCGATAGAATACATGGTTTCCGATCGCGGCGACCTTGATCATCCGCCAGCCCGGCGAAACCCGGCGGGCGTGGAAATACATCGCGTCCGGCGCCGGGCTGTCCCAGGCATCGGCCATCGCGACACGGGCGACGGCCACGGCGGTGCGATAGGCCGCGTTGTTGGCGATGACCGGCACACGGCCGGCGCGAACGAACGAGAACTGGCCCGGCTGAGTCACCACCGAGCAGATGGATTTCGGGAAGCGACCGGACTTGGTGCGATTGATGATCACCTCGCCGACGGCGAGCTGGCCCGACAGGGGCTCACCCTTCGCCTCGAAATAGATCGCGCCCGCCATGCAGGTGAGGTCGCTATCGAGTGAATTGGTGTCCTGCGCGGCGACTGCCTCGGCGAGGCTGTCATAGTCATCGTCCGCCTGGGCGGAGGAAATATCGGTATCGGCCTTCGCCACGGCGTTGGCAGCTTCCGCGGGCGCCTGCGTTGCGGCGGCCTCAGGCGTTGGGCTGGAAACGGGAACCGGAAGGGCGGTCGGGAGTTTAAGAGACTTGTCGAGATCGAAAGCGAAGCCAGGGGTGCTGGCGCCGATCAGGCTCGTGATGGTCAGAGAGATCGCCGCGATGGCTGCGGCGCGAGTGAAAAACGTCATTAAGACTTCAAAATATGCGGTTGGCGTGCGGACCTGATCGTATCGAACAACGATCAGCCGGACTTCCCCCCGACTGCGTAACCTAGCCGGATCGCACCCGGCACGGCACAACGCGCGTGACTGTGCGGAGGCTTTCGTTGTGCAGCGCAGCCAAGTCAACCTGCCACTATCGTTTCTGCGGCGAATCGTTCCGCCGACGCGATATCCAGCTCGATAACCCATAAATCGGGATCGCGGCCGCGCCTGCGCCGCCAATATTCGGTAATTTCAATAGCATTTGCAATATCTTGCGGGCCAACGCGGACAAGCTGGACGGTTCCCTCGGGTCCGATTCCGCGTTCGTAGACGCCTGAATTGACTCCCTTTTCCAGCGCGACGACCAATATCGCCCCGGCCTGGGCATCGCCCCGCGCGAGCACCATGCCAATCCCGCCGGCGTCGTTCACCCGCCTGAGCAGGGCGCTGACCAGCAGCCCGCTCGGCAACCGTTCGCTCACCGGCCCATGCTCAGGGTGCCACCCGATATCCGGGCAGGCCGGCCAGCGCGATGCGACTGCGCATGAAGGTGCCGGTGCCGCGCGCGGCTTCCTCGCCCTCGCTGTCGATCAGCCTGGCCTCCGCAACGAAGACGCGACGCTGGCCGCTCACCCAGCGCCCCTCCGCCACGACGGGACCTGCCTTGAGCGGCTTGGTGAACAGCAGGTTGAACGCAGTGGTCAGCAGGAAACGATCAGTGACCAGGCTGTTCGCGGCGTAGAACGCGGCATCGTCGAGCATCTTGAAATAGCTCGTGCCGTGCGCCGCGCCGCCAGCATGAAAATAGCGCTCATCAATCATGAAATGGATTCGCGCGACCCCAGCCGTTGGGATCTCAAGCGTTGACTCGAACAGCCGGTTGATCGGCGCCGCGGCATAGAGCGATTCAAGCGCCCGGAAATGGGCCTGCTCGCCCTGCGCCGGGCAATCAGGCAGCGTCACGGGCCTCGTCGGCGGTCAGCAGCGCATACATCGCGTCGCGCGACCCGGCACCACGCAGCTTGTCGACGAATCCCCGTTCGCGCAGGCGGCGCGACACCTTCGCCAGCGCTTTCAGATGCAGCGCGCCGGCATCGACAGGCGACAGCAGCATGAACACGATATCGACCGGGAGATCGTCGACCGCCTGGAAATCGATCGGCTGCGCCAGGCGCGCGAACACGCCAACGACATGACCAAGGCCCGGAATCCGCGCATGCGGCGTCGCGACACCGCTGCCGAAACCGGTCGAGCCGAGCTTCTCGCGTTTGGCCAGACCCTCGGCGACGGCCACGGAATCGATTCCGTATGCCGTCGCCGCAGCCGCCCCGAGCTGCTGGAACAAGGCTTTCTTGTTGGCTGCCGCGAGCCGTTCGAAAACGGTCTCGGGCAGCAGCAGGTCACTCAGATCGGTCATCGTCATCCTTGGGCCACGCCAACCCCGGCGCGCGCCCATAGCGCCGTTTGGCGGCGCGCGATAGCATATCGATCAGGCCGCGCGGTGCGGCTCGACCCAGCCGATCGTCCCGTCACCGCGGCGATAGACCATGTTATAGGCGCCGGATCCGGCGTTGCGGAACAGCAGGGCAGTCGTGTTGCGCAGGTCGAGCATCATCACCGCATCGGAGACGGTCGCGTCGGGCACGTCCACCCTCGTCTCGGCCACGATCAGCGGAAAATCCTCCGCCACCTCGTCATCGCTCTCGCGGAAGACGGTATAGCCCGCATTATCGACGCCATCGGCACCGTTGGCGACGACGGCATTGGCCTGGCCCGAATTGCGGTTCTTCAGGCGGCTCATGTAGCGGCGCAGCTGCTTTTCGATCTTGTCGGCCACGCCATCGAACGCGCCATGCGCGTCAGTGCCGTCATTGCTGCCCTTGAGCACCAGGCCCTGCATCACGTGCGCGACGATATCGCAGGTGAAGCCATTGTCATGCGGCCCCTTGCCGAAGGTGACCTGCGCCGAGATGGCGCGCGAGAAATATTTCGCGGCGATACCCTGGAGCCGAGTCTCGACATGGCTTTTCAGTGCGTCGCCGGTGGCGACCTGATGGCCCGAAATCCGGATGTCCATGAGCATTCTCCTATGATGGACCAGCCAACTTGGCCCGGCCCGGTACCTGCGTCAACCGGACGCCTCGACCCCCCAAAGCGGATTCTTGATCTTCTCCATAAACGCGGCATGGCGTGCGAGTTCCTCGGCGCTTGCCTCGAAGAGCCGGGCCGGCCGCACGACCGCCGGCGCCGCGGCCGGCGCGAAGCTGGCCTGCACCTCGACCGTCTCGGTGACCAGGGTCAGCCCGATCTGGCGCCCGCCGGTCAGCTCGACATAGACCTGAGACAGAAGCTGCGCGTCGAGCAACGCCCCGTGCACGACGCGGTGGCTGCGATCGATGCCATAGCGGGAGCATAAAGCGTCGAGACTGTGCTTGGCACCCGGATGGCGCGTGCGCGCGAGCACGATCGTGTCGACCATCCGGTCGAGATGAATCGGCTTGCGCCCGCAGCGGACGAGTTCCCCATTGAGGAAGCCGAAGTCGAAGCTGGCATTGTGCGCGACGAGTGGGCTGTCGCCGAGGAATTCGAGCAGATCGTCCACACCATGCGCGAACAACGGCTTGTCCGACAGGAAAGCGTCGCTCAGCCCGTGCACCCGCTGGGCCTCGGCGGGCATGGTCCGCTCCGGATGGAAATAGGCATGGAAGGTGCGCCCGGTCTCGACCCGGTTGACCACCTCGACACAGCCGATCTCCACCATCCGGTCGCCGTCGGCGAAACTGAAGCCGGTAGTCTCGGTGTCGAAAACGATCTCACGCATTACATATGTTATCGGTATTACGAGCCCCTGAGGCAAGAGACCAATGTCCCGACGGCAGCACGCGTTTCCTCGATGCTACCCCCGGTCGGGATCACGAAATCGGCCCGGGCACGCTTCTCCGCATCGGGCATCTGGCGCGCGAGGATGGCGTCAAACCGCGCTTCGGTCATGCCCGGCCGCGCCAGCACGCGAACACGCTGGATATCGGCCGGCGCCGAGACGACGACGACCTTGTCGACCCGCGTCTCGCCGCCCGTCTCGAACAGCAAGGGCACGTCGAACACGACCAGCGGTGCATCGGCATGCGCGGCGACAAAGGCAGCCCGTTCCTCGCCGACCGCCGGATGGACCAAAGCTTCGAGCCGCTTCAACGCGCGGGGATCGGCAAGCACCGCTTCGCCCAGCAACGTCCGGTCGACTCCCTTCGGTCCGGTGGTATCGGGGAACATCGCCTCGATCGCGGCGACCAGCCGCCCGCCTTCCCCCTGCAGCCGGTGGACCGCCGCATCCGAATCGAACACCGGCACGCCCAGCTCCTCGAACATCACCGCGACGGTCGACTTGCCCATGCCGATCGAGCCGGTGAGACCCAAGGTCAGCATCGCGCCATCATGACGTCAGCAGCTCCCGAAGCTCCTCGTCACGGTCGCGCGGCGGCTCGGCACCGAACAGCAACTCGAAGGCAAGGGCCCCCTGGCCGATCAGCATGTCGAGTCCGTCGACCGTATCGAGCTCGCGGTCGCGCGCCGCCTTCAACAGGCCCGTTTCGAGCGGCGCATAGACGATCTCATAGACCACTGCGTCCTCGGGCAATGGCGACAGGTCGAGCTCGAGCGCGGGCTGGCCAGTCATGCCCAGCGAGCTTGTGTTGACCAGCAACGCCGCGGGCGGCAGCGGCGCGCTCAGCGGGAGCGCCTTGCCCTTCAGCCCGAAGGCGGAGAGCAGCGCGGCAGCCTTCAGGACGTTGCGATTGAGGATCGTCACCTCGCCGACACCGATCCGCGACAGCGCAAACAGGATCGCGCGCGCCGCACCGCCTGCTCCGACAACCGCCACCGGCGCGCCGGCCAGCGGCAGATCGGCGATCGGCGCGTAGAAACCGCCCGCATCGGTATTGGTGCCGATCAGGACGCCGTCCTCGGCACGCATCGCCAGGTTGATCGCACCGATCGTCGCGCGCACCCCGCCCCGATCCTCGACAAGGTCGAGGGCGGCTTCCTTGTGCGGCAGGGTGATGTTGCACCCCCGCCAGGCTGGATCGGCGCGCCGTTCCTCGAAATAGGCGGCCAGCCGGTCTGGCGTTACATGATGCGCGCGATAATCGGCGTCCATGCCCAGCGCATCGATCCAGAAGCGGTGGATCAGCGGCGATTTGCTGTGGCTGATCGGATCGCCGATCACCTCGGCATAAGCAGTCGTCATGACGTCAAAACTCCCCGGACCCGCAGATAATCGAGCACCGGCAGAAGCGGCAGGCCAAGCACGGTAAACTGGCTCCCCTCGATCCGGCTGAACAGTTGCGCGCCCGGCCCCTCGATCCGGTAACAGCCGACACAGCCCGAAATCTCGGGCCATTCGCCATCGAGATACTTCTCGATAAACGCTTCGGAAAGCGTGCGGACATGCATTTTCGCCCGGTCGACCACCCGCCAGACCGGACGACCATCGACCGCCATCACCGCGGCGCTGATCAGTTCATGCCGCTTGCCTGACAAACGGCGGAGATGCTCCGCCGCCTGTTCTCGATCGACCGGCTTGTCGAGCATTGATCCATCCTCGAGCGCGACGATCGAATCGCTGCCCAGCACCAGCGCCTCGGGGTCGCGATGCGACACACGCAGCGCCTTCAGCTCGGCCAGCGCATCCGCCAAGTCGCGCGGCGCAACTCCGTCCGCTCGCAGCCCGGCCTTGGCCGTATCCTCGTCGACACTGGCCGATACCGCCTCGAACGGCACGCCGGCAGCAGCCAGCATCGCCCGGCGCGACGCGCTTTTCGATGCGAGCACGAACCTCATGCCGAATCCCGTTCATTGACCAGTTGAACGATCGCCGCCGCAGTCTCCTCGATCGAGCGGCGGGTGACGTCGATCACCGGCCAGCCATTATCGGCGAACATCCGCCGGGCATAGGCGACCTCGCGCGTCACCGCTTCCTGGTCGACATAGGCCGTCTCGGGCGCCTGATTCAGCGAGAGGAGCCGGTTGCGCCGCACCTGGATCAGCCGGTCGGCACTGGTGGTCAGCCCGACGACGAGCGGATGCCTGAGCGAATAGAGGCTCGACGGCGGGGGGCTTTCCACCACGATCGGGATATTGGCTGTCTTGAAGCCGCGATTGGCGAGATAGATCGAGGTCGGCGTCTTGGACGAGCGAGAGACGCCCGCGAGGACGATATCCGCCTCTTCCCAATCCTCCCAGTTGATGCCGTCGTCATGCGCCATGGTGAACTGGATTGCATCGACCCGCGCGAAATAGGCTGCGTCGAGCACATGCTGCCGCCCCGGCCGGGCCTTGGCCTGCTGCCCGAGCAGGCTGGACAGCGCATCGGTCACCGGATCGAGCGGGGCGACCGCCGGCAGGCCAAGCGCGCGGCATCGCGTCTCCAGGGTCCGTCGCGTCGCGCTGTTGACCAGGGTGAACAGCACCAGCCCGGGATTCTGCGCGATCTCCTGGAGGATTCGTTCGAGATGAGTCTCGGTGCGGACCATCGGCCAGAAATGACGGATCGTCTCCACATCGTCATATTGGGCTAGCGCCGCCTTGGCGATATTCTCGAGCGTCTCGCCGGTCGAATCCGACAGGAGGTGGAGATGCAGCCGCATCAGGCGGTTTTGCCGCGTGGGGATGAAATTGTGGAGAACATCGGGAAAATCGCTAGCGCAACTTCGCCCGGACGCAAAGCGATCGGCGAGCGTGGAAAAGTCGGGAGTTTCCCACAATCCCGTTCACAGCCCCATGATTCAGTGCACAGGCTGTGGATAATGGGGATCGCCGCAACGACTCAGCGGAGTCAGGCGCTCCCCGCCCGTCAAGCTGTTGGCATTTTCGGGACGAACGCATAAGCCCCGGCATCCACGCGCCAACGACTGCTACATCCTTTCTAGATTCTCTTCTTATTAGATAGAAGGACTCTCGCGATCCCGACTCCGATGCCCGAAAAACGGCTGCTCTCGACCCTGAAGGGCAAGCGGCACGACGTCCCTCCCATGTGGCTGATGCGCCAGGCCGGACGCTATCTTCCCGAATATCGCGCGCTCCGGGCGGAAAAGGGAGGATTCCTCGCGCTCGCGACTGATCCGGACGCCGCGGCCGAGGTGACGATTCAACCGATCCGCCGCTTCGGCTTCGATGGCGCGATCCTCTTCTCCGATATCCTCATGATTCCCTGGGCGCTGGGACAGGCGCTGAGCTTCGGCGCGGGCGAGGGACCAGCACTGGCCCCACCCTTGGTGGATCACGCGCTGGCGGGGCTCCAGGCGGCTCCTGAGCGGCTCGATCCGGTCTATGCGACCGTCGCGACCGTGGCCGCGATGCTGCCGGTGGAAACCACCTTTCTCGGCTTTGCGGGAAGCCCCTGGACGGTCGCCACCTATATGGTCGCCGGCCATGGCAGCCGCGACCAGGGGGAGACGCGCCGTTTCGCTTATGCCGATCCGCAGGCCTTTGCGGAGATCATCGATGCGATCGCTGACAGCACGATCGCCTATCTGTCCCGCCAGATCGAGGCGGGCGTCGAGGCTGTGCAGCTGTTCGACAGCTGGTCCGGCAGCCTTTCGCCTGCACAGTTCGAGCGCTGGGTGATCGCGCCGACCGCGAAGATCGTCTCCGCTCTCCATGAACTGCACCCGGATACGCCGGTGATCGGCTTTCCGAAGGGTGCCGGCGGCAAATTGCCGGCCTATGCGCGGGAAACTGGTGCCGACGCGATCGGTCTGGATGAGACCGTCGATCCCGTCTGGGCGCATGCCAGCCTTCCCGAAGGCCTGCCGGTCCAGGGCAATCTCGATCCGCTGGCCCTCATCGCAGGCGGCGAACAGCTCGATGCCGCGGCGACACGAATCCTTGAGGCGCTCGCCGATCGGCCGCATATCTTCAACCTGGGCCATGGCATCCTGCAGGACACGCCGATCAGCCATGTCGAGCGCCTGCTGGCGCATGTGCGGAGAGCGCGATGAACTTTCTGGGAGACGCCTATCTGTGGGTGAAGGCGGGACACGTCATCTTCGTCATCTTCTGGATGGCGGGCATGTTCATGCTGCCACGCTATCTGGTCTATCATCAGGAGGCGCAGCCGGGATCGGCCGAGGCGCAGGCATGGGTCGAGCGCGAGAACAAGCTGCGCGCCATCATCCTGACACCGTCGATGATCCTGGTGTGGGTGCTCGGGCTGATGCTCGCGGTCAATGCCGGGCTGTTCGCCGGGATCGGTGGGCTTGGCTGGCTTCATGCCAAGCTGCTGCTGGTCGTGATCCTCAGCGGCTATCATGGCTGGGCGGTCGGCTATGCGAAGAAGCTGGCGAGGGGCATGCCTACCCTGACCGGCAGGCAGCTCAGGCTGATCAACGAGCTTCCCGCCATCATCGCCGTGCTCATCGTGATTCTGGTGATCGTCCGCCCCTTCTGAGGCTTGACTTGACGGGGGGCGAGACCTAGGTCCCATGGCGTCGAAGCGCGCGGGGTCCTGAGCTCCGTGCCGCGGCACCTTCCTCCAGCATCGTCGCGTGTCCTTCGCCGACCGACGCTCTCCCCCGACCATCATACGTCCGGACGCCATCCATGCATCTCAAAGACCTCAAGAAGAAAAGCCCGGCCGAACTGGTCGCGATGGCCGAAGAACTCGGCGTCGAGGGCGCGTCCACCCTGCGCAAGCAGGACCTGATGTTCGCCATCCTCAAGATCCAGGCCGAAAATGGCGAGCAGATCATGGGGCTTGGCACGATCGAGGTGCTGCCCGACGGCTTCGGTTTCCTGCGCAGCCCGGAGGCGAACTATCTGGCCGGCCCGGACGATATCTACATGTCGCCCAACCAGGTCCGGAAGTTCGGCCTGCGCACCGGCGACACGGTCGAGGGCGAGATCCGCGGCCCCAAGGACGGCGAACGCTATTTCGCGCTGACCCGCCTGACCAGCGTCAACTTCGACGATCCCGACGCGGTCCGTCACCGTGTCAATTTCGACAATCTCACCCCGCTCTATCCCGAAGAAAAGCTGACGCTCGACCCGCAGGATCCGACGATCAAGGACAAGTCGGCGCGGGTGATCGACATCATCAGCCCGCAGGGCAAGGGCCAGCGCGCCCTGATCGTCGCCCCGCCGCGCGTCGGCAAGACGGTGCTGCTGCAGAACATCGCGCGCGCCATCACCGACAACCACCCCGAAGTGTTCCTGATCGTTCTGCTGATCGACGAGCGGCCCGAGGAAGTCACCGACATGCAGCGTTCGGTGAAGGGCGAGGTCGTCTCCTCGACCTTCGACGAACCGGCGACACGCCACGTCCAGGTCGCCGAGATGGTCATCGAAAAGGCCAAGCGCCTGGTCGAGCACAAGAAGGACGTCGTGATCCTGCTCGACTCGATCACCCGTCTCGGCCGCGCCTACAACACTGTCGTCCCGAGCTCGGGCAAGGTGCTGACCGGTGGTGTCGACGCGAATGCGCTCCAGCGCCCGAAGCGCTTCTTCGGTGCCGCCCGCAACATCGAGGAAGGTGGCTCGCTCTCGATCATCGCCACCGCGCTGATCGATACCGGCAGCCGCATGGACGAAGTGATCTTCGAAGAGTTCAAGGGCACCGGCAACTCGGAAATCGTCCTCGATCGCAAGGTCGCCGACAAGCGCATTTTCCCGGCGCTCGACGTCGGCAAGTCCGGCACCCGCAAGGAAGAGCTGCTGGTCGACAAGAGCAAGCTCTCCAAGATGTGGGTGCTGCGTCGTATCCTCATGCAGATGGGCACCATCGACGCGATGGAGTTCCTGCTCGACAAGATGAAGGATTCGAAGACCAACGAGGATTTCTTCGATTCGATGAATCAGTGAGTAGTGCGGCCTGCGGCATGCTGCTGCAGGACTCGCACAAGCATGGCCGACGGGGTTCGTCCCGGTCGACGGCGCGGGCCTTGCCCGCGCCGCTCGTGTATCTGGAGCAGTCGCTTGATCCTCGAACACGCCCTCCTCGCCATCAAACCCGGCCAGTCAGCTGCCTTCGAAGCAGCGATGGCCAAGGCCCGCCCGTTGATCGCCGCCTCACCGGGCTTCAGCTCGATCGCAGTGCGAAAAGCGTGTGAGAGCCCCGACCTGTATCTGCTGATCGTTGAGTGGGAGGATATCGCCAGCCATCGCGACGGTTTTCGTCTCTCCGAGCGTTATGGCGAATGGCGTACCCTGCTTCATCCTTTCTATGAGTCGATGCCGATCGTGAGCTATTTCGGAGAGCCGTTGTGATCAATTTCGCCGATGTGTTCACGGCAGCCGGGCTCGCCACGCTCGGCCAGGTGATTATGATCGACCTGATGCTGGCGGGCGACAACGTCATGGTTCTCGGCACGCTGGCGGCGGGCCTGCCGGCCAAGCAGCGCAAGCAGGTGCTCGGATTCGGCGTCGTCATCGCGATGGTCTGCCTGATCGGTTTCGCGCTGATCGCGACTCAGTTGCTCCACGTTGTCGGCCTGTTGTTCGGCGGCGGGCTGTTGCTGTTGTGGGTTGCCTGGAAGCTGTTCCGGGAGCTTCATCCCGCGCCGGCGGCAGCTCAGGTCGATGATTCCGAAACCTCGGACGTCGAGGGCGGCAAGCCGAGCAAGAGCTTCCTCAAGGCGGCGATCCAGGTCGCCATCGCCGATCTGTCGATGAGCCTGGACAATGTCCTCGCCGTGGCCGGCGCCGCGCGCGAGCACCCTACCGTGTTGTTGTTCGGCCTGATCCTCTCGGTGACCCTGATGGCGGTCGCCGCGAACTTCATCGCGCGGCTGATCGAGCGCTATCACTGGATCGCCTATATCGGTCTGGCGGTGATCCTTTATGTTTCAGGATCAATGATTTATCATGGAATCGTCGATAACGACGTCGGAATCCTGCACCTGCTGATCTGATCCAGGCCTTAACCCAGGTTTTCCGCGAAGAACGCTGCAGTCCGCTCATCAGCCAGCCTGGCCGATTCATCCGATCGCCGCAGCCCGAACTCGGTTGCGAAACCATGGTCCTCGCCGGGGTAGTCGAAGATCGTCACCTTTGAGTGATCGTCCAGCCCGGCATGCATGCGCTGTTGCGCCGCCTTGTCGACGAAATGATCTTCTTCCGGCACGTGAAGCAGCACGGGATGAGCGATCGCGTGTTTCTCACCGAGCAGGCCGTCGATGCCGACACCATAATAGCAGACGCTGGCATTCACATCAGTGCGGGCGGCGGTCATGAAGGCGAGGCGCCCGCCCAGGCAATAACCGACCGCGCCGACCTTGCCTTCGGGGCCCAGCATCGCGCGGGCGGTTCGGATCGTCGCCTCGATGTCGCGGATGCCGGCATCCTGATTGAACTTGCCCATCATGGCGAGCGCCTGCTGGAATTCCTCCGGAATGTCGGGATCGAGCTGGACGCCGGGTTCAAGTCGCCAGAACAGGTCAGGGGCAATGGCAAGATAGCCGTCCTCGGCCAGCCGGTCGCATTTGCGGCGGATGCCGGCATTCACGCCGAAGATTTCCTGGATCACCACGATCGCCGCGCGTGGGGTACCGCCGGGCTGCGCGCAATAAGCGGTGAAATCGCCGGTGCCGTCGAGCGTGTCGATGGTGATCGTTGCGGTCATGGCTGTCCTCGGCTGTGCTGGCTGATTGCCCGAAATTCCTGCCGCGCCAATGGGCGTTGCGATCAGGCCCGTGTCGCGCGCATATGTGACTCAAGCTTATGCAGCGCGGCCGTCGCCCGCTCAAGCGGAGATGGCCTATGAAGATCAATGTCGAAGTCGATTGCACCCCCGAAGAAGCGCGGCGCGTGATGGGGTTGCCCGATTTCACCCCGGTGCATGAAAAATATATCCAGGGCGTGCTGGGCGCGATGGATGGTGCGGTCGCCCCCGAGATGATCGAGAACATGATGAAGAGCTGGTCGCCGATGGGGGAGGCCGGCATGAACTTCTGGCGCAAGATGTTCGATACCTCGACCAAATAGCGTTTCCCATGGATACGATCTTTGCCGTGTCGAGCGGTGCCCCGCCGGCTGCCATCGCGATCGTCCGGCTCAGTGGGGACCGGGCGATTACCGCGGCGCGTATGCTTGCCGGCACGTTGCCGTCGCCACGTCAGGCAGGATTGCGCGCCTTGCGGGACAAGGACGGCCTGCTGCTCGACCGGGCGCTCGTTCTTGTCTTTCCCGGTCCCGATAGCGCCACCGGGGAGGATCTGGTCGAACTGCATGTCCATGGCGGACGCGCCGTGGTGCACGCGGTCGAGGCGGCGCTGGCGATGTTGCCGGGCATGCGCCGGGCCGAGGCGGGCGAATTCACCCGGCGCGCGCTGACGAATGGACGGATCGATCTGACCGAGGCCGAGGGGCTGGGCGACCTGCTCGCGGCGGAAACCGAGGGGCAGCGCCGCGTCGCGCTGGCCATGGCCGAGGGTGCGGTGCGGCGCCGTGCCGAGCACTGGACCGACCGGTTGCTGGCGCTGGCCGCTCAGGTCGAGGCGCAACTCGATTTCGCTGAAGAGGATGAGGTCGACCAAACGCCCGCATTGAGGTTCGCAGCCGAGGCGAGCGAGCTTGCCGGAGAGATCGACGCGCTTCTGGCGGTGCCGCCGGTGGAGCGGCTGCGTGACGGATTGCGCGTGGTGATCGCCGGCCCACCCAATAGCGGCAAGTCGACGTTGCTCAACGCCCTGGCGGAACGCGATGCTGCGATCGTCTCCCCGATCTCGGGAACGACGCGAGACCGGATTGAGGCACCGGTGGTCCGCGACGGGATCGCCTATGTGCTGACCGACACGGCAGGGCTGCTTGACGAGACGCCTGACCCGATCGAGCGGATCGGTATCACCCGAGCGGAAGAGGCGATCAGGACAGCCGACCTGATCCTGTGGCTTGGGGATGAAGAAGCACCAGGGCCCGTGGCGATCCGTGTGCATGCGCGCGCCGATATCGCCGAACGCGCGACGGTGCCAGCGGAGGCTGACCTCGCGCTGTCTGTGGCAACGGGGCAGGGCATGCATGAACTTTGGGCACTGCTGGGCGAGCGTGCTCGCGCCCTGTTGCCATGCGAGGATGCGATCGCCGTCAATCGCCGCCAACGGGAATTGCTGGCATCGTGTGTGGCTAGCCTTGAGGCAGGGGCCAGCCACACTGACCTGATCCTATTCGCCGAGGACCTCCGCCTAGCGATGAAGGCGCTGGATCAGCTTGTCGGCCGGAGCGATGTCGAAGCAATGCTCGACGCGCTGTTCACCCGATTTTGCCTCGGCAAATAAACGTTCCACGTGGAACAGCTTTGACAGGCCGCTGTGGCAGACTTAGCGGGGCGTCATGGATTTCGATGTGATCGTGGTTGGCGGAGGCCATGCCGGCACCGAGGCTGCGGCCGCGGCGGCTCGGCGCGGGGCCCGCACGGCATTGGTCAGTTTCGACCCGACGAAGATCGGTGCCATGTCGTGCAACCCGGCTATCGGGGGGCTCGGCAAGGGACATCTGGTCCGTGAGGTCGATGCGTTCGATGGCCTGATCGCCCGTGCGGCCGATGCGGCGGGCATCCATTATCGCATGCTCAATCGCAGCAAGGGCGCGGCAGTGCAGGGGCCCAGAGTCCAGGCAGACCGGCGGCTTTATGCTGCGGCGATCCAGCAGATGCTGGCCGCACAGCCGTGCCTGACGGTCGTTTCAGGCGAAGTCGCAGCGCTTTCGCTCGATCAGGCGGGGGCGATTGCCGGTGTCACGCTTGCCGATGGGGGTAGGTTAAACGCTCGTGCGGTGGTGCTGGCGACCGGTACTTTCCTGGGCGGCAGGATATTTTGCGGGGAGGAGCGGCTGACCGGCGGCCGGATCGGCGAGGCAGCCGCCTCGCTGCTGGCCGATCAGTTGCGTGATGCGCGCTTGCCGATGGCCCGGCTCAAGACAGGCACGCCGCCCCGCCTCGACGGACGGACCATCGACTGGAGCCGCCTTGCCGAGCAGCGTAGCGACAGCGAGCCCTGGACCATGTCGCCGGTCACACCGGGCCGAAGCCTGCCTCAGCTCTTCTGCGCGATCACTCGCACGACCGAAGAAACCCATGGCATCATCCGCGCATCGCTCGACCGGTCGCCGCTCTTCGGCGGTGCGATTGCCGGGCCGGGTCCCCGCTATTGCCCGTCGATCGAGGACAAGATCCACCGTTTCGGCGACCGGGACGGTCACCAGATATTCCTCGAACCGGAGGGGCTGGATGATGCGACCATTTACCCCAATGGCATCTCGACCTCGTTGCCGGCGGATGTCCAGACGGCGATGATCGCCTCGATCCCAGGGCTTGAGACGACGCGGATCATTACGCCGGGCTATGCGGTCGAATATGATCATATCGATCCGCGTGCGCTTGACCCGACATTGGAGGTTCGGGCGATGCGCGGGCTGTTCTGTTGCGGGCAGATCAACGGCACGACTGGTTATGAAGAAGCAGCGGGGCAGGGGCTGGTCGCCGGCCTTAACGCCGCGGCTACGGCGCTCGGCGCTGATCCGATCATACTTGACCGGGCGACCAGCTATCTTGGCGTCATGATTGATGATCTGGTGCTTCAGGGCATCACCGAACCCTATCGTATGCTGACGGCGCGGGCCGAATATCGGTTGCGGCTTCGTGCCGACAATGCCGAGACCCGGCTTGGCCCAATCGCTGAAGCGTTGGGGTGCCTCGGATCTGAGCGTTCCCGGCGTCTGGCCGAACGCTCCGCGCAGCGTCGCGATATCGAGGTCGAGCTTGCCCGGCAGCTACCGGCTGCCGTGGTGCTGGCGAACGGCGCCGCTGGGCCGCTCGACAGTCAGAAGCGCTCGGGCGCTGAATGGCTGCGTTT
Organism: Candidatus Sphingomonas phytovorans; assembly: GCA_029202385.1. Classification (NCBI taxonomy): domain Bacteria; kingdom Pseudomonadati; phylum Pseudomonadota; class Alphaproteobacteria; order Sphingomonadales; family Sphingomonadaceae; genus Sphingomonas; species Candidatus Sphingomonas phytovorans. The sequence goes on from CP119314.1 coordinate 4,078,817, forward strand.
TGCCGGAGTGGGAATCGGCCATGTGGCGCCAGGGTTGGCGGCGAAATATGATCCATCGCTGGTGATGGAGATGGCTGAGGATGCCCGCTATGCGCCCTATCTGCGGCGCCAGGACGAGGAAGTAGCGCAACTCCGCGCGAATGATTCGATCACGCTGCACGATGATCTGGACTATGCCGCGATCCCGGGGCTCTCGACCGAGATGGTCGAGAAGCTGACTCAGGTACGACCGGCGACTCTTGGCGCAGCGGGTCGGATTCGCGGCATTACGCCGGCGGCGTTGACCGCGATTCTGCTTCATGCCCGGCGGCGCGCTGCATGACCGAGGACGATGCCAGGGGGTGGATTCGCGAGCGCTTCGGCGCGAAAGGTGAGGGGCGCATGGCTGAATTCGCCCGGCTCCTTATTGATGAATCCGCCCGCCAGAACCTGATTGCACCCTCGACGCTCGATTCAATCTGGTCGCGCCACATTGTCGATTCCGCCCAGTTGATCGGCCTCGCGGCGGAGAATGAGGGTGACTGGCTCGATATCGGGAGCGGCGCGGGCTTTCCTGGCTTTGTCGTGGCGGCGTTGACCGAGCGGCGTACCGTGCTGGTCGAACCACGCAAACGGCGAGTCGAATTCCTTCAAGCGGCGGCAGAAGCGCTGGGCATCGCCGATCGCGTGTCAGTCATCGCCGGCAAGGTGGAATCGGTCAGCGAGCCAGTGGCGGTGATCTCCGCCCGGGCCGTCGCTCAGCTCAATGCGTTGCTCGCATCGGCGGTTCAATGTAGCCGTCGCAAGACGCTATGGATTCTCCCAAAGGGACGAACCGCGCGTGAAGAGGTGGCGGTCGCCGAGCAGACATGGCATGGTGTGTTTCACGTGGAACAGAGCATCACCGATCCCGAATCTCTCATCGTCCTCGCCAAAGGGGTGTCACGCCGATGAATGTCATCGCCATCGCGAATCAGAAGGGTGGGGTGGGCAAGACCACCACCGCGATCAATCTGGGTACCGCGCTTGCCGCGACCGGATCGCGCGTGCTGATTATCGATCTCGACCCGCAGGGCAATGCGTCGACTGGCCTCGGCATCAATCGCGCCGAGCGGGAGAAATCGAGCTACGATATCCTCCTCGGGGAGATGGCGGTGGCCGACGCGGCGATTCCCACCTGCGTGCCCAAGCTTGAGATCGTGCCGGCGACGGTCGACCTCTCCGGTGCCGAGATCGAGCTGGTCGACTATGAGGAGCGCACTCACCGCCTGAACCGGGCGCTTGCGCGTTCCGACGAGCGCTGGGACGTGGTGCTGATCGATTGTCCGCCGTCGCTTGGGTTGCTGACGCTCAACGCGATGGTGGCCGCCAATTCGCTGCTCGTGCCGCTTCAGTGCGAATTCTTCGCGCTTGAAGGTCTCAGCCAGTTGCTGAACACGGTCGAACGCATTCGCGAGCGTTTCAATCCCGGCCTCTCGATCCTCGGCGTCGCCCTGACGATGTATGATCGTCGCAATCGCCTGACCGACCAGGTCTCGGCTGATGTTCGCGCTGTGCTCGGCCGTGTTGTCTTCGACACGGTCATCCCGCGCAACGTCCGCCTGTCCGAAGCGCCCAGTCACGGCTTGCCCGCGCTGATCTATGATTATCGCTGCGCCGGCTCGGAAGCTTATATCGCGCTGGCGCGGGAGTTGATCGTGCGCCTGCCCACCAGACCCGCCCCTCAAGAAGCCGTCACCAGGGCCGCATGACCGACCAAGCCGCCGATCAGACGCCACATCTCCGGCCCAAGCCCCGCTCGGGCCTCGGCCGTGGCCTCAATGCCCTGATGGGCGACATTGCCCGCGAAGAACCAGTCGCCGGCGGTGAATCCCTGTCGACCGGCGTGCGCACGCTGCCGGTCGGATCACTGACGCCGCATCCCGGCCAGCCGCGTCGCCATTTCAGCGAAGCGGCGCTTGAGGAACTGGCTGAGTCGATCGCTGCGCGTGGCCTGATCCAGCCGATCGTCGTGCGACCGCACGGCAAGGGATATCAGATCGTCGCCGGCGAGCGCCGCTGGCGCGCGGCACAGCGGGCACGGCTGCATGAAGTACCGGTGATCGTCCGCGAGTTCGACGACGCCGAGACGCTCGAGATCGCGCTGGTCGAGAATATCCAGCGCCAGGACCTCAACGCGATCGAAGAGGCGGAGGCCTATCATCGCCTGATCGAGGATTATGGGCACACCCAGGAAGCGCTGGGCAAGCTGGTCCACAAGTCGCGCAGCCATATCGCCAATCTGTTACGCCTGCTCGACCTGCCCAAGATGGTGCAGGACAAGGTGGTCGAGGGCGAGCTCAGCATGGGCCATGCCCGCGCGCTGATCGGCGCGCCGGATATCGAGCAGCTTGCCTATCAGGTCGTCGCGAAGGGCCTGTCGGTCCGCGACACCGAGCGGCTCGCGCGCGAGGCCAAGCCGGAGACGGCACGGATCCGCAGCGGCGATACCGGCCGGGACGCTGATCTCGCCGCGCTTGAACATCATCTCGCTGATCTGCTCGGGCTCGCGGTGCGGATCGCGCATGGCCCCAAGGGCGGCTCGCTAACCTTGTCCTATTCGACGCTGGATCAGCTCGACATGGTTTGCCAGCGTCTGACCGGCGAGCGAATCTAGCCAGCAATCCATTGATATTAAAGGCGGATTGGTCGGCAGCTTAACGCTGCCGGGCAGCCATTCGGGCGACCGCCACGATCGCTGACTGGGCGAGGACCGTCCCGGCTGTCGCTGAGCTCATGATCGCCCGCTCGGCAAGCCGCGCGCGCTGGATCGCCTCGTTGATCCTGGGGCCCGACCAGGTACGCAGCGCCCGCCCGGTCGAGGCACGCTCGCGGAAGAAGACTCGTTCGATCACCGTCCCGGGGCTTGCGCCGGCATCGATCTCGGCCTGCAACTCCGCAAGCGTCATCAGGCGCCGGACAAGCTGGCGCAGCACCGGGATCGGCGACACGCCCGCTTCCTCAAGCCGGGCGAGCTCGCCACCCAGTGAATCGGGGCGGCCGTCGATCGCGGCGTCGATCGCGCGGCTCATCTCGGAATCGCCCAGGTCAGCGCCGACATCGTCGAGCGCGGCATCGTCCAGCTCGCGCGGCCGTTCTGGCGAGGCGTCGAGATACAGCGCCAGCTTTTCAAGCTCGCGCGTCATCACCGCCCGGTCGCCCCCCGTGGCATTGGCGAGCCGGGCCGCAGTGTCCCCGGTGGTGCGCAGGCCCTGTTCGCGGGCGATGGCGGTGGCGAGCTTCTCGGCATCGCCACCCTCGGGCAGATAGCAGGCAAAGCTCATTGCGCGAGGGGCGCCAAGCGCCAGCTTCACCGCCTTTGAGGTCGCCTTGAGCGACGGTGCGATGGCGACGACGGGGTTGCCTGCACGCTCGGCATCGAGCAGCAGGGTGAAGGCCTCCAGACACTCGTCGCCCGCGCCGCTGATTCTGATGTGACGCGCGCTGCCGAACAGCGACATTGACGCAGCTTCGTCGGCGAGCCGGCCTGGATTCGATTTGAGCGTCGAGGATTCGAGATCGACCCGCTCGGCATCGGGTCCCATCGTCCGCGCCAGCCGCGCCGCAATCTCCTGCGCGCCGGATTCGTCGGGGCCGTGGAGAAGATAAAGTCGGATATCGGGGTTCGCCGCGTCGATCGCGGCGCGAATCTGATTGGCGTTGGCTTTCACAGCCAGGGGCTCATTTCGCCGATGCGGCCGTCCGCTGCGCATACAGCGCGACACGCGAAACGATCTGGTCGGCGACGATTTCCGACAGCCGCTCAAGGGCGGTGTTCTCGGCCGCGATCGTGCCATATTCGGAATTGACCACGTCGAGCCCGGCGTCCGACCCGGCGGTTGCGTCAAGCAATACCGTGCCCTTCGACAAGTCGATCAGCTGATAGCGCGCGCGAAGCGTCCGCCGCTCGCGCGAGACGCTGTCATCGCTCCGCACGCCCAGACCGATGATCTGGTCGTCAAGCTTGACCTCAAGCCGGTAGAGCGGCGCACCGCTCGCGCCGAACCGATCCTTCAACGCGTTGGCCATCAGCCAGCCAGCCTTGCCTTCGATCGGCCCGACCTCGACCCTGGTCAGCGTCGTCGCCACGGTGCCCGATCCACCGCCTGAATAGAGCGGATGCAGCCCGCATCCTGCCAGTGCCGGCATCAGCGCAAGGGCGGCGATCAGCGGGAGATGCTTCATGCGACGATGTTCACGAGACGGTCGGGCACGACGATCACCTTTTTGGGAGCGGCGCCGTCCAGGATACGCTGCACATTGGCATTGGCCAAGGCGATCGTCTCCATTGCCTCGCGCGGAGTGCCCTTGGCGACCGTCACGGTGTCGCGCAGCTTGCCGTTGACCTGAATCGCGATGGTCGCCTCGTCCTCGACCAGCAGGGTCGGATTCACCTCGGGCCAGGCCGCATCGGCGATCAGGCCTTCGCCGCCATTGGCGGCCCAGGCTTCCTCGGCGAGGTGGGGCGCCATCGGCGACACCAGCCGCATCAGCGTGCGGATCGCATCGACGCGGGAGGCGGAAGGGCCCGCACGCTCGATCGCGTTGACCAGCTCGTACAGCTTGGCGACGGCCTTGTTGAACGACAGCGCCTCGATATCGGCGGCGATGCCGGCGATGGTCTGGTGAGTCTTGCGGTCGAGCGGCGTGTCGCGGGCATCGCTCGGCTCGGCCCCGGCCAGGCCGTCGAACAGCCGCCACAGCCGCTGGATGAAGCGCCAGCATCCCTCGATGCCTGCCTCGCTCCACGGCAGGTCGCGCTCGGGCGGGCTGTCGGAGAGCATGAACCAGCGCACCGCGTCGGCGCCATACTGGTCGACGATGCCGGTCGGGTCGACGGTGTTCTTCTTCGACTTCGACATCTTCTCGACTCGGCCGATCGCGACCGGGGCACCATCGGCCTTCAGCGTCGCCTTGCCGCCGCCGAGGATGACGTCATCGGGTCCGTACCAGACACGCTCGCCGCCTTCGCCGCGCGAATAGGTCTCGTGCGTGACCATGCCCTGGGTGAACAGCCCGGCAAAGGGCTCGGCCACGTCGAGCATGCCGATATAGCGCAGCGCGCGGGTCCAGAAGCGCGCATAGAGCAGGTGCAGGATCGCATGCTCCACGCCGCCGATATATTGGGCGACCGGCAGCCACTTCTCGGCCACGGCGCGGTCGAACGGCGCATTGCCCGGCTGGCTGGCGAAGCGAATGAAATACCAGGAAGAATCGACAAAGGTGTCGAGCGTGTCGGTCTCGCGCCGCGCCGCGCCGCCGCAGCTCGGGCAGTGGACATGCTTCCAGGTCGGATGGCGATCGAGCGGGTTGCCGGGGATGTCGAAGCTGACATCCTCGGGCAGCACCACCGGCAGCTGGTCGCGCGGTACCGGCACCGCGCCGCACGCGTCGCAGTGGATGATCGGGATCGGCGTGCCCCAATAACGCTGGCGGGAGACGCCCCAGTCGCGCAGGCGGAACACGGTCGATCCCGTGCCCCAGCCTTCTTCCTCCGCGCGGCGGATCACGGTGCGCTTGGCATCCTCGACATCCATTCCGTCGAGGAAGTGCGAATTCACCAGGGTACCGGGCCCGGTATAGGCCTCGTTGCCCGTGAAGAGCGGATCGGTGACGTCACCGTCTGAGACGACACGACGCACTGGCAGATCATATTTGCGGGCGAAATCGAGATCGCGCTGGTCGTGCGCCGGCACGCCGAACACGGCGCCGGTGCCATAGTCCATCAGCACGAAATTCGCGATATAGACCGGAAGTTTCCATTCCGAATCAAAGGGATGTGCCGCGCGGAGCCCTGTGTCGAAGCCGAGCTTCTCCTGAGTCTCGATCTCGGCCGCGGTGGTGCCGCCGCGCTTGCACAGCTCGACGAACTCGGCCGCCGCCGGATCATGCTCCGCCAGCGCGCGCGCGATCGGATGGTCAGCTGCGACCGCGACGAAGCTCGATCCGAAGATCGTGTCGGGCCGGGTGGTAAACACCTCGACCTGCTCACCGTCTGACAGGTTGAAGCGGAAGGTCAGGCCCTGGCTCTTGCCGATCCAGTTCTCCTGCATCAGCTTCACCTTGCCGGGCCAATGCTCAAGGCTGTCCAGGCCCTCAAGCAGCTCGTCGGCGAAATCGGTGATCTTGAGGAACCACTGGCTCAGCTTGCGCCGTTCGACCAGCGCGTTGGATCGCCAGCCGCGGCCATCGATCACCTGCTCATTGGCGAGCACGGTCATGTCGACCGGATCCCAGTTGACCGAGGATTCCTTCCGATAGACCAGGCCCGAAGCGAACAGGTCGAGGAACAGCGCCTGTTCGTGCCCGTAATAATCGGGCTCGCAGGTAGCGAGCTCGCGGGTCCAGTCGAGCGCGAAACCGAGGCGCTTGAGCTGCGCCTTCATCGTCGCGATATTGGCGCGGGTCCAGCCGCCCGGATGAACGCCCTTTTCCATGGCGGCATTCTCGGCGGGCATGCCGAAGGCGTCCCAGCCCATCGGATGGAGCACTTCATGGCCCGTCATCCGGCGATAGCGCGCGAGCACGTCGCCCATCGTGTAGTTGCGGACATGGCCGATATGAATCCGCCCCGACGGGTACGGAAACATTTCGAGCACATATGTGCGGGGCTTGGCCGAATCGTCGCGCGCGGCGAAGGTGCGGCGCTCGTCCCACACCGCCTGCCATGCCGCGTCCGCCTTCAGCGCGTTGAAGCGTGACGCCATATGTCGACCGCCTTTAGTTGGCGATGGCGGTACGGCGCAGGTCGCGCGCCCGCGTCAGGATGATATCCTCGAGCTTCTGCACGGTCGCCGCCGCGACCGGCGATGCGACCCATTGCCCACCCTGGTTCACCTCGCGCAGCGCGGCGACGCGCAGGCCGTCGGCGCGCAGATCCTGGTCGAGAATCGTCACGGTCACCTTCATCCGCTCGGTCGGGGCGGCGGGGTTCACATACCAGTCGGTGACGATCACGCCGCCGTTCGAATCGGTCTGAAGCAGCGGCATGAAGCTCAGCGTGTCGAGGCTGGCGCGCCAGAGATAGGAGTTCACGCCGATGGTGGTCACCTTGGCGGCGGCCAGATCGGGGGTGGCGCGGTCCTTGCCGCGATGGCCGCAGGCCATGAGCGGGAGGGCAAGCGAAACCACAATCGCGGTACGCAAAAGGCGGTTCATCGGCGGTTTCCTGGACGGTTTCATGAGATCTCGGGCATCTATAGATGGTCTCGCGCCTGCCGCAAGCGCGGCGCACGCGCGCGGCCTGTGTGCCGCGGGCAACACTTCGGGGGAAAATGCGTCAAGACAGTGGCAGGGCTGGATCGAATCGTGATAGGCGCGAATTGGAGTGAAGTGCCGAATCCAGGCACTGCTAAGGGGTCGCACGTGTTTTCAGGGCGTTGGATGTCAGGAATCGGAGTGGGGGCGCTGGTCGCCGCCGGCTTCGCCATGGCACCGGCGACCGGCGCACCCGGCGAGTCGCGGCTGACGGCAAAGCGCGCGCCGCTGGACATCGGCGATATCAGCTCCTTCACCCCGGCTGCGGCCGACCCGAAGCTCGCGGCGGTCTTCGCGCGGAGCGGGCTCGACACCAGCAGCTTCCGCTTCACGCCAACCGAAACGCGGCATAGCGGCAACCGCGCGGTCACCGTCGCGGTCCGCGCGCGTTCCACGCGCACCGCGCTCGCCGCCGAGCGGGGCAGGTCGCTCATCGATATGCCGTCCTCGGTCAGCATCGCGCCGATCGCCTATAATCTGGGCGTCGCGGTCGGCTGGCGCCGTTTCGCGCTGTCGGGCGATGTCGCCAAGGTCGATCTCGCCGGGCTGCCAGGCAGCCGCGAGGCGGTCGATGTCGGTGTCAGCTATTCCGGGCAGCGGTTCACCGGCCGGGTGAAGGCAGTGGCGGATCGCCCGCTGGCGGGCGCGCCGAAGCTGGTCGAGGAGGCTCCGGCCTATTCGCTTGATGTCGGCGGCTCCTATCGCCTGACCCGCAACCTCGATGTGACCGCGGGAATCCGGTACAAGGCGGAGCGCGACTATCGTCTCCAGCCAGCGCCCGACGATCGCCGCGACAGCCAGGCAGTCTATATCGGAACCGCTTTCCGCTTCTGATCCGGTAGCCAGGCGTCGATCGCCGCCCAGCCGTGAAACCCAAGTCCTCGTAGTTTCCTGAATCGCGCCGCGTTCATCCCGCCCAGCGCGATGACAGGGATATCAAGGGTCTGCCCGATTGCAGCGGCACGGACTGGACCAAGCGTTCCCGCGACCGGATGCGAACGAGTCGGATAGAGGGGCGAGACGAACAGGGCATCGGCGCCGGCGCGCTTGCCCGCCACTGCTTCCTTGCGCGAATGCGCCGCCCAGGTGCGGATGCCGCCCGGCCGGAGCGTGCCGCCCCCATGGGTGCCTGCCTCCTTCGCCAGCGGCACCGGTCCGGCGCGGACGAGTATCAACCGCTTGCGTCGTGCCATCCGCGCGACCCGGGCGAATAGTGCCCGGCGTTTGCCCGGCTCGGTGGAATAATGGCGAAACACGATGCCGGCGCCGCGTGGCAGGGAATCGATCGCGTGCCAGAGGCCGTCGCCCATCCGCTCGTCGGTCATCAGCCACAGCGTCGGAATCGGCGGGCGCTTGGGGTGGCGGTGCGGCACGGCCCTGCCTATAGCGCTGCCGATGCAGCCCGACGACCCCGAGACCCGTCTCACGACAGCGCGCGAGGCGATTGCCCATGCCGCACGCCTTGCCGGCCGGAAGGCCGAAGCGGTCACCCTGATCGCGATATCGAAGACAAAAGACGCCGACGAGATCGAGCCTCTGCTCGCCGCCGGTCAGCGCGTGTTCGGCGAGAATCGCGTGCAGGAAGCCCAGGCGAAATGGCCGGCGCTGCGGGAGGCATGGCCCGATACGGTGCTGCACCTGGTCGGCCAGCTCCAGTCCAACAAGGCGGAAGAAGCAGTGGCGCTGTTCGACGCCATCCATTCGGTCGACCGGCCCTCGCTGATCGCGGCGCTCGCGCGGGCGATGGAGCGGCAGAACCGGCGGCCCGATTGTTTCCTCCAGGTCAATATCGGAGACGAGGAGCAGAAGGGCGGCTGCGCGATCGACGCCCTTCCGGATCTGCTCGCCGAGGCCCGCGCGGCCGGATTGCCGGTTGCCGGGCTGATGGCGGTACCACCGGCCGATGTGGAGCCGGCGCCCTATTTCGCGCTGCTGGCGAAGCTCGCGCGCGACAATGGCGTTGCGGGGCTCAGCATCGGCATGTCGGGCGATTACGAGACGGCGGTGACGCTGGGTGCCACCCATGTCCGCATCGGTACCGCGCTGTTCGGTGCGCGCCGATGAGGTTCGAGGCCATCATCTTCGATTTCGATGGTGTGCTGCTCGACAGCGAATATGCCGGCAACAAGCAGATTGCCGACTATCTGACCGGCGTCGGCCATCCGACCACGCCCGAGGAATCCATGGCGAACTTCATGGGCCTGGCCGGCGCCGATTTCCTCGCGGCGATCGAGCGCTGGATCGGGCGGATGCTGCCGGATGATTTCCATGTCGCCCGCCAGGCCGAGGACGACCGGGCGATGCGCGAGGGGCTGGACGCGATCGCGGGGGCCATTGCCTTCGTTCGGAGCCTGCCCGCCGATTTCCCACGCGCGATCGCGTCGTCGAGTCCCACTCGCTGGATCGAGCGTCACCTCGATCATCTCGGCATCCGCGACGCGTTCGGCGACAAGATCTTTTCCGGCCGCGACCATGTCGTGCGCGGCAAGCCGGCGCCCGATCTCTATCTCCACGCCGCCGCCGCGCTCGGCGTCGATATCGGGCGCTGCGTGATCCTGGAGGATTCGCCCGTCGGGGTGACCGGCGCGGTCGCCTCGGGCGCTTATGTCATCGGCTATTGCGGCGGCCGCCATTGCGGGCCGGATCATGCCGCTACGCTGAGAGCGCTGGGCGTGCAGGAGATCGCTGGCAATTTCGACGAGGTTGCCCGGCTGATCGCCTAGAGTCGCTTTCGGTCGTTCCGAATCTGGCCCGGGGAGCGACTCCGGTTACCCCTAGAATTGATGCCCGGTGCGATCGCGCTTGGTCGCCAGATAGCGTTCGTTGTGCGGGTTTGCCGGCAGGATGTGCGACACGCGCTCGATCACCTTGATGCCCGCCCCCTCGAGCTGTGCCACCTTCTCGGGATTATTGGTCAGCAGCCGTACCGATCGCTGGCCGAGCAGGTCGAGCATTCGCGCCGCGACCGCGAAATTGCGCGAATCGACCGCGAAGCCAAGCCGCGTATTGGCGTCGACCGTATCGAATCCCTGGTCCTGCAGCGCATAGGCGCGCAGCTTGTTGATCAGCCCGATCCCGCGCCCTTCCTGCCGTAGATAGAGCAATATGCCCCATCCGCTGGCGGAGATGGCACGGATCGCGGCGTCGAGCTGCGGCCCGCAATCGCATTTGAGGCTGCCGAGCACGTCACCGGTGAGGCATTCGCTGTGCAGGCGGACCAGTGGCGGCTGTCCGTTGGGCGCGCCGATCAGCAGCGCGACATGCTCGCCGGGCATTTCCGGGGTACGGAAAGCGACGATCTCGGTATCTTCAGCACCCGATACCGGCAGGCGAGCGCGCGTCGCGATGGTCAGCCGGGCAGCATCCTCATGCGCATCGATATCGGCCGGGGTGAGCGTCACGTCGACCGTCGCGGCGGCGCCGGCGAAAAAGGCGGGCAGCACCCCGCCGATCCGGGCGAGCCGAAGCGCGGCGGCCGCTGCCTCCGGTGCCGCCACCGGAATCGCGCGGAACGGGCCCTTCAGCGGCGTCTGCAGATCGAACTGGGGATCGGCCAGCGCTGTCGCGGCCGCGAAATCGAGCCAGGGCGCCCGCTCCACCATCACGGGCGAATCGGGTGCCGCGGCGTCGCGCTGGTTGGCAAGCTTCAGGGTCGCGGCACGGCCCGAGGTCAGCAGGACCGAAGCCTGGCCCTCCGGATCGAACGCAGCCAGCCGTTCGGGATCGGTCGTCTCGATGGGAAGCAAGGCGAGGGTGCCGTCCGCCCCCGCGATCGCGATCGGCCAGCCCCGCCGCAGCGCGTCGATCGCGTTCGCCGTCGTGCGCGCGCTCACAGGGCGAACTCTGTCATGATCGGGACATGGTCGGACGGTTTCAGCCAGCTCCGGCAATCTTCGAACACCTTGTGGCTGGTGGCTGTCTTCGCGACGTCGGCGGTCGCCCACATATGGTCGAGCCGGCGCCCGCGATCGGACGCTAGCCAGTCCTTCGCCCGATAGCTCCACCAGGTGAACAGCCGCTCGGGTGCCGGCATGAAATGCCGGCCGAGATCGACCCAGTCGTTCGATGTTCGCAGGCCGTCGAGCGCGGCGACCTCGATCGGCGTATGGCTCACCACGTCGAGCAGCTGCTTGTGGCTCCACACATCGGATTCGAGCGGAGCGATGTTGAAGTCGCCGACCAGGATCGACGGGACGGTCAGCCCGGCTGACCAGTGAGTCATGCGCTCGACGAAATCGAGCTTCTGGCCGAATTTCGGATTCACCTCGCGATTCGGCACGTCGCCGCCGGCGGGCACATAGACATTCTCCAGTCGCACCCCGTTTTCGAGTCGCACCCCGACATGCCGCGCCTCGCGATTGGCCTGCCAGTCGAACCGGTCGTCCTCGACCAGCGGCACGCGGCTGATGATCGCCACGCCGTGGTGCATGCGTTGCCCGTGCAGGATGATGTGCTTGTACCCCAGCGCGCGGAATGGCGCCGTGGGGAAGTCCCCGTCGATGACCTTGGTTTCCTGAAGGCACAAGATGTCGGGCGACACCTCGCGCAGGAAACGTTCGACGATTTCGATACGGAACCGTACCGAGTTAATGTTCCAGGAAACGATCTTCAGCGTCATCAAGGCGATGTAGCGGGGGGAATCAGTGCCGACAAGGAAAGGCCCTCGCTCCGGGGGCATGGAGCGAGGGCCGACCTAGCGTTCGTCACGCAGGCGGGAAATGGGCCGTTCGAGCAACAGGGGGAAAATCCCGATCCGCCCCACATCCGCAATGTCTTTCTAGGGGGACTAACCTGTCGCCACTATGAACGAAGGATCAGTTTCTCCCCAAAGTCCGTCGCGGGTCGTTCCAATTGAACGTCCTGTCGCTCACGGCTGCGTTGAACTGCTGATTCGACAGGCGGATCGTCGTTCTGTTGTTCTGGGAATCCAGGGCTACCCAGCCTTGCAGCATCAGCCCGCCAGGCGCGCTCTCGTCGCGGATGAAGACAAGGGTGATCCGGCCATATTCGGGATGCTTGGGGTCGTTCGCCTCGACCGAGATGATCCGTGGGTCAGCTCCCGGCACGACCTTGGCGAACCGCGTCATGTCCTTGGTGGGGTCGAGCAGCACGCTGAGCGGCGAATTGCCGATCGGCCAGCGCTGCACCTGCTTCACCGAATAATCGATGAAGGTCAGCGCCTTGCCATCGCCGACGATCAGGATCGGCACGCCCTTCTCATATTGGAAGCGGATCTTGCCGGGTTTCTTCAGGGTCAGCGTGCCCGTCAGGACCTTGCCGGCGCGATCGGTCTGGCTGAACGACGCGGTCAGGCTCTGCACTGACTGGAGATGGCTCTGGACGAGCGCGAGATCGCCGGTGGACGGGGCCGCCGCGACCAGTGCTGGAACGGCGAGCGCCCCGAGCACGGACAGATTGCGAAGGATCACGATATTCTCCCGAGACAGGTTCCGGGCGCTAGGCGCGCCGGGTTGAACCCCTTCTGAACCGTAAACCTTACAACGGGTTCCCGTCGCGGTCGCGCAGCACGTCGCGCCGGCCGACATGGTCAGGCCGGCTCACGACGCCGTCCTTCTCCATCCGCTCGATCAGCCGCGCCGCCGAATTATAGCCGATGCGGAGCTGGCGCTGGAGCCAGGAGGTCGAGGCCTTCTGGCTTTCGACGACAAGCTGGATCGCCGATCGATATTGCTGGTCCTCGGCCGAATCCTCGCCATCCGGCGCGCCGTCGAGCGCGAAGCCATCCTCGGGCTCTTCGGTGACTGACTGGATATAGTCGGGCCGGCCCTGGGCGCGCCAGTGATCGGCGACCGCGCGCACCTCGTCGTCGCTGACGAACGGTCCATGGACACGGACGATGCCCTTGCCGCCGGGCATGTAGAGCATGTCGCCCTTGCCCAGCAGCTGCTCGGCGCCCTGCTCGCCGAGAATCGTGCGCGAATCGATCTTAGAGGTGACGTGGAAGCTGATCCGAGTCGGCAGGTTCGCCTTGATCACGCCGGTGATGACGTCGACCGAGGGGCGCTGAGTCGCCATGATCAGGTGGATGCCCGCCGCGCGTGCTTTCTGCGCGAGCCGCTGGATCAGGAATTCCACTTCCTTGCCCGCGGTCATCATCAGGTCGGCGAGCTCGTCGACGATCACCACGATCTGCGGCAAGGGCTGGAAGTCGAGCGTCTCCTCCTCATAGACCGGCTGGCCGGTTTCGGCATCATAACCGGTCTGCACGCGGCGGCCGAGCGGCTGGCCCTTCTGCCGTGCCGCGCGCACCTTCTCGTTGAAGCTGGCCAGGCTGCGCACCCCGACCGAGGACATCATGCGATAGCGTTCCTCCATCTGCTCGACCGCCCATTTCAGCGCACGGACCGCCTTGGCGGGGTCGGTGACGACCGGGGAGAGCAGGTGGGGAATGTCCTCGTACATGCTCAGTTCGAGCATCTTGGGATCGATCATGATCATGCGGCACTGGTCCGGCCGCAGCCGGTAGAGCAGCGACAGGATCATGCAGTTGAGGCCGACCGACTTGCCCGAACCGGTCGTGCCGGCGACGAGCAGATGGGGCATCGGCGCCAGATCGGCGATGACCGGGTCGCCGGCGATGTTCTTGCCCAGCACCAGCGGCAGCGAGGCCGACTGGTCGTCGAAGCTCTGCGACCCGATCAGTTCGTGCAGCCCAACCGTCTCGCGCCGAACATTGGGCAGCTCGATGCCGATCACGGTGCGCCCCGGAATCGTCGCGACGCGTGCCGAGATCGCCGACATGTTGCGCGCGATATCGTCGGCGAGCTGGATCACCCGGCTCGCCTTGATCCCCGATGCCGGTTCGAGTTCGTACATCGTCACCACCGGGCCGGGCCGGATGTTGATGATCTGGCCCTTGACGTGGAAATCGTCGAGCACCGATTCGAGCAGCCGGGCATTGCGCTCAAGCGCTGCCTTGTCGACTGGCCCGCCCGGGGCGGGTGGCGCGGGTTTCAGCAGGTCGAGCGGGGGAAGCTGCGAATTGTCGCCCAGGTCGAACGACGCCTGTTTGGCCTTTGGCTTGGCGACGGACGGCGCGAGCGTGCGTTCGGCAATGACCGGGCCGGGCCGCGAATCGGGGGTCGCCAATGCGCGGGGGGTGGGCTTTCGCGCCGGTTCGGGGGCGAATACCTCCTGTTCGGGCGTGCGCCGTTCCGCCTTTGCCGGCCGGGGCCTGGGCAGGCGGCGCGGCCTGTCGCCGATATCGATGACGAAGCTCAGCGCCCAGACGCCGGCGCCTGCCAGGCCGGTGAGAACCGCGACGCCGCGCACCGTCCACAGCCGGATGGCCGCGTCGCCGATGAAGCCGGTCGCCCAGCGCAGCAGGTCGGCAACCGTCATGCCGATCATGCCGCCATAGCCCGCCGGCAGCCAGTGCACGGCCGAACCGCGGATCAGGGCGCCGGTCGTGCCCATCAGCGCGATGCCGCCCAGCGCCGCGATGAGCATCAATCGCCAGCGCCCGACCGGCACGTCGTTCCACAGGCGCAGCGCGATCATCAGGGCGGTGAACAGCACCAGGCCGACCGGCAGGCCGAACAGCGCGAACAGCAGGTCGGCGGTCCAGGCCCCCGGCGTCCCCAGCCAGTTCTCCGCTGGCCCGCCTGACGCGGTGTTCAGCGAGGGATCGCCCGGATGATAGGTGACGAGCGCGATCAGCACGAGGATCGCGGCGGCCACGATCGCGATCGCGCCGATCAGCGCGCCGCTGCGCGCGGCGCCCGCCTTCACCGTCTCGCGCCACAAGGGCGGCTGCGCCCGGCTAGCCATGATCTGGTCCTTGATTGTTCGCTGTCTGTACGCGCGGAATCATCGCTCCTGGCGAGTCCGGCGTCAAGGCGGACGCATTGGCACCATCCGTCGGGCGCGCTAGAGCGAGCCCATGGACAAAGCGGACGTCATCATTCTGGGCGGTGGCCTGGTCGGCAGCGCGCTGGCGGTGGCGCTCGACGCGCACGGCCTCACCGCGATCGTCATCGACATCGCCGACCCGGAGGTGATCCTGGCCGCCGGCTTCGACGGGCGCGCCTCGGCGATCGCCAGCGCCCCCTATCGCATGCTTGAAGCGATCGGCGTGGTCGATCGGCTGGCGGGTTTCGGGTGCCCGATCCAGGGCATCCGGGTCAGCGACGGGCTCGAGCCGGGCGCGCTCGATTTCGAGCCCGATGCCGAGAGCGGCGCGCTCGGCCATATGTTCGAGAATCGCCGGCTGCGCGGGGCGCTGCTCGAAGCGGCCGAGGCGGCTGCCGGCGTCGACGTCAGGATGAAGACGCGCGCCATATCGGTCGATCGCGGTGCGCACGGTGTCACCGTCACGCTCGATTCGGGCGCGGTGGTCACCGCCCCGTTGCTGATCGCCGCCGAGGGCCGGAACTCGCCGACGCGCGAATCGGCCGGGCTGAAGGTCGCGCGCTGGACCTATGATCACGCCGCGCTCGTCACCTCGCTGCATCACGAGCATTCCCATGAGAACATCGCCTACGAGATCTTCTATCCGCAGGGGCCCTTCGCGATCCTGCCGCTGAACGACGACGCGCAGGGCCATCGCTCGGCGATCGTCTGGTCGGTACGCCGGGACGAGGCGCCGGGCATGCTGAAATTGTCCGATCGCGGTTTCCTTGCCGAGGCGGAGAAGAAGATGGGCGGTTTCCTCGGGCGGCTCGGCCCGCTCGGCGCGCGGTCGAGCTATCCGCTCGGCTTCCACCACGCAGCGACGATCACGTCCGGCCGGCTGGCGCTGGTCGGCGACGCGGCGCACGGCATCCACCCGATCGCGGGTCAGGGGGTCAATGTCGGCTTTCGCGACGTCGCGACGCTGGTCGAGGTGCTGGTCGAGGGCAAGCGTCTTGGCCTCGATCTCGGCGATCCCCAGCTTCTCGCCCGCTATGAGCGCTGGCGCAGCCTCGATACCTTCATGGTCGCGGCCGCCACTGACGGGCTGACCCGGCTGTTCGGCATTCCCGGGCGAACAGCCTCCGCCGTGCGCCGCTTCGGCCTGTCGGCGGTGCAGAAGCTCCCGCCACTCAAGGACCGCTTCATGGCCGAGGCGCGGGGCGAATCGGGCGAGGTGCCGAAGCTGCTCCAGGGGCTTACCGTCTAGCGGATCGTTTCCGCGACCTTGCGTTCGATCGACTCAGTCTTGGCTGCTCTGCGCACCATGATGAACGTGCCGGACCAGGCGCCGGGCACATGCCATTGCCCGGTGATCTCGTTCGCGTCGGACGCGATCGTTCCGGTGTAGTGGACGACATAGTGCGCGCGCGATGATGCATCATAGGATTTCACGAATCGCACGCTACCCGCGCTGCGTCGCCCTTCCAGCCAGGCATGCAAAATAGAGGGGTCGAGGCGAGCCTCGCTCGATTCGGTCGTCTCGCCCGTCAAGGCGCCGTCTTCCTCGCGCAGGACCGCGGTGAAGGTCTTGGGCGGCAAGTGAGAGGGATAGTTGAAGATACCGTCCCATTCGCCGCTGAGACTATCGCTACCGCTCACTGCAGCGTTACCGAATCCTCGCCGTCGTGGCGGCCGAAGAACTGCATTAGCTGGATGATCAGCTCGGCACGGTCCTCGATTCCTGGTGCTTCCAGCAGCGCCTGCTTCGCCGCGACGTCGAACGGCGCGATCTGCGCGATGCCGTTGACCAGCGCCTCGTCGTCGAGCCGGTTCACCGCCTCCCAGTCGACCGCATAGCCCTGCGTATCGGCGAAACGGCGCGATTCCATTTCAAGCGACGATCGCCGCGAGAGCGACAATATCTCGGGCTCGCCCGCTACCGGCAGCAACAGCGCCTCGACCTGGCGGAACGCCGTCGTCACGTCGAGCTCGCGCACGATGCGGAACAGCGAGAGGCCCTCAAGCACCAGATTGTAGCGGCCGTCCTCGCTTGCCTCGAACTCGGCGATCCGGCCGACACAGCCGATCTCGAACAGCGCCGGTGCCTCGCCCGGCGCCAGCGGGCCGGGGCGTGGCTGGATCATGCCGATGCGCCGGTCGCGCGCCATCGAATCGGATACCATCGCGCGGTATCGCGGCTCGAAGATGTGGAGCGGCAGGTGCATGCCGGGAAACAGCAGCGCGCCGGGCAGCGGGAAGATGGAGAGCCGAGTCGTGGTCGGCGCGTCGGTCATCCGAACAGGATCGCCGACAGCCGCCGCCGTTGCGCCGAGACCCAGGGATCCTCAAGGCCGACCACCTCGAACAGCTTCAGCAGCTGCTGGCGTGCCGCGCCCTCGTTCCAGCCCTTGTCGGCGGCGACCATGCCGCAGCAGCGAATGCGGCCGCCGCGTCGCGCTCGCCCGCCGCCATCTGCCGCACCGGCGAGCTCGAATCTCTTGTCGAGATCGTCGGGGTTGGCGGCGACCTCGGCGCGCCAGGCCGGCCAGGTCGTCGACCGGCTTGGCGTCCTTCGCCAGCGCGAGCGCCGATTTCGCGCGCTCGATCTCGGGCAGCTTGGCCAGTTCTTCCGGCAGCGCGGCGATCGCCGATTCGGCTTCGTCGATCCGATTCGCCGCGACCAGCGCCCGCACCCGGCCCGACAGGACGGCCGGATGCTCCGGCGCCATCTCGGCGATCTGGCCGAACATCGGATAGCGGCGCGCTCGGCATCGCCCTCCGCCAGCACCTCCTCGCCCATCGCGATCAGCGGCTCGAGTTCGGCCTCGGCTTCAGCCTCCTCGCTGGCCACCGGCAGCTGGCGCAGGATCTGGTCGAGCATCGCCTTGAGCTGCGATTCGGTGCGCGCGCTGGTCAGGTCGGCGACCAGCTGCCCCTGGAACATCGCATAGACGGTGGGGATCGACTTGACCTGGAATTGCGCGGCGATGAACTGGTTCTTGTCGGTGTCGACCTTGGCCAGCACCACGCCCTTGTCGGCATAGTCGGCGGCGACCTTCTCCAGGACCGGCGTCAGCGCCTTGCATGGCCCGCACCATTCAGCCCAGAAATCGATGATCGACGAGCTTCGTCATCGACGGCTCGACGACGTCGCGCCGAAAACCCTCGACTGCCTCGCGTTCCGCGGCGGTCATTCCCAAACTGGCCAAGTGTCGCTCCCGTGTTTCTACGTCGCGCCTTATGTGGGTGTGCGGGCCCTCAAGCCAACCCTTTTCGTTTGATGCGCATCAGGGGGTTGCCGGACCCAAAAGCCGATGCTAGAGGCCGCCCCCTTACCCGCCCGGTCAGCCGACCGGTCAGGCGCCAGAGCGGGCGTAGCTCAGGGGTAGAGCACAACCTTGCCAAGGTTGGGGTCGAGGGTTCGAATCCCTTCGCCCGCTCCAGTTTCTCGTGCGGATCACGAGAGTGGGAACAGGCCGCGCAAGCGGCCTTTTTCATGTGCGCCTAAAAGCCGAACCCTTGTTGAGCCGGTTCGGGTGGCCGCAAATCGACTCCTTCGATCGCCAGCATCTTCAGCTTCGATTCTGAACCGCCCGGAGCAGAGAAGCCCCCGACCTTGCCGCCCGCCGCCAGCACGCGGTGGCACGGCACGATCAGCGGTACCGGATTGGATGCCATGGCCTGCCCTACGTCACGCGCCGATTCGGGGCCGGCACCGAGTTCCTTCGCCACCGCGCCATAGGTGGTGGTCTGGCCCCAGCCGAGTCGCCGCACCGATTCGTAGATTTGCGCGAAGAACGGCGCCTGCTCGCCCAGATCGACCTTCACGGCGGAGAAATCCGTTTCCTCGCCGTCGAAATAACGCTGCGCCGCCGCGATGGTCTCCGCGATCCGCGTCGGTGGCGCGCGACGCACCGCACCGGGAAAACGGCGAAGCAGCGACCGTTCCGTGGCATCGGCAGAATCAGCGGGCAGGCGGAACCCCACCACGCCGGCCTCGGTCCAGGCGATCGCGGCGACGCCGTTTCTCGTGTCGAAAAGCTGATAGTCGGCCACGGCCTCACCCTGCTTGGACTGGTCCCTATCGAAGATAGGGAAGCAAGCGCCGTCGGGCCAGCTTTCAGCTACAGGCAGAAGCTCATGTCAGGCCTTTTTGCCGCGCAGCGTGTTGATCACCGCCAGCGCGAGCGTGCCGACCAGCGCGGCCGTGGCCCAGGGGCGTTCCTTGGCGAATGTCCTGGCCTTGTCCGCCAGGGGGCCAACGCCCTGCGCGACCGCATCCTTCGCGGCGCCATAGCTCTGCTGGAGGTTGCCGGTGATCTGGTCGGCGACGCCCTGCGCCTGTGTGGCCTGGTCGCCCGTTACCTTGCCGACTGCTTCAGTGACCTTGCCGCCAAGATTGCGGCCTTCTCCCTTGAGCGTATCCTCGTTCATGCCAATTCCCTTCGCGCGGCGTCTCGTGATGAGAGGCACGCCCAGGGGGAAACGGATGAGACGCCGGACGTGTCCCTCGGCTTCAATCTTTTGCGCGGATCGCCGTGTTCGCCGTGCCTTGCTGTCGGCATGCGCGTGAACCGCCGGGCCGGTCGCCGCGTTGGTGTTGCATGCCTTCAAGCGTGATCCGCTCCTATGACTACGACCCGGCCGAGAGGCGGCTCGACCTCGAGTTCGTCAGCGGCCGGCGCTATTCCTATCTCGACGTGCCCGAATCGGTGGTCGACGCGATGCGCCGGGTCTCCTCGAAGGGTGGTTTCTTCAACCGCCGGATCCGCGACCATTATCCCTATGTCGAACATGGCTGAGCCGAGGTCAGTCCATCGGATGCAGGAACCGGTGGACCGCTGAGACCACGACGGATCCCTCGCCCACGCCGGAGGCGACCCGCTTGACCGATCCGGCGCGCACGTCGCCGATCGCGAAGATGCCGGGCTTGCTCGTGGCATAGGGCGATGTTGATCCGGCCGCGTCGGTGCCGGTCTTCACGAAGCCCTTGTCGTCGAGCGCCAGGCAGCCGTCGAGCCAGTCGGTGTTGGGCTCGGCCCCGATCATCACGAACATGTTGCTGATGTCATGGCGTCGTTCTTCGCCGCTCCTCACGTCGGTCCAGGTCACGTGTCGCAGATACTCGTCGCCCTCCAGGCCGGTGACCTGGCAATGGGTGTGCAGCGTGATCTGGCTCGACGACAGGATTCGCTGGACGAGATAGTCCGACATCGTCTCGGCCAGCCCGCGCGAGCGGACCAGGATGTGGAGATGGCGCACGGTGCGCGACAGGAACACCGCTGCCTGCCCGGCTGAATTGCCGCCGCCGACCACCAGCACCTCCTCGCCGGAACAGAGATTGGCCTCCATCGCGGTCGCGGCATAATGGATGCCCTGGCCCTCGAACCGAGCATAGTCGGGCACGTCGAGCTTGCGGTAGCGCGCGCCGCTGGCGACGATCACTGACCGGCCGCTCACGCGCTGCCCATCCTCCATCGTCACGACATAGGGATCGCCGCTGCAGTCGAGCGCCGTCGCCGGCCGCGCGATGGCGAGCTTCGCGCCGAATTTCTGCGCCTGTACCTGAGCCCGTCCCGCCAGCGCCTGGCCGGAGATGCCGGTCGGAAAGCCGAGATAATTCTCGATCTTGGAACTGGTGCCGGCCTGGCCGCCCGGTGCCAGCCCCTCGATCACGATCGTGTCGAGTCCTTCCGAGGCGGCATAGACCGCCGCGGCGAGCCCCGCGGGGCCGGCGCCGACGACGACGACGTCATGGACGCGTGCCGGGTCGAGCGTCTCGGTCAGTCCCAGGGCGTCGGCCAGTTCGCCGGTCGGCGGATTGCGCAGCACGCGTTCGCTGGAGGCGATCACCACCGGCAGCTGTTCGGGTGTGAGCGAGAAACAGTCGAGGAAGCCGCCGGCATCGGGATCGGTATCGATGTCGAGCAGGCGGTGCGGATAGCCGTTGCGCTCGAGGAAGCGCTGCAGCCGCTGCGTGTCGCCTGAATGTCCCGATCCGATCAGCGTCGCGCCGCCATGCGCATGGCGGATCAGCCCGACGCGGCGCAGGATGAAGGCGCGCATGATGATTTCGCCGATATCCGCCTCGGTGGACACCATCCTGCGGAAATTCGCCCGGCTGATCCGCAGCACCCGGCCATCCTCGCCGACCTGGCCCGTGACGAGAATCTCGCGGTCGTTGAACAGGTCGAGCTCCCCGGTGAACTGGCGCTCGCGATGCGTCGTGAAGATGTTGGCGACGCCGTGCTCGTCGGTGTCCAGCACCTCGATCGATCCGGCCAGCACCACGAAGAAATCGACGCTGCGCTCGCCCCGCGTGTAGAGCGCCACGCCCTTTTCGACCGCTTCCTCGCGACCATAGGACATCATCCGCGCCACCATCGCTTCGCTGAGGACCGGGAAGGTCTGGGCGCTGCGCTCATACGGGTCGCTCGGATCGATCTCGCTACGGTCCGTCGCCATCGGTCTTCCCCCCGCCATGTCGCTCATGGTCCTAGCAGCGTCGGGCGTCTTCGCGAAAGCGGCTTCCCGTCCTAGAACTGCCGCCTCAGGAGCAATGGCATGAGCAACGGCATGATTCGCACCGGCATCGGCGGATGGACCTACGAACCCTGGCGCGGGGTGTTCTTCCCCGATGGCCTGTCGCAGAAGCGTGAGCTCGAATATGCCTCGCGCGCGGTGACGGCGATCGAGGTCAACGGCACCTATTACGGGTCACAGAAGCCGGCGACCTTCGCTTCCTGGGCGAAGACGGCGCCCGACGGTTTCGTCTTCGCGCTCAAGGCCTCGCGCTTCTGCACCAACCGCAAGGTCCTCGCCGATTCGGGTGACTCGATCGCCAAGTTCGTCGGCCAGGGCATCGTCGAACTGGGCGACAAGCTCGGCCCGATCCTGTGGCAGTTCATGGCGACCAAGAAATTCGAGCCGGATGATTTCGCCGCTTTCCTGAAGCTGCTGCCCGCGTCGCATGAAGGTGTCGCGCTCCGCCACGCGATCCAGGTGCGGCACGACAGTTTCCATGTACCGGAATTCGTCGCGATGGCGCGCGCCGCTGGTGTCGCCCTGGTCTTCGCCGATTCGGCCGAATACCCGGCGATTGCCGATGTCACCGGTGATTTCGTCTACGCCCGGCTGGAAAAGGCGGTCGAGTCGGTTCCTACAGGCTATACGCCCGCCGAACTCGATCGCTGGCTGGATATCGCGAAGAGCTGGGCAGCAGGCGGCCAGCCGGCGGATGCCGCCTTGCCCTATGCCTCGTCCGAGCCGCCGGCGAAGACGCCGCGCGATACCTTCGTCTTCTTCATCAACGGGGCGAAGGTCCGGGCCCCTGCGGGCGCGATGGCGCTGCTCGAACGGATCAACGCGGCCGGTTGATCAGCCCCGGTCAGCGCGGCGCCGCGCCGCCCTGTCCCATGATCGCCGCCGTCTCGATCGTGTCGAGCGCCTGGCGCGCGCCGATGTAGCGCCGCGCGGCGGTCGTCCAGCGTTCCGCCTGGGGCGCGCCGGGCATGCGCGCCACTTCGGCCAGCGCTGCCTCGACATGGCCGGCTTCGAGAGTCCGCCGGGCACGGGCGAGCCGGTCGGCGGGCAGTGGCGAGGGGGTGTCGGCGCGGTGCAGGACGATGAGGTTGCCCAGCTCGCGCCTCAGGCTGGCGAGCCAGCCGTCGCTCGCCGCGCCGGTCCTCAGCTCGGATGAGATCGCGTCGAGCCCGACGCGCAGATCCTCGATCGTCACCGGCTGCTGCGCCGCCTGGATGATCGTGCCGGTCGCCTCGGGCTGGATCGGGCCGAAGCGCTGGCGCAGCTGCTCCTCGATATAGCCGAGCGGCAGGCCGCGATCGATCTGGCGCCGCGCCGCGAAGGCGATCATCAGCCCCTCGGCGCGATTGGCATAGCCGGAGGCGAGGCGCGCCTGTCCGCTCACGCTCGTGGTTCGGGCCTCCAGTTCGGCAAGGCGCGCGGCCAGCTCGTTCTCGCGGGTCGAGAGCGCATCCAGGTCGATCGCCGGGGCCGCCGCGGTACCGCTGCCCGGTACGATCACCACAGGCGTACGCTGGCCGTCGGCGGTGGAAGCGATCGGCAGCGTCACGGTGGCGACCGGCCTCGGGGCGAACCATTGCGGAAAGGCATAGAGCCCCAGCGCCATCGCGCACAGGCCGGCGATGAAGGCGACTGCCCCCAGGATCGCCGCGGTGCGCCAGCCCAGCTTGCGGGATGGCGCCGTAAGGGTCGGCTGCTCGTCGCTCATGCCGTCTTATCTCCGCGCATGCTCACCCGGTCAATCGCGTGCGCGCCGCCTCGATCAACGCGGCGTCATTGGGTGCGGCGGCTATGGCGACCCACTTCCAGCCGCTTCCGGCGGCCGACGCGACGGCAGGGCTGAACGCGGCGATGGCGATCGAGGACCGCGCCAGGCCATGTTCTTCAGCGAGTTCGCCAAGCCGGATGGCTGCCCGCGCCGAATGCAGCAGGGCGATCGATCCTTCCAGCGGCCCAAGCTGGGCCGCCGTCACTGGCAAGGGCTCGCTGGCATAGACGGCGATGGCCCGGGTGATCCAGCCACCTTCCTCGACGGATCGCTCCCTTCCGCCGAGGTGCAGCGCACGGGCAATGCCGTGATCCCGCGCGAGCAGCGCCGCTGCGTCGGATTCTCCGAACGCCATGACGTCAAACCCGGCCGCGCGGCTGATTTCCGCGGTTCTCGCGCCCACCGCCAGAACTGGCAGATGCCGTAATGAATCAAGCCCGACCCCTCCGAAGTGCACCGCATTGGCGCTTGTCAGCAGCAGGGCGTCGAACGCGGCGGGATCGAGAACCGCCCAGTCGAGCGTGCGGATTTCGAACAGGGGCAGCCGGATCGCGCGCAGGCCCAATGCCTCGATCCGTCCGGCGGTCGCGGCGTTGCCCGGTTCCGGGCGCAGCACCGCGAAGGCCGGTGTCATGCCGCGAACAGCCGTCTTACTGCCGGCGGCGCCCGGTCGAGCAGGTCGCGTGCCAGCCGGTCGGCGATGGCCGGGTCCCCCGCCGCGCCCGACGCCTCGCCGGAAACATGCGCGCTGCCATCCTCGGCCAGCAGCTCAGCGCGGATCGTCGTCCGCGCGCCGTCGACCGTGGCGAGCGCGGCGACCGGCGAATGGCAATCCGCCTTCAGCGCGGCGAGCAGCGCCCGCTCGATCAGCACGCATCCGCGCGTCTCGGCATGATCGATCGCGCCAAGCAAGGTCAGCATCCGCTCGTCGTTGGCGCGTGCCTCGATCCCGACCGCGCCCTGCGCCGGTGCTGGCAGCATGACGTCATTCGGGATCGGCGCGCCGATTTCCGCGCGTCCCAGCCGGTCGAGCCCTGCGGCGGCAAGCAGGGTGGCATCGACCTCGCCGGCCGCCAGCTTGGCGAGCCGCGTATCGACATTGCCCCGGAAGAATATCGTCGCGAGATCCGGCCGAAGCCGCTTGAGCTGCGCGCTGCGCCGGGGGGAACTGGTGCCGATCAGCGCGCCGGGCCTGAGCGACTCGATGCTGTCCGCTCCGATCAGCCGGTCGCGCACATCGGCGCGCTCAAGCATCGCCGCGATCGCGATCGCGGCGGGGCGTATCGTCTCGACATCCTTCATCGAATGAACCGCGCAGTCGATCTCGCCGTCGAGCAGGGCGCGGTCGAGCTCCTTGGTCCACAGCGCCTTGCCGCCGATCTCGGCCAGCGCGCGATCCTGCACCCGGTCGCCGGTCGTCCTGATCGGCACGATCTCGACCGCCGCGGCGTCCCAGCGATGTGCGGCACACAGCGCGTCCCGCACCATGCCGGCCTGCACCAGCGCAAGCGGGGAACCACGGGTACCGAGGCGAAGAAGAGGGTCGGGCACTACAAACTCCGTTCGGGCCGGGCCTGTCGAGGCCCTCCACTTGCTGCGACCTAGAAGAAAGGACAGCCCTTCGACAAGCGCGGGGCGAACGGGTAGGGGGCGACCATCATGAGTTTGATCCTCGGCCTCGAATCCAGCTGCGACGAAACGGCGGCGGCACTGGTGACCAGCGACCGGCGAGTCCTCGCCCATCGCCTGCTCGGGCAGGAGGCGGAACATCGTCCCTATGGCGGCGTCGTGCCCGAGATCGCGGCGCGCGCTCATGTCGAGGCACTGATCCCGCTGGTCGAAGGCGCGCTGGCCGATGCCGGGGTGACGCTCGCGGATGTCGACGCGATCGCCGCCACCGCCGGGCCCGGCCTCATCGGTGGCGTCATGGTGGGGCTCGTCACCGGCAAGGCGCTGGCGCATGCGGTCGGCAAGCCGCTGGTCGCGGTCAACCATCTGGAAGGCCATGCGCTTTCCCCGCGTCTTTCCGATCCGGATCTCGATTTCCCCTATCTGCTGCTGCTCGTTTCGGGCGGGCATTGCCAGTTGCTGCTGGTCGAGGGCGTCGCGACCTATCGCCGCCTCGCCACCACGATCGACGATGCCGCGGGCGAGGCGTTCGACAAGACCGCGAAACTGCTTGGCCTCGGTTTCCCCGGCGGACCAGCGGTCGAGCGAGCCGCGGAAGCGGGCGATCCCAAGGCCGTCCCCCTGCCGCGCCCGCTGAAAGGATCGGCCGAGCCGCATTTCTCCTTCGCCGGCCTGAAGAGCGCCGTTGCCCGCGCCCGCGACGCCGGAACGTGGAGCGCGGAGGATATCGCCGCCTCCTTCCAGGCGGCCGTGGTCGATTGCCTGATCGATCGCACCACCCGGGCGCTTGGCCGGGCTGACGGCGTGACATCACTGGTGGTAGCGGGCGGTGTCGCCGCCAACCGCGCGGTGCGCACGGCACTGCAGGAACTGGCAACGGCGAACGGGCTGCGTTTCGTGGCGCCGCCTTTGTGGCTCTGCACCGACAATGCCGCGATGATCGCCTGGGCGGGGGCGGAACGGTTCGCCGCGGGCCTCACCGATCAGCTCGATGTGCCCGCGCGCCCGCGCTGGCCGCTGGATCCGGGGGCGGAGGCTGTGCGCGGCGCGGGAGTGAAGGCATGAAGATCGGGGTGGTCGGCGGCGGTGCCTGGGGCACGGCGCTTGCGAGCGTGGCGGCGCGCGAGGGCGAGCCCGTCCTGCTATGGGCACGCGAGCCCGACGTGGTCGAGGCGGTCAACACGACTCACCGAAACCCGCTGTTCCTGCCGGACATCCCCTTGCCGGCCTCGATCGAGGCGACCGGGTCGCTTGATGCGGTTTCGGCCTGCGATGCGCTGCTGGTCGTCGTTCCTGCCCAGCATATCCGGAGCATCCTGAGCGCGATGCCCGTCGGCACCACGCCGCTGGTGCTCTGCGCCAAGGGCATCGAGGCGGGATCTCGCCTGCTGGTCGGCGAAGTCGCCCGCGCGGTGCATCCCGAGGCACCGATCGCGGTGATCTCCGGCCCGACCTTCGCCTTCGAGGTTGCGCAGGGCAAGCCGACAGCGGTCACGCTCGCCTGCGACAATGAGGATCTGGGCGCCCGGCTCGCCGATCGCCTCGCCGGCCCGGCCTTCCGTCCCTATTTCTCTTCCGACGTCATCGGTGCCGAGATCGGCGGTGCGGTCAAGAACGTGCTCGCCATCGCTTGCGGCGTGGTCGAGGGGGCAGGGCTCGGCCAGAATGCGCGCGCCGCGCTGATCGCACGCGGTTTTGCTGAGATGACGCGTTTCGGCATGGCGCGCGGGGCACGGGCCGAGACATTGGCTGGGCTGTCCGGCCTCGGCGACCTCGTGCTCACCTGCTCCTCGACCAGCTCGCGCAACTTCTCGCTCGGCATGGGGCTTGGCCAGGGCAAATCGGCGCGCGACCTGATGGCTGACCGCCGCACCGTCGCTGAAGGGGCTTTCACCGCGCCCGTCCTGCGTGAGGCCGCGGCGGATGTCGGCGCCGACATGCCGGTCACCGAAGCGGTCTGCGCGCTGCTCGATGGCGCCGATGTGCGCGAGGTCGTCGGTGCGCTCCTGGCGCGTCCGTTGACGCGGGAGGATCAGTGACGCGCTGGGCCGCTCTGCTCAAGGGCATCAACATCGGCGGCAAGCGGATTCCGATGACCGAGCTGAAGGCGCTGGTCGAGAAACTCGGCCATGATGACGTCAAGACGCTGCTCGCGTCGGGCAATGTCGTCTTCACCGCCAGGGAGACTGACGGTGCCGCGCTGGAAAAGGCGCTTGAAGAAGCGCTCGCCGCCTGGGGCCTCAGGACCGATGTGGTCGTGCGCAACCTGGCGGAACTGGAGGCGGTGATCGCGGCCAATCCTTTCCCCGATGCCGCGAAGGACCATCCAGGTCACCTGATGGTGGCGTTCCACCGCGATCCCGTGCCGGACGGGCTGATCGGAAAGATCCCCGGCATTTATGACGGCCCCGAACGACTCGAGGCGATCGATCGGGAGCTTTATATCGATTTCCCGGTGGACGTCGGGAACTCGAAGCTGCTCCCGGCGATGGCGAAGCTGAAATTTCCGAAGATCGCGACGATGCGCAACTGGAATACGGTGGGCAAGCTGCGGGACCTGCTGGCCTGATCTCCCCTCCGGTGCGCGGCGGTCGATTCAAACGCCGGCAACCGGCGATAGCATCATGACCAGACCATTTCGGCATGGTCCCGTTCTTTCGCATCGTCGGTATTTATTAGGGCGCGTCCCCTGTTTCGGCAAAAAACCTCCCCTGTTAACGGCGCGACTTTCCCCTGTTATCCGGTAACAGGGAAAGGGGTCTTCAAGTCACTGTTTGGGAAAGAAAAATCCGGGCGCAAAATCCAACATAACAGAGGAAAAAAGCCCCCGAAAAAAAGAAACCAGGTTTAACGGGGAAGAACGGGGATAAAGTCAGGAACGCTTGCCGGCCCGCCGTCTAGAAATCGACTGCGATGCCCTTGAGCGTCCAGTCGCCATAACGCGTCGGGTCGAGCCCGAGCGGGTCGTTTTCCGCTTCGGCCGCTGGCTTGGGATCGGGTTTCGGCACCGGCGGGCTCTTGGAAAGATAGGCTGGCGGCTTCACATGTGGCGGGCGGCGGCCCATGGCGGTTCTTTCCGGATGCTGCTTGCCACCCCATCCACCCGTCACGACACGAGTTCAAGCGATTTGACCCGACCCCCATCTCGATCCGCTGGCCGATCCCCAGACCGTCCCGCCGATCCGCCCGGCGTTCCCGCCCGTCGTGCCGCGCTTAAGCTGCTCGATGCGGTGCTCCGCCAGGGCTTGCCGCTTGAGGCGGCGCTCGACCGTGCGACTCAGGGGATCGATCGCGGCGACGATCGCGCGCTGGCCCATGCCATCGCCGCTGAGACCCTCCGCCGCTTGCCCGATCTCGACGCGCTGATCGATTCGGCGACTCAACGTCCCTTGCCCGATGACGCCAAGGCACGCTTCGCGCTGCGGATCGCGCTGGTTCAGGCGCTCGCGCTGGGCACGCCGCCGCATGCCGCGATCTCGACCGTCCTGCCATTGGTCGATGGCGGTCCGCGCAAGCTTGTCCATGGCGTCTTCGGCACGCTGATGCGCGCCAACAAGAGCCTGCCCGAATTCCCGACTCTTCCTGAGGATGCGGAGGCACGCTGGCAGAATGCCTGGGGCGAGGAACGGGTCGCCGCGGCGGAACGCGCCATTGCCGCGCCGCCGCCGCTCGATCTGACCCTGGCCGACTCGGCGGCGACCGATGCTTTGGCCGAAGAGATGGGCGGCACCTCGCTGCTCCCCGGCCATATCCGGCTCGCCAGCGCCAGCGTTCGTGAACTGCCGGGTTTCGAAGAAGGCGACTGGTGGGTCCAGGATATCGCCGCCTCGCTCCCCGCGCGCCTCATCGGCAAGGGAAGTGGCACCGCGCTCGATCTGTGCGCCGCACCCGGCGGGAAGACGATGCAGCTCGCCAGCGCGGGCTGGGCCGTCACGTCGATCGATTCCTCGGAAAGTCGTCTGGCGCGACTTCGCGAGAATCTCACCCGCACGCATCTTGAGGCGACGGTGATTGCCGCCGACCTGCTCAAATGGTCGCCGGACGTGCCGGCGGACGCCGTGCTGCTCGATGCGCCGTGCAGCGCCACCGGCATTTTCCGCCGCCACCCCGACGTGCTCCACCGCGTGAATCCGAAGGTGATCGCCGAAATGTCCCGGGTGCAGGCGCAATTGCTCGCCCGCGCCGCCAAATGGGTCAAGCCCGGCGGAACCTTGATCTATGCCACCTGTTCGCTCGAACGTGCCGAGGGGGAGGAGCAGCTCATGGCGTTTCTCGCCGCCCAGCCCGATTTCGCGATCGATCCGGTCAGCGCTGAAGAATTGCCGGTTGGCATCGTCCCGCACCAGCGTGGCTGGGTCCGGA
Source organism: Candidatus Sphingomonas phytovorans (assembly GCA_029202385.1). Classification (NCBI taxonomy): domain Bacteria; kingdom Pseudomonadati; phylum Pseudomonadota; class Alphaproteobacteria; order Sphingomonadales; family Sphingomonadaceae; genus Sphingomonas; species Candidatus Sphingomonas phytovorans. The sequence goes on from CP119314.1 coordinate 4,108,248, forward strand.
CCTTGCCCGGCATGCTCGGCGAAGAGGGCGGCTGCGACGGCTTCTTCATCGCGAGATTGCGCCGCGGTACCTGAGTCGCCTTGCCGCGCGACTCACGCATGCTAAGGAATCGGTCATGCAACAGCCTGTCCGTATCGCCCCTTCGATCCTCTCCGCCGATTTCGCGCGCCTTGGCGAGGAGGTGCGCGCGATCGACGCGGCCGGCGCCGACTGGATTCATGTCGATGTGATGGACGGTCATTTCGTCCCCAACATCACGATCGGCCCGGCGGTGGTGAAGGCGCTCCGCCCGCATACGCAGAAGCCGCTCGACGTGCATCTGATGATCGCGCCGGTCGATTCGTTCCTCGATCAGTTCGCTGAAGCCGGGGCGGACATCATCAGCATCCATGTCGAGGCGGGGCCGCACACGCATCGCAGCCTCCAGCACATCCGCAAGCTCGGCAAGCGCGCGGGCGTGGTGCTGACGCCGCAGACGCCGGCCAAGGCGCTCGACTATCTGATCGAGGAGGTCGATCTGGTGCTGGTAATGAGCGTCAATCCCGGCTTCGGCGGCCAGGGCTTCATCCCCAGCGCGCTGCGCAAGATCGAAAGCATCCGCAAGATGATCGACAAGGCAGGGCTCGACGTCGATCTCGAGGTCGATGGCGGCATCGACGCGGTGACGGCGCGCGAGGCGATCGCCGCTGGTGCTGACGCGCTGGTCGCCGGCACGGCCACCTTCCGCGGTGGCCCTTCGGCCTATGCGGCCAACATCCTCGCCCTGAGAGGCGGGTGAACGACGGCGGTCGCGATTCCGGCGCCGACGGCATCGAAGAGGGCAAACGGTTGATTCGATTGGGGGGCGACAAGGGGTTGTCGCTGGCTGACCGTCTCACCGAATATTTTCACCGATTGACCTGGCGGACGCCGATCCACGGCATGCGGTTGAAGGGCCGGCATCCGCTTAAGCTGATCGCGGTGCCGGACGATCCGTTTTTGGGCGATCCGCGACGGGGCAACGCGCTGCTCGACGGCAAGCTGAATCTGCGCGGGGAAACCCGCGCCATCGCCGATCTCAATCTCGCCAGGCCCGATTTCTCGCGGGCGTTCGGCGATTATCTCCACAGCTTTCTATGGCTGCGCGATCTTTCGACCGTGGCGACACGCGGGCAGGCGACCCCGATCGCCGAGGATCTGATACGCCGCTGGCTCGCGGCGCATGCCGATACGGTCAGCGAACCTGCCTGGCGGGCCGATCTCTGGGGCCGGCGGATCCTGTTCTGGACCGCGCACGCCCCGCTGATCCTGTCGAGCACCGACCTGGTCTATCGCAGCCTGGTGCTCAACACGCTCGCGCGGGGCGCGCGGCATATCGATCGCGGCGCCGACAAGCTGCCGCCGGGCGCCCCGCGCGTCGCGGCGTTGTGCGGCGTGGTCGCGGCGGGGTTGCTGATCCCGGGGGGCGATGCGCGGCGCGGCGCCACCGAAGCCGCCCTGGCCAAGGCGCTGTCGGTCTCGGTGTTCGAGGATGGCGGCAGCGTGGCGCGCTCGCCGATGGCGCAGCTCGACATCATCATGCTGCTCACCGGCCTGAAGGAAGTGTACGCCGCGCGCCGCCTGGTCGAACCGCCGGCGATCGCTGCGGTGCTGGCGCGGATGGTGCCGGCACTGCTTGGCGTGTGCCACGGCGATCGCGGGCTTTCGAGCTGGCAGGGCGGCGGCCCTGTCTCAGGCGAGGCGCTCGAACAGATCATCGCCGCGACCGGCGTGCGTGCCCGGCCGCTCCGCCAGGCGCGCGACTGGGGCTATCAGCGCCTCGCCGCCGGCACCGCCGTCCTGATCATGGACGCGGCGCCGCCGCCGATCGCGCGGCTGGTCGAGGGCGGCTGTGCTTCCACCCTCGCGTTCGAACTCTCCGACGGCGGGCATCGCCTGGTCGTCAATTGCGGCGGCGCCCGCTCGGCCGTGGCGCAGCTTCCCGCCGCCCTTGCCGACGGACTGCGCACTACCGCGGCGCATTCGACCCTGATCGTCGGGGACAGTAATTCGACCGCGATCCATGCCGACGGCACGCTCGGGCGCGGCGTCGCCGAGGTCGAGCTGGCACGGCAGGAAAGCGAGGCGTCGAGCCGTATCGAGGCGAGCCATGACGGCTATGCCAGACGCTATGGCTTCGTCCACCGCCGCCAGCTCGTGCTTGCCGGCGACGGTCGCGAGCTCCGCGGCGAGGATATGCTGCTGCCCGCCAGCAAGAAGCGCAAGCTCGCGGCCACCGCCTTCGCGATCCGCTTCCATCTCGGCCAGGGCGTATCGGTCTCGCCGACGGCGGACGGCATGGCCGCGCTGCTTCGCCTGCCCGGCGGGGTGCTGTGGCAGTTCCGCTGCCGCGGCGGCACGCTGGCGGTCGAGGACAGTCTTTGGATCGACGGCGACGGCCGGCCGCAACCGACTCACCAGCTTGTCGTGTCGGGAGAATCCCCCGCGGGCGGCGCCAGCGTGAGCTGGGCCTTGAAGCGCGCGACCTGAGACGGCAGAGGGACGCGCGACCCCTCACCCCCGGAGTGCCCATGACCGCCATCACCATCCGCCGTGCCCTTTTGTCGGTATCCGACAAGACCGGCATCGTCGATCTCGGCCGGGCACTCGCTCGCCACGGCGTCGAGCTGGTCTCGACCGGCGGCACCGCCGCCGCGCTGCGCGATGCGGGCCTGGAAGTGCGCGACATCTCCGACCTGACCGGCTTCCCGGAGATGATGGACGGTCGCGTGAAGACCCTGCACCCCAAGGTCCATGGCGGCCTGCTCGCGGTGCGCGACGACAAGGCCCATGTCGCCTCGATGGAGGAGCATGGCATCGGTGCGATCGATCTGGTGGTGGTGAACCTCTATCCCTTCCTCCAGACGGTGATGAAGGGCGCCGACCGGCCGGAGATCATCGAGAATATCGATATCGGCGGCCCGTCGATGGTGCGGTCTGCCGCCAAGAACCACGCCTTCGTCGCGATCGTCACTGATCCCGCCGACTATGATGCGCTGGTCGCCGAGATGGATTCATCGGGCGGCGCTACCACGCTCGATCTGCGCAAGCGCCTCGCCGCGCGCGCCTTCGCCGCGACCGCTACCTATGACGGCATGATCGCGAGCTGGTTCGGGTTCGCCGACCAGGGCGAGGCTTTCCCGGAAACGCTGCCGATCACGCTGAAGCGCGGGGCGTCGCTCCGCTATGGCGAGAATCCGCACCAGTCAGCTGCATTCTATACAGCGACCGGCCCGCACGCACGCGGCATCGGCCAGGCGCGCCAGATGCAGGGCAAGGAACTCAGCTACAATAATTACAACGACGCCGACGCCGCGCTCGAACTGGTCAGCGAGTTCCGCGATGCGCAGCCGACCGTGGTCATCGTCAAGCATGCCAATCCCTGCGGCGTCGCCACCGCCGCGACGATCGAGCAGGCCTATGCCGGGGCGTTCGCCTGCGACACCGTCTCGGCGTTCGGCGGCATCATCGCGCTGAACCGGGCGCTGGACGAGGCGACCGCGCGCGCCATTTCAGGCATCTTCACTGAAGTGGTGATCGCTCCCGGCGCCGACGAAGCCGCGCTCGCCATCTTCGCGGCGAAGAAGAACCTTCGCCTGCTCCTCACCGGCGACCTGCCCGATCCGGCGCGTACCGGCCTTATGGCCAAGTCGATCGCGGGCGGCTGGCTGGTCCAGACCCGGGATAGTGGCGCAGCGCCCGATCTCAAGGTGGTGACCAAACGTCAGCCGACCGAGGCGGAGCTTGCCGATTGCCGCTTTGCCTGGACGGTCGCCAAGCACGTCAAGTCGAATGCGATCGTCTATGCGAAGGATGGCGCCACCGCCGGCATCGGCGCGGGCCAGATGAACCGGCTCGAATCAGCCCGCATCGCTGCCTGGAAGGCGAAGGACGCCGCCGACAAGGCAGGCTGGGCCACGCCGCGCACGATCGGCTCGGCGGTGGCGTCGGATGCCTTCTTCCCCTTCGCCGACGGCCTGCTTGCCGCGGTCGAGGCGGGGGCCACCGCCGTCATCCAGCCGGGCGGCTCGATCCGCGACGACGAGGTGATCGCGGCGGCCGATGCGGCTGGCCTGGCGATGGTGTTCACCGGGATGCGCCACTTCCGGCATTGATGAACGGGCAGGCGGGTTGAAGGGGGCTGCCTCAGGTCGGCAGCGTCGCTTCGTCCACTGACGGTATCTTGCCGAACAGCGCCCGGTCCTCGGGGCTGAACGCCAAGCGCGACAGGACGAACAAATAGGTCGCGGCGATGGCCGGCAGGCCGATGAGCAGCTCGGCCCATTCATACCGCCTGGGCAGGGAGGTGAACGCCGTCCCGACGACCACCGCCGCGCCGATCGCCCAGAGCATCGGCATGCGGAAACCCGAGACGCGCGCCTTGAGCAGATGGGCAAGCAGGTTCGACTTGACGACGGATGCGAGGCCGAGCGCGACCAGCAGCGCCACCGCTGGCCCTGCGGCCTGGAAGTTGATCGGCCAGCCGATCCAGCGCATCGCGAAGATCAGCGTGAAGCTGAGCGCGATCTGGAAACACAGGGTCCCCAGCGAGATCATCAGGTTCCGCACCCGCGCGATATAGACCAAAGCCGATTCGCACACGGCACCGGTCGACGCCACCGCTTCGGCGGTCAGCAGAAAGGCGAGCGCGGCGGTGCCGGAGACGAATTGCGGCCCCACCACGCCCATCACCGCCTCGCCCGGGATCGACCCCATCAGCGCAAGGCCGGTCTGCGCCGCCATGATCCAGAAACCGACCTGCCGCACCTGCGCCGCGATCGCCTCGCGGTCGTTCTTGGCCAGGCTCGCGGTGATCACGGGGCCAAGGATCGGATCGAAGCTGGTCTTGAGCTTCGCCGGGATCGAGGCGACCTGCTGCGCCATGTAATAGATGCCGACGATCTTGGGCTCGAACATCACCCCGAGGATGAACCGGTCGACATTGCGCGTGCCCCATTCGATCGCGTCGGCGCCGGCGAGCGGCGCGTTGCGGCTGGCCAGCGCGACCAGGTGAACGATGCGTGGCCGCCAGCCGTGCGGCAGGCCATAGCTGCGGATGAACGGAACCAGCGACGCGACGAGTGCCGCCGCCATCGACAGGATGTAGGAATAGATCAGGCCGTCGCGCAGCGAGACGAAGGAGAAGACCCAGGCCGCGGCGCTGATCGTCCAGGGTTCGACGATCGCGCGCGCTGTCACCGTCGCCTTGACGTTGCGGCGATAGGCGAGCGCGGCGAGGCTGACATCGGACCAGGCGACCGCGAACACGATGCACGGCAGCCAGCGGTCCATCCCCTCGATCGGGCTGTTGGGGTACATGATCTGCGGCAGGGCGATCAGCACGCCGCTGGCGATCAGCGAGGCGAGGAACGCCACCGCCATAGCATCCCACACCACATGGACATGCGGCCGGTCGGAGGAGGACAGCGCCTGGGCAAGCCCGCGCTTCAGCCCGAGCGTGGCGAGCAGGGCGGCGAGCTCGACCACCACCACCGCCAGCGCGAACCGGCCGACGATGTCCGGGCCATAGACCCGGCCGGCGATGAACAGGAACGGCAGTCGTGCGGCGAGGCGCAACAGGAAACCGATGATGTTGGTACGACCGCCCTTGGCCAGGGCCTTGAGGTCTTCGGTGCCCCCATCATCGGCGGCGGCCGCGTCGGTCAATGCGCGGCTCCCCAACTCGGACCGACGCCGATCTCGATGCCGAGAGGCACGCTGAGGACCACGGCGGGCTCGGCTGCGCTTGCCATCACCCGTTCGATCACCGGCCTCGCTGCCTCGACATCGCCTTCGGGCAGTTCGAACACCAGTTCGTCATGCACCTGGAGCAGCATGCGCACGTTCGGCAGGCCGGCCTCGATCAGCGCCGGCCCCATGCGCACCATCGCACGCTTGATGATGTCGGCGCTCGTCCCCTGGATCGGCGCGTTGATCGCGGCGCGCTCAGCACCCTGGCGCTCATGCTGGATCTTTGACTTGAGCCGCGGGAAATGCGTCTTTCGGCCGAACAGCGTCTCGGTATAGCCCTTGTCGCGCGCCTTTTCGGTCGTCTCGACGATATAGTGGTTGATACCGGGGAAGCGCTCGAAATAGCGGTCGATCATCGCCTGTGCCTCGTCAGCGGTCACGTCGAGCCGCCCGGCCAGGCCCCAGCGGGAAATGCCGTAGAGGATGGCGAAGTTGATCGTCTTGGCCCGCCCGCGGGTATCGCGGTTGACCTCGCCGAACAGTTCCTGCGCGGTCAGGCTGTGAATGTCGGCGCCGTCGGCAAATGCCTGTTTGAGCGCGGGCACATCGGCCATGTGCGCGGCCAGCCGCAGCTCGATCTGCGAATAATCGGCCGCGAGCAGGACATTGCCCGACTCCGCGACGAAGGCGTCGCGAATCTGGCGGCCGATCTCGGTGCGGATCGGGATGTTCTGCAGGTTCGGGTCGGTCGAGGACAGCCGCCCGGTCTGCGCGCCGGTCAGCGAATAGCTGGTATGGACCCGCCCGGTCTCGGGGTTGATCTGTGCCTGCAGCGCGTCGGTATAGGTGGATTTCAGCTTCGACAATTGCCGCCAGTCGAGCACGCGCGCCGCGATCTCCTTGCCGGGCGAATCCTTGTCCGCCGCGATCCGCTCCAGTTCATTGACGTCGGTCGAATAGACGCCGGACTTGCCCTTGCGCCCGCCCTTGATGCCCATGCGCTCGAACAGCACATCGCCAAGCTGCTTGGGGCTGCCGATGGTGAAGGGGCCGCCGGCAAGGCCATGGATCTCGGTCTCGAGCGCGGCGATCGAATGGGCGAATTCGGTCGAGAGCTGCGACAATTTCTCGCGGTCGACCTTGATGCCGTGCCGCTCCATCTGCGCGATCACCGGCGCGAGCGGCCGGTCGACCATCTCGTAGACTCGCGTCGCGCCCTCTGCCGGCAGGCGCGGCTTGAACCGGCGCCACAGCCTGAGCGTGACGTCGGCATCCTCGGCCGCGTAGCGCGTGGCCGAGGCCAGGTCGATCTCGTTGAACTGAAGCTGGTTCTTGCCCGTTCCGACCACGTCCTTGAACGCAATGCAGCTGTGCGAGAGGTGAGTCGCGGCAAGCTCGTCCATGCCGTGGCCGTGCAGCCCCGCGTCGAGATCGAAGCTCATCAGGATCGTGTCGTCATGCGGCGCGACGTCGATGCCAAGCCGACCGAGCACGATCATGTCGTATTTCAGATTATGCCCGATCTTGAGCACGCCTGGGTCCTCGAACAGCGGCTTGAACTTCGCCAGCGCCGTGGCCGGCGCGATCTGGTCGGGCTTTTCGGCGAACAGTCCCGTGCCGCCATGGCCAAGCGGGATGTAGCATGCCTTGTTCGGTTCGAGCGCCATGCTGACCCCGACCAGTTCGGCGCGTGTCGCGTCGATGCCGGTCGTCTCGGTGTCGATCGCGATCCAGCCCTGGTGTCGCGCTTTCGCGATCCAGTCGTCGAGCGCGGTCTCGTCGATCACCGTCACATAGCCGTCGTGATCGCAGGGCGGGTCTTCCTCCTGCGGCACGCTCTTCGGCGTCTCGACCGGCGCATCCGCCACGGCGGAGAGCTTGGCGAGCAGCGACTTGAAGCCGTGATGTTCCAGGAACGCACGGAGCGGCGCCTCGGGAATCCCCTGAAGCGCCAGGTCCTCAAGCGGCTCGGCCAGAGGCGCATCGTCCTTCAGCGTCACCAGCACGCGGGAGAGCCGGGCATTGTCGGCATGCTCGATCAGATTGTCGCGCAGCTTGCCGGGCTTCATCGAGGGGGCGGCCGCCAGCACGCCTTCGATATCGCCATGTTCCTGGATCAGCTTGGCGGCGGTCTTCGGGCCGACGCCCGGCACGCCCGGCACATTGTCGACGCTGTCGCCCATAAGGCCGAGCACGTCACCCAGCCGGTCGGGCATCACGCCGAACTTCTCCATGACGTGCTCGGCGCCGAGACGGCGGTTGTTCATCGTATCGTACAGATCGAGCCCTGGCTCGATCAGCTGCATCAAGTCCTTGTCGGAGCTGACGATGGTGACTGACCAGCCCTCGCGCAGGGCTGCCTTGGCGTAGCTGGCGATGATGTCGTCGGCCTCGAGCCCGTCCTCCTCGATGCAGGGCAGCGAGAAGGCGCGGGTGGCGTCGCGAATCATCGGGAATTGCGGGACCAGGTCCTCGGGCGGCGGCGGGCGCTGCGCCTTGTACTTGTCGTACAGCTCGTTGCGGAAGGTATGGCTCGATTTGTCGAGCACGACCGCCATATGGGTCGGCCCATCCGCCTTGTGCAGCTCGTCGGCGAGCTTCCACAACATGGTCGTATAGCCATAGACCGCGCCGACGGGTTCGCCGTGCACGTTGGTGAGCGGCGGCAGGCGATGATAGGCTCGGAAGATATAACCCGATCCGTCGACGAGATAGAGGTGCGGCATGGGCGCGGGATAGCAGTGGTGCGCGGCGGGGGCGAGGCGAAATCTCAGCGCGCGTGCTGCGATCGGATGTCCACTGACCGGCGTTGCCCGATCAGGGAATCGGGGCGCGGCCCGCCAGCGAATCGCCCTGGCCGCGATGGCTCGCGACCACCGCGGTGACCACTGCCTGCATCAGCGCCTGGCGTTCCGGGATGGCCCGGGGCGTATCGCCGATCATGATCGCGACGGCATAGCTGCGGCCGTCGGGCGCCATCAGCAGGCCGACATCATTATAGCCCGCGGTGCGCCCGGCCAGATCCTGGCCGGTGCCGGTCTTGTGGCCGAAGTCCCAGCCGGCCGGCACCGCGCCGTGCATCCGCTGCCGGCCGGTCTTGGACGATTCCATGGTGCTGATCAGATAATCGGTCGACTGCCTGGACAGGAGCTGGCCGAGCTTGAGCTTGGCAAGGGCGCCGGCGATCGCTGACGGCGCGGCGCCGTCCGGCGGATCGGCGACATAGCGTTCGAACGCCGCGATCCGCGCTGTCTGGGGCAGCCGGGCGCGGGCGCGGGTAAAGGCATTGCCGAAGGCGAACTCGGGCTTCCACTGGAGGCCCGCGGTCGCGCTTTGCAACAGCTTCTCGCCCGGGCCGAAGCGGATATCGCCCAGCCCCTTGCGCCGGATGAAGTCGCGCACCGCGGCCGGCCCGCCGACATAGCGGAGCAGCCGGTCGTTGCAGGTATTGTCGCTCATCGTCAGCGCGCGCCGCAGCAGCTCGCCGACGGTGGTATGATAGCCGCCATCTTTGACCAGCGCCGCGACCGGCTGATGGAACAGGGTGAAATCGTCCTTGGTCAGCGTGATCGGATCATCGAGCGTCAGCCGCCCGCTGTCGCGATAGTCCAGCACGGTCATCGCCACCCACAGCTTGCTCACGCTTTGCTGGGGCAGGCGGGCGTCGCCGTTGCTCGATACAGTCCATCCCTGGTCGATGCTGCGCACCGCGATGCCGACCCGTCCGTTGAAGTTGCGACCGAGCGCGGTGACATTCGCGACCAGTGCTTCGGGCGCCCGGGACGGCTGCGGCCTGGGTGTGGGTGGCGGGACGGGAACGACGACCTGATAGGGCGGCTGAACAGCCGCAGCGGGTATCAGGGTCAGGTGTCTGCTGGTGTCATGCCCGCAGGCACAGAGCGCTGCGGCGAGAAGTGTCACCGCTACAGGCCTCGGAAAATCAAATGGTAGAATCTGTGTCACCAATCAAAGCCCCGCCCCCGGTTCGCGACCTTAGACACGGATTCTCCTTGAGGAATCCCCGGCATGCAAGCCTTGCGACGAACCGCGGCTGACACAAGGTGAAACGGTTGTCGCAGCATCGCAGGCCAGCCGGTTGAATCCATTCAGGAGTTTTACAGGCTCCCGAAAGTCGACGCGGCAGCGGATTTGTCTGCGGCAAGAGGCGCTGCCGATCCCGGAACGGCGCGGCGCCGCCTGTTTACGGTACGAGGATCGTATCGACCGCTTCCGGCAACATGTCGGGATAATCGAGCGTGTAATGCAGCCCGCGCGATTCATGGCGGTGCAGCGCTGACCGGACGATCAATTCGGCGGTCTGGAGCAGGTTGCGCAACTCGATCAGGTCGGGCGTCACGCGGAAATGCCCGTAATAGTCGTTCACTTCGTCGGTGAGCAGCCGGATTCGGTGCTGCGCCCGTTCCAGGCGCTTGGTCGTCCGGACGATGCCGACATAGTTCCACATGAAGCGCCGGATCTCGGTCCAGTTCTGCTTGATGACCACTTCCTCGTCCGAATCCTCGACCCGGCTTTCGTCCCAGGGACGGATCGGGGGCGGGGAGGGCAATTCGTCCCAATGGTCGAGGATGTGGTCCGCCGCTGCCTCGCCGAACACGAAACATTCCAGCAGGCTGTTGGAAGCGAGCCGGTTGGCGCCGTGCAGGCCGGATTCGCTGCATTCGCCCGCGGCATAGAGGCCGGGCAGATCAGTCTTGCCGTGCAGGTCGATGACGACCCCGCCGCACGTATAATGCTGTGCCGGGACGACCGGGATCGGGTCCTTTGTCATGTCGATGCCGAGGCCGAGCAGCTTTTCATAAATGTTCGGAAAATGCTCCTTCACGAACTCGGGGCCGCGATGGCTGATGTCGAGATGGACATAGTCCAAGCCGAGCCGCTTGATCTCATGGTCGATCGCGCGCGCGACGATGTCGCGCGGCGCCAGCTCGGCGCGCGGGTCGAAATCGGGCATGAAGCGATAGCCGGTGTCGGGGATCAGCAGATGGCCGCCCTCGCCCCGCACCGCCTCGGTGATCAGGAAGTTCTTGACCTCGAGATTGTACAGGCAGGTCGGATGGAACTGCATGAATTCCATGTTCGACACCCGGCATCCGGCGCGCCACGCCATGGCGATGCCGTCGCCGGTGGCGCCGCGCGGCGCGGTCGAGAAGAGATAGGTGCGCCCGGCGCCGCCGGTCGCCAGGATCGTGGCGCGCGCCGTATACAGTTCGACGCGGCCCGTCGCGCGGTTGACGGCATAGACGCCCCAGACATGGCCTGATCCCGAATAGCGCTCCTCATGCCGTCCGGTCGCCAGGTCGATCGCGACCATGTCGGGTATCAGGGTGATATTGGGGTGCGCCTCGGCCGCGCGCTGCAACGCCTCCTGCACTGCCCAGCCGGTCGCGTCGGCGACATGCACGATCCGCCGATGGCTATGTCCGCCCTCGCGCGTCAGGTGAAGCGCATCGCCGTCGGTCGCGAACGGCACCCCAAGTTCCTCGAGCCGCGCGATGGCGGCCGGGGCACGCTCGACCACGAATTCAACGGTCTCGCGGTTGTTCAGTCCCGCGCCGGCGATCATCGTATCCTCGATATGGCTCTCGAAGGTGTCGCCCGGCTCCAGCACCGCCGCGATCCCGCCCTGTGCCCAGGCGGTCGAACCCTCGTTCAACCCGCCCTTGGCAAGCACCGTCACCTTGACCCGGTCGGCGAGATTGAGCGCTGCGGTCAGCCCGGCCGCGCCGGAACCGATGATCAGAACGTCGCTTATATGAGAGTCCGGCACACCCACTCCGTTCGTGTCGAGCGAAGTCGAGACCAGGGGCGTTCGATCCGCGTTTCCCGCGACTACGCCTGAAACGAACGGGAAAACAAGCGGTCGCTATCCGTTCGACGCGCGCGTGAGGTTCAGGAACACATCCTCCAGGTCGGCCTCGCGGGTCGAAACATCGACGATGCCATAGCCGTCGGCCTGTACCGCGGCGAGCACCTCGCCCGCATTCACCCGGTCCTTGGCATAGGTGATGGCGAGCGTGCGCGTGCCCTTCAGCTCGATCTTCTGGAAACAATCGGCCTGGGGTGTCGCCTTGACGTCACGGTCGACCGTCACCTCGACCAGCTTCTCGGTCGCCTTGCCGACCAGCTCGCGGGTCGGCTCGTTGGCGATCACCTTGCCATGGTTGATGATCGCGATGCGGTCGCAGAGCTGCTCGGCCTCTTCCAGATAATGCGTGGTCAGCACGACCGTCACGCCCTGCTCGTTGAGGCCGCGCACATAGGCCCAGAGTTGCTGGCGAAGCTCGATATCGACGCCCGCGGTCGGCTCGTCGAGCACCAGCACCGGCGGCGTGTGCACCATTGCCTTGGCCACCATCAGCCGTCGCTTCATGCCGCCCGACAGGGTGCGGGCATAGGCGTTGGCCTTGTCTTCCAGGTGCACGGCGCGGAGCAGCTCCATCGAGCGGCGCTTCGCCTTGGGCACGCCGTAGAGACCCGCCTGGATCTCGAGCGTCTCGAACGGGGTGAAGAAGGGATCGAACAGGATTTCCTGGTTGACGATCCCGATCGATGCCTTGGCGTTGCGCGGGTGCTGGTCGATATCGAAGCCCCAGATCGATGCCCTGCCGTCGGTCTTGTTGACCAGACCCGCCAGGATGTTGATCAGGGTCGACTTGCCTGCGCCGTTCGGCCCGAGCAGCCCAAAGATCTGCCCGCGCGGCACCTCGAAGGACACATCGTCCAGGGCGCGCTTGCCGCCCTTGTAGGTCTTGCAGAGCGAGTCGATGACGATGGCGGCTTCAGTCATGCTTGGCCCTTAAGCTTGCGGCAAGCGCGCGCCAACCCCTCTCCCGGCGGGATAGGGAAAGGAAGAATTGCCCCTCGCGCCTGCGCTTGCTATCGCGCCACCTCATGATCGCCCCGCCCGAAACCCTCCGCGTCTCCCATCGCCGCAACGCCTGTGACGGCGCGACCGATATTCCCGGCGGCGCCGCGCTCGGCCATCCGCGCGTGTTCCTCGAGATCGACGAGCATGGTTATGTCGATTGCGGCTATTGCGACCGGCGTTTCGTGCTGATCGGCGGACCGGCCGACGGGGTCGATCAATCGACCCTCCCCGATCATCCGGCTGGCGCGAGCCTTTAACGCCCCTATATTGCGGGGCATGATCAGCCTTTCAGACCCCCGCTCCTTCCTCTATCACGATGGCCAGCTCGATCCGGCTGAGGCGCAGCGCCTCACCGCGTCGGCGCTGGCCAAGGCCGACGACGGGGAACTCTACCTTCAGTACCGCAAGTCCGAGGCGTTCGGCTTCGACGACGGCCGGCTGAAGACAGCCAGCTACGACACCCATTCCGGCTTCGGCCTGCGCGCCGTCTCGGGCGAGACCACCGCCTTCGCCCATGCGAACGAGCTGAGCGCCGCGGCGATCGGCCGCGCCGCCGAGACGATGGCGCTGATCGATCCCTCGGCATCGGCCAAGGCCCCGCCGCCGCGCGCGACCAACCGCCATCTCTATACCGCTGCCGATCCGCTCGATCTCATCCCCTTCGCCGACAAGGTGAATCTCTGCCAGACGATCGATGCCGCCGCACGGGCGCGCGATCCGCGCGTCGCCCAGGTCTCGGTCGCGCTGTCGGGCACCTGGAGCGTGGTCGAGATCGTCCGCGCAGACGGTTTCGTCGCGACTGACATCCGCCCGCTGGTGCGTCTCAACGTCTCGATCGTGGTCGAGCAGAATGGCCGGCGCGAGACGGGCAATTTCGGCCTTGGCGGCCGCTATCTCTATGATGCGCTGATGCGGCCTGAGACGTGGAACCGCGCGATCGACGAGGCGCTGGCCCAGGCGCTGGTCAATCTCGATTCGGTCGCCGCCCCCGCCGGCGAGATGACCGTGCTGCTCGGCCCGGGCTGGCCCGGCATCCTGCTGCACGAAGCGATCGGCCACGGGCTCGAAGGCGATTTCAACCGCAAGGGCACCTCGGCCTTTTCCGGCCGCATCGGTGAACGCGTCGCCGCGCCCGGCGTGACGGTGGTCGATGATGGTTCGATCGCGGACCGGCGCGGCTCGCTGTCGATCGACGACGAGGGCACCCCGACCCAGGAGAATATCCTGATCGAGGACGGCATCCTGCGCGGCTATATCCAGGACCGGCTCAACGCGCGGTTGATGGGCGTCGCCCCGACCGGCAATGGCCGGCGCGAAAGCTTCGCCCATGCGCCGATGCCCCGCATGACCAACACCTTCATGCGCGGCGGCAACGACGATCCGGCCGAGCTGCTGAGCCGCGTGAAGAACGGCATCTTCGCCAAGAGCTTCGGCGGCGGCCAGGTCGATATCGTCTCGGGCAAGTTCGTCTTCTCCTGCACCGAGGCGTACAAGATCGAGAACGGCAGGCTCGGCGCCCCGATCAAGGGCGCGACCCTGATCGGCGACGGGCCCAGCGTGCTGACCAAGGTAACCGGCATCGGCAACGACTTCGCGCTCGACGAAGGCGTCGGCATGTGCGGCAAGGGTGGCCAGAGCGTGCCCGCCGGCGTCGGCCAGCCGACCTTGCTGGTCAGCGGACTGACGGTGGGCGGCACGGCGGTGTGATCGCCCTTCTGTGGAGCGAGGGTGGAAGAGGGAACTGAGCATGTCTGCCTGGCCCGAACTCGACTGGCTTTCCTGGCGCGAGACCGCGATCGGCCTCCAGCTCCGCACCCAGGTCCTCGGCAAGATCCGTCTCGCGCTGACGCCATGGCTCAACCATAGCTGGCACGTCCCGCTCTATCTTACCGCGCGCGGGTTGAGCACGTCCGCGATTCCCTGCGGCGACCATATCCTCCAGATCGATATGGATCTGATCGCTGACGAGGTCGTCTTCGCCAGCAGCGACGGCGGAGTGAAGACCGTCCCGCTCGCCGACGGCAGCATCGCCGATTTCCATGTGGCGGTGGTGGCGGCTCTTCGGAGCCTTGGCGTCACGACGTCGTTCGACGGCAAGCCGAGCGAGATGCCGGGTGCGCTACCCTTCGCCCACGATCATGAAGTCCGGCCTTATGACGCGGAGGCGGTGCGCCGATTCTGGCGTGCGTTGATCCAGGTGCAGAGCGTGTTCGGCCGGTTCCGCACCGGCTTTCTCGGCAAGGCGAGCCCTATCCATTTCTTCTGGGGAAGCTTCGACCTCGCCTTGACCCGCTTCTCGGGCCGCGCGGCGCCCCGCCATCCGGGCGGCTTGCCCGGCCTGCCCGATGCGGTGACGTGCGAGGCGTATAGTCACGAAGAGGCGAGTGTCGGCTTCTGGCCCGGCAGCGATGCGTATCCGCATGCTGCCTTTTATGCCTACGCCTATCCCGCGCCGGCCGGCTATGCCGAGGCGAAAGTCGAGCCGGGTGAGGCTGTCTACAGCGTCGAGATGGGCGAGTTCCTCCTTCCCTATGACGCCGTCCGCACCGCCGCCGATCCCCATTCGGTGCTGCTCGCCTTCTGCCGGTCAACGTACGATGCCGCCGCCGATCTTGCAGCCTGGGATCGTGACGCGCTGGAATGCCCGCTCGGCCGGCCACGGGTGCCGCGCGTGGTATAGAGGTCGCCTCTCCCTCTCATGGGAGGTGTGTGATACGGCAGCCGCATGGCCGAGTTCTTCGACGCCCTCACCGATGATCACCGCGCCTTCATCGCGCGCCAGCCGGTCTTTTTCGTCGCGACCGCCGCGGCCGGGGCGCGGATCAATCTCAGTCCCAAGGGCATGGATAGCTTCCGCGTGCTGGACGACAGGCGCGTGGCGTATCTCGACGTCGCGGGTTCCGGCAACGAGACCAACGCGCATCTCCTTGCCGACGGCCGCATCACCATCATGTTCTGCGCCTTCGAAAGCCCCGCCCTGATCTTCCGCATCTATGGGCGCGGCATGCCGGTCCTGCCGCAGGACGATCGCTGGGCGGAACTGGCCGGCCATTTCACCCTGCTCCCCGGCACGCGCCAGATCTTCGAGATCGCGATCGATCAGATACAGACGAGCTGCGGCTGGGGCGTGCCGCATATGAGCTTCGACCGCGAGCGCGAGACGCTCAGCAAATATCACGCGAAATCGAGCGACGAGGAGCGCTTCGGCAAATATGCCCGGCGCACCCGCAGCATCGACGGCCTGCCGGTCCGCAACCCGACACGGGCGGCTCGATAATGGCACTGGTTGAACTGGGCCGCTTCAATCGCAACGAAGCGCATATCGTGATCGGCCGGCTCGATTCCGAAGGGATCGATGCGGTCGCGCTGGATGGCAATTCGAGCATCGCCGACGGCAGCTATCTGTTCATTCCGGTCCGCGTGATGGTCGATGACGAGGATCTGGCGGCCGCGCGGAAAATCCTGTCGGATACTGCCTGATTCTTGTGCAGCTGTTCGCAGCTGCACAAAAATTTACCTGTCGGTAACATTTTCTTTCGGAAAACCGCGCGGAAACGCGTGTTTTCGACTCTGGCACGACCATTGCTGATCATCCCCCGGGACTAAATCTCAACAGGGGGCGCCGGTGAAACTCATCATTGCCATCATCAAGCCGTTCAAGCTCGACGAGGTCCGCGAGGCCCTTACCGAGATCGGCGTCGCGGGCATGACCGTGACTGAAGTGAAGGGCTTTGGCCGCCAGAAGGGCCAGACCGAAATCTACCGGGGTGCCGAATACAGCACCAACATGGTGCCCAAGATCAAGATCGAGATCGTGTGCGCGGCTGACCTCGCGGCCAAGGTCGTCGAGGCGATCCAGGCCTCGGCCAACACCGGCGCGATCGGCGACGGCAAGATCTTCGTTCTCGATGTCGGACAGGCCGTGCGCATCCGCACCGGCGAAACCGACGAAACCGCGCTGTGAGTAAGGGGGCAGTGATGAAGCATGTTTTGAAATATGCCGGCCTCGGGGCTGGCCTCGGGCTCGGACTGTTCGCCGCGCTCCCCGCCTGGGCACAGGCCGCCGCTACCGCGGCGCCAGCGGTGCCGACGGTGAACAAGGGCGATACCGCCTGGATGATGACCGCCACGGTCCTCGTGCTAATGATGATCCTCCCCGGCCTCGCCCTGTTCTATGGCGGCCTCGCCCGCACCAAGAACATGCTGTCGGTGATGACCCAGATCGGCGCGGTCGCCGCGCTGGCGATGCTCGTCTGGGTGGTGTGGGGCTACACCATGGCCTTCGGGCCCGATTACACCAGCGGCCTCAGCAACGTCGTATCCAATTTCGACAAGCTGTTCCTGAAGGGGGTCAACGCCTCGAGCGTCGCGGCGACCTTCACGGCCGGCGTCGGCATCCCTGAATATGTGTTCGTCTGCTTCCAGATGACCTTCGCGGCGATCACCGTCGCGCTGGTGCTCGGGTCGATCGTCGAGCGCGTCAAATTCTCGGCGGTCATGGTGTTCGCTTTGGTGTGGCTCACGATCGTCTATTTCCCGATCGCGCACATGGTCTGGGCGTCGAGCGGCTATTTCTTCAAGGCGGGAGCCCTCGATTTCGCCGGCGGTACGGTCGTTCACATCAACGCCGGCGTCTCGGCGCTGGTCTTCGCCCTCATCATCGGCAAGCGCGTCGGTTATCCGACCGAGCGCATGGCACCGCATTCGCTGACGCTTACCGGCGTCGGCACCGGCCTGCTGTGGGTCGGCTGGTTCGGCTTCAACGCGGGTTCCGCGCTCGAAGCCAATGGCTCCGCTGCTCTCGCCATGATCAACACCTTCGTCGCGACCGCCTCGGCGGGCCTGTTCTGGATGTTGGCCGAGCGTGCCTCGGGTCACAAGGCATCGGCCCTCGGCTTCTGCTCCGGCATCATCGCCGGGCTGGTTGCCGTCACGCCGGCGGCCGGCAATTCCGGCCCGTTCGGGGCGATCGTTCTTGGTGCGGTGGCCTCGATCGTCTGCTTCCTCTTCGTGACGAAGGTGAAGCCGAAGCTCGGTTATGACGACTCGCTCGATGCGTTCGGCGTGCACGGCATCGGCGGCATGATCGGCGCTATTGGGACCGCCATCGTCTACGCCCCCTCGCTCGGTGGTCCGGGTGCTGCCGATTACGACATGATCGCCAAGCTTGTGGTCCAGTTCAAGGCCGTTGGCGTCACGATCATCTGGGCTGCGATCGGCACCACCGTCGCCGTGTTCATCGCCAAGGCCGTCACTGGTGGCCGGGTCTCCCCCGAAGTCGAGCAGGAAGGCCTCGACGTCGGCGAGCATGGCGAGCGCGCCTACAACTACTGACCAGATCGGGGCCGGCCCGATGCGGTCGGCCCCCCATCATGTTCCTCCTGCGGACGACCTTAGGCCGGTGCGGCAACGCACCGGCCCTTTTTATGTCAGGCGATTGGGCGTGTATCGCCCTCGGCGGCTTCGTCCTCTTCCGTCACGGCCTCGCCTTCTGCCTGCTGCTTGCGATAGCGTTGCGCGGCGAGCGTCGCGCCCAGGATGAAGCCGCCCGGCACGAGCAGGATGGCGGCCGCGAGGCCGAGGCGGTTGAGCGTCTTTCTGTCCATGACGCCGCGCTACACGCGAAAAGCTGAACGCGCGCCATATGAATCTGGATGATCAGCTGGCGAGATCGGCCTTCACGAAATCGGCGCAGCGCTCGCCGATCATGATCGACGGGGCGTTGGTGTTGCCCGAGATCAGTTTGGGCATGATCGAGGCATCGGCGACATAGAGCCCCTCGACCCCGCGCACGCGTAGCCTTGGGTCGCACACGGCCATGTCGTCGGATCCCATCCGCGCGGTGCCCACCGGATGATAGATGGTGTCGGCCCGGGCGCGGATCAGCCGTTCGAGCGCATCGTCGTCGTTCAGGTCGATCGGATAGCGGTCGCGGCCCTTGTGGTCGGCGAGCGGCGGCGCCTCCAGGATCCGATACATCGCCCGCACGCCCTTCTTCAGCAGTTCCATGTCGCGCCCGTCGCTGAGGAACGCCGGGTCGATCAGTGGCGCGGCGCGCGCGTCGATCGATTGAAGGCGGACGGTGCCATGGCTTTCCGGCCTAAGCACGCAAGTGTGGCAGGAGAAACCGTGGCTCTTCACCTTGGTCCGCCCATGATCCTCGAGCACCACCGGCACGAAATGCAGCTGGATGTCCGGGGCCGGCGAATTGGGGTCGACCGTCAGGAAACCGCCCGATTCGGCATAGGGGGTCGTCATCGCGCCGCGTCGGTGCCGCATCCATTGCACGATCGCGCCGGCCGATTTGAGCGTGCCCTTCAGCGACTGGCCGATGAAATAGCTGCCCTTCACCTCGAACCCGGCGACATAATCGACATGGTCCTGCAGGTTCGCGCCGACCATCGGCCGGTCGATCCGCACCGCCACGCCCTGTTCGCGCAGATGCCGGCCCGGCCCGATGCCGGACAGCATCAGCAATTGCGGCGTGCCGAACACACCGCCGGCCAGCACCACCGCCCGGCGCGCCCGGATTACCTTCGCCTCGCCGTCCTGCAGATAGGCGACGCCCCAGGCGCGGCCTTCGTCGAACAGCACCCGCTCGGCGATGACGTCGGTCAGCACTTCCAGGTTGGCGCGCTTGCCGGCGCTTTCGATATAGGCGCGCGACGAACTCCAGCGCTCGCCGCCCTTCTGGGTCACCTGATAGACGCCGACGCCATCCTGCCGGGCGCCGTTGAAATCGTCGTTCAGCGGAATCTGAAGCTGCCGTGCGGCCTCGACGAACTCGATCGATCCCGGATGCGGATCGCACTGGTCGCTGACGTTCAACGGCCCGTCGCCGCCATGCCAGGCATCGGCCCCGCGCTCATTATGCTCGGAGCGTTTGAAGATGGGCAGGACCTCGTCATAGGACCAGCCAGGGCAACCCATCGCTGCCCAATTGTCATAGTCCCATTTGTTGCCGCGCAGATAGAGCATCGCATTGATCGCGCTCGATCCGCCCAGCCCGCGTCCGCGCGGCTGGTAGCCGCGCCGGCCGTTCAGTCCCGCCTGCGGCACCGTCTCGAACTGCCAGTTGGTCTTCGGGGTCTGGAAGGCGATGAAACCCGGAATCCGCGTACGGAACCCGGTGTTGCGGCCTCCCGCCTCCAGCAGGGCGACGCTGTAGCGGCCGTCCTCGCTCAGCCGGCCGGCTGTTGCCGCTCCGCCTGATCCACCCCCGACGACGACGATATCGGCTTCTTCCACTGCGCCCCCTCCCGTGCCCGTTCTTTCGCGAGCCACAATTCCTTGATCGTCTCGGACGTATCCCGGCTGCCGTCGTGGCTCCACCCCGGCGGCATCACCATATAGCCCAGTTTGGCACGCCATCCCGGTGCCGCCCACACGTCCTTCGCGATGCCCACCCATTCGTGGAACGCCGCCCAGACGAGGTTGAAGCTGCCCAGATTCTTGACGATGCCGTAGCGCGGGCGATCATCGTCGCGCTCGGGCTCGAAACTGCCGAGCCACTTGTCCCATACGATGAACACGCCGGCATAATTCTTGTCGAGATAGCGCGCATTGGTCGCGTGATGGACGCGGTGGTGCGACGGTGTGTTCATCACCGCCTCGAACCAGCGCGGCATCCGCCCGATCACCTCGGTGTGGATCCAGAACTGGTAGATCAGGTTCAGTCCGCCGACGAAGAACACCATCGCTGGCGGAAAGCCGACCAGGAACAGCGGCAGGCGGAAGATGAAGGCGACGCTGATAAAGCCGGTCCAGGTCTGCCGCAGCGCCGTCGACAGATTATAATGCTGGCTCGAATGGTGGATGACATGGCTTGCCCAGAACCACCGCACCCGGTGTGCGGACCGGTGAAACAGGTAATAGGCGAAATCGTCGAGTACGAAGCACAGGACGAACCAGTACCAGGCATAGCCTATGTCGAAGAGCCGGTATTGCGAGAGCCACACCGCGAGCATGTACACGAACCCGCCGGTCAGCACGCCCGCCACGGTACTGCCGGTGCCCAGCGCAAGGGAAGTCAACGTGTCCCTGGGCTCATAGCGTTTGCGGTCCTTCGCCCAGGCGACCAGCATCTCGGCCAGCACCAGCAGAACGAAGGCGGGTACGGCGTAATCGACTGGATTCGGCAGGTTCATGCCACCTGCTTACACTCTTGTCAGCGACGCTTCCAGCCCACGCACATCAGTCTCCAGCACGCCGAGCAGGGTCACGTCGCCGAACAGCCTCTCGCCGGTTCTGACGGTCACGCCCTCCACCGCTGGGCCAAGCGTCAGCGGCGCGAGCAGCCGGCGTGCGGCGACTTGGGCCCCATGTCGTTTCAGGACCGCGATCGCGCCATTGCCCGCGACGATCGCCGCGCCGCCATCCTGGCTGACCAGGGCGGCATGAGCATAGAAGCCGGCCAGCATGTCCTCGGCGATCTCGCGCGCCTCGGCGGGGCTGCCGATCCGGCTCTCGCCCAGCCGCAGCCACCGCGCGACCCCGGCCAGCGCCAGGATCGCCGCGATCGATCCGGCGAGCTGGGCCCAGTTCATCTGCCGCCCGCGAGCGCGTCGAGCATCGGCCGGATGCCGGTCAGGTCGTATCCGGTCGCCGCCGCCTTCGCCATCAGCCGGTCGGGCTGGTCGCCCATCTTTGCCCGCGCCAGCGCCCAGAGATTACAGGAGCGCGTACCCGACCGGCAGAAGGCGAGCACCGGGCCGTCCGCCGCTTCGAGCGCATCGACCATCGCATCGACCTGATTGCCCGAGAAACCGGCATGGGTGATCGGGATCGCGGTATAGGAGAGCCCCGCCGCCTCGGCCGCTGCGCGGATCGCGTCGCCCTCGGGCTGGCCACCTTCCTCGTCGTCTGGCCGGTTATTGACGATCGCGGTGAAACCGGCGGCGGCGATCTCCGCCATGTCCCCGGGCAGGATCTGCGGGGCTACCGCAATAGTGTCGTCAACGGGGCGAATCTGCATGCCGAACTTGCTCCAAGGACCGTCTCCCGCCGCGGCGCGGTGGGAGGGTGATCCGCTATCGACCAGACGCCGGGGGCGGGGTCAAGCTCACCCCAGCCGCTTTCCTGAAAGGAGAGAGACTGCGCGTCACGCCCCGTCCCGGATCACGGTGAGGAAGGCATCGCCATATGCCTCCAGCTTGCGGGTGCCGACACCGGTGATCCGCCCCATCGCGCCAAGCGTCGCCGGCTTCATCGTCGCCATCTCGCGCAACACTGAATCGTGGAAGATCACATAGGGCGGCACCTGCGCCTCCTGCGCCAGCTCGCGGCGTTTGGCGCGCAGCGCCTCGAACAGCGGATCGCCGGTCGGGTTGGCCGCGGCGTTTCCACCGCCCCGCCGGCGCCGTTCGCGCTTCGGCGGCAGGATCAGCGCCATGCCGGACTCGCCCTTCAGGATCGCGCGCGCTTCGGGCCCGAATTCAAGGCCCCCGAAATCATTGGCGCGCAGCGCGTCGCGCAGCAGCAGCGCGCGCGCCACCGGCTTGATCAGCGCCGCCTCTTCGGGGCTTGAGGCGATGCCGAACACGCCAAGCGCCTCATGCCCGTTCATCAGGCTGCGCTCGCTCGACTGGCCGGTCAGGATGCTCTCGATATAACCGACGCCGAAGCTCTGTCCGGTGCGGAACACCGCCGACAGGAACTTGCGCGCCACCTCGGTCGCATCGACCGCGCTCGGCGGGTTCAGGCAATTGTCGCAATTGCCGCAGGTCTCCGGGCTGTCGTCGCCGAAATGCTTGAGCAGGATGCGGCGCCGGCATCCCGCCGTCTCGACCAGCGCGCCAAGCGCGGTCAGCCGGGTGCGCTCGCCCGCCTGGCGATGCGGCTCCACCTCGGCGATTCGCTGGCGCGCCTTGGCGAAATCCTCCGCCCCCCAGAACAGATGGGCGATCGCCGGGTCGCCGTCGCGGCCGGCGCGGCCGGTCTCCTGATAATAGGCCTCGATCGACTTGGGCATGCCGGCATGCGCGACGAAGCGCACGTCCGGCTTGTCGATTCCCATGCCGAATGCGACCGTGGCGACCATCACCATGTCCTCGGACGCGACGAAATCGGCCTGGTTGCGCGCGCGGACATGCGGATCGAGCCCGGCATGATAGGGCCGGGTCGAACGCCCGGTCGCCGCCAGCTTTTCGGCAAGCTGCTCGACCGCCTTGCGAGTCTGGGCATAGACGATGCCCGGGCCCGGCTGCTCGGCGATCAGGTCGGCGATCTGCCGGGTCGTGTTGTCCTTGGGGGATATCAGATAGCGGATATTGGGGCGGTCGAACCCGGCGACGATCTTCCCGTCGCGCGGGATGCCGAGCTGCTCCAGAATGTCGGCGCGGGTATGCGCGTCGGCGGTCGCGGTCAGCGCGAGGCGCGGCACATCCGGGAAATGGTCGAGCAGCGGCCGGAGCAGCCGATAGTCGGGCCGGAAATCATGCCCCCATTCGGAAACGCAATGCGCCTCGTCGATCGCGAACAGGGCGAGCGGCGCCTGCGACAGCAGGTTACGGAAACTCTCGCCCGAGGCACGCTCCGGCGCGACATAAAGCAGGTCGAGCTCGCCCGCCCTGAATCGACCGATGGTTTCCATCTGGTTGGTGTCGACCGAGGTCAGGGTTGCGGCGCGGATGCCGATGGCTTCGGCCGCGCGCAGCTGGTCGTGCATCAGCGCGATCAGCGGGGAGACGATGATGCAGGTCCCGTCGAGCATCACCGCGGGAAGCTGGTAGCAGAGCGACTTGCCGGCGCCGGTGGGCATCACCGCCAGCGTGTTCTCGCCCGCCAGCACGCGGTCCACCACCTGGCGCTGGACGCCGCGGAACTCGGGAAAGCCGAAGGTGGATTGCAATGTGGGAAGTGGATCGATCACGCTGTCCCAAATAGCCTCGCCGCATCAAAAAGCCATGCGGGGCTTCGGGATATATCGCGCCCGGCGGTCAGGCGGACCCGCGACAGGTGGCCCATCGCCATTTTCCTGCTAGCACGGGCGCATGACCGAAGATGTCCGCGACAACACCGCCGCCCACCGTTTCGAACTGGTGGTCGACCGCCATTTGTCTTTCAGCGACTATACGCTCGACGGCGATATCATCACCTTCACCCATACCATCGTCCCGCCCGCGCTTGAGGGGCACGGCGTGGCCAGCCGGCTGATTTCCGGCGCGCTCGCTCAGGTCCGCGCTCGCGGGCTGAAGGTGCGGCCGGTCTGCAAGTTCGTGAAGGCCTATATCGAGCGCCACCCTGAATGGCAGGACCTGCTGGCCGAACCACCGGCCTGAGGATCACTCCGCCGCCAGCGCTCCCTCTTCGCGTTCCTGGGCCTGGCGGTTCCACATCTCGGCATAGAGCCCGTCCTGCCGCAGCAGTGTCGCATGGCTGCCGCGCTCGACCACGCGGCCCGCCTCAAGCACGACGATCTCGTCGGCATCCACCACGGTCGAGAGCCGGTGCGCGATCACGATGGTGGATCGGCCCCGGCCGATATCCTCGAGCGTCGCCTGGATCTCCGCCTCGGTTCGGCTGTCCAGCGCGCTGGTCGCCTCGTCGAGGATCAGGATCGGCGGGTTCTTCAGCAGGGTGCGGGCGATCGCCACGCGCTGCTTCTCGCCGCCCGATAGCTTCAGCCCGCGCTCGCCGACCCGGGTTTCGTAACCGAGCGGTTGGCGCTCGATGAACTCGGCGATCGAGGCGCCGCGCGCCGCGCGCTCGATCTCCTCCTGGCCAGCACCCTCGCGGCCATAGGCGATGTTGTAGCCGATCGTGTCGTTGAACAGCACCGTGTCCTGCGGGACGATGCCGATCGCGGCGCGAAGCGAATCCTGCGTGACGCCCGCGATATCCTGTCCGTCGATGGTGATCCGCCCGCCGGTCAGGTCGTAGAAACGGTACATCAGCCGCGCGAGCGTCGATTTGCCGGCGCCCGACGGGCCGACCACCGCCAGCGTGTGCCCGGCGGGAATATCCAGGTCGATGCCCTTCAGGATCGGCTGGCCATCGTCATAGCCGAAGCGGACATCCTCGAACCGTACATGCCCCGCGCCGACGACGAGCGGTCTGGCGCCGGGCGCGTCGACAACCTCGGACGGCGTGTCGATCAGGTCGAACATCGCCCCCATGTCGATCACGCCCTGGCGGATCGTGCGATAGACCATGCCGAGCAGGTCGAGCGGCCGGAAGAGCTGGGAGAGCAGCGTGCTGACCAGCACGACATTGCCGGCGGTATAGCGCCCCTCGCTCCAGCCCCAGACGACCAGCGCCATGCCGCCCGCCATCATCAGGTTGGTGATCAGCGCCTGGCCGATATTGAGCCAGGCGAGCGAATTCTCGCTGATCACCGCTGCATTGGCATAAGCGGCGATGCCCTCGTCGTACCGCTTGGCCTCGCGCTCCTCGGCCCCGAAATATTTGACCGTCTCGAAATTCAGCAGCGAATCCACCGCATGCGCCACCGCGCCGGTATCGAGATCGTTCATCCGCGCCCGCAACGCAGCGCGCCAGTCAGTCACGATCCGGGTGAAGACGATATAGGCCGCGACCATCACCACGGTGCCGACGACCAGCCCGGGACCGAACTTGGTCCAGAAGATGCCGAGCACCAGGCCAAGCTCAAGCACCGTTGGGGCGATGTTGAACAGCAGGAAATAGAGCATCGTGTCGATGCTCTTGGTGCCGCGCTCGACCACCTTGGTGACCGCGCCGGTGCGCCGCTCGAGGTGGAAACGCAGCGACAGCCGGTGGAGATGACGGAACACCGCCGCCGCAAGCCGCCGCGTGGCCTCCTGCCCGACGCGCTCGAACACCGCATTGCGCAGATTGTCGAACACCACCGATCCGAACCGCGCGGCGGCATAGCCGATCACCAGCAGCAGGATCAGCGTCGTCGCGCTTCTGTCGCCGGCGCCCATGCCGTCGATCGCCCCCTGCAGCGCGAAGGGCGCGCCATAGACCTGGACCAGTTTCGACGCCAGCACGAGCAACAGCGCGACCACGATGCGCAGTCGCAGCATCGGCGCATCGGCCGGCCACAGATAGGGCAGGAAGCGCCGCAGCGTCGGAATCAGCGGGCGCTCGATGCGGGTTGGTTCGGTCATGGGCGGCATTGCGTCCCCATATAGGCGGCCGGCCCCCGATCAGAAGCATTTCACGGAACAAGAGTCTCGTCTCGTCGATTGATGCCTTGACTGGGAGCCGAAGCATGGAACCGTTCTACTTCGTCATGGCGATCATGGGATGTGCTGACGGTTCGGCCCAATGTGCCGAGGCGCGCATCGTGCCGGTACACTATGCCACGGCCGCCCAGTGCCAGGCGGCGATGCCCGTCATGCTCCAGCGCAACACCGATATCGACTATCCGGTGATCAGCGCGGCATGCCGCTCGAATCGCCCGCAACTCGTCCAGCTGGATCCGCAGCGCCGGGGCGGTTGATAGCGCCGTCGCTCTATGCCTGTTACGCTATCGGCTACAGGTGGCGGGACGGTAGATGCGCAAGATTCTGAGCATAATATTGGGCGCGCTGGCGGCGATGCTGGTCGTTTCCGCCTTCGATTCGCTTGCCGGTTATCTCTATCCGATGCCCCAGCTGGAAAGCGACGATCCGGCGGCGCTCGCGGCCGTGGTCGCCGGCATGCCGATCGCGGCCAAGCTGCTCGTCGCGGCCGGCTGGTTCGCCGGTCCGCTCGCCGGCGCCTGGCTGGCGCTTCGCATCAGCGACTGGCGCATGGCGGGCCGGATCGTCACCGCGGTGGTGCTCGCCGGCAGCATCGCCAATATCGTGATGCTGCCCCATCCGTTCTGGATGCAGGCCTGCGCGGTGCTGTTGCCGATAGTGGGCGGCGCGCTGGGGATATGGTCGCATCGCAAGCCCTATCCGGGCGAGCCGCTACTCGGCTGATCCGTTCCCGGGCTCGCGCACGATCGGCAACGACCAGCGGATCTGGTCGCGCAGCAGCGATTCAAGCTCGTCCGCGCCCATCTGGTGCGCCGTGGCGCGCTTCTGCAGCAGCGTCGCGAGCAGCGACGCGCGGCTCGGCGGTTCAGCCGGCCTGGCGCGTCCCTGCGCAAGCGCACGGGAGAAGCGGTGGGAGAGCATGGTCATGCATCAACGGCCTAAGCCAGGATGGTATCGTGACGGTCACCGGAAAAGGTTAGCGCGGCCTTGTCCACAAGTTCGGGTCGCGCGGCACCGGCGGATACAGCGTCCGCCGCCCGATCGCCTCCCGCGCCGCGCGGGCGATCATGGCGATCTTGGCGCCGGTGGAGGTCGTGACCCGTCGATCCCACGCATGCTCGCCCCGCGCGGCGACCTCCCGGCCGATCGCGCCGTAGATTCCTGCCGCCGCCAGCACCGCCCAGGCCGACCGCAGCGGCAGGGCGGGCGTCCCGGCCCGCGCGCTTGCCTCGAACGCCTCGGCGCGCGCCGCCAGCCGTTTCGCCAGCACCGCGAGCCGCTGGCGAAAGGGGGGCTTCATATGCTGGCCCGGCGGGATATCCATTTCCACCAGCCATTCCACGGGCAGGTAGCAGCGCCCGACGCGGTCATCCTCCTCGATGTCGCGCGCGATATTGGCGAGCTGGAACGCCATGCCGAGGTCGCAGGCACGGTCGAGCGTCGCCTCGTCCCCGGGCGGTATCCCCATCGCCACCGCCATCATGCACCCGACCGCGCCGGCGACATGATAGCAATAGGTATAGAGGTCGCCCTCGCTGCGCGGCCGCCAATCCTCCGCGTCGAGCGCGAAACCGGCGATGAGGTCGCGCGCGAAACGCGGCGGCATCGCCGTCTCGGCCGCCACGATGCGCAGCGCGTCGAAAGCCGGGTCGCCGACCTGGTGGCCAGCCAATGCCGCCTCGGTCATCGCCGAGATGCGCGCGAGACGCTCGGGCGCGTCGTCGACCCGGGTCATGCCGTGGCCATGGTCCTGGCCGTCGGCGATGTCGTCGCATTGCCGGCACCAGGCATAGAGCAGCCAGGCCCGCTCCCGGGTCCTGCGGTCGAACAGCCGGCTCGCCGCGGCGAAGCTCTTCGATCCGCGGGCGATCGATTCAGCCGCCGTCGCGACGATCGCGTCGCGGCCTGGCAGCGCCGGGCTCACAGGTCCGATTTGCGCATCTTGGTGATGGTCTCGATCGGCACATGCGCCGCCATCTTGGCGAGGAGACCGTCGAGCCCGTCGTCGATGATCAGGATTCCCTGATGCTGCGGCCGCAGGAAGCCGACCTCGCCCATCTTCGCGTAAAAGGCGATGAGATGATCGTAATAGCCGGCCACGTTGAGCAACCCGACCGGCTTCGCGTGATAGCCGATCTGCGCCCAGCTCAGCGCCTCCCACAATTCGTCCATCGTGCCGGTGCCGCCGGGCAGGTTGATGAAGCCGTCGGACAGGTCGGTGAAGGCCTGTTTGCGCTGGTGCATCGTGTCGACGACATGAAGCTCGGTCAGCCCGCGATGCGCCACCTCGGCTGAGACGAGAGCCGTGGGGATGATGCCGATCACCTCGCCGCCCGCCTCGATCGCGCCATCGGCGACGGCGCCCATCAGCCCAAGCCGGCCACCGCCATAGACGACGCCGATGCCGCGTCCGGCAAGGGCGCGGCCGACGGCGCGGGCTGAGTCGATATAGACCGGGTCAGCCGGCGAGGCTGACCCGCAATAGACGGCGAGACGCTTCACAGTTCCCACCCGGCACGGGGAGGGGAACCATGCGAAGCATGGTGGAACGGGGCTTCCGCAGGCGAAGCGCTGGTGGCGCTCCCCCACCACCATTCGCTGAAGAAGCGAATGGTCTCGCTCCCCGTGCCGGGGAGGATTTGAAAAGTCATCGCAATGGTCCTTCCAGCATCAACGCAGCCGTCGCCTTGGCGCTCCCGACGACCCCCGGGATCCCCGCGCCCGGATGCGTGCCAGCGCCGACGAAATACAGGTTCGCGATCTCGTCGTCGCGATTGTGCACGCGGAACCAGGCGCTCTGGGTCAGGATCGGCTCAAGGCTGAACGCGCTGCCGAGATGCGCGTTCAGGTCGTGCGCGAAATCGCTTGGCGCATAATGGAACTTGGTCACGATCCGGTCATGGATATCGGGGATCAGCCGCCGCCCGACCTCGTCGAGGATGCGCTTTTCAAGGATCGGCCCGATCTCCGCCCAGTCCACCGGGAACTTGCCGAGATGCGGCACCGGCGCCAGCGCGTAAAAGGATGAATGCCCCTCCGGCGCCAATGACGGGTCGGTCACGGTCGGGTGGTGCAGATAGATCGAGAAATCCTCGGGCAGCACGCCGGTGTCGTACAGGTCGGCGAGCAGGCCTTTGTAGCGCGGGCCGAACAGGATCATGTGGTGCGGGATGCCCGGCCAGGTGCCCTTGATCCCGAAATGCACCACGAACAGCGACGGCGAATAGCGCTTGCGCTCGAGCCGGTTCTTCGTCCGCTGCGCGCTGCGCGACGTCTTCAGCAGGTCGCGATAGACGTGCATGACGTCGCCATTGCACGCGACCATGTCGGCCTTGCCTTCCCAGCCCGACGCGGTGACCACGCCGGTCGCCTTGTCGCCCAGCGTCTCGATGCTCGTCACCGGATCGTCCAGCCGCAGCACGCCGCCCAGCCGCTCGAAATGCGCGACCATCCCGGCGACGAGCTTGTTGGTGCCGCCCATTGCGAACCATACGCCGCCGTCGCGCTCGAGCTTGTGGATCAGCGCGTAGATCGCGCTGGTCGTCATCGGATTGCCGCCGACGAGCAAGGTGTGGAAGCTCAGCGCCTGGCGCAGATGCTCGTCCTTCACGAAGCTCGACACGATCGAATAGACCGACCGCCACGCCTGGTATTTCGCCAGCGCCGGTGCCGCCCTGATCATCGAGGCGAAGTCGAGGAACGCGACCTGGCCGAGCTTCACATAGCCTTCCTGATAGACCCCGGCCGCGTAGTCGAGGAACTTGCGGTACCCGGCGACATCCTCCGGGTTCAGCCGGGCGATCTCCGCCATCAGGATGCTGTCGTCATTGGTATAGTCGAAGCTGGTGCCGTCGGGCCAGGTGAGCCGGTAGAAGGGCAGCACCGGGGCAAGCGTCACATCGTCCGCCATGCTGCGCCCGGTCAGCGCCCACAGCTCCTGCAGGCAGGCCGGATCGGTGATGACGGTCGGCCCGGCATCGAAGGTGAAGCCGTCCTTCTCCCAGACATAGGCACGCCCGCCCGGCTTGTCGCGCGCCTCGACGATGGTCGTCTCGACGCCGGCCGATTGAAGCCTGATACCGAGCGCGAGGCCGCCGAAGCCGGCGCCGATGACGATGGCCGAACGGTTCATGTCGGGCTCCGCCGGGCGATCGGGCGGATCGCCGGGCCGGTGATGGCGTCAAACGCGCGGCGGATGGGTACGGGTGGCTTGCCCATCAGGACACGGGCCTTGTCGGATAGGGTCGAACGTCCAGCATAGAAACGGCCTATAAGACGGGGATCGAGCCGATAGAAGCGTTCGAGGATGCGATAGCGTTCGGCTGGCTCGGCTGCCTTGAACAGCATCTTGTCGAGCATGCGGTAGAAGCCGCGCCGGCGCCAGGTCGACCGGGCCAGGCCATAGGTCAGGTCGTGCAGCGCCTTGCCCGACAGGTCGCTCGTCCCGGCGATCAGCGATGCGGTCCGCACCGCATCGGGCAGCGAATAGCCGGTGGTCGGGTGGAACAGCCCGGCGCGCATGCCCGCCTTGGCGACCTTGTTGCCGCCGCTGCGCCAATATTCCTCGAAATCGCCGCCCATCGCGACCGGCAACACGCCGGCCTCTTCGCGCGCGACACGGTCGACCCGCCAGCCGCGCGTGCCGACATAGCTGTCGATCCGCCCGGCCAGTATCGTCCGGTCGAGCTCGGGCGTGTCGCTGTAATAGGTGTCCTCCACGAACATCCGGGTCGCGGCGAACGGCAGGCAATAGACGAAGCGATAGCCGTCGATCTGCTCGACGGTCGCGTCCATCACCATCGGATTCGGCGCGCCATGCGGTTCTTCCAGGTGGAATTCGCGCCCGAGGAATTTCTGCCAGCCAAGCTCGAGCAGGCCCAGATCGCCCGGCCCGCGCGCATCGATCACCCCCTTGGCCTGGATTCGGTCGCCGTCGGCCAGCACCACCGCGGTCGGGCTCGCGCCAAGCACCTTGCGCCGGGTCATCAGCGCGCCGTCGGGCAGGGCGGCGCGCACCACCGCGTCGAGCCGTTCGGATTCGATCGAATAATAGGCCGCGCCCAGCGTGCGGCGGTGCGCCGGAAAGGCGATGTCGTAGCTCTTCCAGCCATAGCTGATCAACGGGGCCACGATCCACCGGTCGCCATCCGCCACGTCGCTGGCGAAGAAGGACCAGACATGGTTGCCGCCGACCCCGTCCGATCCCTCGATCAGCCTGATATCGAGGCCGGGATGACGCTTCTTTAGCGCCAGCGTCACCAGCCCGCCGGCCAGCCCGGCGCCGACGATCGCGATATCGCAGGATAGGAGGGCTGGCATGCGCCCGTGCCTACCCGATTCGCGCCGCTCCGCAAATCGGGCAGGAGAGATGTTTCAGGCGGCTTCGCGCAGCGGCATTTCAGTAGCCATCGCCAGCGCCACCGAGGGGCGTTTGCGCATCCTGCTGCGCCAGCCGAGCAGTACCGGCCAGTCGGCGATCGGCACCCCGGCATATTCGCACCAGTTGAGCACGCTGAGCAGATAGGCATCGGCCACGCTGAAGCTGTCGAGCAGATAGTCGCTGCCGTCGAGGCGGGCCGACAGCAGGTCGAACCGTTTCGCGGCCAGCTCGTGCGCCCAGGCCTTGGCGCCCTCGGGCGGCGCGCTGCTCATCAGCGGCGCGAACACTGCCTTGTGCAGTTCGGTCGAGATGAAGTTGAGCCAGCGCATCATCTGATAGCGCTCCTCCGTATAGGGGGCGGGCGCCAGCACGCCCTCGGCGGCGAGATCGGCGATATAGGTCAGCACGGCAGGCCCCTCGGTCAGCGCGAGGCCGCCCGCCGTCTCCATCGCAGGGACATAGCCCATCGGGCTGATCGCGCTGAACGGGCGTCCGTCGGGCAGGCGGCCCCCCGGCAGCACCTGGACGAACTCGGCGTCGAGCTCTGCCTCCTCGATCGCGATCCGCGTCGCGAGCG
Organism: Candidatus Sphingomonas phytovorans; assembly: GCA_029202385.1. NCBI lineage: Bacteria > Pseudomonadati > Pseudomonadota > Alphaproteobacteria > Sphingomonadales > Sphingomonadaceae > Sphingomonas > Candidatus Sphingomonas phytovorans. Next base: position 4,139,972 of record CP119314.1, read on the forward strand.
AGCAGGCGAAGGGAATGAAATAGAGCTTCATGGGGAACTCCCTGGGCCTTGGTTGATTTCCGTACCGTTTCGCATAATATAAATCCAAGTCAACGATTCTTTGCGAAACGGTACATAATTTGTCACAGCGCCCCCGCGGCCGGCCGCGCAGCTTCGACGCGAACGTCGCCCTCAAGGCCGCGTCGGAACGGTTCCGCACGCATGGTTTTGCCGGCACCTCGCTCGACGACCTGGCTGAGGCCACCGGCCTCGCCCGGCCGAGCCTCTACGCTGCGTTCGGCGACAAAAGGTCCCTGTACCTCGCGGCGCTGGCGCGGCTCACCGACCGGGTCGAGCGATCGTTCGCCACGCTCGGCGGCTTCGCGTTGCCGCTGCGGGAGATGGTCGAACGCATGCTGCTCGGCGCGATCCAGGGCTATATGTCGGGGGAGAAGGGGCCTTCGGGCTGCCTGCTGATCGGCACCGCCACGGCGGAGGCCGCGGCCGATCCGGAAGTCCGCGCCGCGCTCTGCACCTTCCTGGCGATGGAGGATCGCTGCATCGAGGAGCTGCTTACGGCCGCCGGCAGTGCCCGGCCGGCTGCATCGGCGGCGATCGTCGCCTCGGTGCTCCACTCGCTCAGCGTCCGTGCCCGCGCCGGGGAATCGCGCGAATCGCTTGACCGTATCGCGCGCGATTGCGCTGCGATGATCGTCTGAACGCATGACGCGCCGGGCGTTCGGCGTATAAGGCGCTGCATGACCGTCGCCATCGCCATCCTGCTCTCCGCCGTCGCGATGTCGGTGATCGTCGGGGTGCGCTACCTGATCGTCAGCGGCGCCTTCGCCATGGCGACCAGGGCCAGGCACCCTGGCCTCTATGCCGGGCTCGATCCCCAGATCAGGCGAGAGATCGGGTGGAGTCTCGCTTCAGCCGCGATCTACGGCGTACCGGCCGGCGTGATCGCCTGGGGCTGGCAGAATCGTGGCTGGACCCTGATCTATAACGATCTCCACGCGTTCCCGCTCTGGTATTTGCCACTGTCGGTGCTGCTGTACCTGATGGCGCACGATACCTGGTTCTACTGGACTCATCGCTGGATGCACCTGCCCCGGCCGTTCCGCATCGCCCATGCCGTCCACCATGCCAGCCGCCCGCCGACTGCCTGGGCGGCGATGGCGTTCCACCCGATCGAGGCGGTCACCGGCGCTGTGGCAATTCCGCTACTGGTGTTCGTGATTCCGATTCATGCCGGCGCGCTGGCGGTGGTGCTTGCGGTCATGACGCTTATGGGGGTTACCAACCATATGGGGTGGGAGGTTTTCCCTGCGTTCATGTGGCGGGGGCGAATGGGGGCGTGGCTCATCACCGCGAGCCATCATCAACGCCACCATGAGCAATATGGGGGGAATTATGGGCTTTATTTCCGGTTCTGGGACCGCCTGTGCGGCACCGATCGCGGCGTCGGCGATTTCGCGCGCGACCATGCCCGGGCCAGGAGCAAGGCGGTTCTGGGCAAAGCGCCTGGGTCTGGCGCTCACGGCGATGGCGCTGCTGCCGGGGGCGATGCCGGTCTCTGATCTGTCGCTCGACGTGGCGAAGCTGCGTTCGACGCGCGGCATGATCCGCATCTGCCTCACTGCCGATCCCGCCAATTTCCCCAAATGCACCGACGACCGGCGCGCCGTGACGCGCTCCGTTCCGGCCACCACCCACGACATCAGCTTCGACGGGCTGCCGCGCGGCGACTATGCCATCGCGGTGATCCATGACGAGAATAGCAACGGCAAGCTCGATACCTTTGCCGGCATCCCGCGCGAGGGGTTCGGCTTCTCGCGCAACCCGGTCATCACCTTCGGTCCGCCCAGCTTCAAGGCGGCACGCTTCACCGTATCGGGTGATGCCGATGCGCAACAGGTGAAGATGCTTTACCTTCTCTAGGATCACGCGGCGGACCCAAAGCGATGCAGGCGGCGTTTCCCCGGTCCGAGACCCGGCCTGGAGTATTTTCGTGATATCGCAAAACCGTATCGCCCTTTCGCTCGCGACATTGCTTTCCTGCACCGCAGCCCCCGCCTTCGCGCAGGATTCGGCCGGCCCGCCTTCTCCGGCGCCGTTGCCCGCCGAAACGGTCGAGCAGAACCGCAACAGTCTCACCATCGGCGGCGGTGTCGCCTATATGCCGAGCTATGAAGGGTCGAACGACTATGTCGTGACGCCGGCGTTCGCGGCGCGGGGCAAGCTCGACGGGTTCAGCTTCTTCACGCGCAACACCCAGTTGTATGTCGACCTGATCCCCAATCCCCCCGGTCCGTCCTTCGATTTCCAGCTCGGGCCGATTGCCGGTCTCAACTTCAACCGCGTCGGCCGAATCGTCGATCCGCAGGTAAAGGCGCTCGGCAGCCGCAAGGTCGCGCTCGAGGCCGGCGGGTTCGTCGGCATCGGCAAGACCGGCCTGATCACCAGCGACTATGACAATCTCACCGTCCGCGTCGCCTATGTCCACGATCTCAGCAATATCTATCGCAGCTATGTGATCACCCCGTCGATCGAATATTCAACGCCGCTCAGCCGCAAGGCGTTCGTCGCTCTCTCGGTCTCGGCCGATTATGCGGGCACTGGCTATGCCCGCGCCTATTTCGACGTGGACGCCGCCGGATCGGCGCGCAGCGGCCTGCCGGTGTTCAGCGGACGCAAGGGCTGGAAGGATCTCAATGTGGGGCTCGTCGCGGGCCGTTCGCTCACCGGCGATCTGCTTCATGGTCTCGGCATCTACGTGACGGGTTCCTATACCCGCATGCAGGACGATTTCGCCGCCAGCCCGGTGACCAGCATTGCCGGCAGCCCCAATCAATGGCTTGGCGCGATCGGGCTCGGTTACACCTTTTGAGGCGGGCTGAGCCGGCTTGAGCGGGATTGGCCGTTAACGGTTGTTGATGTCGGCCCGGTAGATCGGCTACCGGGGGGCAGAAACCGGCTGGAATCGGTTCGCCCGACCGCTGCAAATGGTTGGGGCCGGTGGCCAAATTCTTCTCGCGCGTGCGGGAAATCATCTCAAGGAGAGGTCATTTTGACCGACGACCAGCAGCTGATCGAGAGTAGCGAATCAGCCCTCCAGCCGGAACCCGAACTGCGCAACGAGCGCCGCGAATTCTTCAAGGCGGCGCTTGGCGCGACGGCGGCCACGGTGGCCGGCGCCGGCGCGCTGTCGATCGCGACCTCGGCGTCGGCGGCGACGATCGCCGACAACGACATGGGCAATTTCCTGCTCCAGATCGAATATCTCGTGGCGCAATATTACAGCTTTGCCGTGTCGGGCGTCGGCCTGCCCGCCGCTCAGCTTACCGGGGTCGGCACCGCCGGTGCCGCCACCGGCGCGCGCCAGGTGACGTTCACTGATCCGCTGGTCTCGCAATATGCGCAGGAAATCGCGCAGGATGTGGCGGCGCATGTCGCATTCCTGCGCACCACGCTCGGCAGCGACGGCGTGACGGCGCAGCCGGCGATCGACCTCAGCGTCACCGCCACCAGTGCTTTCTCCAAGCTGGCCGGCGCGGCCAACGTCGTCACGGCGGGGACCGCGTTCGACGTCTATGCCAGCGACCAGAATTTCCTGCTCGGCGCCTTCATGATCGAGGACGTCATCGTCACCGGCTATGCCGCCGCCGCGGCGTCGATCACCGACAGGACGATCCTTGGCCAGGTGCTCGGCCTGCTCTCGGCGCATGCGCACCATGCGTCGATGATCCGCTCGCTGCTCTACGCAAAGGGGGTTGCCACCCCCGCGCTCCGCACGAACGCCGACAGCATTTCCGACGTCCGCGATTCTCTAGATGGCGTCGGCAGCGATGCCAGCAAGGATCTCGATCACGGCATCTCGCCGACCACGGTCAACGGCAACCTCGTGTCCAATATCGTGCCGGCCAATCCCGAGGGTATCGTGCTTGGTCGCAGTGCGGGTCAGGTGCTGAACATCTTCTACCTGAACAGCGCGGCGGTCAGCTCGGGCGGCTTCTTCACGGCAGGCCTCAACGGCGCCGTGAAGACCAGCGCCGTCAACTGATCGCAATATTGCCCCCAAAGGGAAGATTTCACGATGATCGATACCGATACCCCGATGACGGCACCCGGCGCGGACAATGATCGCGCCGGCGCGCGGCGCCGCTTCCTGCAACTCGCTGGTGGCGCCACGATCGCGATGGGCCTCGCTGCCTGCGGCGGCAGTGGCGACGGCAGCCCGACGCCGACCCCCACGCCGACCGGCACCGCGACGCCGACGCCCACCTCCACCTCGACCGTCGCGCTCGACGTCGACTATCTGAATTTCGCGCTTCAGCTTCAGTATCTCACGGCGCAATATTTCGCGCTGGCGACGACGGGTAGCGGCGTCGCCGCGTCGCTGCTCACCGGCACGGGTACCCAGGGCACCGTGTCAGGTGGCGCGCAGATCACCTTCAGCGATGCGCTGCTCGGCCAATATGCCCGCGAGATCGCGACCCGGGAACTGGCCCAGCTCGGCATCCTGCGCTCGGCGATCGGCTCGGCGGCGGTGTCCGCACAGCCGTCGATCGATCTTTCCAGCGCGGTCACCGGCGGCTTCACCCGCCTGGCGCGCGCCGGCGGGCTGATCGGCCCGGCCGACACGTTCGACGCCTTTTCCAGCGATCTCAACTTCCTGCTTGGCGCGTTCATCCTCCAGGATGTCGTGGTCACTGCCTATATCGGCGCGACCCCGGCGATCACGAACCTGGTTCTCGTCAATGTGGCGGCCGATGCCCTTGCGGCAAAGTCCTACGAGGCGGCGCTGATCCGGTCGCAGCTTTATGGCCGCGGCACGGCGGCGCGTACCGCCACCGATCAGCTCAGCGGTGCGCGGGACGCGCTCGACGGCGCGACTGATCTCGACCAGGGCGTCACGGGCAACGCCACGACCTCGAACATCACGCCGGCCACGATCGACGGCCTTGTCGCCGGCCGCACCCCGGCGCAGGTGCTCAACGTCCTCTACACCAATCGCGCGGCAGTGACGGGTGGCGGTTTCTATCCGAACGGCGTCATCAGCACCTATTTCAAGACGAGCGGCGCCAACTGACCGGACCGGCTCGCTGCGAAGCATGCTGAAAAGGCCGCGCGACCAGGGTCGCGCGGCCTTTTCTTTGTCAGCCGATACGCCTAGGGTCCCCGCTTCCCCGGGGGGGCGCTGATGCGCGCCTGAGAGGGGGGCTGCAGCCCCCGACCCGCCGAACCTGATCCGGTTGAAACCGGCGGAGGGAGGGAGCGGCTTTCACCCGAAATCCGTGGCCCGTCCTCCGCACTGCGTGAGGAGGTGGCCATGACGATTCATACACCAGCGACCGCGCTGCTCGCGATGCTGATCGGCGTCTATCTCGCCGGCACAGGCCTTGGCGGGCTGGCGAACGGGGATCGGTGGCGTCGCGCATTTGATGAATTCGCTGCCTCTCCCGCGCTGTTGCTGGTCGCCGGGGCGGTCGGCTTCATTGCCGGCGCCGCGATTGTCGGGGTCCACAATCGCTGGTCCGATCCGCTCGCCGTCGCCGTCTCGCTGGTCGGCTGGGCGGCGATGGCCAAGGGGATGGGGCTGATCGTCCTGCAGGATCGCGGCCTTCACCTGACTCGTCCGCTCGCCACCGCCACCCGTATCTGGGCGATCGTCGTGCTCGCGCTCGGCCTCGCCTTCCTGATCGCCGGCGTCACCGCCAAACCCATTATCTACTGAGGAAATACCCATGGCAGACATCCCCGCCCGCACCGAAATCGGCGTCACCACCGGTCCCATCCGCGGCTCTCGCAAGATCCATGTCGGGGAATGGCGCGTGGCGATGCGCGAGATCATGCTTGAGCCGTCGAGCGGCGAAATGCCGCTCCGGGTCTACGACACGTCGGGCCCCTATACCGATCCCAAGGCGATCATCGACATCAATGCCGGCCTGCCGGCGCTGCGTCGCGACTGGATCCTCGGCCGCGGCGACGTCGAATCCTATGACGCGCGCGAGATCAGGCCGGAGGATAACGGCCTGTCCGGCCCGGATCGCTCGGCCGGCGTGCCGCAATTCCCCAATGTCGTGAAGCGCCCCCTCCGGGCGAAGTCCGGGGCCAATGTCAGCCAGATGCATTATGCCCGCCGCGGCATCATCACGCCCGAGATGGAATATGTCGCGATCCGCGAGAATATGGGTCGCGCCGCCGCCAGGGAACAACTGATCCGCGACGGCCAGTCCTGGGGCGCGTCGATCCCGGACCATGTCACGCCGGAATTCGTCCGGGACGAGGTCGCCCGTGGCCGCGCGATCATCCCCAACAATATCAACCACCCCGAATCCGAACCGATGGCGATCGGCCGCAACTTCCTCGTGAAGATCAACGCCAATATCGGCAACAGCGCCGTCGCCTCGAACGTCGCGGCGGAAGTCGACAAGATGGTCTGGTCGATCCGCTGGGGCGCCGACACGGTGATGGACCTGTCGACCGGCCGCAACATCCACGACACTCGCGAATGGATCCTGCGCAACTCGCCCGTGCCGATCGGCACCGTGCCGATCTACCAGGCGCTGGAAAAGGTCGGCGGCGTGGCCGAGGACCTGACCTGGGACATCTTCCGCGACACGCTGATCGAGCAGGCCGAACAGGGTGTCGATTATTTCACCATCCATGCCGGCGTCCGCCTCGCCTATGTCCCGATGACGGCGAAGCGAGTCACGGGCATCGTCAGCCGCGGCGGCTCGATCATGGCGAAATGGTGCCTGGCGCACCACAAGGAGAGCTTCCTCTACGAACGCTTCGACGAAATCACCGAGATCATGAAGGCGTATGACATCGCCTACAGCCTCGGCGACGGCCTGCGCCCGGGCAGCATCGCCGATGCGAATGACGAGGCGCAGTTCAGCGAGCTCTACACGCTCGGCGAACTCACCCACCGCGCCTGGAAGGAAGACGTCCAGGTCATGATCGAAGGCCCCGGCCATGTGCCGATGCACAAGATCAAGGAGAATATGGACAAGCAGCTCGAGGTCTGCGGAGAGGCCCCCTTTTACACGCTCGGGCCGCTCACCACCGATATCGCGCCGGGCTATGACCATATCACCAGCGGCATCGGCGCAGCGATGATCGGCTGGTACGGCACGGCGATGCTTTGCTACGTCACGCCCAAGGAACATCTCGGCCTGCCCGACCGCGACGATGTGAAGGTGGGTGTCGTCACCTACAAGCTCGCCGCCCACGCCGCCGATCTCGCCAAGGGCCACCCGGCCGCGAAGCTCCGCGACGACGCCCTGTCCCGCGCCCGCTTCGAATTCCGCTGGCGCGACCAGTTCAACCTGTCGCTCGATCCCGACACGGCTGAGCAATATCACGACCAGACACTCCCGGCCGAAGGTGCCAAGACCGCCCATTTCTGCTCGATGTGCGGGCCGAAATTCTGCTCGATGAAGATCACGCAGGAAGTGCGCGACTTCGCGGCGAAGCAGAATAGCGGCGTGGATAGTTTCCTCGCGGCGACGCCTGCGCAGGACGGGGATGCGGCGCGTGCTCGGTTCGCGAATGCCGATGCCGAAAAGGGCATGGACGAGATGAGCGAGAAGTTCCGGCAAACCGGCGGGGAAATCTACCTGCCGGCTGCCGAGTAGCCAGCATGTCGCTGATCGGGGTTGCGATGCGGTTCTTTCGCTGGAAAGCGTTCCCCCGATCAGCGATGGATGGCGGGCCATCCGTCGATGCGGACTCGTTGGCTGAGCCCGTTCGCACGCGCCATCCCGCAAATGTGCCTGGGCCCTTCTATGTCGAGGCCGGCTGTTGCATTGCATGTGGCGTCTGGGAAATGGAGGCGCCAGGCCTTCTGGCTTGGCTGGCTGATGCTGAAATTCCCCATTGCTACGTTGCCCGCCAGCCAGAGACTGACAAGGAATTCGAGCAGATGATGGCTGCAATGTCTGCAGCAGAGGTCGATTGCATTCGAGTGCAGAATTGCAGACCGGATTGGGAGCATCGTTTGCGAGAGGCTGATCTGGGCTGGCAGATCGATCCGGGTGAGGCTCGCCACTCGACGACTTAGACTGAATGACGGAATGCGGGTGCGGGCACAGTTTCGCGGTTTCTCCCCCAGCGAGTGGCCTCGAATCAGTTTTCTCTTCTCGCGCTAACGCCGCCGCTTCCAATCCAGCGACACGCCAATCCGCTGCCCCCAACTCCCATCCCACTCCGTTCGAAGCCCATGCGCCTCGAGGTGCGTGACGATATCCTTCGCTATCGCCAGCGCAGCATCCTCGCCCTCCTCGCACGCGCCATAATTCAGATGGAGCCCATGCCCCTCCGCGGCGGATTCCGTGTCCTGCGCATGATAAAAGGCATAGCCGCGCGTCGGGCGGCCAGCTTGCTGAACCGCATCGATCTCGTACCATATCTCGCTTGAACCGCAGGTGCCGCAGCAGGTGAAGTGCTGGCGCGAGATGATGCCTCTGGCTTCCAGCGCGGCGAAGGCATCGTCCAGCCGGTCGCAGTCGGTCCGCTCAGGCCAGTCGCGTTCAGCTTCCCGATGCTCTGCCAGTGCCTCGCGCAGCAGCCGTTGCGCCTCCCGGCGCAGCAAGGGGGGATCGACCTCGTCCTCGAAAGAAGCGACCGCCTGCACCAGGATGGCGTCCTCGTCATAGAAACCCGTGGCGACATCGCGCCGGATCGAATCGCGCAGCCAGTCGATCTTGTCATCGGCGTCGGGGCTGGCGGCTTGCGCAACCTCGGCGGCCGTTGTCATTGCCTCGCGGCGTCCGAACAGGCGATCGAACAGGGATTTCATGTGGTCCTTCCTGACTGCTCAACTGGTTTCCGGCGCCTTGGCGGGTGCCGGGACGACGGCTCGGCACCGATAATGATAGTGCCGGTGCGCGATTTCCAGAGCTTGCGCCGTCGTCCTCGCGCCCTATCGCGACGGCTGAACCTCCAGCCCGGCAAGTTTAGCCCGATAGTCGGCCAGCAGGGCGGGATCGGCATCAGCCCCGTGCCGCGCGATGAAGCCGGTCAGCGCCTTCCGGTACGCCTCGCGGAAATCCGCATTGCCGGGCGCCGCCGCGAGCTTCGCCGCCGCCGTCTCGACCGGCTCCCGGTCCTGCCTGATCAGCCGCTTGCGGCCATAGGGCGACTGGTCGACCATGATCGCGATGTTACGCGGAAAGCCGGGGACATAGCTGACCACGAACCGCTCGCCCTCCGGCGGGATCAGGATCTCGTTGCGCCAGGGGTAGATCGACGCTGACATGGTGTCGAAGCTCGTCTCGACGTCGCGGCCGTCCGCGGTCCGCACCACGGCTTCATAATACCAGATCGGGCTGTCGTTCAGCGTCGAGCTTGTCTCCTCGGCATGAACGATCACCGCGCTGCCCGTCGTGCCGGCGGCATTGAGGAAGAGGGCGTTCACCGCCGATGCGAAGAACGGGCTGACCGCCGCCATCGCCAGTCCCGGCACGCCGAGGAACAGCCACCAGCGCCGGCCGGTTACCCTGGCCAGCAACGCCCCGATCGCCAGCGCGACCAGCGGATAAAGCGGCAATGCCAGAAGGGAATGCTGGGTGAGGAAATAGAAGACGGCCGAAATAGCACCCATCCGCGTCTTCTCCCGCTGCCGAAGCGCGGCCAGCCTATGGTCTCGCGCCCAGCGGGCGTCAATCGAGGGCGCGCGCGCCTGCCGGGCAAGCCGGTCGGCCGTGTCTTCTCCGCGTCCCGGCGAGTGCCGCCGGTCTGCTGGCCGCATCCAATCACCAGCAAGCCACGCGAAGCGATCGTTTCGTTACGGTTACGAATCCGCTCGCCGCGACTATCCGCGAAGTATAGCCTGTACGAACAACGGGGAGACGGACGATGATTCTCGGCCTGTCGGTAGCGGCGTTCACGCAACTTCACACGATCATCAGCCTGATCGGCATCGCGACCGGTCTCGTTTTTCTTGTCGCCCTGCTGCGGGGGCGGTGGCTGGGCGGCTGGAACCTCGCCTTTCTCGTCTTCACGATCCTGACCAGCGTCACTGGTTTCTTCTTCCCGTCGAAGGCCATCGGTCCGCCGCATGTCGTCGGCATGATCTCGCTGGTCGATCTCGCCATCGCGCTGGTCGCCCTCTACGCGTTCAAACGGGCCGGGGTGTGGCGTGTGGTCTATACCGTCACCGCGGTCATCGCGCTCTACTTCAACGTCTTTGTCGGGGTCGTGCAGGCCTTCCAGAAGATTCCCTTCCTGAATGCCTTCGCCCCGACCGGGACTGAGCCGCCTTTCGTGATCGTCCAGGGGCTGGTGCTGATCGCCTTCATCGCCGCCGGCGTGCTGGCGGTCAGGCGACCGGCGTCGCGGTGACGGCCCGGCGATAGCATGCCGCGACGGCGTGACGCCTGTCACGCGCAACGCCGCCGCGGGAATCGCATGATGCTCCCACCGGTGCCGGTCGGCGCCGGCCATATGGCCGATCGACCGGCCGGAACCGGAAGGGATGTACCATGAAGACGATCACCCAGCTTTTCCTCGCCTCGGCGGCCGGCCTGCTGCTCGCAGGCGGTGCCCTCGCCCAGTCCGGCACCACTCAGCAGGCCTCGGGCGACACGAGCGGTCCGGCGTCCTCGGACCAGAGCCAGGCCGAAAAGGATTATCGATCGCTGCAATATGGCAACGGCAAGATCACGCCCGAGCAGGATGCCGGCATCCGAATCCGCGCGCAGCAGTTGAACGAGGCGATGAGAGACGACGGCACGACCAGTCCAAGCCCGACACCCAAGCCAAGCTCGACGCCGAAGAAAGGATCGGCGAGCCCGCGATAAACCGAAATGATACCTTCGGGGCGGCGGCGAGGTCCGCTGTCCCGAAGGAAATCAGGCTTGTCAGTGCGCGGCGCCTTCGCACATCCCGAACGACCGCGCGCGCCGAACGCCGCGAAGGCCATATCCGGCCGGCCGGGGCGCCGGTTCGGCATCATTGGCTGCGGGAAACATGAAGGCATTGTCGAGTGCCGCGCGATTGATGCCGTCCGGTGCCGAGCTGCAGGGGAATTTCGCTTTCAGTCCCTGGACGCTGCCTGCCTGCGCCAATGCGCGCTCCTTCAGGCGCTGCCCAACCGATTTGCGGACCGGCAGGCCGGCGACGATCTTGATCCAGCTGTTCCAGCTGATCCCGAGCCGCTGCATCACCTCCGCCTGCGATCCGACCAGCGGCTCCAGATCCTCCACCAGTTCGCGGTTGACGATGCACATTTCGGGTCGTCGCTGCATGATGTCGTTCCTCGAAGAATGTCGTCGGCCCTGGGCGGGCCCGGTTTCGTCGCCCTCCAGAACGCGGTGGCCGCCGCATCCGATGGAAGACATTCCGACCTTATCGAGGGGGCATGTCTCCCCCGGCAAACCTCTCCGAAACATACTGCAGTTATGACAGCTTATCTATACACTATTGTTGCAGCGCAGCCGGCGCAGGTCCCGTAAAGAACTCCGGCTATCCGGTATAAACTCACAATATACTATAGGATGCGGGTGCTCATCCTGCTCCAGATAATGGTGTCTCCCCATCTTGCCCCGCGATGCTTCAATCCCGTGCCGAACAGGCCGGGCGCGATGGTTGATATCAGATCGCGATTGCCGTTTCTCATCAATTGAGCGCGACATGAGGCCCTTGCGCGTGAAGTTCATGCGCAAACACCTGAATCCTGCAGGATTCTTGCGCCATAATCCCGCCGGGCAGCGGAAAGCGATTCGCGGGCGACGGCGGTGCTGCCGGGGCCGGTGACCAGCCTGGGTGGAACGCGATCATCTTGCCGCATTGCTGCGCAAGCTGACTCTCGGCCTCTGAGCACATCTCGGGGGGCGTCCTGATTCAACGGCGCTCCAATCCGGTCCATCACCGTGACGGGATGGGGTCGAAGGCCAGGCTGGCCGTCTGATCGGATCATCCCGTTCACTGACCCGGGGAAACCGACATGGCGCGCACGAGACTGACCGAACATTTCTTCCTCGACGAATTCCTCGTGTCCGACACTGCTGATCGATGCGGCATCGCCAACACGCCGACCGCCGATCATCTCGCCAATATCGGCAAGCTCCTGGCGCCCGGTCTCGAAAAGGCGCGGTCGATCCTGGGCGCGCGCGCGATCGTCATCACCTCGGCCTATCGCAATCCGACGATCAACCGGATCGTCGGGGGCACCGCCACCTCGGCGCACCCAAAGGGCTATGCCGCCGATATCCGCGTTGCCGGGCTGAGTCCTGCCGCCGTCGCCCGGGCGCTCGCGGCGAGCGGGCTGAAGTTCGATCAGCTCATCCTCGAGACGAGCCGTGCCGTCGTCCATGTCTCGTTCGATCCCCGGTTGCGCGGGGAGGTGAAGACACAGGCCGGTGGACCGGGCACGGCGATCGTCGACGGCCTGCGATAGGGCCTGGAACAGCCATGCGCGAAGGCGCCGAATCGGCGCCGGTTCCGCTATCGGCGCGGGCGGATTCTGCAGCATGAAGCGCGGGCGGGAAGTCGACGGAATGGCGCGCTGAGTCGCCGTCCTCGGCTTCGGGAACGCCATCGTGGAGGGGCAGCGTCATGGACAACAGCAGCGCGGACGGGCCGGTGAAGAATCCGACCTATATGGCCGATATCCGTCAGTTCTTCACTGATTACGACATCGCCCATATGGGGCCCAAGGGGATCGATCTTTCCTCCTATGACGGCGTGAAGAAGAACGCGCCGACCATCTATATCCACACCCGCCAGCCCGATGGCGACATGCCGCCGGATCCCTATCCGAAATGGACGGCGGACATGTCGGCGACCTTCTACAACTGGATCATGAACGGCTATCCGATGGGGGCCGCGGTGGCGGCCGCCCCGTCGGTGCGGGTGCTGAGCGAGCGCGCCACCGGCCGCGTCCGCAAGAATGTCGACAGCCTGAGCCCGGATGAGGTGACCGCCCTCACCAATGCCTTCAAGGGCCTGATGGCGATCGATCCGGGCACCAATGGCAGCTATTATGCGCTGGCCGGCATCCACGGACTGCCGCAGACCAACTGCCTGCATCACGAGCCGCGATTCAACCCCTGGCACCGCGAATATCTGCGCGTGTTCGAGGATGCGCTGCGGTCGGTGCCGGGCTGTGGCGACGTCACCATTCCATACTGGGACATGTCGACACCGGTGCCCGCTTTGCTCAAGCAGCCGCCGTTCGACCAATATGTCGTGCCGGTCAATCTCGGCCCGGGCTACGGCGCGAACTACACCACCACGCGCTATCCCGATGCGACGATCGCCTCGAACCTGCAGGAGAATGATTTCTTCGGGAACACCGCGACCTCGCTCCAGCAGACCCGGTTCGGCCATTACGGCGTCGACGGCTATCAGGATTTCTCGATCGCCGCGCATGACGGCGGCCACATGTCGGTCGGCGATACGATGGCCGATCAGAATGTCGCGTCGTTCGATCCGATCTTCTGGTTCTACCATTGCAACCTCGACCGGCTGTGGTGGAAATGGCAGACCCTGGTGGGTGCGACGACGCTCGCTGGCTTCAAATCGACCATGTCGTCGTCGGATCAATATTGGCTCTCGCCGCCGTTCAGCACGCTTCCCGCGACCCCGGCCTGGTCGGTGACGGCGGATCAGACGATCGAGCAGACCGACATCAGCTATGACACGCTCGACACCGGTGCCGAGGCGGCGGCGCCGCCCCAGCTCGAGAACAGGGTCGGCAGCATCGACGCGGAGCGCAGCTTCACCATCAGGAGCTCCGCGCCGGTCTCGGTGCGGGTCAAGGATATCGACCGGCTCAACATCCCCGGCTCGTTCCAGGTCCACCTGCTTGCCGATGGACAGACGATCGCGACACGGGCCTTCTTCCAGCCGGCGACGCCACGCAACTGCGCCAATTGCCGCGATCACGGCCTGATCAACGTCAATTTCCGCGTCGATCAGGACAAGATTCTCGATCGCAAGCTGACGGTCGAGATCACCGTTCCGTCGCAGCACGAGGCCGGAACTGAATTCCCGCTGTCGCAGGCAGGCAATCCGACGATCAACGCGCGGCTGCTGCTCGAGGACGAATAGCGGATGACGGGTGGCTCGATGGATCGGGCGGCCTGATCGGGTTTGGAGGGGGGCGGGGCCGGCGCATGTTCGCCGGCCCCGATTCTTTGCCGCCGAGCCCCGTCGGCGGCGGAAACCCCCTTTCCGCGTGGACAGGAAGCGCGGCCCATGGAGAATCCTGCTCCGGATCGGCGGTAATTATTGGCACGGGCGACCATGGCCGTCACAGGATCGGGGAACAGCCCCCAGCCGCGGAATCAGCCGATGCACCAGTCCCTCGCCCATATCGCCCTGGTCGTTCGCGACTATGACGAAGCGCTCGCTTTCTATGTCGGCACGCTTGGATTCACGCTGGTCGAGGACAGCTACCAGCCAGCCCAGGACAAGCGCTGGGTCGTCGTTGCGCCGCCCGGTGCCGCGCCCGGTGACACCTCCCTGCTGCTCGCCCGCGCCGCCACGCCTGAACAGGCCGCGTTCGTTGGGGACCAGGCTGGCGGGCGGGTCTTCCTGTTCCTCGCGACTGACGATTTCGCGCGGGATCACGGAGCGATGCTGGAAAAGGGCGTGGTGTTCGTGCGGGAGCCCCGTGTGGAAGCCTATGGTACCGTCGCCGTGTTCAGCGATCTGTACGGCAATCTCTGGGATCTCATCGAGTTCGCCCGGAAACCCTGACTCGATTTACCACCGAATCCGTTCAATTCCCGCACCATCGCGACAGCAATCCTGTCTAATCGCGTTTGGATCAGGGGGCCAAGACGGACCCGGGGGAACGAAGTCGATGAGCGCCGCGCCCAGCATCGCCGATCGCCTGCTCTACGCCTATGAACAATGGCACGAGACCCGGGGGCAAAGTGCTGACCTTTTCCTTGATCTGCTCGCCGACGATGTGCGGCTGCGTTCGGTGCTCAATCCGCCCGAGCTCCATCCCCTGGCCGATGCGCGCGTGGGGATCGATCGCGCGCGCGACTATCTGACCTCGCTGACCGTCACGATGGAAATGATCGATTCCCCGACTCATCAACTGATCGTCGACGGCGACACGATCGTCTGGGTGGGGAGCTGTCGCTGGCGCGATCGCAGGACCGGGCGCGAGATCGCGACGCCCAAGGTCGACATATGGCATTTCCAGGGCGGCAAATGCGTCAGCCTGATGGAGATGTACGATACGCTCGGCTTCGCCCGCCTCAGCGGGTTGGTCGGGGGCACCGGTCGGGCCGCCCCGGATCAGGTCGGGCACGCAGACCAGCTTACGCCCCATCCCCTCGTCCCCATGTGACGAGCGACATCGGCTGACGGAATCGGGATTCGACAAGGCTTTTGAACTGGAACATAAGAAGAACATTCCTATGCGAGTCGCGTGGTATGTTTTTCGAACGATCGGATCGCCTGCTTTTTCTGCTCCGGCCACCCGCGCCGGTCGCCCGGCATATCGACCGGGAACGGCGGCTCCTCGCCCTCGGGAAACCGGTCAGGACCGACTATCTCCACATAACGCTGTGCAAGCTGGATTTCCCCCGCCTGCCGGGCTGGGTCGTTCCGCTGATGCGATCGATCGGCGATTCGATCCTGATTTCCCCTTTCGGGATCGCGGTGGATCGAATGACTGGCAGCGAGAAATCTGTCCTGCTCCGTCCGAGCGAACGGATCGATGCATTGTTCGCTCTGCAGGGGCGGATCGCCGCGGCAATGGCGCGCGTCGATCGGCTGCGGGGGCATGCCTATCGCTTCAAGCCGCATATCACGCTTGCCTATCGC
Source organism: Candidatus Sphingomonas phytovorans (assembly GCA_029202385.1). Lineage (NCBI taxonomy): Bacteria > Pseudomonadati > Pseudomonadota > Alphaproteobacteria > Sphingomonadales > Sphingomonadaceae > Sphingomonas > Candidatus Sphingomonas phytovorans. Next base: position 4,155,746 of record CP119314.1, read on the forward strand.
AAGGGCGAGTCGTTCGACTGGGAGATCGAACCGATTAGCTGGCGGGTGGAAGAACTGTTGCTGGTGCACAGCAAGGTCGGCCTGACGGAGCATGTCGTGCTCGATCGGTGGCCGCTGGCCGGCGCGTCATCAATCCAGGGGCGGCAACGCCCAGTCGATCGGCTTCTGTCCATGGCTTTCGAGAAAAGCATTCGCCTTGGAGAAATGCCGGCATCCGAAGAAGCCGTTATGCGCCGATAGCGGGGAGGGATGGGCGGCCTTCAGCACGAGATGCCGCCCGCCGCGATCCACGCTGTCGACGAAGGCGGCCTTTTTCTGGGCGTAGCTGCCCCACAGGATGAACACGACCGGTTCGGGCTTCGCGTTGACCAGGCGGATGACGGCGTCGGTGAACTTCTCCCATCCCCGGTCGCGGTGCGAGGCCGCCATGCCCATCTGCACCGTCAGCACCGAATTGAGCAGCAGCACACCCTGTTTCGCCCAATGTTCGAGAAAGCCATGGCGCGCGGGCTGGATGCCGAGATCGCTCGCCATTTCCTTGTACATATTGACCAGGCTCGGCGGCGGCCGGACGCCGGGTTGAACCGAGAAGCACAGGCCATGCGCCTGTCCTTCGCCATGATAGGGGTCCTGCCCAAGGATCACGACTCGGACATCCTCGAGCGCGGTCAGGTCGAGCGCGCGGAACCACTCCTTGCCCTTGGGGAAGATGCGTTTGCCGGCTGCCTTCTCGGCGACCAGATAGGTCTTGAGCGCCGCCATATAGGGGCTGTCGAATTCGGGCTTGAGCGGCTCGAGCCAGCTCGGATGGAGTTTGACGCCGTCGCTCATCGGCCCGGCATGTCCGAACGCGGCGGGACCTGTCAATCGCCGCGTGACGGGCAGTCGTCGGCGATCGGACAGGCGGCGCAAACCGGCGCATCGAACCGGCAGATTCGTTGTCCCAGCCGCTTGATGCCGAAATGCAGCAGCAGGAAATCGTTGCCGCGCCAGGCCGGCATCGCCGCGGTGACCGCCTCGCTTGCGGTGCGCGCGTCGGCAGACGCCGGCACGAAACCGAGCCGGTGGAGCACACGCAGCACATGGCTGTCGACGATCAGCACCGGCCGCGCGAGCGTGCTGGCATTGAGGGTCGACGCGGCGACCTTGCGGCCGACGCCGGGCAATCGTTCAAGCCATGCCAGTGCCGGGGCGAGGGGCAGGCCGCCCAGAAAGTCGAGGTTGAAGTCGGGCCGCTCGCGCCCGATCCGGCGCAACGCCGCGACCAGCCAGTCCGCCTTGGCGCGGGCGAAGGTCACGTCGGCGATCACCGCCTCGACCGTTCCTGGTTCGGCTGCGGCGATGCCGGCGGCTGACCCGAAACGCGCGCGCAGCCGATGATAGGCGGTGAGCGAGACGGCATCGCGCGTCCGTCCGCTGATCAGCGACTTCACCAGTTGCCCGATCGGCTTGCGGCGTGTCGTCAGGTCAACGCCGTCGAGCAGTGGCGCAAGCTTGTCACGCCACTGCGCAATGTCTCCGGCGACGAAGTCGAAGCTCTGCTGCATGGTGCTCAATATGAAACATATGATGAACAAATGAAAGGGCGTTGCGCCATTCGGGAATCATGCTGATCGAGATCAAGTTGTTGATATACTGTGCAACCTTGCCACTCGGGTCACGTTCCTGTGCTGCCGATCCATCGCATCCCGCGCCCGGACAGGCCAGTATCGAGGAAATGCAGCATGGGACTCTTCACCAAGGATATCGAGACGCTCGACGACCTGTTCGTGCACACGCTGCAGGACATTTACTATGCCGAGCACCAGATCACCAAAGCGTTGCCGAAGATGATCGAGAAGGCTAGCGCGCCAGATCTCAAGACTGGCTTCGAAACGCATCTGCGCGAGACCGAGGGGCAGATCGCGCGGCTCGAACAGGTCTTCCGGATGCACGGTCACGAGCCCAGGGCAGTCACCTGTCCGGCGATCGACGGCATCATCAAGGAAACGAACGAGATCGCCGGCGATATCACCGACAAGGTAGTGCTTGACGCGGCGCTGGTCGCGGCCGCGCAGGCGGTCGAGCATTACGAGATCACGCGCTACGGCACGCTGATTGCCTGGGCGAAGCAACTCGGCCGCGCCGATTGCGCAGGCGTGCTCGCCGAGACCCTCGCCGAAGAAAAGGCGACTGACGAGAAACTCACCAGGATCGCTGAGAGCAGGATCAACGCCCAGGCCGAAATGGGGGCCGAGCCGGCCGACGCCTGACAGGCGCGGGGGCGCGGGCCGGCGTTGCCGGTCCGCGCCTATCGCTTGCGCACGAACTCGGCGCGCAGCACCAGGCCCTTGATGCCATCGTAACGACAGTCGATCTCCTGCGGATCGCCGGTTAGTCGGATCGACCTGATCAGCGTGCCCCGCTTGAGCGTCTGGCCCGCGCCCTTGACGGCCAGGTCCTTGATCAGGGTGACCTGATCGCCATCGGCGAGCAGGTTGCCTACCGAATCGCGGACTTCGATCGTCTCCGCGCTGGCGGCACTCGCCAGCGCATCGGCAGCGCTTATCCATTCGCCGCTGGCTTCGTCATAGACGAAGGCGTCGTCGTCACTGGCCATGGATCAGCCTTTGAGCGTGGTTATTTCGACTGCCTTGCCCTTGCTCGATGGGTTCGAGGCGTTCTGCTTCGGGGCTTTTTCCGCTTTGGGCTTGCGGATTTCCTTGTTCGATTTTTTCTGGCCCTTGGCCATGGCGGCGGTTCCTTGCGGGCGGGTCGCCCGGGGGAACGCTACACGCTTCGCGCCCGCTGCGCCCGCATTATCGCTGCGGGCGGCGGGGCGGGTGTTTCAGCCGATCGCGCCGACGGCGGCGTACTGGCCGAGGAGGAAGATAGCGGTCGTCGCGAAGGATGCGAAACCGATGGTGAGAGAGCGGGTCATTTCAACGGTCTTTCGATGGAGAAGGCGTCGCGGTTCAGACGACCGGGACGACGGGGACGGCAGCGCTGACCATCAGCGCGGTGAACAGCAGCGCACCGAAGAAGGAAAGGGCGAGGTTCTGCGCGTTCTGGAAGCGGATCGACATGATGTTCATTCCCTGATCTTGGCGTTCCGGACCATCCGGCCGCCGATGCCAGGGTAATTGCAGGGAGCGTGCCAAACTCGCAAAGCATTGAAATTGCTTGCCTGGTGGGAGTCGCCATCGCTGAATTGGCAAAAACGCCACGATGAATTTGGGATTTTACGCCATAATCTGGCGTCTTATGGATGGGCCGTTTTCAACTGGTTCCGCCCGGCGTGCTTTGCGGCGTAGAGCAGGCGGTCGGCCCGGCCGAAAGCGGTGTCTAGTCCCTCTTCGGTCGATGCCTCGGTCAATCCGCCGGAGAAGGTGACGGCGCCGAGCGGCTCGTCCGATTCGCGCAGCCGGTATCGTTTCGCCGCGACCGCGCTTCGGGCTTCCTCCAGCGTGGCTCGCGCCACCTGGAGGCCGACGCCGGAAAACAGCACGGCGAATTCCTCGCCGCCATAGCGCGCGACCATATGGCCCTCGCACGCCTTCACCAGTGCCTCGCCGATCGCCTTCAGGACACGGTCGCCCACCGCATGGCCGAACCGGTCGTTGACCAGCTTGAAATGGTCGACGTCGCACACCGCGACGCAAAGCCGCGCCCCTTCGGTGGCCTGTGCCGCATAGGCTTCCTCGAAGGCGCGACGATTGGGCAGGTCGGTCAGCGGATCGCGCCGTGCATTGTCGCGCGCCTCTTCCAGCTTGGCGCGAAGCTCGCTGGCTTCGTGAGTTGCCTCCTCCAGCTTCGTCTCGGCGTTGCGCACGCGCCCGAGCATGACGCCGGTCAGGCGAACCACCTCGTCGATGCCCAGCGCGTCGCGCGACTGGCGGATCGCGTCGGCGCTCGCGGCAAGGTCCCTGCCGAAATCCTGAGTCTCGGCACGGATCGCGTGCATCATGTCGGTGAAGCCGTCGACCTGCATCTGGGTCTGCGCGACAAGGCCTTCTGCCGTCTTCGCGGCCTTTTCGCCGGTATCCTGGGTGCCTGCCGGCACGCCGATCTCGCCGCCAAGCGATTCGATGTCCCGGCCCGACAGGCGGAAACCGCCTTCGGTCAGCGACGCGACCGCCTGGGCCAGGGGGCCTGCCTGCTCGGTGCAGACGCGATAGGCGAAGGCATAATGGCGCGGATCGGGACTCAGCCGGTGTTCGGAAAGGAACGCGCCGATACGCTCGAACAACAGGGCATTATTGGCTTCGGCCATCGTGTCCTCGGCCATCGCCAACCGTGTTGCGCCTGTTCCCGCCCTCACGATCCGTCGTCTCCCGAAGCCGGCGCATCAGCACACCGGGCAGCCCCATGGTAGAAAAGGATAGTGGGGAACTGCTAATATCCCGTGACCGTAGCATTTCGAAAGGGTAAGCGATACTGCCGCGTTACTTGGCGGATGAAGGCCATGCCACGCCGCGCATGGGTATCGCGCTGATTATAGCCACTTAATCCCGCGCCATATCCCGTAAAAATCTGTCCGAGGAAATAGACAGGCGGCAATCACCCGGAATGGATGCAAGTGGATATGATATATGTGCTTCGGCCGCACCTTTTCCGGTGCCTGGATTGCCAGGTCCCCATCATCGAAAGCTTGAAGCCGTCTTTCCGCCCGACGAATCCGGCGGTGACCTGTTCGGTTGGGGGCGAGCCGATGGGTTGAACGGGCTGGCGCCGGGCGAGCGGCGCGGCTAGGCGATGGCAATGCGTGTTACCGATGCAGAAATCGCCTTCGCCGAAACGCTCGCCGGCCTCGCCGGGGAAGCGATCAGGCCCTATTTCCGCAACAGCCATGGCCTTGAGGCGAAGGACGATTCCTCGCCCGTCACCCTTGCCGATCGCGCGGCCGAGGCAGCGATGCGCGCGGCGATCGAGGCGCGTTTTCCCGACGATGCGATCATCGGCGAGGAATATGGCGTGCGCGAGGGGACCAGCGGCCGCGCCTGGGTGCTCGATCCGATCGACGGCACCCGCGCCTTCATCTCCGGCCGCCCGATCTTCGGCACGCTGATCGCGCTGGTCGCCGATGGCTGGCCGGTGATGGGCGTGATCGACCAGCCGATCCTGCGCGAACGCTGGGTTGGGGTGGTCGGCCGACCCACTTTGTTCAACGGCAAGCCCGCCGCGACCCGTCGCTGTTCCGAACTGTCCCAGGCATTGCTCGCCACGACCTCGCCCGCTCTGTTCGGCGACGATCAGCTCCACGCCTTCGAACATCTCGACGCGGCGGTGATGAGCACGGTGCTTGGCGGCGATTGCTATAATTATGCCTGCCTCGCCTCGGGCTGGCTCGATATCGTCGTCGAGGACGGGCTGAAGCTCCATGATTTCGCGGCGCTCGTCCCCGTGGTCGAGGGGGCCGGTGGCCGGATGTGCGACTGGGCCGGCGATCCGCTCACCGCCGACAGCATCGGCGAGGTGGTCGCCGCCGGCGATCCGGCGCGGATCGAGGACATTCTCGAGGCGCTTGCCTGCCGGGGGCATTGATCGCCCCGGCCGGGCTTCAGAAAACGCCCAGGAATTTCTTGCGCTGCTCCGTGCGTTCGCCGCGCGTCGTCTTGCCGTTCTTCGCCTTGGCGGTGGTGCCGTGGCCCACATCATCGCGCGGCTTGCCGCCGGTCGTGCGCTGAGCCCTGGCCGTCGCGCCCGATAGGACGGGGCCGCATTGGGTGGCCTTGGCATCGCCGATATCGACAAAGGCCAGGATGCCCGCGATCGGGCTCGCGATCACCGCCGCCCCGATGCCGATGCCCGCGCGGGTCAGCAATTCGGGGCTGATCACGCTGATGCCCGACTTCGCGAAATAGCCGTTCACGCCGACCGGCGACTGGGCGGAGAACAGGCTGAACTTCTTGGCGTCGGCGCGCACCGCGAAATCGAGCGATTCGTTCCTGAAGCTGAATCCGCCGCGCCCGACGATCACGTTCTTCTGCGTGTCGATCAGGATCGGGTCGGCGGCGGCGATGCCGTTGCGCACGGTGAAGGCGATCAGGCCGCAATTGATCCGCACCGGCTCCTTGAGCTTATGCTGGAACATCTTCTGGACGAAGGTGCCGATATCGAGCTCGGCAAGCTGGACGTTGCGTGTCCAGAAGCTGCCGGCCGGGATGATGATCGCGATTCGGCCATTGGCGGTCGATAGCGATTCGTGAACGGTATTGCCGTCACCGGCCATCCGGATGCGCGCCTTTACCGTGCCGCTGGTGCCGGCTTCGTCGACGCCGTAGCCGGCGAGCAGCACGCCCATCGGCGTCGGCGACAGTCGGATGTCGTAATCGGTATGGACGACCGGCCGCCGCGCATCGATCCTGATGTCCGATGTCACATGGCCGCGGGCCATGTCGAAGGCCAGCGGCGAGAGAGTGAGCAGGCTGTTGTCGAGCCCGAGCGTGAGGTCGATATTCGATACCGGCAGGTTGCGCGCGCGCACTGTCCGCACGGTATAGTGAAGCGTGGCGTCGAAATTCCTGAGGGCCTCCACCCGTAGCGGCGCATCGGGCAGCAGGCGCGGCGTGCCGTTGATCTGCTTGACTACGGCGCCCTTGCCCTTCGCCGCCACCGCATCCGGGTTGTAGCCGATAAAGGGTGCGATATCGACGATGTCGAGCGAGCGCGTCGCCAGCGTGGCGTCGATCTTCAGGCGCGGCTCGACGATCGCGACGGTCAGCTTGCCGGCAATGTCGCTGTCGCCGAAGCGTCCGTGCAGGCCGGTGAAGCGATATTCGTCCCCGGTCTTGGTCAGGGCCGACTGGAGCCGGTAGGACCGGGTCTCGGGTACCGCCACGCCGATGATGCTGAAGAGGTCGGCGATGTTGGCGCCCCGCGCGGTGACGTTCAGGTCCGCCCCGTCGATCCGCGTCGGCGCGTCGAGCGTGCCCGCGACGTCGATCGCGGTGCGGGCGGCCTTGATGTGCAGGTCGAGCTGGTTCCTGCCGTTCGTCACGGTCGCGTTCGGCGTCAGCATCGCGCCATACAGGGTGAAGGGGGTCGTCCGCTCGACGCCTTTCCCGGTGAACTGGATCGAATTCTCGAACCGCGTGTCGCTTGCCTTGATCGTCTGGAAGGCAAGGTCGACCGAGAGCTTCAGCTTCGGATCGACATAGCGCAAGGTCGTGCCCGCGACGGTCGCCCGGCGGATCAGCGGCATCTCGAAGGGTTTTCCCTTCTTCTCGCTGAAGGTCCAGGTGTTGGTCCGCCCGTCCTTGCTCCATTCGAGGTCGATCGCGCCGTCGAGCATGTCGAGCCACCGCACGCGCCGGTTGCCGAAGATCAGCGGGAAGGTGGCGATTCGCGTATCGATTCGCTTCGCCTCGAACAGATGGGGTTTCGACGCCCAGGCCGGGTTGGAGATCGTCATGCCCTCGGCGACGAAATGGATGGTGATTGGGTCGAAATAAAGCTGGAAGTCGCCCGGCACCTTCACCACGCGGTGAGTCATCGCGGCGATGGTCCGCTCGAACGGATGCTTCAGGAATCGCCCCTTGGTGATGTACAGGATCAGCCAGGCGATGAAGATCGCGCCGATGATGCCAAGCACGATGTTGCGCGCGATTCGCCATGGCTTCGACAGGCGCCGCGCGGTACTTGGCGGCTCCGTTGCCGATTCGCTCGCGACCGGCCGTTCTTCGGCATCGGCGCTGGCCGTTTCTTCGGCACGAACGGTTTCAGGCGGCAAATCCATCGCACCCCAACCGTTCGTGCAGGCCGGGGGTTCCAATGGTTGCATTTGAGGGCGGGTGCCGCTATGCGCCCGCCTTTCCGCGAGTAAGAGGAACTGCCCGGCCGGTATGGGCTGCCGTGGCCGTTCATAGATCGTCGCGAATATTGAGGAGACGAAAATGCCCAAACTCAAGACGAAGAGCGGCGTGAAGAAGCGCTTCACGCTCACCGCCACCGGAAAGCTGAAGCATGGCGTCGCCGGCAAGCGCCACCGCCTGATCAGCCACAACGGCAAGTACATCCGCCAGAACCGCGGCACCTCGGTCCTGTCCAAGGCAGACACCGCAACCGTGAAGGCCTGGGCGCCTTACGGTCTGAGCTGAACTGGAGGATATAGAGAATGGCACGCGTAAAACGGGGTGTAACCACCCGCGCAAAGCATAACCGGATCCTCGATCAGGCGAAGGGCTATTACGGCCGTCGCAAGAACACGATCCGCATCGCCCGCCAGGCCGTCGAAAAGGCCGGGCAATACGCCTATCGTGACCGCAAGGTGAAGAAGCGCTCGTTCCGGGCGCTCTGGATCCAGCGTATCAACGCGGCTGTCCGCGTCGAAGGCCTCACCTATGGCACCTTCATGCACGGCCTGAAGCTCGCCGGCGTCGAACTCGACCGGAAGGTCCTGGCCGACATCGCGATGCACGAAGGCCCCGCGTTTAGCGCCATCATCGCGCAGGCGAAGGCGGCTCTGCCCCAGGCCGCCTGAGCGACCTGTAGCGACCGAAAGACATGGGGCGCGGGTGGTTTTCCACCCGCGCCCTTTTCGTTATCGGGCCTCATGCCCGGCCAGTTTGAGGATGCCATGAACGATCTCGACCAGATGCGTGACAATCTGCTCGCCGCCGTGGAGGCGTCGGGCGGGCTCGACGCGCTCGATACGGTGCGCGTTGGGGCGCTGGGCAAGCAGGGCAGCATCACCGCCCTGCTCAAGACGCTCGGCGGAATGTCGCCCGAACAGCGGCTGGTCGAAGGGCCGCGCATCCAGGGGCTGCGCGAGGCGGTGACGACGGCGATCGCCGACAGGAAGGCAGCGCTCGACCGCGCTGATCTCGACGCGCGCCTCGCCCGCGAAACACTCGACATGACGCTCCCGGCCGATGGGATCGGTGCGGGCAGCGTCCACCCGGTCAGCCAGGTGATGGACGAACTGGCAGAGATCTTCGCCGATCTCGGCTTCGCGGTCGCCACCGGGCCGGAGATCGAGGACGACTGGCACAATTTCACCGCGCTCAACATCCCGGAGACCCATCCGGCGCGCGCCATGCATGATACGTTTTACTTCCCGGCGCAGCCGGAGGCGAGCACGGCCGGCGACGGGCAAAGCCCGTCGTCCGACGGCGAGCTTGGCTCGCCGCGGGCCGCGCTCGGTTCCTCGCGGATGTTGCTCCGCACGCATACTTCGCCCGTGCAGATCCGCGCGATGAAGGCCGCCGGTGGCAACAAGCCGATCCGCATCATCGCGCCCGGCCGCACCTATCGCTCCGACAGCGACGCCACCCACACCCCGATGTTCCATCAGGTCGAGGGGCTGGTGATCGACAAGGGCATCACGCTCGGCCATCTCAAATGGACGCTCGAGACCTTCCTCAAGGCGTTCTTCGAGCGCGACGATATCGTGCTGCGCCTGCGGCCCAGCTATTTCCCCTTCACCGAGCCGTCGGCCGAGGTCGATGTCGGCTTCAGCCTGGTCAACGGCAAGCGCGTGATCGGCGGGTCGGACGGCTGGATGGAAGTGCTCGGCAGCGGCATGGTCCACCGCACGGTGATCGAGGCCGGCGGCTATGATCCCGACGAATGGCAGGGCTTCGCCTTCGGCTGCGGCATCGATCGCCTGGCGATGCTCAAATATGGCATGGACGATCTGCGGGCGTTCTTCGACGGCGATATTCGCTGGCTGAAACATTATGGATTCGCGGCACTCGACGTGCCCACTCTGTCCGGGGGAGTCGGGGCATGAAGTTCACCCTGAGCTGGCTCAACGAGCATCTGGAAACCACCGCCGGTCTCGACACCATCGTCGAGGCGCTGACGCGCGTCGGCCTCGAGGTCGAGGGCGTTGAGAATCCGGGCGAGAAGCTCGCTGCCTTCAAGGTGGCGAAGGTGCTGACCGCCGCGCCGCATCCCCAGGCCGACAAGCTTCAGGTCCTCACGGTCGATGCCGGCGACGGCCCCTTGCAGGTCGTGTGCGGCGCGCCAAACGCGCGCGCTGGACTGGTCGGCGTGTTCGGCCTGCCCGGCGCGGTCGTGCCGTCCAACGGCATGGTGCTGAAGGTCGCGGCGATCCGCGGCGTCGAATCGAACGGCATGATGTGCTCGACCCGCGAGCTTGAACTGGGCGAGGATCATGACGGCATCATCGAACTGCCCGTCGATGCGCCGATCGGCACCGCCTTTCCCGACTATGCCGGTCTCAACGATCCGGTGATCGACGTCGCCATCACGCCCAACCGGCAGGATTGCATGGGCGTGCGCGGCATCGCGCGGGATCTCGCCGCTGCCGGCCTCGGCACGCTCAGGCCGCTGAAGGTCGATCCGGTGGCGGGCGAGGGCCCCGGCCCGGATGTGCGCACTGACGATGCCGATGGCTGCCCGGCGTTCTTCGGCCAGTCGGTCGCCGGTGTTACCAATGGCGAGGCGCCCGACTGGATGCGCCGCCGCCTCATCGCGATCGGGCAGAAGCCGATCTCGGCCCTGGTCGACATCACCAACTATGTCTCGGTCGATCTCGGTCGTCCGCTTCACGTCTATGACCGCGCAAAGCTTTCGGGTGGCCTGGTCGCCCGCCGGGCGAAGGCTGGCGAGACAGTGCTCGCGCTCAACGGCAAGACCTATGCCCTTGAAGAAACGATGACGGTCATCGCCGACGACGCCCATGTCCACGACATTGGCGGCATCATGGGCGGCGAGGAGTCGGGCGTGTCGGCCGGTACGACCGACGTGCTGATCGAATGCGCCTATTTCGATCCCGACCATATCGCCCGTACCGGCCAGAAGCTGGCGCTGACCAGCGACGCCCGCGCCCGGTTCGAGCGCGGCGTCGATCCCGCCTTCCTTGAGGACGGCCTGGCCATCGCCACGCGTCTCGTCACCGACATCTGTGGCGGCAGGGCAAGCGGCGTGACGCGCGCTGGTACCCCGCCGGTGACGCTCCGCACGATCGCCTATGACACGAACCGCGCCGAGACGCTGGGCGGCCTCGCCATCGCGGCCGACCGGCAAAAGGCGATCCTCGAAAGCCTTGGCTTCACGGTCGACGGGTCCTGGAACGTGACGGTGCCGAGCTGGCGTCGTGACGTGGACGGCTCGGCCGATCTGGTCGAGGAGGTCATCCGGATCGAGGGCATCGACAAGGTGCCGCCTGTTCCGCTCGATCGTGTCCCGGGCGTCGCGACGCCGACTGCCACGCCCGAACAGAAGCTCGAGCGCCGCACCCGCCGCGCCGCCGCCGCGCGCGGCCTCAACGAAGCGGTGACGTGGAGCTTCCTGTCCGAGGCCGAGGCAGCGCCGTTCGGTGGTGGCGCCTGGAGCCTCGCCAACCCGATCAGCGAGGACCTCAAGGTCATGCGCCCGTCGCTCCTCCCCGGCCTGCTCGCCGCGGCGGAACGCAATATCAAGCGTGGCGCGCAAACGGTTCGCCTGTTCGAGATCGGCCGCCGCTATCTGGCTGATGCCGAACGCCCGACGCTCGGCGTGGTCCTCGCCGGCGAAGGCCGCGCCCGTGGCTGGCAGCAGGGCAAGGCAGCGCCGTTCGACGCGTTCGACGCCAAGGCGGAGGCGCTCGCGTTGCTCGCCGCGGCCGGCGCCCCGGTCGAGAACCTCCAGGTGATGGGGCCAATGGAGGGAGGGGCTGGCGATGCCTGGCATCCCGGCCAGTCAGGCACGTTGCGCCTTGGCCCGAAGACGGTGCTGGCCGCGTTCGGCATGGTCCATCCGCTCACTGCTCGCGCGTTCGATCTCGACGGTCCGGTGGCTGCGGTCGAGCTCTATCTCGATTCGATCCCGGGCAAGCGGTCGGCTGGCTTCATGCGTCCTGCCTATGCACCGCCCGCGCTGCAGGCAGTCCGTCGCGACTTCGCCTTCCTCGTTCCCGCCGAGCTTGGCGCTGACACCCTTCTCCGCGCGGTGAAGGGCGCCGACAAGGCGGCGATCACCGGGGTGCGTCTGTTCGACGTCTTCACCGGCGCCGGCGTCGAGGAGGGCAGGAAGAGCCTTGCCCTCGAAATCACGCTCCAGCCGGGCGAGAAGAGCTTCACCGACGAAGAGTTGAAGGCGGTTGCCGACAAGGTGGTGGCTGCGGCGGCGAAGCTTGGCGCGAGTCTGCGTGGCTGATTTTTGGGACGGGTGCCGGGGCCCGTGTCTCCCCGCCGTTCGTTTCGACAGAGGCGTTGTCGCCGCGCTGTGAAGCTGCTTCATGTCGTCACCCCGGGCTTGTCCCGGGGTCCACCGGGCCGCAAACCAGGGGCTGGGCAATTTGCGGGTCGGTGGATGCCGGAACAAGTCCGGCATGACGATAGCGGTTGATTGCCGGCGACCCTGAAATCGGGAGGTGTAAGTGGCTGACCTGATCGACATCGCGTCCTCCGGCCTCTCCGCCGCGATCAACCCCTTTGGCGCCGAGCTCACCCATCTGCGCGACGCCGATGGTTGCGAGCTGATGACCGATGCCGATCCGGCCTGGTGGACCGGCCACGCCCCGATCCTGTTCCCGATCGTCGGCCGCCTCAACGGCGATCTGCTCCGCATCGATGGCAACGACTATCCGATGAAGCAGCACGGCTTTGCACGGCGGATGCCCTTCGTGGTGGTCGATCGGGCGCCCGAACGCGCCGTCTTCCGCCTCACCGACTGCGAAGAGACCCGCGCCGCCTATCCCTTTGCCTTCGCGCTCGACATCGCCTTCACGCTCGACGCCGCAACGCTCCGGATCGAGGCGAGCATTCGGAATCGCGGCACCGCCCCGATGCCCGCCAGCTTCGGGTGGCATCCCGCCTTTGCCTGGCCACTGCCTTATGGTCGGCCCCGTGAGGACCACCGAATCCTTTTCGACACCGACGAACCCGATCCGCTGAGGCAGATCGTCCCGGGCGGCCTGATCGGCCCCGCGCCGCGCCCGTCGCCGCTTGACGGCCGAACCCTCCACCTTCGCGACGACCTTTTCACCAATGACGCGCTTGTCTGGGATCCCGTCCGCTCCCGCCGGGTCACCTATGGCGCACCCGCCGGCCCCCAACTGGACATCGCCTTTCCCGACACCGCGAAGCTCGGCATCTGGACCAAGCCCGGTGCGCCTTTCATCTGCATCGAGCCGTGGCACGGCATCGCCGATCCGGAAGGCTTTGGCGGCGACGTCCGCGACAAGTCCGGCATCGTCGAGATCGCGCCCGGCGCCACCTGGTCTTGCGCGCTGGACGTGACGTTGCGCTCCTGAACCGCTAGGGGCGCCGGATGACTGGAATTTCCGACCGCCGCACCTTCGCGATCATCTCCCATCCCGACGCGGGCAAGACGACGCTCACCGAAAAGCTCCTCTATTTCGGCGGCGCGATCCATCTCGCCGGCGAGGTGAAGGCGCGCGGCCAGAATCGCCGTGCCCGTTCCGACTGGATGAAGATCGAGCAGCAGCGCGGCATCTCGGTTACCTCCTCGGTGATGACCTTCGAGAAGGACGGGCTGACCTTCAACCTGCTCGACACCCCGGGCCATGAGGATTTCTCGGAAGACACGTATCGCACCCTGACCGCGGTCGATTCGGCGGTGATGGTGATCGACGCGGCGCGCGGCATCGAGGCGCAGACGCGCAAGCTGTTCGAGGTCTGCCGTCTGCGTTCAGTGCCGATCATCACCTTCGTCAACAAGGTCGATCGCGAAGGGCGCGACCCGTTCGAACTGCTCGACGAGGTTGCCGACATCCTCCAGCTCGATGTCTGCCCGATGAGCTGGCCGGTCGGCATGGGCAGCGATTTCGAAGGCGTGTACGATCTCCACGCCAACACGCTGAGCCAGCCTGAAGGCCCCTCGCGCGAATATATGGGCAAGCCGCTGCACTTCACCGGCCTTGACGATCCGGCGCTGGAGAAAATCCTGTCGGAGGACGGCCTGACCCGGCTGCGCGACGAGGCCGAGCTGGCGCAGGGCGGCTACGCCACCTTCAACGCGGCGGCCTATCGCCACGGCGACCTGACGCCGGTCTATTTCGGCTCGGCGCTCAAGGATTTCGGCGTGGCGGAGCTGATCGCGGCGCTCGGCCAGCATGCCCCCGGGCCTCGGCCGCAGCCGGCGGAACCGCTGCCGGTCGCGCCGGACAATGCAGAAGTCACCGGCTTCGTGTTCAAGGTTCAGGCGAACATGGATCCGCAGCACCGCGACCGAATCGCTTTTATGCGGCTCTGCTCGGGCACCTTCAAGCGCGGCATGAAGCTGACGCCGACCGGCCACGGCAAGCCGATCGCGATTCACTCGCCGATCCTGTTCTTCGCCCAGAACCGGGAACTTGCCGATGAAGCGTTCCCGGGCGACATCATCGGCATCCCCAACCACGGCACGCTGCGGGTGGGCGACACGCTGAGCGAGAAAGCGACGATCCGCTTCACCGGCCTGCCCAATTTCGCGCCCGAAATCCTGCGCCGTGTCGCGCTGAAGGATCCGACCAAGACCAAGCAGCTGCGCAAGGCGCTGGACGACATGGCGGAGGAGGGCGTGACTCAGGTCTTCTATCCGGAGATCGGCTCCAACTGGATCATCGGCGTGGTCGGCCAGCTCCAGCTCGAGGTGCTGCTCTCGCGCCTTGATGCCGAGTACAAGGTCGATGCCGGGCTAGAGATGGCCCCGTTCGACACCGCGCGTTGGGTCTCGGCGGAGGACCCGGCCGACCTCAAGGCCTTCATGGATCTCAACCGCTCATCGATGGCCAAGGATCGCGACGGCAACCCGGTCTATATGGCGAAGACGGCGTGGGACGTCGGCTATGTGGCCGACCGCTATCCGAAAGTGAAATTCGCCGCGACGCGCGAGCGCTGACCCAAAAGCCCCTCCCCTTCAGGGGAGGGGTTGGGGTGGGGGACGCCGCGCACCGCGAACGATACGCTTGGGGTTGGCGGAAGGCCCCACCCCAAGCCCCCCGTCAAGGGGAGGGGGGAGAACAGGTTAGTTCACCCAATCCTTGCGCAGCGGCTTCGCCGCCAGCCACATCAGCAGCGCGGCGACCAGATACAGCACCAGTCCGATCAGCATCGAATAGCGCAGCGCCTCGTCGCCCAGCCGCTTCGTAAGCCCGTCGGATAGCGCCCCCAGCGCGAAGCTGCCCGCGCCCAGCCCGATCAGATTGTTGATGAACAGGAAGCTGGCCGATGCGGTGGCCCGCATGTGCGGCGGCACGAGATGCTGCACGGCGGTGATCACCGGCGCCAGCCAGACATAGGCAAGCGCCTGCGGAACCAGGAAGAAGAGGAACGCCGCCGTCACCGAAGACGACAGGATTCCCCCCGCGAACAGTGGCACCGCGATGACGAAGGCGATCGCCGGCGCCCGGGCATAGGCCGCCCGGTCCTTCGTGCCGAACTTGTCGCCGACCATCCCGCCCAGCAGCACGCCGGGCACGCCGCCCAGCAACAGGATCGCGCCGTAGAAATAGGATACGTCCTGCAAGTCGAGGAGGAAGCTGCGCTTGAGCAGCGACGGCAACCAGAAGGCAAGGCCGTAGCCGAGCATCGAGCTGGCCGAGGCCCCGAAGGCCAGCAGCCAGAAGCTTGGCTTGCGCGCGAGGATGGCGAAGACGCGGCGCACCGGCTCGGTCGCGGCGATGGCTCGATCGCGCACTGGCTCGCGCACCAGCAGCCGGAACAGGGGCGCGATGGCGACGCCGGCCAGCCCAACCACGATAAAGGCGGCGCGCCAGTCGACCGTCGTCGCGATATAGCCGCCAAGCAGCACGCCCGCCGCCGATCCGAGCGGGATGCCAAGCGAATAGACCGCCAGCGCCCGTGCCCGGCTTTCGGGTGGGAAGGTGTCGGCGATCACCGCATAGGAAGGTGCGACGCCACCGGCCTCGCCCACGCCGACGCCGAGCCGAGCGCCGAACAGCTGCGCGAAATTCCCCGCCCAGCCGCACAGGGCGGTGAAGCCGCTCCATACGCCCAGGCTGATGGTGATCGTCCAGGTCCGGCTGGTCCGGTCGGCGATCCAGGCAAGCGGGATCGCCAGCGTCGAATAGAGCAGGGCGAAGGCAAGCCCCCCCAGCACGCCCAACTGGGTGTCGGTCAGGCCGAGGTCCGCCTTGATCGCCGGCACCAGGATGCTGAAGATTTGCCGGTCGACGAAGTTGAAGGTGTAGACGAGCAGCAGCATGGCCAGCGCCAGTGCGC
This sequence comes from Candidatus Sphingomonas phytovorans, assembly GCA_029202385.1. NCBI lineage: Bacteria > Pseudomonadati > Pseudomonadota > Alphaproteobacteria > Sphingomonadales > Sphingomonadaceae > Sphingomonas > Candidatus Sphingomonas phytovorans. Next base: position 4,171,861 of record CP119314.1, read on the forward strand.
GATATCCGCGGGATTGATTGTCGGTCATGCGCCTCATCCTGCCTTTGATCATTTGGGCGCCACGGGCAATGCGAGGTGCCGTCTCCCAAAATGACGAGACCGGACGCTCTTTTCTGGGAGCGCCCGGTCTCGATACCGTCTTCGTCTATCGGTTCAGAACCGCGCTGTCAGCGTTCCGAACACCTGCCGCGGATTGCCGTAGAAGGCGGTGGCGATGCCTTCCTTGCCCAGCGTCGGCGTATAGCCACCCGAGCCGTTCAGGATCGGCACGCCGGCGAGGGTCGTGGCGATATATTGGTAACCCGCCGTCTTGTAGACCCTGTTGGTCAGGTTCTTGCCATGCACGCCGATCGAATAGCGCCCGCCGCCGAAGGTGTAGGTCAGGTGAGCATCCCAAAGGGCATAGCCCGGCTGGTCGAGGAACGGGCTCGCCGTCTCGAACTGATGGGTCAGGCTGCGATAGGACAGCACGGTGGAGGCATTGACTGATCCCGAACCGACGGGGAGATTGCCGCCCAGCGTGCCCGACAGAGTCCAGTCGGGCGTGTTCTGGAATACGCGGTCCTTGGCGACGTCGACGCCGGTCGGGCCGATGAAAGTTTTGTACTTGGCCTTTATGTAGCCGAGCGTACCGGCGAAATAGAGCGACGATCCGGGGCCGGCAAAGTCGCGGGCAAGCGTCGCGTTCGTCTCCAGTTCAACGCCCTTGATCGTCGCCTTGGCTGCGTTGGTGGTGATGCCGCAGAAGGACTGGACACCGCCGATCACGCAACCGACCGAGCCGGGAACCTGCACATCGCTGTAGTCCGAATAGAATCCGTCCAGCGACCAGGTCAGGCGACGGTCGAGCGCGGAGCCCTTCCAGCCGATTTCATAGGTCCTGACCGTTTCCGGCTTGAACAGCAGGTAGTTGTAGATGTCCTGGTAAGTGCGCCCGGCTGCCGGATTGCTGATCGGCGCCGAGGTGCCGGATCCGCGCGGATCGAAGCCGCCACCCTTGAAGCCTTCCGAATAGGACGCATACAGCATGTGGCCCTCGACCGGCTTGAAGCTGAGCGATGCGCGCGGGGTAAAGCGCTTGAACGTCGCCTTGCCGCGGAAATCCGTGGAAGGGGCGCCGATAATGGTCGGGCGACCACCAAACTCGCTGCTCTCGCCAAAATAGCTCGCCTTGAACACGTAGGATTCGCGCTGATCCCAGGTGTAGCGGCCGCCGAGCGACAGGCTGATCTGCGGCGTGAAATCATAGGTGAAGTCGCCATAGATCGAGCTGGTCTCGGTCCGCACGTCGCCCTTGGTGTTGGCGTTGAAGTTCGGGACGGTCGTGGACAGCAGCACGTCGAACGTCGTGCTCGCCTTCGCGCCGAGGTAATAATAGCCGAAGATGCCGTTCAGCTTGTCGCTCTTGTAGGCAAGCTGGAATTCCTGGCTGGTCTGCTCGTTGCGATAGACCGCCGGCACGTCGACATCGACTGAGGGCAGCGCGTCGAAATCGATCGGCGTGAACGACCGGTCCTTGCGCCAGGCGCTGATGCTCTTGAGCGTCAGGTGCTCGGTCAGCTCGGCGCTCGCCGTCATGGAGAGGCCGCCGGCCTGGATGTTCTGCTTCGGGTTGTTCAGGCCGGCACGCGTGTCGAACACGTTCGACTGGACGGGCGCACCCGACAGCAGGCCCGGGATCAGGCGGTACCCGTTGCGCGGGCTTGATGTGTCCTCGGTATAGTCGCCGGTGAGGCGGACGAACAACCGGTTGTCGGGCGATTCGAACTCGATCGTGCCGCGGCCAGCCCAGAGATCCTTGTTGTAATTGTCGATGCCGAGATAGGTGTTCTTGCCGAACCCGTCGCGCGTCAGCCGCGCGCCCGACACGCCGATGCGGATCATGTCGTTGATCGGGGTCGAGACGCTGACGATCCCGTCGGCCTGGTTGTACGAACCATAGCTTGCCTTGAGGTTCGCCTCGAAATGATCGGGCAGCCGCTTGGTGACATATTTCACCGCACCGCCGATGGTGTTGCGGCCATAGAGCGTGCCCTGCGGCCCGCGCAGCACCTCGATCCGCTCGACGTCATAGATGTCCAGCACCGCCGCCTGGGGCCGGTTGAGATAGACATCGTCGAGATAGATGCCGATGCCGGCCTCGAACCCGGGGACCGGGTCCTGCTGGCCGACGCCGCGGATGAAGGCTGCCAGTGTCGAATTGGTGCCGCGCGCGGTCTTCAGCGTGGTGTTGGGGATCACATTCTGCAGGTCGGTCAGGTCGACTGCGCCGGTCCGCTCCAGCTTGGCGGCGGAAAAGGCGGTGACGGCGACCGGTACGTTGAGCAGCGTCTCCTCGCGGCGCCGGGCGGTGACGACGATCTCCGAATCGTCGGCGGCGGGCGCATCTGCCGTCTGTTGCTGGTCAGGCGCTTCCTGGGCCATGGCGGGCACGGCGGTCAGCGCGGCGATCGCGGCGCCGGCGTTGAGCAGCGTGCGCATGGAATAAAGGCGTGTCATGAAGATCTCCCCTCCTGCGGCGCCGCTTGGATGCGCCCGGTCTGTTACCGGGTTGTGCGCCAGTCGAAGGCGCTATACTGAAACATGAACCAGGTTTCAACTTGGGAATGGGAGGATGCCGAAAATGGCGGGTGAGCGTGGCCAACCGGCAACGGTTGAAGGGCTTTCGAGGGGGGATGCGGCGCTGGCCGCGAGCGAGGGCAAGGCGCCGCGCACCGAGCGGGGGCGCAAGACCTTGCGCTCGATTCTCGACGCCGCGGCGGTCGAGTTCGGCGAGCGGGGTTTCCACGAAGCCTCGGTCAGCGGCATCACGCGCCGCGCCGGCGTCGCGCTGGGCAGCTTCTATACCTATTTCGATTCGAAGGACGCCGTGTTCCGCGCGCTGGTGCGCGACATGTCGGATCAGGTCCGCGACCATGTCGCACCCGCGATCCGCGCCGCGCCTGACCAGATCGCGGCGGAGCGCGCCGGACTGCGCGAATTCATCGCTTTTGTGCGGGGCCACAAGGAAATTTACCGAATCATCGACGAATCCGAATTCGTCGATCCGGAAAGTTTTCGCCTTCACTATGCCGTCACCGCCGATCGAATCGCCGCGCGGCTCAAGGCAGGGGCGGCGCGCGGGGAGATCCGCGCGGATGTGTCGGAGGTCCATGCCTGGGCGATCATGGGCATGAATGTCTTTCTCGGTCTGCGCTACGGTGTGTGGGAAGACGATGCCTCGCCTGATGAAGTCGCCGATATGATCGCGGAGATGCTCGCCCGGGGAATCGGCGCGCGCTGAGCGCCGGGTGTATTGCCTGTTGGCTCGCCTTTCGATTCAACCCCGTCTCCCGCCGTGACATCATGACGCGGTCGAGGCTCCTCCCGGAGCCCCGATCCGCTCCTTCTCATCGTGACGAATATTGGCGGGTTTTCGTCCGCTCACGCGGCATGAACCGGCGATATTGCGCTTTTCGGCGGGTATTTTTCCGCTGTTATCCGTAACAGGGAAAATGGTGGCCAAGCCTCTGGAAAACCGGCACGAATCCGCTCCGAAAATCCAACATAACAGCGGAAGAAAAAATGCGGGGTAGTCCCGCATCATGTCGGACCGGCATTGGCGGCCGTCAGGCCCTGCTCGAATCGTCCGCCAGTGCCTCGGCTAGCGAATCGCGCACCTTGCGGATCGCGCCGATATCCGCCCCGCCGGGTGATCCCGTACCGAAAGTCGCTGCGGGCGCCGGTGCCGGTGCCTGGCTCGCCGACGATACGCGCTTGCGTTCGTCGGACAGCAGCTTTTGCACGCCGCGGATCGTATAGCCCTCGTGATTGAGCAGGCTGTTGATCCGAATCACCAGCGCGACGTCCTCCGGCCGGTAATAGCGGCGCTTGCCGGCGCGCTGCAGCGGCCTGAGCTGGGGAAAGCGGGTCTCCCAATAGCGCAATATATGCTGGGGCAGCGCGGTCTCGCGGGAAAGCTCGCCGATCGTCCGGAACGCGCCAGCCGCCTTGTCGGGCACGCCGGCCATGATCGGGTCAGCCCGCGCCCACGATGCGATCGCGCATCATCTGGCTGGCGCGGAAGGTGAGCACGCGGCGGGGTGCGATCGGCACCTCGATGCCCGTCTTCGGATTGCGGCCGACACGCTCGCCCTTGTCGCGAAGCACGAAGGTTCCGAAGCCGGATATCTTGACGTTCTCGCCCTTGGACAACGCCTCGCACATATGGCTGAGGATCTGCTCAACCAGTTTCGAGGAATCGGCACGGGACAGCCCCACCTGATGGTGCAGCGCCTCCGCCAGATCAGCTCGTGTCAACGTCCCCGCAGGTGCCATCCGCTACCCTCCCCAGAGTGGCAAGAAGTTAACCTAACACAATGATGCTGCGGACTGAAAGGGCTTTGTTCCACTATGAAAACGGCGCGCACGCCCGGCATTCGGTGGAAACGCCCTAGAGTCGAACGACTGCGGCGCCCCAGGTGAAGCCGCCGCCCATCGCTTCGAGCACGAGGAGGTGGCCCGGCCTGATGCGGCCGTCGCGCACCGCGGTGTCGAGCGCGAGCGGCACCGACGCAGCCGAGGTGTTGGCGTGCTGGTCGACGGTCACCACGACCTGCCCCGGATCGAGCCCGAGCTTGCGCGCGGTCGCATCGAGGATTCGGGCATTGGCCTGGTGCGGCACGACCCAGTCGACGTCGGAGGATTCGAGGCCGGCGGCGGCGAGCGATTCGGTCATCACGGCGGCCAGGTTGACGACGGCGTGGCGGAAAACCTCGCGCCCTTTCATCCGCACCTTGCCGACGGTGCCGGTGGTCGAGGGCCCGCCATCGACATAGAGCAGCTCGTTGTGGCGGCCGTCGGCATGGAGCCTGGTCGCCAGGATACCGCGCTCGCCGGCGCCAGCCCCGTCGCTTTCATTGGCTTCGAGCACGATCGCGCCCGCGCCGTCGCCGAACAGCACGCAGGTCGTGCGGTCCTCCCAGTCCAGGATACGGCTGAAGGTCTCGGCGCCGATCACCAGCGCGCGGCGATGGGCGCCGGCGCGAATCATGCTGTCGGCGACCTGCACCGCATAAAGGAAACCGGAGCAGACCGCTGCGACGTCGAACGCCACGCAATCGTTGATGCCCAGCATCGCCTGCACCTTGGTGGCGGTCGCCGGGAAAGTCTGGTCGGGGGTCGCCGTGGCGAGGACGATCAGGTCGATCTCCTGCGCCGAGCGCCCCGCGGCCGCCAGTGCTGCCTTGCACGCATCGGCGGCGAGGGTACCCGTTGTCTCGTCGGGGCCGGCGATATGGCGGAAGCGGATGCCGGTGCGCTCGACGATCCACTCGTCGGAGGTGTCGACGGTCTCGGCCAGCTCGGCATTCGACACGCGCCGTGCCGGCAGGGCCGATCCGGTGCCGGTGATGATCGATCGAATCACGCTGCCTTGGCCTCGAAATTACCCAGGTCTTCGCTGATCCGCCGGGTCAGGTCGTCACGGACCATCTTGGCGGCGGCGGCGATCGCGGTCGCCACGCCCAGCTCGTTCGCGCCGCCATGGCTCTTCACGACGATGCCGTTGAGGCCGAGGAATACCGCGCCATTATGGTTGTTGGGGTCGAGATGGTGCCGCAGCAGCTCGGTCGCCGGCTTCGAGATCAGGAAGCCGATCTTCGACCGGGTCGAGCTGCGGAACGCCCGCTTGAGCAGGTCGGCGACGAATCGGGCAGTGCCCTCGGCCGTCTTCAGCGCGATGTTGCCGGAAAAGCCGTCGCAGACGATCACGTCGACATCGCCGCGCGACAGCCGGTCGCCCTCGATGAAGCCGGTGAAGCTCATGGGCAGGTGAGTCGCATCGCGGAGCGCCTGGGCTGCATCGCGGATTTCCTCGGTGCCCTTCTGGTCCTCGCTGCCGATGTTGAGCAGCGCGACGCGGGGCGATTCGAGATCGAGATTGGTGCGGGCATAGGCGGCCCCCATCACCGCGAACTGGACGAGGTTGCGCGCATCGCATTCGGTATTGGCGCCGAGGTCGAGCACGACCACGTCGTTCTCGCCAAGCGTCGGCAGCATCGCGGCGAGCGCGGGCCGGTCGATCCCCGGCAGCATGCGCAGCGACAGCTTCGCCATCGCCATCAGCGCGCCGGTATTGCCCGACGAGACGGCGGCGCCGGCGCGGCCCTGCTTCACCATGTCGATGGCGACGCCCATCGACGTCGTCTTGGCGCGGCGAATCGCCTGGCTCGGCTTGTCGCTCGATCCGACGACCTCGGGGGCGTGGACGATCTCGCTATGCGCGGTCAGGTTGGGATGAGTCTTCAGGCCTTCGCGGATCCGCTCTTCGTCCCCGACCAGGATGAAGCGCATATCCTCGAAGCGCCGTCGCGCGCGCGCGACGCCGGCCAGCATCACAGCAAGGCCTTCGTCGCCGCCCATTGCGTCGACGGCGATCCGGGAGCTGTTCGACACGCGGCTGGCCCCCTGTTGGACTGTCTGGCTCAGCCTTCGACCGAAACGATCTCACGGCCATTGTAATGGCCGCACGATCCGCACAGGTTATGCGGGCGCTTCAGCTCGCCACAGTTCGGGCACTCCTGGAAGGAGTCGATGCTCAGCGAGTCGTGGCTGCGACGCATGCCGCGCTTGGACGGCGAAGTCTTTCTCTTGGGGACGGCCATTTCGGCGAAACCTTGTTCTTGTCTGGGTCAATAAGCGCGGTACGCCCGGACGGACGCCAGCGCAACCGACGCTTCCGTCAGCCGCGGTAGGCACCTGCGGCCGGACGCATCGCGAAGCGTGCGCCTATAGCGATTCGGGCGCACGTTGCAAGCGCGGCGAAGGACTGGCACGCTGGCGGCACATATTTCCGGGGGAGAGACACGATGAATCCGATCATGCTGCCGATCACGCTCACGACCGCGGGGGCGACCGCGCTGATCGCCCTGTGGCTGGCGATCCGCACCGGCAGCGTGCGCCAGAAGGCGAAGGTCAGCATCGGCGACGGCGGCGACGCGGCGCTGATCTGCCGCATGCGCGCGCAGGCGAACTTCACTGAATATGCGCCCTTCATCCTGATCCTGATCGCGCTGATCGAATATAGCGCCGGCACCTCGACCTGGCTCTGGGTGGCGAGCGTCGCCTTCCTTGTCGCGCGAATCCTCCATCCGCTGGGTATGGACGGCATGAAATACGGCCGCCCGGTCGGGATCCTGATCACCTTCCTGCTGCTCGCCGGCCTCGGCCTCTACGCGATCAGCCTGCCGCTCCTCGCGAAGCACGAGGCGAAGCCGACGGTGATCGAGACGATCCCCGCCGCGGGGTGATCCCCTTTCTCAGGCCGCCATCGCCCGGTCGCTGACGAACATGTTGTGCTCCCGCTCATGCGCGAAGTTGCTTGGCGGGCCGTGGCCGGGGATGAAGGCGGTGTCGTTGCCGAGCGGCCAGAGCTTCCCGACGATCGACTGAAGCAAATGCTGGTGGTTGCCGAGCGGGAAGTCGGTCCGCCCGATCGATCCCTGGAACAGCACGTCGCCGACCAGCGCGAGCTTCGACGGCGCATGGTGGAAGATCACATGGCCCGGCGTGTGGCCGGGGGTATGATAGACGTCGAGCGTCAGGTCGCCGATCGTGACGGTATCGCCCTCGACCAGCCAGCGGTCCGGCTCGAACACGACGCCGCGGATGCCGTAATTCTTCCCGTCCTCGTCGAGTCGCGCGATCCAGAAGCGGTCGGCCTCGTGCGGCCCCTCGATCGGCACGCCGAACTCCTCGGCAAGCGGCTTGGCCTCGCCGCAATGGTCGATATGGCCGTGCGTCAGGATGATCTTCTCGACCGTCACGCCGTGCTGCGCGGCAGCGGCGCGCAGCTTGGGCAGGTCGCCGCCCGGATCGACGAACGCGCCGCGCATCGTCGCGGTGCACCAGATCAGCGAGCAGTTCTGCTGGAGCGGCGTGACCGGGACGATCGCCGCGCGAAGGGGAGGGAGTGCCATGCCGCGGAGGTAAGCCTCGCCGCGTCTCCGGGCAAGCGCGGGGTTGCCGTGCGCCCATTCGGGTTGCATTTGGCGGGCTGTCGATGCTCGCCCGTGAAACCGCCCCGTTCGTTCTGCTGGACGATGCCCGAGAGGATGCCGTTCCCGCGCGCCTCTATCGCCGGCCGGTGCGCGTGGTGGAAGCGCGCACCGTCGCCGAGGTGCTGCCCGCGCTCGACATGCTCCGCGCGGCGCGGGATGCAGGATTCCATGCCGCCGGCTTCCTCTCCTACGATGCCGGCGCCGCCTTCGAGCCGGTGCTGGGCATGCCGCGGGCGACCGATGCGCCGCTGCTCTGGTTCGGCCTGTTCGAAGGGTATGAGGAGATGGCTGCGGCCGACGTGCCGGCGCTGCTGCCCGATCCCGCCGGGGCCTGGATCGCGCCACCACGACCGGGCATCGACCAGGCGGCATATCACGATCAGTTCGCGCGGGTCCTCGATCTGATCGCGGCGGGCGACGTCTACCAGATCAACCTCAGCTACCGCGCGACCGTGCGCCACGCCGGCGACCCGCTCGCTCTCTACGCGCAGCTTCGTGCCCGGGCGCGGGCCGGGTTCGGCGCGCTGATCGATACGGGTGCCGACCTGTTCTTGTCGCTGTCGCCCGAACTCTTCTTCGCGCTTGACGATCGCCGGCTCACCTGCCGCCCGATGAAAGGGACGGTGCGCCGCGGCGCGACCTTTGCCGAGGATCGCGCCCTCGCTGCGTCGCTCAGCGCCGATCCCAAGCAGCGCGCGGAAAATCTGATGATCGTCGACCTGATGCGCAACGACCTCTCGCGCATCGCCCGGCCGGGCAGCGTCGCGGTGCCCGCCCTGTTCACCGTCGAGACCTATCCGACCGTGCATACCATGGTCTCGACCGTCACCGCCGATCTCGCCGAGGATCGCGACGCGATCGACGTGCTTGCTGCCCTGTTCCCGTGCGGCTCGGTGACGGGCGCGCCGAAGATCCGCGCGATGCAGGCGATTGCCGAGGTCGAGCAGGCAAGCCCGCCACGCGGCGTCTATACCGGGGCGATCGGCCGGCTGGACGCGGGGGGTGATGCGATGTTCAACGTCGCGATCCGGACTCTGGCGATCCGGCGCGGCGACGCGCATGATTTGCCCGGGGGATCGTTCGGCGTGGGCGGCGGCATCGTCGCCGATTCGAAAGTGCATGAGGAATGGGACGAATGCCTTGCCAAGGGTGATTTCCTGACCAGCGACGGATCTTTCGACCTGATCGAGACGATGGCGTTCGATCCGGAGACGGGCATGTCCCTGCTCGAGCGCCACCTCGCGCGGATGAAGGCGAGCGCCGACCTGTTCGGCTTTCCGTTCGATCGCCATGCCGTGCGCAATGAACTCCAGGCTGCGACCTTCCGCCTGCGCAGGGCGCGACGCATCAGGCTGGTGCTGGCGAAGAGCGGGGCGATCGCGGTCGAGGTGTCGCCGATGCCGGGTTCGCCGGCGGAACCTGTGGTCGTCGCTCTCGTGCCGCTGCCGGTCGATCCCTCCGATTTCCGTCTTCGCCACAAAACCAGCGACCGTGCTTTTTACGGCACTCCGCCGGTTGGCTGTTTCGAGATGGTCTTCATCGATCCCGATGGATTCCTGACCGAGGGCAGCTTCACCTCGCTGTTTGTCGAACGCAACGGGATCCTCGTCACGCCACCGCTTGCGCGAGGCCTGCTGCCGGGCGTGTTGCGCGCCGATCTGATCGCCACTGGCCGCGCGGTTGAGGGTGATTTGACCCCGGCCGATCTCGTCGGCGGTTTTTTCATCGGAAATGCGCTGCGAGGGCTGATTCCCGCCATTGTTGCGGTTGCGAACGGAACCGACCCGGGTCTATAGCCGCGCCGCTTCCAGACAAAGGCGCCCAATTCATGCAACCATCCGCCGCGCTCGCCCGTATCAAGCCATCGCCCACGCTCGCGATCACCTCGCGCGTGCAGGAGCTGCAGCGGGCCGGCGTCGACGTGATCGGCCTTGGCGCCGGCGAGCCCGATTTCGACACGCCCGAATTCATCAAGGAAGCGGGCATCAAGGCGATCCGCGACGGCAAGACGAAATACACCAATGTCGACGGCACGCCCGAGCTGAAGGCGGCGGTGATCACCAAGTTCAAGCGCGACAACGGCCTGACCTACGCGCCCGACCAGATCACCATCAACGCGGGCGGCAAGCACACCCTGTTCAACGCGATGGTCGCGACGGTCGATGCCGGCGACGAAGTGATCGTGCCCGCGCCCTATTGGGTGAGCTATCCTGACGTCGTGCTGTTCGCGGGCGGCACGCCGGTGTTCGTCGCGGCGGGGCCGGCGCAGGGATACAAGCTGTTGCCCGAGCAGCTCGAGGCGGCGATCACGCCGAAGACCAAGTGGGTCATCCTCAACTCGCCGTCCAACCCGACCGGCGCTGCCTATTCGGCCGCCGAGCTCAAGGCGCTGGGCGAGGTGCTCGAACGGCACCCGCATGTCTGGATCTTCGCCGACGATATGTACGAGCATATCATCTATGACGGTTTCGAATTCGCCACGATCGCACAGGTCTGCCCCTCGCTCTACGATCGCACGCTGACCGCGAACGGTTGTTCCAAGGCTTATGCGATGACTGGCTGGCGCATCGGCTTCGCCGGTGGCGCGCCCTGGCTGATCAAGGCGATGGCCAAGCTCCAGTCGCAGTCGACCTCCAATCCCTGCTCGATCGCCCAGGCGGCCTCGGTCGCGGCGCTGACCGGCGACCAGGCCTTCCTCAAGGATCATGCCGCGCTGTTCCAGTCGCGCCGCGATCTGGTGGTGTCGATGCTCAACCAGGCGAACGGCATTACCTGCCCGCGGCCCGAGGGCGCCTTCTACGTCTATCCTGAATTCTCTGGCCTGATCGGCAAGTCGACCCCCAAGGGCCAGCTGATCGACACCGACGAGGCGATGGTCGCCTATCTGCTCGACGAGGCGAAGGTCGCGGCGGTGCAGGGGGCGGCGTTCGGTCTCTCGCCGGCGATGCGGATCAGCTATGCGACTTCCGAGGACCTGTTGCGGGAGGCATGCGAGCGAATCCAGACGGCTTGCGCCGCGCTGCGATAGGGACAGCAAGCTCCCGTTCATCCGGACAAGGCAAAAGCGGGCACCGTAACGAATCGGTCCTGTGCCGGTTCGGCGTAGAATAGATGTGAAGGTTGAGTGGCGATGCGCGCTATTCTGAAGGAAGCGTTTTTCTGGCGATTCGCGGGCGGTTTCGTCATCGGCGCCATCGGCCTGTTGATCCTCCAGCCCGCCAACGCGGCAGGGCTCGTCGACAATCTGGCGAGCGTCCTGCACGCTCTTCCCTGACCGGGCACTTCCGGCTCGACCGGGAGTTCCTATATTCATGTGGATGCCCATCGAAAGGCGATCCATGTTGAGGACTATGCTAGCCGCTGCCGCTGTCGCCGGGGTGGCCTTCGCTGCCTTGTCCGGCGGAGCCGCCAACGCCGAACGCGCGGTGCCGATTCCGGCCGCGCTTCAGGACGTACCCAAGGCGCCGGGGCCCCAGACCGCGATCCTTGCCGGCGGCTGCTTCTGGGGCATGGAGGCGGTGTTCGAGCGGGTGAAGGGGGTGCGCGCCGTGACTGCTGGCTATGCCGGCGGCACCGCGGGGAACGCGACCTATGATCAGGTCAGCACCGAAACCACGCGCCATGCCGAGGCGGTGAAGATCGTCTTCGATCCGGCGCAGGTCAGCTACGCGACGCTGCTGCGCGTCTATTTCTCGATCGCGCACGATCCGACCGAGCTCAACCGTCAGGGGCCGGATACCGGTCCCAGCTATCGCTCGGCGATCTTCCCGCAGAACCCGGCGCAACGCGACGTTGCGGCTGCCTATATCGCCCAGCTCGGCAAGGCCCGGTCCTTCCCCCAGCCCATCGTGACGAGGCTGGAAAGCGGCCGCTTCTTCGCGGCCGAGGCCTATCATCAGAATTTCTACGACCGGAATCCGCGCCACCCCTATATCGTCCAGTGGGACAAGCCGAAGGTGGCTGCGTTCAAGGCGGCTTTCCCGGCGCTGGCCAAGCCGGGCTGAGCCTTCAGGCTGCCAGCGGAAAGCGCAGCAGCCGGTCCTCGACCGGTATCAGCGCCTCGGCCCCGGCGCCCACCGCGCGGACGATTTCAGGGTGGTCAGCATCGAGACCGCCAGTCAGCGCCCCGAACGCCGGCAGGATGAGCTTCGTCCCGCTCGCGACGAAGCAGCGGCGCGAAACCTGGCGTCCCCGCACCCGCACCCGCAGCTTTGGGTGGAAATGCCCCGACAGTTCGGGACGGGGCTCGCGCGGATCGGCCTCGTGGCGCAACATCAACCCATCGACCAGCGCTTCGTCCATCACCTCGCCGCCACATCGGTCGATCGTCCGGTCGTGATTGCCGGTGATCCAGACCCAGCGCCGCGCGACGGTCAGGGCGCGCAGCATTTCCTGCGCCTCGCCGGGCAAGCGTTCGCACCCCGCCGAATCGTGGAAGCTGTCGCCCAGGCACCAGATTTCGGCCGCCCCGGTGTGGTCGGCGAGCTCGGCAAGCTCGGCCAGCGTCGCGATCGTATCATAAGGGGGCAGCATCTGGCCGCGAATCGCGAACCAGCTCGCCTTCTCGAAATGCAGGTCGGCAACCAGCAAAGCACGCCGCGCGGGCCAGAAAAGCGCGCCCTGCGACAGTACGAGCAGATCGTGGCCAGCGAACGAAAAGGGAACCATGGTCTTGCTATGCAGCGATCCGCCCCCCAGATCAACGGCTTGCGGCAGCGCAACAAAAGGCCTTGCGCTGCTCAGCAACAGGCGTAAAGCGCGCCGTCCTCCTCGGCAGGCCAGATTTTCATGTCTTCAGTCCCTGAAACGACGGGGCAGCCGCGTCGCTCCCATCCAGCGATGCTTGCGCTCACCATCGGCGCCATCGGTGTCGTCTTCGGCGATATCGGCACCAGCCCGCTCTACGCGTTTCGCGAGGCGCTGGCGCAGTCGGCGCAGGACGGGATCGATCCGAGCGAGATTCTCGGTGTCCTGAGCCTTGCCTTGTGGACGCTGATCCTCGTCGTCAGCGTCAAATATGTCGGGTTCCTGATGCGCGCGGACAATCAGGGCGAAGGCGGCGTGCTGGCGCTGACCGCGCTCGCGCGGCGCGCTCTCGGCAGGCGATCGATGATCGCGCTCGTCCTCGGTGCCGCCGGCGCCTCGCTCTTCTATGGCGATGCGATCATCACGCCGGCGCTGTCGGTATTGTCGGCGGTCGAGGGTCTGCGCACGATCCCCGGCGCGGGCACCGCGATCGGCGAGCACACCATCCTGTTCCTCACCATCGCGATCCTGATCGCGCTGTTCCTGATCCAGGCACGCGGCACCGCGCATGTCTCGAAGCTGTTCGGGCCCGTCTGCATCCTCTGGTTCCTGACGATCGGCGGCCTCGGCCTCTGGCACATCTGGGACGAGCCTTCGATATTGCGCGTCTTCTCCCCCTGGTATGGCGGCGTGTTCCTCGCGACTCATGGGACGATCGGGCTGTTCGTGCTCGGTGCCGTGTTCCTGACGGTGACCGGTGCCGAGGCATTGACCGCCGACATGGGGCATTTTGGCCCGGCCCCGATCCGGATGGGCTGGTTCTTCCTCGTTTTCCCGGCGCTGACGCTCAACTATCTCGGCCAGGGCGCCTTCGCGCTCAACGCGCTGGAAACGGCGGCGGCGACCCATCAGAATTTCGGCAACCAGGACTGGTTCTTCCTGATGGCGCCCGAAAATGTCCGTCCCTGGCTGATCGCGCTCGCGATGCTGGCGACGATCATCGCCAGCCAGGCAGTGATCACGGGGGCCTTTTCGCTGACCCAGCAGGCGATCCAGCTCGGGCTGTTGCCGCGCCTGCGCGTCCGCCAGACATCGGCACAGCATTCGGGGCAGATCTACCTGCCATCGATCAACTGGCTGCTGCTGATCGGCGTGCTGGTGCTGGTGATCCAGTTCCGCACCTCCTCGTCGATGGCCGCGGCTTATGGCATCGCGGTCACCGGCACGATGGTCGTCACCACCTGCCTCGCCTATATCGTCGCCCGTCATCGCTGGAACTGGTCGCGACCGCTGGCGATCACGGTGATCCTGCCCTTCCTCGCACTCGACCTGGTGTTCTTCGGGGCCAATATCCTGCGCGTGATCGAGGGCGGCTGGGTGTCGCTCCTGGTCGGTGCGATGATCGCGCTGCTGATCTACACCTGGGTGCGCGGCCGGGGCATCGTGCGCGCGTTCGAGCAGCGCCAGAGCGTGCCGCTCGCCGATCTCGCGGCTGCCCTGAGCCGCCGCCCGCCGGAACGGGTCGAGGGCACGGCGGTCTTCCTGACCGCCAATCCGGAAAGTGCGCCGGGCGCGCTGCTGCACAACCTCAAGCACAACAAGGTGCTTCACGAGCGCAACCTGATCGTCAGCATCCGCACCGCTGACCGCCCGGTCGTACCGGCCGAAGAGCGCATGAAGACGACTCGGATCGACGACAATTTCAAGGCGGTCGTCCTCACATATGGCTTCATGGAATCGCCTGACGTGCCGCGCGACCTGGGGCTTGAGCAAGCCGGCTCGCGCAAATTGCTCAACCCGGCCAAGACCAGCTATTTCATCGGCCGCAATACGCTGAAGCCCGCCGCGAACCAGGGCATGCCGCTGTGGCAGGACCGGATCTTCATGTTCCTGCAGCGCAACGCCAGCGACCCGACGGATTTCCTGCGCATCCCACCAGGCAAGGTGCTCGAGCTGGGTGAGCAGGTGACCGTCTAGGCACGGAACGCGCCTGAACGATCACCCGCGCAGGCGGAAATCCAGGGCCTCGGGCGCTGTCGCCCGATCCCCGGAGTCCCGTCGTCGATCCTATCCGGCATAGGCCTTTACGAGATCGTACAGATAGTCCCGGCCCTCATAGAGCGATTTGGTCCGGATCCGTTCGTTCAGCCCGTGAATGCCGTTGAAGTCGGTATCGACGAAGATGCCGGGCGCGCCATAGACCGGGATGCCGATCGCCTGGAGGAAGATGCCGTCGGTCGCGCCCGTCGACATCAGCGGCAGGATCGGCAGGCCGGGGAAGTGCTTCGCGGCGACCGCCTTGGCCGGGTCGACGATCTTCGGGTCGAGCGATGGCGGGATCGCGGTGGGCCGGATCGGCTGGTTGATGGTCACCTTCACCTTCGGACCCGCCAGTTCCTTGAGCTTCGCGAATGTCGCCTCGACCGTCTCGCCGGGGAAGATGCGGCAATTGACGTTGGCGGTGGCGCGTTGCGGCAGGGCGTTCTCCGCATGGCCGGCATTCACCAGCGTGGCGACGCAGGTGGTGCGCAGGGTCGAATGCATCGCCTTGTCCCGGCTGATCAGCGCGTCGGCCGCCTTGTCCTCCGGATTGGCGAGCAGGCGGTTGATCGCGTCGCCCACCGGCCCCGGCATCGCCGCCGCAGTCGCGCCGAAAAAGGCCCGGGTGGTATCGGTGAACTTGACCGGGAATTCATAGGCCCGCACCGCCTCGAGCGCGTCGGCGAGTTCGTAGATCGCGTTCTCGGGCGTGGGCTGCGAGCTGTGGCCACCGGGGTTGGTCGCCTCGAACGTGTAGTTCTGCGCTGCCTTCTCGCCGACCTGGATCGCCAGCAACTGAGGCTTGCCGTTCGCATCGTAGCGCCCGCCGCCGCCTTCGTTGAGCGCGAACTCAGCCGCGATCAGATCGCGCTTGTTGGCCGCAAGCCATTGCGCGCCATTGAAGGCGAAGGTCGTTTCCTCGCCGCAGGTGAGGGCGAGCTTGATCGTCCGTTTCGGCTTGTAGCCGCTCGTCTTGAAACGGATCAGGCTGTCAGCCCACACGGCGGCCATCGCCTTGTCGTCGACCGCGCCGCGCGCATAATAATAGCCGTCCTCCTCGATCAGCTTGAAGGGATCGCGGATCCAGTCGGCGCGCTTGGCCTCGACCACGTCGAGATGGCCGAGCAGCAGCATCGGCTTGGCACGCTTGTCCGACCCCGGCAGCACCGCGACGATGCCGCCGTCCTTGGGATGTTCGGGTACCGAAAAATAGGTGATGTCGCCGTCGGGGAAGCCCGCCGCCTTCAACCGGGCGCCGATCTGTGCCGCCGCCTGGGTGCAACTGCCCGAGGACAGGGTCGTGTTGGTCTCGATCAACTCCTTGTAGAGCCCGAAAAATGCCTGTTGATCGGGGCGAAGCGCCTGAGCCGATGCGGCGACGGGAAGCAAGGCGATCACGGCCGCCGAGCAGATGGATATCGTTCTAATGATGGCGTGCACCCCCGAGTTGGACCAAAAGATCAGCGGCCGGTGGTATCGACGGTGACGACGGTACCGGCCTAGCCGTCCATGACCATAATACGGACTTCGCGGTTCGGGAAATCGATCTTGACGCGCCGGAACAGCCGCAATGCGTCCATGCCGAGCAGCAGGGCCGGCTTATCGGTCAGGCCGAAATGGCGAAACGGCTCGGCGTCGGAGAAAGCGACGGGCAGATGGGAAAAGGTGATGCCCGCAAAGTCGACCTTGTCGATCTGCGTGTAGCCGACCTCCATCGATTCGCCGGTTACGCCCCAGAGCGCGATCGGCCGAACCGCCTTCGCGCCGTGCGCGACGCTGCGCTTCAGCGCCATATTGCCCATGGTGATACCCGATCCGGTATCCAGGATGACCCGGATCTTCTGTCCGCGATAGCTGGCGTCGCTCACGATGAGCTGGCCGTAGAGATTCTTCCCGTGAACCACGATCTCGCCGGGCATCGCGTTCATGCTCCGCCGTCGTTTGACGGATGGCGCGAGGGTCATGGTCTCCTTCGCGAAATCGATCGTCAGGGCATGGCCCTGGAGCGTGTCCAGCCCGAGCATGCCCAGCGCACCGAGGTCGCGCGATTCGAGCGAAGGCGCCTCGATGCTGGTGCCGCCCATCGTGCTCACGCTGATCTTCGGGATCATCACCGTCGCGACGTTGGACGTGCCGGTCATGGCGGTCAGCCGGACGTCCCTGCCCGACGCAAGGCCGAGCTTGCCGGCAAGTTCGCGTGAGATGACCGTGCGCTGCGCGCCGGTATCGACGACGAAATGGAACGGGCCGCTATTTCCGATCGAAACCGGCACGGTCATGCGATCATCGGCGGATCCGATATCGAGCACGGTCGGCGCGGGTGGCGGCGTCGGATCCTGCGCCACCGACGCGCCGGGCGCGACGGCAGCCATTGCAAGCGACACAAGGATCAAGCCGCGCATGGCGGGCGTGTCAGAAGGCATCTGGACGACTCCCCCTTGGAAGCGCGAAGCGCACTTCGCGATTGGCAAAATCGACCTCGACCTTCCGGAAGAGGCGCAGCGCATCCATGCCCAGCAGGAGCGCCGGTTCCTTGCTCAGCCCGAACCGCCGGAACGGCGCGACGTCGGAAAAGGCGATCGGCAGGTGATTGAAGGTAACCCCGCCGATGTCGAGGCTGGTGACCTGGGTATAGTCGGCGGTCAGTTTGTCGCCCGTCACACTGGTCAGGGTAATCGGCTCGGACGCCTTCAACTCGCCGCGCATCCTGGCGCGCAAGGCTGAATTGCCCATGCTGACCGACGATCCGGTGTCGACGATCACGCTGATCCGCCGGCCCTTGTAATAGGCCTGGGTGACGATCAGCTGGCCATAGACGCTCCTGGCGCGGACGACGATGTCGCCGTTCAGGACGGGCGCGCGGTTGCGCTTGGTCGATGGCCGGATCTTCATGCTGTTGGTCTCGAAATCGATCGAGAGGGCGTGACCGCTCAGCGTGTCGATGCCCAGCATGCCGGGTGCGCCCAGATTGACTGAATAGAGCGCGGGCGCTTCGATCGGCTGGCTGATGATGTTGCTGACATTGAGTGACGGGATCACCACCGTCCCGACATTGCTCGTGCCGGTCATTGCCGTCATTCGCACGTCGGGCCCGGGCGACAGGCCAAGCGTCGCGGCGAGCTCGCGCGAGATCACCGTTCGTTCGGCGCCGGTGTCGATGATGAAAGGGAACGGGCCGGTGGTGCCGATGGTGACGGGCACCGTCATGCGCTGGGCGGAATCATCGAAGGCCAGGGTATTTTCGGCGGCGGGCGGCACCTCGCCCTGTCGCGCGGACAACCCTCCGGGAGCGGCGGCCGCAATAGCGATGACAAGGGCGGTTATTCCGCGCATGAGACGAAGTTACGCCCGTTGCGGACCTTCAACAAGGGGCTATTCGACCGCAGAAAACCGACGTTCAGCCTGAAATGGATCAGTCGAGCCGCATCGCCTCCGCCGCCAGCGATTCAGCCTCGATCAGCAGCGCGTCGTCGGCGAGCCCCATCGCGATCCGTTCCCGCCCGATCAGGGTCAGCACCGGTACGGCAAGAGGCGAGACTCGGGGCAGGTCGACATGCAGCATCGTCTCGGCCGCGCGGTCGAGCAGGTCGGCTAGGCGCCCCACATCGGTCATCTTGGCGCGCGCATCCGCCCAGGCCGCCTGGAGCAGCAAATGGCCCGGTTCATAGCGGCGCAGCACGTCGTAGATCAGGTCGGTGGAAAAGGTGACCTGTCGTCCCGTCTTGCGCTTGCCGGGATGCTGGCGCTCGACCAGCCCGCCGATCACCGCGACCTCGCGAAAGGCCCGCTTGAGCAGGGCCGAGCTCTGCACCCAGTCGACGAACTCGTCTTCGAGGATATCGGGTGACAGCAGCGTCGCGGGATCGGTGACGGGATCGAGCGAATAGCAGGCGATCGAATAGTCGCTGGCGACGAAGCCGAGCGGCCGATACCCTTGCGTCTCCATCCGCCGCGTCAGCAGCATGCCGAGCGACTGGTGTGCGTTCCACCCCTCGAAGCTGTAAGCGACCATGAAGTGCCGCCCCTCGTGCGGGAAAGTCTCGACCAGCAACTGGCCCGGGGTCGGCAGCTTCGAGCGCCGCGACTGCACCTCGAGCCATTCGCGAACGTCAGCGGGAAACCGTGGCCATTCAGTCGAGTCGGCCAGGAAGCCGCGTACCCGGTCGGCAAGGTTGGTCGAGATCGGCATGCGCGCGCCGCCATAGGTCGGGATTCGCGCGGGGCGGGCGGTCGCGCGGACGATCAGGTCCTCGGTATCGATCTTCTCCACTTCAAGGCTGGTGCCGGCGAAGAAGAAGGTGTCGCCCGGGCTCATCGAGGCGGCGAATGCCTCCTCCACCTTGCCCAATGTCCGTCCGTTCCGGAACCGCACCGTGAGCATCGTCGCCTCGACGATGATGCCGGCGTTCAGCCGATGCTGGGCGACGAAGCTCGGATGGCTGACGCGCCAGCTACCGTCCGGGTCCCGGGTCAGCCGCTTGAACTTCTCATAGGCCTTCAGCGCATAGCCGCCGTCGCGGATGAAGCCGAGCACCTGTTCGAACGTCTCCGTCTCCAGCGCCGAATAGGGCAGGGCGGAGCGAATCTCGTCGAGCATCTCCTCCTGCCGAAAGGGGGCCGCGCAGGCGCAGGCCATGACATGCTGGGCGAGCACGTCGAGCGCGCCGGTACGGAAGAGGTCGGGATCGAGCTCACCCGCCACGACCGCGTCCAGCGCCGCGCGCGCCTCGAGATATTCGAAGCGGTTGCCCGGCACGATCACCGCCTCCGACGATTCGTCCAGCCGGTGGTTGGATCGTCCGATCCGTTGCAGCAGCCGGGACGATCCCTTGGGCGCGCCCATCTGGATCACGCAATCGACATCGCCCCAGTCGACACCGAGATCGAGGCTCGCGGTCGCGACCAGCCCGCGCAGCCTGCCCGCCGCCATCGCCGCCTCCACCTTGCGCCGTGCTTCAAGCGAGAGGCTGCCGTGATGGATGCCGATCGGCAGCTGCATCGCGTTGACCTTCCACAGATCCTGGAAGATCAGTTCGGCCAGGCTGCGGGTGTTGCAGAAGATGATCGACGTCCTGTGAGTCTCGATCTCGGCCATGACCTGCTCGGCGGCGTAGCGCCCCGAATGCCCGGCCCAGGGGACGCGGCCCTCGGGCAGCAGGATGGCGATGTTCGGATCGGCGCCCGGCTCGCCTCGCACCAGCGTCACTTGATCGATGTCGCCGTCAGGCGCGAGCCAGGCGCGATAGCCGTCGGGATCGGCGACGGTGGCCGACAGGGCGACCCGGCGCAGCCCGGGCGCGAGCCGCTGAAGCCGCGCCATGCACAACGACAGCAGGTCACCGCGCTTGCCCGTCGCAAAGGCATGGACCTCATCGACTACGATCGTCTTCAGCCCCTCGAATATCAGGAAGCTGTCGGGATAGGACAAGAGCAGGCTGAGCGATTCCGGAGTGGTCAGCAGGATCTGCGGCGGGCGGATGCGCTGGCGTGCCTTGCGGTCGCTGGGGGTGTCGCCGGTGCGCGTCTCGATGCGGATGTCGAGCCCCATCTCCTCGACCGGGGTCAGCAGGTTGCGTTGCACATCGACCGCCAGCGCCTTGAGCGGCGAGACGTAGAGCGTGTGCAGGCCATCGGTGGGGGTTTCGATCAGCTCAACCAGCGTCGGCAGGAAGCCGGCCAGCGTCTTGCCGGCGCCGGTAGTGGCGACGAGCAGCCCGTGCCGCGCCGCTCGCCCGACCTCGAGCATGTCTAGCTGGTGCGAGCGCGGCACCCAGCCGCGCGACGCGAACCAGTTGGCAAGGGGAGCGGGAAGGGAAGGGCTCAACACTGAGGCTCAGCGGAAGGTCGATTCTGCGGGTGAGCCCCACTCATCACCCGCTCCGTTACCCCGGACTTGTTCCGGGGGCCACGGATCCGCAAACCAAGCGGTCGGCGAAGGTGCGGAACGGTGGATGCCGGAACAAGTCCGGCATGACCGAATGGGGGCAGCCGTCTCCACCCACTTCGCACGATCGACCCGGGTGGAGGTGGTTCAGGTAAAGAAGTGGAACTAGGCGGCATCCCATCCATATAGGCATCATGGCGAAACTCGGCGACTGGATCGATCCGCAACCGCACGGCATTCATGTAAAGCCCGCCGACGCGTGGATCGACCCGTCGCGCCCGTCGCCACGGGCGCTGGTCACGCACGGCCATGCGGATCATGCGCGGGGCGGGCACCACGCGGTCTGGGCGACGGCCGAGACCCTGGCGATCATGGAGGCACGCTACGGGCTCCAGGCCGGCCATCCGGTCGGCTATGGCGACACGATGCGCCTGGGCGATGTCGACATCCGCTTCGTGCCCGCGGGTCATGTGCTCGGGTCGGCGCAGATCGTGCTTGAGTATCGCGGCGAGACGATCGTCGTCTCGGGCGACTACAAGCGCCGCCCCGACCCGACCTGTGCCCCGTTCGAGCCGGTGCCATGCGATATCTTCGTCACCGAGGCGACCTTTGGCCTGCCCGTGTTCCGCCACCCGGAAACCGGCGACGAGATCGACAAGCTCACCGCCGCGCTCCACGCCAATCCGGATCGCTGCGTCCTGGTCGGCGCCTATGCGCTGGGCAAGGCGCAACGGGTGATCGCGGAGTTGCGCGCGCGGGGTTTTGACGACCCGATTTACATTCACGGGGCGCTCCAGCGGCTATGCGATCTCTATGTCGAGCATGGGGTCGACCTTGGCGAGCTGCGCCCGGCGACGGGCGTGCCGAAGGCCGAGTTGAAGGGCCGGATCGTCCTGGCGCCGCCTGGTGCGCTCAACGATCGCTGGTCGCGGCGGCTGCCCGATCCTATCACGGCCATGGCATCGGGCTGGATGCGCGTCCGCCAGCGCGCCGTGCAGCGCAATGTCGAGCTGCCGCTGATCCTGTCGGACCATGCCGATTGGGACGAGCTGACCGATACCCTGACCGAAATCGCACCGAAGGAAGTGTGGGTGACACATGGCCGGGAGGAGGCCCTGGTCCATTGGTGCATGACTCGCCAGATCAAGGCACGGGCGCTCGCCCTGATCGGCTATGAGGACGAGGATGACTGATCCGTCCGGTTGCGCGGCAGTATTCAGGCAGCTGCCCGTCCCGCCGACGATGCTTCCCCGGCATCGGGGGAGAACAGCCAGGCCTCGGCGGAGAAATGATCGTCGAAGCATCGGGCCGCACGATTCTCCAGCGCCCGCAGGAGCTGTGACCGGGCGAGGGTCGGCCCCGTCACGAACGCCAGCCGGCGCGACCGATAGTCAGGCGCTGACAGCATATCGCGGAACGCGGCCACGATCTCCTGCGACTGGATCTTCATCTCCCTGACGTCGTTGATCGTCAGATGCTGGTTCGGCCCGCACCGCAGGCTGGCATGCGCCACCCGGCGCGCTTCGAGAAATCCCTCGATATCGTCCGGTGAAAAGAACCCCGACAGCTTGATCCGCACGAGATCGCGGACCGGGTCGGCTTCAACATGGAAAGTCGCGCTCATTCCTCTCAACTACCGCGACTTGTTTGAAAAAAGCTGAACGCGGGGCCGCTCGTTCAGCCGGTCGGGCTTGCCTCGTACATCGAGATGCTCTCGCTGGCGGCGGCGAGGTCGCGGACCGCCGCGATGAAAGCGGTCGATCCCGGCTGGACGAAATGCGTCCTGAGCGCCGCCATGTCTTCCCAGCGCTCGAAGAAGAACAGCCGCAACGGGTTCTCGCAATCGACCTGCACCGAATGGCTGATGCAGCCCGGCTCGGTACGCGAGCGATGGACATGATCGAGGCTCGCCTGGCGTAGCGCTTCGAATGTTTCGGGTCGTGCGGTCACGCTTCCCGTGACGATAATCATCAGCTGACCCCCTCAAGCGCCTTTTGCCGTCGCCGCTGCACCGAGCTGCCGATGCCGAGTGCCTCGCGATATTTCGCGACGGTGCGTCGGGCGATGTCGAAGCCCTTGGCGTTGAGCAGTTCGACCAATGTGTCGTCGCTCAGGATCGCCTTGGGTTCCTCCGCCGCGATCAGCGCGCGGATCGCGCTCTTCACCGCCTGGGCCGACACCGCGTCGCCGCCGTCCGAGGACTGGATCGCCGAGGTGAAGAAATATTTCAGTTCGTAGAGCCCGCGCGCGCAACTCAGATATTTGTTGCTGGTCACGCGACTGACGGTCGATTCGTGCATCTCGATCGCGTCGGCCACCTGCCGCAGCGTCATCGGCTTCAGCTGCGAGACGCCGTGGACGAAGAAGGCTTCCTGCTGCTTCACGATCTCGGTCGCGACCTTGACGATGGTGCGCTGGCGCTGGTCGAGCGCCTTGACCAGCCAGTTGGCGCTGGCGAGGCATTCCGACAGCCAGGCCTTGCTTGCCTTGTCCTGGTGCCCGCCGGACAGCTCGACATAATAGCCGCGATTGACCAGCAGGCGCGGCAGGGTCGCTGCGTTGATCTCGATCGCCCAGCCGGTCTTGCGCCGCGCGACGAAGATGTCGGGCACCACCGCCTGCATCGCCTCGCCGCCGTAACGACAGCCGGGCTTGGGATCGTAATTGCGCAGCTCGCGGATCATGTCCGCCAGATCCTCGTCGTCGACATCGCAGATCCGCCTCAGCCGCGCCATGTCGCCCCGCGCGACGAGGTCGAGATTGTCGATCAGCCGCGCCATGCACGGATCGTAACGGTCGGCCTCCTTCGCCTGGAGCGCGAGGCATTCGGACAAGGATCGCGCGCCGACCCCGGTCGGATCGAAGGTCTGGATGATGCCAAGCACGTGCTCGACCCGGGCAAGCGCGACGCCGAGCCGGTTGGCGACTTCGAGCAGCGGCACGGTAAGGTATCCCGTCTCGTCGATCTGGTCGATCAGATGCGCGGCGATGAAGGCATCGGGCCCGTCGACCACGGGGCCGGCCTGCGCCAGCAGATGGTCGGCGAGATTCAGGCTGGTATCGGCGAAGCCGTCGAGATCGGGGCCATCCTCCCCCATCGCGCCACTGCTGGCGCCGTTCAGTCCGAGCGAACCGTCCATGCCGCCGCCGTCAGCGACACTGTCATGGTGAAAGCTCTCAACGGTGAAATCGACGTCGAGCGATGCTTCGCCCGTGCTGTCGCCGCCCATCAATAGCTCGTCCGCGGTCGCCGGCTCGTCCCGTGGCTCGGGCGGGGCTTCCCGCTCGAGAGTCGGACCGTCATCGTCGGGGGCTCCCGATTCGAGCAGGGGATTCTTCTCGATCTCCTCGGCGATGAAGCCCTCGACCTCGAGGTTCGACAGCGCGAGCAGGCGGATCGCCTGCTGCAACTGCGGCGTCATCACCAGCGATTGCGACTGGCGCAGATCGAGGCGCGGGGCGAGACTCATAGGATTAGAGCGAGAAGCCTTCGCCGAGATACAGCCGGCGGACATTGGCGTCGGCGACGAGTTCAGCGGGCGAGCCGGTGAACAGCACCCTTCCGTCATAGATGATGTACGCGCGGTCGACGATCTCGAGCGTCTCGCGCACATTGTGATCGGTGATCAGCACGCCGATGCCGCGCTTCTGCAGCTCGCAGATCAGGTCGCGGATATCGGCGATCGACAGCGGATCGATGCCGGCGAACGGCTCGTCGAGCAGCATGATCGACGGATCGGCCGCCAGCGCGCGTGCAATCTCGGCGCGGCGGCGTTCGCCGCCCGACAGCGCCATTGCCGGCGCGTCGCGCAGCCGGGTCAGGCCGAATTCGTCCAGCAGCGTGTCTAGCCGCTTCTGCCGCGCGGCGGGATGGGGCTCGGCGAGCTCAAGCACGGTCAGGATGTTCTTCTCAACCGTCAGCCCGCGGAAGATCGATGTCTCCTGCGGCAGATAGCCGAGGCCAAGGATGGCGCGCCGGTACATGGGCAGGCCGGTGATGTCGTCGCCGTCGAGCATGATCCGGCCCGAATCCGGCTTCACAAGGCCCATCACCGAATAGAAGCAGGTCGTCTTGCCCGCGCCGTTCGGCCCGAGCAGGCCGATCACCTCGCCCGGTCCGACCGAGACGGAGACATCGGAGAGCACGACGCGCTTGTCATAGGATTTGGCGATGGAGACGACCGACAGGCCCTTCATCACCGGCGCTTCGGTGATCGGTTCGACGTCGTCGAGGGTGGTCACATCGGTCATTCTGCGTCCCGTGCTCGCATCATATGGTTAAGAGGAGCTCGCCCCAACCGCGTTTGGCAGGCTTCGTGCATGGCTGCGAGCGAAACCCTGCACCAGACGCGTCGGCAAGGAAAGGGCCCCGCGGCGAGCCCGACGAAAAAGACGGCCGATGGCGTCGGCTCAGGGGGTGGGGGTCTGAGGCGTCTGAGTTCGTTTCGGTACCGAGAAGGTGCCGGTGACGCGGCCACCGCGTGTCGTGGTGGTGGCGCCCGGCGCGCTCGCGCCGCCGCTGACCGCCGACCCGTCGATTACCGCGCGCCCGGTATCGAGGTTGATCGTCAGGCGCGCGCCGTTGACGGTGTTGCCGCCCTGCAGCAACGACACGGCACCCAGCATGGTGATGACCCGACGGTTGAGATCATAGACGGCGAACTGGCTGCGCGCGGTCTGCTGCGGCCGCGTGACGACGACGCTGCCTGCCGCGTCGAGCCGCGATACCTGGGGGGAGCCGTCGACCACCTGCCCGGTATAGGCGACCGTCATCCGCGCCGAGTTCAGCGTCATCTCCGCCTGACGGACCGAGACGTTGCCGGTCAGGATCGCGCGATTCGCCTTGTCCTGCAGTTCGATATGATCGGCGCCGAAATCGATCGGCGCCGCCGAATCGTGGCGATTCTGCGCGGCCGCGCCCGAAGCGAGGAAGAAGGCGGCGAGCGCGAACAGGCGGGTCGAGTGAGCCATGGCCGCCTATCTCGTCCTTCGCGGCGTGATCCGCAAGCGTGCGTTGCCGTCGAGCCTGACGATATGGTTTTCGAGGTCGGCATTGAGGCGCGCCGCGCTGAACGTGCCCTGGGGCACCTTGCCGGTGGCCGCCCCGCCGCTCTGCAGCTGCCGCGTCTTCAGGTCGATCGTCGCATCGCGCGTGTCGAGCTGATAGCCGTCGGTGGTGCTGAAGCGAAGCGGGCCGTCGACCATGACCTGCTGGTTGTCCATATTATAGCGGCCGCGATCGGCCACCAGCCGCGCCGGTCCGTCGCGAAGCCCGATCTCGGCCGAAAGCTGGTTGAGCTGCACGATCGGTTCGGCCGACGTCTTCTGCACCGCCGAGCCGGCATTAAGCTGGAAGGGCTGACCCTTGCCGTCCTCGCCGCGATAGATCGCCGACTGGAGGCGCAGCCGTTCCTTGGCCACGTCGACCTTGTTCTTGTCGAGCAGGAAGCTGACGTCGCCGCTGCCGGCGAGCGGCATCATCACCAGGAATGCGGAGAGGACGCCGATCAGCAGCGGCAGGACGATGCGCAGGACGCCGATGACGCGGTCGTGGCTGCTGCCGGGCGCCGCCCAGATCTGCCGCGCCGAGCGGACGCTGACCGCGACGTCAGACATGCGCGAAGATGTCGACCTCCGGCCAGCCGGCCAGATCGAGATCGGCCCGCGAGGGCAGGAAATCGAAACAGGCCTTGGCGAGCGCGGCCCGGCCTTCGCGGGCCAGGCGACGGTCGAGTTCCTCGCGAAGCTTGTGGAGATAGCGCACGTCGGACGCCGCATAGTCCTTTTGCGCGTCGGAGAGAATCGGACCGCCCCAGTCGGACGATTGCTGCGCCTTGGAAATATCCTGGCCGAGCAGCTCGCGGACCAGCTCCTTCAGGCCGTGCCGGTCGGTATAGGTGCGCACCAGCCGCGACGCGGTCTTGGTGCAATAGGCCGGGGCGGCGTCGACATGCAGATAATGCTTGATCGCCGCGAGATCGAAGCGCGCGAAATGATAGAGCTTCACCCGATCCGGGTCGGCGAGCAGGGCCCGCAGATTGGGGGCGGCATAGTCGCTGCCGGGGGAGAAGCGAACGAGATGCTCGTCCGGGCCGCCATCGGAAAGCTGGACGACACACAGCCGGTCGCGCGGCGTGATCAGTCCCATCGTCTCGGTGTCGACGGCAATATCGGCGCCCGCCTCGAACAGGCCGGCGGGGGTGTCTTCTTCGTGCAGATGAACGGTCATCCGGTCCGCCTAGCCGCGAACTGGCCCGCGCTCAATGCCCGCCGTCCGGAGCCTTTTTCCGCTCGCGCGCTTTTCGCGACCAGATGTTGAGGGATTCGACCCCGGCCGAGAACGCCATGGCGCTGTAGATATAGCCCTTGGGCACATGCACGCCGAAGCCGTCGGCAATCAGCACGGCGCCGATCATCAGCAGGAAGCCGAGCGCCAGCATCACCACCGTCGGGTTGCGCTCGATGAAATTGGCGAGCGGGTTCGCCGCGAACATCATCACGCCGACCGCGACGACCACCGCGATGATCATCACCGGCAGATCGTCGGTCATGCCGATCGCGGTCAGGATCGAATCGATCGAAAAGACCATGTCGAGCAGCAGGATCTGGATGATCGCCGCCCAGAAGCCCATCACCGCGCGGCCCTTCTTGTCGAGGGCCTCGCCCGATTCATGGGGGTCCATGCTGTGATGGATCTCCTTGGTCGCCTTCCACAGCAGGAAGAGGCCGCCCGCGATCAGGATCAGGTCGCGAATCGAGAAGGCCGTCTCGAAGCTGGGCACGCCATGCGAATCGAGGCCGCCCCTCAGCCCCAGGTCGAACACCGGGACGGTCATGCTGGCGATCCACGCGATGGTCGACAGTAGCCCGAGGCGCAGAATCAGGGCCAGGCTGATGCCGACGCGCCGAACCTGGATGCGCTGGCCCTCGGGCAGCTTGTTCGACAGGATCGAGATGAAGATCAGATTGTCGATCCCGAGCACCACCTCCATCACGATCAGCGTGGCCAGCGCAGCCCATGTCGCGGGGTCGGAGAAGATGGAGAGGATGGACATATGTGTGGCTCTGCCGCCTCACCTGAGCCGACGCAAGCAAGCTGTGCCGCAATTAAGACGAATTTATTCGCAGCTTGACCGGATTTACGCTACACCGACTCGGTGGCGCGATAGGTTTGGCGTCCGAACAACCGCGCTTTCGTCCAGCGCGGGCGTGTTGATATGGCGATTTGGGCGAGGCCGGGAAGACGAACAGGGCATGAGTTTCGATAAAGGACGCCGCGGGGATCGCGGTGGGCGTGGCCGCGATAAGCGCGACGGTTTCGGCGGCGATGATTTCGGTGGCGGCGGCTTCGGCGGTGGCGATCGTTTCGGCGGCGGCGGTGATCGATTCGGTGGCGGTGGCGACCGTTTCGGCGGTGGCGGTGATCGATTTGGCGGCGGTGGCGGCGGCGGCGGTGGTTTCCGCAGCGGCGGCGGTGGCGGCTTCGGTGGTGGCGGCGGTGGCGGTGGCCGCGGCATGCCTCCCCAGGTTGTCGGCGAAGGCACCGGCGTGGTCAAATTCTTCAACGGTCAAAAGGGCTTCGGCTTCGTCGTCCGTGATGACGGCGGCGAGGATGTGTTCGTGCACATCTCAGCGGTCGAGCAGGCGGGCCTGACCGGTCTGGCCGAGGGGCAGCCGCTTGGCTTCACCCTGGTCGATCGTGGCGGCCGCATCTCGGCAACCGACCTCAAGATCGAGGGCGAGCCCCTCCCGGTCACCGATCGCGGTCCGCCGCGTGAGCGTGACGCGGCTGGTCCGGGCGGCCCGCGCGGTGGCGCGGGTGCCGGCGGTGCCGGCCCGCAGCGTCAGCTGACCGGTGAGAAGGCGACGGGCACCGTCAAGTTCTTCAACGCGATGAAGGGCTTCGGCTTCATTCAGCGCGACGACGGACAGCCTGATGCATTCGTGCACATCTCCGCGGTCGAACGCGGCGGCATGACCAGCCTCAACGAGGGCGACCGGCTCGAATTCGAGCTCGAGGTCGATCGGCGCGGCAAGTATGCGGCGGTGAACCTCACCTCTATCGCGTAAGGCCAGGCCACAAGCCTGTTCCCGAGGCGAGAAGATCAAGACCCGGCATGCTTTAGGGCATGTCGGGTTTTTCTTTGCTGCCGGCCCGAAGTCGAAGGCGCACAACGTCCGCTAGGTAGTGGACGTTGAAGAGGCCGGTTCATGCATCGTCTGTTTGTTGTCCTGCTGGCACTCGCGCTGACAGCCCCCGCCACGGCCGCCCCCGCGCCGCGCCTGGCGATCTCCAGCTTCGAGCAACTCGCGAAGCCCCTGCCGCTTCCCTACGACGAACAGGCCAATGGGCAGGCAGTAGTCGCCGCCGCCAAGGCGCGCGCGAAGGCCCGTCACAAGCTGCTGCTGATCGATCTGGGTGGCAATTGGTGCCTCGACTGCAGGCTGCTCGCCGGGACGATGGACCTTCCCCAGCTCAGCAAATTCATTGCCGCCCATTATGAGGTGGCGATCGTCGATGTCGGCCGATTCGACAAGAATCTCGATATCCCGGCACGGTATGGCATCAAGGGCCGCATGGAAGGCGTGCCGAGCGTGCTGATCGTCGATCCGCGCAGTGACCGGCTGATCAACCAGGGGCGCACCGCGGCCCTGGCCGATGCGCGCAGCATGACGCCCCAGGCGCTCGCCGACTGGCTGGCGGGCTGGACGAAATGATCAGCCGGCAAGGATAAGGGTGGCACCGCCAAGGATCCCGAATACGCCGATGATCCGTCCGGCGGTCGCACGCTCCTTCAGGAACAGTATCGAGATCAGCAGGGCGGTGACCATGCCCGTCTCGCGGAGCGCCGCGAGCGGTGCGGTCGGGCCGAGCGAGAAGGCGGTGAGCGCGAGGCCATAGGTCAGGATCGACAGGATTCCGGCGATTGCGCCCGGACGCCATTGAGCCCGCGCCGCCGCGAACATCGCGCCGCGGGAAAGAAGGCCGAACATCGCGACCACCACCACGCCCATCTGGACGAAGACCCAGGCGATATAGCTGGCGGCACTCGGCGCCGCGCGCACGCCGGTCGCATCGACCACGGTATAGCCGGCGATGCACAGCCCGGTGAGCAGCGACCATCCAAGCGCGGCGCGACCGAGATGCCGGCCGGCGATCATCATGAACATCGCCGCTCCGATCAGCGCGATTCCGGCGATCTGGCCGGCCGTGGCGTGCTCGCCAAGAAGGCCGATGGTCACGCCGGCCGTGACCAGCGGCGCGGTGCCGCGCAGGACGGGATAGACCGCCGACAGATCGCCGACCTTGTAGGCACGGACCAGCGCATAAAGGTACAGGCCATGGATCAGCGCGCTGGCCGCGAGATAAAACCAGGCGCCGTGCGGCAGCGGCACGAACAGGGTGGCGGGCAGCAGGATGAGCGCGCTGGTGCCGTCGGTGACGGCCCGACCCGCCGCCTTGTCGCGGCCGCCTTTCACGATCGCGTTGACCACTGCATGGATCGAGCCCGAGGCGATCATCATCAGCGCGGCGAGGGCGTAGGCGGGCATGCGAACGGCATGAAGGGCCCCATCGGCCAGGGCAAGCGCCGGACTGTCGAAACTGGACCTCGGCAATCCGGCCGACCTCAGGTGATCAGCTTCCTCAATGCGGCCAGCATGTCCGCCTCGGCCGCCGGCTTGTCGGTTCGGATTCGGGCGATGCGGGGGAAGCGCATCGCGACGCCCGATTTATGACGCTTCGATTCGTGGATCGAATCGAATGCGATCTCCAGCACCAGAGTCTTCTCGACCTCGCGTACCGGGCCGAAGCGGTTGAGCGTGTGGCCGCGCACGAAGCCGTCGAGCATCTTCAGTTCCTCATCGGTGATGCCCGAATAGGCCTTGCCGACGGGCAGCAACTCGCCTGCGTCGGTCCAGCAGCCAAAGGTATAGTCGGAATAGAAGGAGGAGCGGCGGCCGTTGCCGCGCTGGGCGTACATCATCACGCAATCGGCGGTGAGCGGATCGCGTTTCCATTTGTACCAGAGGCCAACCCGCCGGCCGGTGACATAGGGCGAATCGCGACGCTTGAGCATCACGCCCTCGATCGAGGCATCGCGCGCGCCGGCGCGGATGCCTTCAAGCTCGGTGAAATCGGCTGCGTCGATCACCTCGCTGACATCGAAGCGGTTGGGGTCGAGCTGCCGTGCAAAGGCTTCAAGCCGAGGGCGCCGACCCGACCAGGGGAGTTCGCGCAGATCCTCGGTCTCCTCGAACAATATGTCGTAGAGCCGGACGAAGGCAGGGTAGTCGGCCAGCATCTTCGCCGAGACGGTCTTCCGCCCGAGCCGCTGCTGGAGAGCGTTGAAGCTCGCGGCGCCCCCGCCTTCCTCCAGCGTCCCGCCCTGGAAGGTCCCCTTCACCATCAATTCGCCGTCGAGCACGCCGGGGACGGTGAAATCGCGTGCGACGTCGGGAAAGCTGCCGGTGATATCGTCCCCGGCGCGGCTGTAGAGTCGGGTCTCGCCGCCGACATGGACGATCTGCACCCGGATGCCGTCCCATTTCCACTCGGCCGCATAATCGTCGAGACTGACGCGCAGATCAGCGAGTGGATGGGCGAGCATGAACGGGCGGAAGACCGGCACGTCCGCGGCGGTCGGCTGCCGGCCGCGCCCCTCGGCCCAGGCGAACAATGCGGCATAAGGCGGCGCGATGCCGTGCCACACTTCTTCAACCGCCTCGACGTCGAGGGCGAATGCCTGGGCAAGCGCCGTCTTGGCCAGGCGTGCCGAAACGCCGATGCGCAATGCCCCCGTCGCCATCTTGAGCAGGGCGAAGCGTTCGTCGGCGTCGAGCCGGTCGAGCATGCCGGCGAGCGCCGCCGGGGCGTCGGATCGCGACAGCGAGCCCAGCCGCTCGACGACCTGCGCGACCGTGAGCGGTTCGCCATCGGCCGGCGGCGTTTCCGGGGCGGGCCAGAGCAGGGCGACGGTTTCCGCGCTGTCGCCGACATAATCGCGGCTCATGCGGGACAGCACGGGATCGACCCGCTCCTCGATCAGCGCCCGGATCATCGCTGGCTTGACCGCCGGTAGATCGAGATCGCCGGTCAGCGCGGCCATCGCCCAGCCGCGATCGGGGTCGGGCGCGGCAAGCAGATAGTCTGCGATCAGCTTCAGCTTCGCGTTGCGGGACCGGGTGTAGATCAGCCGGTCGAGAAGGTCGGCAAAGGCACGCATCACGACTGAACATGGCGCCGCCGCCCGGGTTCCGCCAGCGCGATCACGCGGCTATGCGGAAACGATGCGCTTCCTTCTCTCTCTTCTCGTCGCCCTGATCGTCGCGTTGGGCGGGGTGCTGCTGCTGGCCTTTCTCAGCGCCCGTGCCGACCCGATCGTCCGCCGCGCCGATGTAGCGCTGCCCGGGTGGCCGGCGGGCGCTGCGCCGGTGCGGGTCGTGCTGGTCAGCGACGTGCATATCGGCAGCGCCGCGATGACGCAGGGCCGGCTGGCCCGGATCGTCGGCCAGATCAATGCGCTGTCTCCCGACCTTGTCGTGCTCGCCGGAGATTTCGTCTTCGGACATGATCCGGCCCCGGCGGCGGAAATGGCGGAGATGCTGGTCGAGCCCCTGTCCGGCCTGCGGGCACGACTGGGGGTCGTCGCGACGCTCGGCAATCACGATCACTGGACTCAGCCGGCGCTGATCCGTCGCGCGCTCGAGCGGGCGCATGTCACCGTGCTGGAGAATCAGGCGGTGGCGCGCGGGCCGCTGGCGATTGGCGGCGTGGGCGATCTGTTCAGCCATCACGCCGACCTGCGCGCGACAATGGCCGCGGTGGAGGCTCTGCCGGGCGCTCGTATGATGGTGACCCATTCGCCCGATCTGGCGTCGAGCCTGCCGCCCGATCTCACCTTGCTGCTGGCCGGCCATACGCATTGCGGGCAGGTCGTGCTACCGTTGCTGGGGCCGGTGAGCGAGGTCGCGCAGCCGCGCTATCGATGCGGCATGGTGCGCGAGGGTGGCAGGACGACGGTCGTGACGGGTGGGCTCGGCACCAGCGGGGCGTCGTTTCGCCTGGGGGCGCCGCCGGACCTGTGGCTTCTCACGCTTGGCCCGGCGGGGCAGGCGTCTAGTCGATCGCGTTCCTGATGCCCTTGCCCGCGAGCAGGCCGAGCACCAGCAACACGACAAAGGCGGCGATCGCGATGAAGAACAGCAGCTTGGCGATGCCGATAAAGGCGCCGCCAAGGCCGCCGAACCCAAGCAGCGCGAGTACCAGTCCGACGACGAGGAAGATGATGGCCCAGCGAATCATGTCACTCTCCTGAGATATGGGAGTGGAACGACGCGCCGGGCCGGCTTGTTCCGCGGATCAGCCCTTGCGGCTCGCCTCGAACAGGAACCAGGCGCGCTCCTCGGCCTGGTCAGTCCATTCGTCGAGAATGCCGCTGGTCGCATTGTCCTTGGCGGTGTCGACGATGTCCTTTGCTTCGCGCAGGCTCTCGACCAGCTTCAGATTATCGTCGCGCAGTTCCGCCAGCATGTCGGCCGCGGAGACGAAGGGCGCGTCATTGTCCTTGATGGTCTGATGGCGCGAGACGTCGCCGATGGAGCGCAGGGTGGTGTTGCCGGTCTTGCGCACGCGCTCGGCGATCGCGTCGGTCGTCGCGAAGATCTGCGCTGCCTGCGCGTCGAGCATCAGGTGATAGTCGTGGAAATGCGGGCCCGACACGTGCCAGTGGAAATTCTTGGTCTTGAAGTAGATCGCGAACGAATCGGCGAGGATGCCGTTCAGCGCTTCGGCCACAGTCTTCGCTGCGTTGGTCTTGATGTCGGTGGGGGTTTTCAGCGGTGCGGCGGGATCGGCCATGGTGCAAGTCCTCGGGTTGGTTTCGTTGCGAGAACGGTTCGATAGCGCAAAGGCTCCGTCATCGCTTCGGGATTTGTCCCGATCACCGCAATCGAGCCGCTAGATAAGACGCAGCGCCGAGAATCCCAGGATCGCGCCGACGATGAGGAACAGGATGCCGATCGTGATTCGGATCGCCGCCAGAGGTAGCTTCCTGCGCGCTTCCTCGCCGATGAGGATCGCGGCTATGTTGACGACGATCGCCCCGATCGTCGCCCCGACCGCGGCCAGGGCCGGCGTCGGGCTGCGTGCGGCAAGCGCCGCGGTGATGAACTGGGTCCGGTCGCCGAACCCCAGGATCGCGACGCCGAACAGGCTGGTCAGGAAGGCGCCGATCCGCCAGCCCGACAGGCGGTCGGGCGGCTTGATCGGGAACAGCGCGGATCCTCCGCCGAGGATCAGCGCGAGCGCCAGCAGCAATGTCTGGGCGTTGGGCACCATGCGCGGGCCGATGATCGCGCCGCCGATCGCGCCGATCGCGTTGATGATCGCCAGGGCGATGGCGGTGCCGGCGATCACCGCGCCGGGCCGGGCGAATCGCGTCGACAGGATGGCGGTCAGCCAGGGGGTCCGGTCGCTCGCCTGCGCGAGGATCGCCGCGACGAAGGCGGCCATCAGCGCATCCATCGGCCGATTCTAGCTTTGGAGCCGGACGGAGCAGGCAGCGGCGAAGGTCTCGCAGGCAGCGCGGTCGTGCCGGTCGCACCCGACCGCGTCGCCGAGGATCGAAAGCCAGCCCTGGAGCAGCGCGCCGCGCTCGCCGCGCGCCAGGGCGGATTCGAGTGCCTGTGTCACGGCGACCGCCGGAAACAGGCCGTGGCGATGGGCGATTCGCCGGATCGAATCGATCTCCATGGCGATGTCACCGATGCGTTGTCCGCCCGCTCGCGCGCCGATCAAGCCGATTCGCGCCGCCAGTTCGGACTGTATCCGATCGATCGAGACCTGTGCCTTTGCCATGTTCTCATCTCCCGCCTGCGCGAGAAAGCTGCGCCCTCCACGGTAAACAGCGCGTTAACTGGCCTCTCAGGGTTGACATAAGGGCGACTCTTCGCCATCGGGCAGCGCTTGAGAGCGGCGGCTTGTTCGCCGCTTTTGCTTTTTCAGCATACAGGATTTCAGGTCATGGCAAAGCCGACCACCGTCAAGATCAAGCTGCTCAGCTCGGCAGACACCGGCTTCTTCTACGTCACGAAGAAGAACCCGCGCACGAAGACCGAGAAGCTCAGCTTCAAGAAGTATGATCCCGTCGTGCGCAAGCATGTCGAGTTCAAGGAAACCAAGATCAAGTGATCTTGCCGGCGGCTTGAGCCGCCGAACGGTCATCCCGGCATGGGCCGGGATCCTGAGCCGCGAGGGGTGCCTTCGCGGCTTTTTCCGTGCGTGGCTTACAGAAGCGCCGCCACGGCATCGACGAAGCGGACCAGCGAGATCGGCTTGGACACATAGGCGTCGGCCCCCGCCGCCCGGATGCGCTCCTCGTCCTCGCGCCCGGCATAGGCGGTCACCGCCATGATCGGGATCGCCCGCAAGGCCAGGTCGGCCTTCAACTGGCCGATCAGCTCGAAACCGCTGACATGAGGCAGCTGGATATCCATCACGATCAGGTCGGGCATGAAATCCCGGGCGCGCGCCACCGCCTCGCGCCCGTCCCGGACCGGTTCGGCGGCATATTCGTGCGCGCGGAGCAGGTCGCAGAAAAGCTTCAGGTTGAGTTCGTTGTCCTCGACAACGAGCACCTTCTTTGCCACGTCCGCGCATTCCCCACTGTTCCGGATCGCTGATAGGCAATGCGCGCGCCAGAGACAAATCACGATGCCGCCGCGCTTGCGCTGCAGGCGCTCGTCTGGACGCTTGGCGAACCGGCACGGGCTGAGCGGCTGCTGGACACGACGGGGCTCGACCCGGCCGAACTGCGGGCCCGGGCGGCCGATCCGGCCGTGCTGGCGGCCGCGCTCATTTTTCTCGAAGCCTATGAGCCCGACCTTGTCGCCTGCGCGGCTGATCTCCAGGTGAAACCCGAAGCGATCGTCGCGGCGCGACATGCCCTGGAGTCCGAATGAAGCCCCTGCTGATCTGCGACTGCGACGAAGTCCTGCTCCACATGGTCCGTCATTTCGGCGTGTGGCTGGGCGAGACGCACGATATCGACTTCACCCCCAACGGCGCCGATTTCGCGACGAGCATGAAGCGTCGCGACGGTACGCCCGCGCCGAGCCGCGAGGAGATGTGGGGGATGCTGGATCAGTTCTTCCCCGCCGAGATGGACCGGCAGACATTGGTGCCGCACGCTCGCGAGGCACTGGCGGCGCTGGCCGGAACCGCCGACATCGTGATTCTCACCAATCTGAGCGAGACCTGTCGGCAGCCGCGGATCGAGCAGCTGGCGAAGTTCGGGATCGAGCACCGCGTCGAATGCAATCAGGGCGGCAAGGGCGGCCCGGTGGCGCGGCTGGTCACCGAATATGGCGATCCCGTCACGGTCTTCGTCGATGATCTGGGCGTCCACCACGAATCGGTCGCGAAGCACGCGCCGCAGGTTCATCGGCTGCACATGGTGTCGGAACCGGCGCTGGCGCCCAATGTACCCAGGGCGCCTGCGGCGCATGCGCGAATCGATGACTGGCGCGAGGCGGAAGCCTGGATCGCGGCGCGATTCGCCGCGGGGCTGCCGGCCGCATAGCAACCCCGTCCGGACGCGCTTGTCGCGGGGGCGTCTTTACGCCATCCGAAGCGAAACGAAGCCCAGCACGAATGGAAGCCCTGCCCATGACCGACCGAATCGACCGCAAGCTCGCGCAGCTTGGCCTCACCCTCCCTGCGCCGGCGACCCCTATCGCCTCCTATGTGCCGGCGGTCGAATCGAACGGCGTGCTCTACGTCTCGGGCCAGCTTCCCTTCAGGGACGGCGGCGTGATGACCGGGCGGCTCGGCGAGGATGTCGACCTGGCCTTCGGACAGGAGGCGGCGCAGCGTTGCGCGCTGATGATCGTCGCGCAGGTGAAGGCGGCGCTGGGCGGTCTGCACCGGGTCGAACGGATCCTGAAGCTCGGCGTGTTCGTCAGTTCCGCCGGTGATTTTACCGATCAGGCGAAGGTTGCGAACGGGGCGTCGGACCTGATGTTCGAGCTGTTCGGCGAAGCCGGCCGTCATGCCCGCAGCGCGGTGGGCGTGCCCGTGCTCCCGCTCGGTGCCGCCGTGGAGATCGATGCGATCATCCAGATCGCCTCTGCCTGAGGCGATATCGTCAGGCCGGCTTGCCCACCGTCACCGACCTGATTTCTCCGCGGCGACGATCGTGCATCCGAGAAGGGTGCCTCCGAAGATTGTCTCAACCCGGTCGCCCGCCGCGACGCGGTGAACACCGGCGATGGCACCGGTCGAGATCCACTGGCCCGGCATCGGCGGCATGCGGCGTCTGGCGGCGTGTCCTGCGATGAAGCGTACCGCCCTCCCCCACCCAGGGCCATCGAGCATCGTCGCCGTGGTGCCGGCACCGGTCGGTGTGCCGTTGTCCGTCGGAGAAATTGTACGGCTTGGCCGTC
Source organism: Candidatus Sphingomonas phytovorans (assembly GCA_029202385.1). Classification (NCBI taxonomy): domain Bacteria; kingdom Pseudomonadati; phylum Pseudomonadota; class Alphaproteobacteria; order Sphingomonadales; family Sphingomonadaceae; genus Sphingomonas; species Candidatus Sphingomonas phytovorans. The sequence continues at coordinate 4,209,013 of CP119314.1, forward strand.
GGTTTGGCGGAGGTGATGTGGAGTTGTATTGGCATCGTCGTGATCCCGGTTTCCCCCGGGTCCACCCAGCAGACACAAAATGAGCCTCTTTTTGTGACTCTTTTGCTGGAAACAGCTGGATCAACCCGGACGGTTGCCAGCGATGGTCGATGAAATTGTGCTTTGAAACCAGACGCTTGCTGGATACCTCTGGACGAATCCAGAGGCAGAAAATGGTGCCCAGAAGAGGACTCGAACCTCCACGGCCTTGCGACCGCCAGCACCTGAAGCTGGTGCGTCTACCAATTCCGCCATCTGGGCACGGGGTAGGGGGCGGCCCTTAGGGGACGCTTGTGCGGCTTGTCAACACGGGCGTCGCGCGGCAAGGGGGCGGCTCACGTTGGGCAAGGCACGCAGGCATGAAGAACAGGCTGGTTACGCTGATCGGCGGCGGGGGTTTTCTCGGCCGATATGTCGCGCAGGAATTGCTCGCGGCCGGCGCGCGCATGCGAATCGCCCAGCGCGATCCGCGCGAGGCTTTGTTCCTGAAGCCGCTTGGCGGTCTCGGCCAGACTCAGTTCGTCGCGGTCGATGTGCGCAAGCCCGACAGCATCGCGCGGGCGGTCCAGGGTGCGGACGCTGTCGTCAACCTTGCCGGCGTGCTCAAGGGCAATTTCCAGGCGGTCCATGTCGATGGTGCCGGCGCGGTCGCCCAGGCCGCTGCGGCTGCCGGAGTTCCGGCCCTGGTGCATATCTCTGCGATCGGGGCGGATCGCGGCAGTCCGTCGGCCTATGGGCGCTCCAAGGGTGAAGGCGAAGCGGCGGTGCGTGCGGCGTTCCCCGCCGCGACGATCCTGCGGCCGTCGATCATCTTCGGGCGCGAGGATCGGTTCGTGAACCGATTTGCCGGCATGATCGCGTCGGCGCCTCTGGTGCCGGTGCTGCGCGCGAACGCGAAATTCCAGCCAGTCTATGTCGCGGATGTCGCTCAGGCGGTGGTCAAGGCACTCGGCGACGATACCGCGCAGGGCAAGGCGTTCGAACTGGGTGGCCCGGATATTTTGTCGATGGGCGCGCTGATCCGCTGGATCGCGGGCGCGATCGGGCGGGAGCCGTCGATCGTGGAGATTCCCGACGCGATCGGTGGACTGATCGCGATGGGCGGTTTCCTGTCTGGCGCGCCGATCACGCTCGATCAGTGGCGTATGCTGCAGACGGACAATATCGTCGCTGCCGGCGCAGACGGGCTGGCGGCGTTCGGCATGTCGCCGACGCCGCTCGATGCGGTCGCGCCGGGCTGGCTGGTCCAGTATCGCAGCCATGGACGTTTCGGGACGCGCGCCGCCGCGTGATCTCGTCCGGTATCGCCGGATAATCAGTCGCGGCACTCCGCCGCAAAAGGGGAATGCGCGTGGACCTGATCATCATCATCCTGCTCGGCATCGTCGAGGGGGTGACCGAATTCCTGCCCGTCTCCTCGACCGGGCACCTCATCCTCGCCGGCCGGCTGTTCGGCCTGCCCCAGGCGGACGCGACCTTCGACATCGTGATCCAGCTCGGCGCGATCCTGGCGGTCGTGGTGCTGTTCTGGGGGCGCTTCATGGGCGTGCTGCGAGGCCTGCTGAAGCGCGATCCCGGCGCGATCCGTTTCACCCGCAACGTGCTGCTCGGTTTCCTGCCGTCCGCGGTGGTGGGCGCGCTGGCCTATGGCGCGATCAAGGCAGTGCTCGAGGCACCGGTGATCGCGCCGATCGTGGTGTCGATCGCGCTGATCGTCGGCGGGGTGCTGATCCTGGTCATCGAGCGGCTGTCGAAGCGAATCACCGCCAACTCGGTCGAGGCGATCAGCTGGCGCACCGCGCTTGGCATCGGCGTACTCCAGTGCCTTGCGATGATCCCCGGGGTCAGTCGTTCCGGCGCGACGATCATGGGCGCGCTGATGCTCGGCGTCGATCGGGAGACGGCGGCTGAATACAGCTTCTTCCTCGCCGTGCCGACCATGCTCGGCGCAACCACGCTGGCGCTCTACAAGGGGCGGCACGAACTGGGCGACGCGCACCTGACCGCGATCGCGATCGGCTTCGTCATTTCCTTCATCGTCGCGATGCTGGTGATCCGCTGGTTCGTCGCCTTTATCGGCAAGCACGGTTTTGCGCCCTTTGCTTGGTACCGAATCATCGTTGGCGCTGCGGCGCTGGCGTGGCTGCTTATATAGGACCGATACGGCACCAATATGAAAGAATGAGCAGCGAACAAGGGCAGCTCGAGACATAAATACGCCGATATAGGTAAGTGATGCTTACCTATATCGCGGATTCGACGTGACAACCCTCGGCAAAAACGCTAGCGCACCCTCGATTTCATGAGGCGGGCGACGATGGCTGACGGCAACACGTTGAAATTCGTGGATCGGGCGCAAGCCTATCCGGGCAAGCGCGCGGCCAAGCCGCGCGCCGAGGATTTCCGCGAAATCGCCGATCGCTACGCGCCCATCGCGGCCGAGGAACAGGCCGGGCGCTGTTCGCAATGCGGCGTGCCCTATTGCTCGGTGCATTGCCCGCTGCACAACCACATCCCGGACTGGTTGCGCCTGACCGCTGACGGCCGGCTGCGCGAGGCTTATGAGCTCAGCAACGCCACATCGACCATGCCCGAGATCTGCGGCCGCATTTGCCCGCAGGACCGGCTGTGCGAGGGCAATTGCGTGATCGAATTCTCCGGCCATGGCGCGGTGACGATCGGCTCGGTGGAGAAGTTCATCACTGACACCGCCTGGGAAGAGGGTTGGGTCGAGCCGCTGGTGCCGGGCGCGGCGCGCGGCCAGTCGGTCGGCGTGATCGGCGCCGGGCCGGCTGGGCTTTCCGCCGCCGAATATTGCCGGACGATGGGGTATGACGTGCATGTCTATGACCGGCACGATCGCGCCGGCGGCCTGCTGACCTATGGCATCCCCGGCTTCAAGCTGGAAAAGCATATCGTCACCCGCCGGATCGACCGCCTGAAGGCTGGCGGCATCGTCTTCCACGAAAGCTTCGAGGTTGGCCGCGAGGCGACGCTCGACGACCTTCGGAGGCGGCATGATGCGATCCTGGTCGCGACGGGCGTGTACAAGCCGCGCGCGATCAAGGCGCCGGGCGTCGGCAGCGCCGGCGTGGTCGAAGCACTCGACTATCTCACCGCGTCGAACCGCAAGGGCTTTGGCGACGCGGTGCCTGACTTCGACAATGGCAAGCTCGACGCTGCCGGCAAGAATGTCGTGGTGATCGGCGGCGGCGACACAGCGATGGACTGCGTCCGCACGGCGATCCGCCAGGGTGCGAGTTCGGTGAAGTGCCTGTACCGCCGCGATCGCGCCAACATGCCGGGATCGCAGCGCGAGGTCGCCAATGCGGAAGAGGAAGGCGTCGAATTCGTCTGGCTCTCCGCCCCTCAGGCGTTCGATGCGGGCGAGGCGGTGACAAGCGTGCATGCGACGAAGATGCGGCTAGGTGCGCCCGACGCCAGCGGCCGCCGCGCGCCCGAGGCTGAGCCGGATGGCGGTTTCCAGCTCCCGGCGGACCTCGTCATCAAGGCGCTCGGTTTCGACGCCGAGGAACTGCCGGTGCTGTTCGGCGCGCCGGAGCTTGGCGTGACGCGCTGGGGCACGCTGCTGGTCGACAACAAGACGCTGATGACGTCGCTCGACGGCGTCTTCGCGGCGGGCGACATCGTCCGCGGCGCAAGCCTGGTGGTCTGGGCGATCCGCGACGGCCGCGATGTGGCGGCGACGATGCATGGCTGGCTGAAGGCGAAGGCCAAGGCGGGGAAGAAGGCAGCATGAGGATGATGAAGCCTCTCGTTCTTGCGGCATCTGTCGCGCTGTCGCCGGTGGCGGCGATCGGCCAGGTCGCTGCGCCGGCTGCCGCTGCGGTGGCGGTCGATCCCGAGCGTCTCGCCGCAGCGCGCGCGTTGATGGAACAGATCATGCCGCCCGCGACCCGGGACCAGGTGGTGTCGTCGATGATGGCGTCGATGACTCAAACCATGCTGCAGGGGCTGAGGCAGGCACCGGATCTTTCCAAGGCGCTGGAAAAGAATCCCAAGGCGCGCCCGGTGTTCGAACGCTTCATGGCGCGTCAGCAGGCACTCGCGACCGAGCAGCTCAAGGCCAATCTGCCGGGCATGCTCGAAGCGATGGCGCATGCCTATGCGCGCCGTTTCACGCTCCCGCAGTTACGGGACATGGCGACGTTCTTCGCGACACCTACCGGACAGGTGTATCTGGTCCAGGCGCCGACGATCATGGGGGATCCCGACGTCGCTGCCTGGATGGGCGATCTCATGCGGACCTCGATGAACCGGACCCCGGGAGAGATTGCCAAGCTGATGGCTGAACTCAAGGCTCTCGACGACAAGGGTGCTTCCAATGGTGGCTGAATCCGAACGTATCCGCCTCGCTGAGGTCGGCATGTATCGCCCCGGCTTCGAATCCGATGCCTGCGGTGTCGGCCTGGTCGCCGCGACGGACGGCACGCCGTCGCGCCGCGTCGTCCAGTCGGCGATCGATGCGCTGAAGGCGGTGTGGCACCGCGGCGCGGTCGATGCCGATGGCAAGACCGGCGACGGCGCCGGCCTGCATGTCGACCTGCCGGTCAAGTTCTTCGACGACGCGATCAGCGCCTCGGGTCACAAGACCATGCCGAACCGGCTCGCGGTCGGCATGATCTTCCTGCCGCGCACTGATCTCGGCGCTCAGGAGGATTGCCGCACGATCGTCGAGAGCGTGATCATCGAGGAAGGCTATACCATTTATGGCTGGCGCCAGGTGCCAGTCGACGTCTCGGTGATCGGGCAAAAGGCGCAGGCGACTCGCCCGGAGATCGAGCAGATCATGATCGCCGGCCCGCTGCCGGACGAGCAGAGCGCCGCCGAGTTCGAGAAGAATCTCTACCTCGTCCGCCGCCGGATCGAGAAGCGCGTGATCGCGGCGCAGATTCAGGGTTTCTACATCTGTTCGCTGTCGTGCCGTTCGATCATCTACAAGGGCCTGTTCCTGGCGGAGAGCCTGTCGGTCTTCTATCCCGATCTGACCGACCAGCGCTTCGAGAGCCGGGTCGCGATCTTCCATCAGCGCTATTCGACCAACACCTTCCCGCAATGGTGGCTGGCGCAGCCGTTCCGCTGCCTCGCGCACAATGGCGAGATCAACACGATCCGCGGCAACAAGAACTGGATGCTCAGCCACGAGATCAAGATGGCGAGCCTCGCGTTCGGCGAATATTCGGAGGACATCAAGCCGGTGATCCCGGCCGGCGCGTCCGATACCGCCGCGCTCGACGCCACCTTCGAGGCGATCTGCCGCTCAGGCCGCGATGCGCCGACCGCGAAGCTGATGCTGGTGCCCGAGGCCTGGGGGCCGAAGGGCGAGATGCCCAGGGCGCATCTCGACATGTACAAATATCTCGCCAGCGTGATGGAGCCGTGGGACGGCCCCGCCGCGCTCGCGATGACCGATGGTCGCTGGGCGGTGGCCGGCATGGACCGCAATGCGCTCCGCCCGCTGCGCTATACCCGCACCAGCGATGGCCTGCTGATCGTCGGGTCGGAGAGCGGCATGGTCGTCGTCCCCGAATCGACCATCATCGAAAAGGGTCGACTCGGGCCGGGTCAGATGATCGCCGTCGACCTTGATGAGGGCGTGCTGCTCGACGATCGGGCGATCAAGGACCGGATTTCGGGCGAAGCCGACTATGCCAAGATGATCGGCAATTTCCTCGGCGTGAACGACCTGCCGGACGCGCCGGCCGACGCGACCGTGTGTTTCGACCGTGCCGACCTGACCCGCCGTCAGGTCGCGGCGGGGCAGACGCTCGAGGACATGGAACTGATCCTGTCTCCGATGGTCGAGGGCGCGAAGGAAGCGATCGGATCGATGGGCGACGATACGCCGCTCGCGGTCATTTCGGACAAGCCCCGGCTGATCAGCCAGTTCTTCCGGCAGAATTTCAGCCAGGTCACCAATCCGCCGATTGATCCCTTGCGCGAACGGCATGTGATGTCGCTCAAGACACGTTTCGGCAATCTCGCCAATATCCTCGATACCGAGGATCGGCGCGACGGCGTGCTGGTGCTCGAATCGCCCGTGCTGGCCGGTACCGACTGGGCTCGGCTCAAGGCGTTTTTCGGCAACAAGGTCGCCGATATCGATTGCACCTTCGAAAACGGTGGCGGGCCCGAGACGCTGCGCGCCGCGATCGCGCGAATCCGCGCCGAGGCGGAACAGGCGGTACGCGAGGGCAAGAGCGAAATCTTCCTGAGCGACATGAACATCGGTCCTGACCGCGTCGGCATTGCCGGCGTGCTCGCGGCGGCAGCGGTGCATACCCACCTCGTCCGGCGTGGCCTCCGTTCCTATGCCAGCATCAACATCCAGACTGCCGAATGCCTCGACACCCATTATTATGCGGTGCTGATCGGCGTCGGCGCGACGACGGTGCATGCCTATCTGTCGGAGGCGTCGATCGTCGACCGGCACCAGCGCAGCCTGTTCGGTGATCTGACCCTGGAGAAGTGTCTCGCCAATCACCGCCATGCGGTCGACGAGGGGCTGCTCAAGATCATGTCGAAGATGGGGATCGCGGTGATCTCCAGCTATCGCGGCGGCTATAATTTCGAGGCGGTCGGACTGTCGCGCAGCCTGGTCAACGATCTTTTCCCGGGCATGCCGGCAAAGATCTCGGGTGAGGGCTATGCCTCGCTTCATCTCAATGCGGCGCTGCGCCACGAAGCTGCCTATGACGACGTCGTGGTGAACCTGCCGATCGGCGGCTTCTACCGCCAGCGCCACACCGGCGAGACTCATGCCTATTCGGCGCAGCTGATGCACCTGTTGCAGACCGCGGTCGCGACCGACAGCTACTCGACCTATCTGCAATTCTCGCGCGGGGTGGAGGCGTTGCCGCCAGTCTATCTGCGTGACCTGTTCCAGTTCAACTACCCGAACGAAGGCGTGGCGGTCGACCAGGTCGAGGCGATCACGGAGATCCGCAAGCGCTTCGTCACGCCGGGCATGTCGCTCGGCGCGCTGAGCCCCGAGGCGCATGAAACGCTGGCGATCGCGATGAACCGGATCGGCGCCAAGGCGGTGTCGGGCGAGGGCGGCGAGGACAAGGCACGCTACGCGCCCTATCCGAACGGCGACAACGCCAATTCGGGCGTGAAGCAGATCGCGTCGGGCCGGTTCGGCGTGACGGCCGAATATCTCAACGCCTGTGACGAGATCGAGATCAAGGTCGCTCAGGGTGCGAAGCCCGGCGAGGGCGGGCAGCTGCCCGGCTTCAAAGTGACCGAGTTCATCGCGAAGTTGCGCCACGCGACGCCGGGGGTGATGCTCATCTCCCCGCCGCCGCACCACGACATCTATTCGATCGAGGATCTGGCCCAGCTCATCTATGATCTGAAGCAGATCAACCCGGTCGCGCGCGTCTGCGTGAAGCTGGTCAGCTCGGCCGGCATCGGCACGGTCGCGGCGGGCGTCGCCAAGGCGCATGCCGATGTCATCCTCGTCTCCGGCCATGTCGGCGGCACCGGCGCCTCGCCCCAGACCAGCATCAAATATGCCGGCACGCCGTGGGAAATGGGCCTTTCCGAGGTCAACCAGACGCTGACGCTCAACGGGCTGCGCGGCCGCATCAAGCTGCGTACCGATGGCGGCTTGAAGACCGGGCGGGACATCGTCATCGCCGCGATCCTCGGCGCGGAGGAGTTTGGCATCGGCACGCTCTCGCTGGTGGCGATGGGCTGCATCATGGTGCGGCAATGTCATTCCAACACTTGCCCGGTCGGTGTGTGCGTTCAGGACGAGCGCCTGCGCGCGAAGTTCACGGGCACGCCGGAAAAGGTCATCAACCTGATGACCTTCATCGCGGAGGAAGTGCGCGATATCCTTGCCAGGCTCGGCTTCCGCAGCCTTGACGAGGTGATCGGGCGCACCGAGCTGCTTCGTCAGGTCAGCCGCGGGGCCGAGCATCTCGACGATCTCGATCTCAACCCGATCCTCGCCAAGGTCGACGCGGACGATGCCGAACGGCGTTTCAGCCTGTCGGCGTGGCGCAACGAAGTGCCCGACAGCCTCGACGCGCAGATGATCAAGGACGCGGCGGCGGTGTTCTCGCGCGGCGAGAAGATGCAGCTGACCTATTCGGTACGCAACACGCACCGTGCGGTCGGCACGCGGCTGTCGAGCGAGATCACGCGCAAGTTCGGCATGTCGAAGCTGGCGGACGGGCATGTCCATGTCCGCCTGCGCGGCTCGGCCGGCCAGTCATTGGGCGCGTTCCTGTGCAAGGGCATCACGCTCGAGGTGTTCGGCGACGCCAACGACTATGTCGGCAAGGGCCTGTCGGGCGGCATCATCGCGCTGCGCCCGGTGGTCAGCTCGCCGCTCGCCAGCCAGGACAACACGATCATCGGCAACACCGTGCTCTACGGCGCGACTTCTGGCAGCCTGTTCGCGGCCGGCCAGGCGGGCGAGCGGTTCGCCGTGCGCAATTCGGGCGCGACCGTGGTGGTGGAAGGCTGCGGCGCGAACGGGTGCGAATATATGACCGGCGGCACCGCCGTGGTGCTCGGGGCGGTCGGCGCGAACTTCGGCGCCGGCATGACCGGCGGCATGGCCTTCGTCTATGACGCGGACGGCAGCTTCGAACGCCGCGCCAACCCGGAGAACATCGTGTGGCAGCGTCTGTCCTCAATGCACTGGGAGGCGGTGCTGCTCAACCTCGTCCGGGCCCACCATGCCGCGACCGACAGCAAATGGTCGGCGGCGTTGCTCGACGACTGGGGGCGGGTGATCGATCGCTTCTGGCAGGTCGTGCCCAAGGAGATGCTGACACGTCTGGCGCACCCGTTGGATGACCGGTCGGAGATGGTCGCGGCCGAATAGGGCAGCGCCTATAAATACGACGCCACGCTGAACGTGTCCCAGCATGACGTTGTGGGTGAGCTAGCCTCAGTCCTTCCCAAGAAAGAAGGTCGATCCGGTCCGGGTCGGCGGTACCGGACCGCCGATCATGCAGAACAGGACAACGGCAACGCCATTGAGGATGGCATTGTCGATCAGCCGCGGCCGCACTGCCTGCGGTCGCTCGGCGACCTCGGCCAGCAACTCCCGGGCTTCGTTCGCCGCGTAGTCGGGTACGCGGATCAGCACGCCGCCAAGGGCGACCATCAGGTTTGGCGCGATCTGGCTATGGGCGAGGCCGATAGGGATTGCGGGAATGCCGTAAAAGGCGAACATCGACAGCATCACGGCCGTCTCGGGTTGATTGTAGACGATTGCCACCGTCTCGAACGAATCGTCCGCCATCATGCCTTCCCCCGCTCGCCCGCTCAGCCTAACAGAGCCTTATGTGGCAGCTTTATCAATTCCCCCTGTGCCCCTTCTCGCGCAAAGTCCGTCTCCTGCTCGGTGAAAAGGGGGTGGGGTACGACCTTGTGCGCGAGAACCCATGGGACCGTCGCGACGAGTTCCTCGACATGAATCCGGCCGGCCAGGTGCCGGTGATGGCCGATCCCAAACGCAACATCCTGTTGATGGATTCGATGGCGATCTGCGAATATCTTGAGGAGACGGTCGACAAGGCGGCGATGATCAACGGCACCGCGGTCAACCGCGCCGAGATCCGCCGGCTGGTCGCCTGGTTCGACACGCAATTCTTCCAGGACGTGACGGCGCCACTGCTCGGCGAGCGGATGATGAAGCGGATCGTGACCCGGGATTCGCCCGACGCCAAGGTGCTGCGCGAGGCGATGAAGGCGGCTGAGCGCCATCTCGATTATACCGACTATCTGCTCGACCATCACAACTGGATGGCCGGCGCGACGATGAGTCTCGCAGATCTTGCCGCCGCGGCGCAGATCTCGGTCGCTGATTATCTCGGCGGGATCGACTGGAAGGGGCATGAACAGACCGCGCGCTGGTATCGAGGCTTCAAGAGCCGGCCCAGCTTCCGGCCATTGCTGTCCGAACGGATGACGGGGATCACGCCGCCCAAGGAATATGACGATGTGGATTTCGACTTCTGATGCACAAGGTTCCTGATCCGGCCGAGGACATTGCCGCGCAGATCGGCTTCGACGATTTTCTCGCGGTCGACATCCGTGTCGGCACGATTCTGGAGGCGCTCCCGTTTCCGGAGGCGCGCAAGCCCGCCTACAGGCTGACGATCGATTTCGGGCCGGTCATCGGCGTGAAGCGTTCCTCGGCGCAGATCACCGATCACTATATGCTCGAGGAACTGCCTGGCCGACAGGTCGCCGCGGTGGTGAACTTCCCCTCGCGCCAGATCGGGCCGATGATGTCCGAGGTTCTGACGCTCGGCTTTCCCGATGCCGAAGGCCGGGTCGTTCTGATCAGCCCGAGCGTTACCGTCCCCAATGGCGGCAGACTCTTCTAGGCAGCGGATTCGCATCGGGACGGCGGGCTGGTCGCTGTACAAGCCGCCGGCCGCCCGCTTCCCCGACAAGGGCAGTCATCTCGAGCGCTATGCGGCGACGTTCGATGCGGTCGAGATCAACTCCAGCTTCTACCGCCCGCACAAGCCCGAAACCTACGCACGCTGGGCAGCGAGCGCCCCGGCGGGTTTCCGCTTCGCGGTCAAGCTGCCCCGGACGATCACGCACGAGCACCGGCTGGTCGACTGCGAGAAGCTGGTCGAGCGTTTCGCCGGGGAGGTCGTGCATCTCGGGGAGAAGCGCGGGCCGGTCCTGATCCAGTTGCCGCCCAGTCTTGTCTTCGATCTGCCGCGCGCCGACCGGTTCTTCGGCCTCGCCCGTGAAATATTGGGCGACATGATGGTGTGCGAGCCGCGCCACGCCTCTTGGTTCACGGCCCAGGCCGATGCGTTGCTTGTGGAGCATCAGGTGGCACGCGTTGCCGCCGATCCGGCGCCAGTGCCGGGTGCGGCCGATCCGGGCGGCTGGCCTGGACTGCGCTACGCCCGGCTCCACGGATCGCCCCGTATCTACTGGTCGCACTATGACGCGGCGGCGATCGAACGGCATGCTGCGGCGGCGGGTGCAGCGCAGGTCGAGAACTGGACGATCTACGACAATACCGCGTCGGGCGCAGCGCTTGGCAACGCGCTGGAGATGCTCGATCGCGTCAACGCGATCCGCAACTGACCAGGATCAGCCGTCCAGGCTTCGGGTCGCCTGTTCGAACATGTCCTTCGACAAGCCCGGTGTCGCCACGATCCGCTGCAACTCGGCGCGCATCAGGCCGCCGCGGGCTTCGTCGAAGCGGCGCCAGCGGCCGAGCGGCGGGATCAGTTTCGCCGCCGTCTGCGGGTTGAGCTTGTCGAGCGCGATGAGCTGGTCGGCGACGAAGCGATAGCCCTCGCCCGAGACGGCGTTGAACGCCCGCTGGTTGACGCTGAACGCGCCCACCAGCGATCGTGCGCGGTTCGGGTTGGCCAGGGTGAAGTCGCGATGCCGTGCCAGCTCGCTGACGCTGGCCAGCGTGTCGTCGCGCGACGACAGCGCCTGGGTCGAGAACCATTTGTCCAGTACCAGGCCGTTGTCGGAATAGCGGTTGTAGAAGATGTCGAGCGCGGCAATCCGCCGGTCCGAATTGCCGTTGACCAGCGTGGTCAGTGCGCCCTGGCGGTCGGTCATGTTATCCGCGGTCTCGAACTGGGCGAAGGCGAGCGCCGCGGCCTCGTCGCCGCCATTCGCCGCGATATAGCCGAGCGCGACGGTGCGGAGCCGGCGCAGTCCCTTGGCCAGCGGCGAATATTCGAAATGGGCAGCCCGGGCGCCTTCATATTCGGCACGCCATTTCGCATCGAGCGTGCGTCCGATATCCCGGCGCAGCGCCTCGCGTGCGGTGTAGATCGCTTCAGGATCGACGACCTTCATCTGGTCGCCGATGAAACTCTCCGACGGCAGCAATACCGCCTCCGCCACGAAGGCGCGGTCGAGATGGGGGTCGTCGAGCGTGTTCGCGATGGCGGCGATCACCGGCGCATGGTCGGCGCGCCCGAGGCTGACCGCGCCGACCAGCGTGTCGAGCATCAGCTGCTGCATAGCCTCGTACCGGGCGAACGGATCGTCGTCATGCGCCGACAGGAAGGCGAGATCGGCCGCAGAGCGATCGGTCTCGATGACGACAGGCGCGGTGAAGCTGCGGTTGATCGAGAGGACGGGACGCTCGGTTACCGTCTCGAAGCTGATCCGCTCCTCGGCATCGGTCAGCAGGATCAGTTGCTCCGGGCCGATCGGGCTGGCGCTGTCCGCGCCGAACAGCTTCAGCTTGAGCGGCAGGACCATCGGCAGTTTTTCGGGCTGGCCGGGGGTGGGCAGAATCCGTTGCGACAGGGTCAGGATCGCGCGGCCACTGCCGGGCTCATGCGCCAGCGAGGCGGTGACGCGCGGCGTGCCCGCCTGGCTGTACCAGCGGCGGAACTGGGTGAGGTCGATCCCGCCCGCTTCCTCCATGCAGGTGACGAAATCCTCGCAGGTTGCCGCAGTCCCGTCGAACCGCTCGAAATACAGGTCGGTTGCGGCGCGGAAGCGCTCGGCCCCGAGCATCGTCGCCATCATGCGGATGACCTCGGCGCCCTTGTTGTAGATCGTCGCGGTGTAGAAGTTCGAGATTTCGAGATATTCGTCCGGGCGGATGGGGTGGGCGAGCGGGCCGGCATCTTCCGGGAACTGGGCGGCGCGCAGGCCACGCACGTCCTCGATCCGCTTGACCGCCGCCGAACCCTGGTCGGCGGAGAAGCTCTGGTCGCGAAAGACGGTGAAACCTTCCTTCAGCGAAAGCTGGAACCAGTCGCGGCAGGTGACCCGGTTGCCCGACCAGTTGTGGAAATATTCATGCGCCACCACCGCCGCGATCGCGTCGAAATCATAATCGGTCGCTGTGTCGGGATCGGCCAGGATGTAGCGCGAGTTGAAGATGTTGAGGCCCTTGTTCTCCATCGCGCCGAAGTTGAAATCGTCGACAGCGACGATGTTGAACACGTCGAGATCATATTCGCGGCCATAGACTCGCTCGTCCCAGGCCATGCTGGTCTTGAGCGCTTCGAGGGCATGGCCGGTCTTGGCGACGTCGGCGGCGCGGACCCAGATGCCGAGCGCGACCTCGCGGCCCGATCCGGTGACGAAGGTGCCGCGGTTGGCGACGAGGTCGCCGGCGACCATTGCGAAGAGATAGCAGGGCTTGGGAAAGGGATCGTGCCACTCCGCCCAGTGGCGCCCGTCGCCCAGATCGCCTTCGCCGACCGGATCGCCATTGGCGAGGAGCACGGGGAAGCGCGCCTTGTCCGCCGTCATGCGCACCCTGTAGCGGCTGAGCACGTCGGGCCGGTCGGGGAAGAAGGTGATCCGGCGGAAACCCTCCGCCTCGCACTGGGTGCAGAGATTGCCGCCGGACGCATAGAGACCCATCAACTGGGTGTTGCGATCGGGCGTAATCTCGACCTCGGTCTCGATCACATGGGCTGATCCGGTGAGCGGGATGACGAGCGCATCGTCCTCCAGCGACCAGTCGTTGATCGCCGCGCCGTCGACCTTCACCGAAAGCGGGGTCTGGCCGCCGCCGTCGAGACGAAGCGGTGAATCATGCGCGCCGTTGCGGATGATGTGCAGCACCGCCCGGACTCGTGTCGCCTCCGGCGCCAGGTCGAAATCGAGCCTGATCTCCGGGACAAGCCAGTCGGGCGCCTCATAGTCTTCGCGACGCGTGACATGGGGCTGGGCGGTGGCGGTCTGGACGTCGAGCATGTCGATGGATGTAGGGTGGAGATTCCCCTCGTGCCACCGAAATCGCCGCCCCGGTCGCCGCACTTGCGCGCGCGCGCGGCGATGCTACGCCGTCCGCCATGATCCGGATTGCACAAGGAAAAGGCATGTTTCGTTCGGTTGGCGCGATCGCGCTGATGAGTTTCGCGGGCGCTGCGCTGGCCCAGACGGCTCCAGCCCCGACCTCGGCCCCGGCCCCGACCGCGCCGGTGGCGAAGGATACGAAGGCCATCAACGATCTCGTCAACGCGGTGCTGCCGGACGATCAGGCTGCGATGAAGGCGCATGTCATGTTCCTCGCCTCGGATGCGATGCGCGGGCGCGAGGCTGGCAGCCCCGAATATGACATCGCGGCCGAATATGTCGCGGCGCAATTCTACGCGGCCGGCCTGCGCCCGGCGGGCGACGACGGCGGCTATCTGCAGAAGGTGCCGCTGGTCACCTATCGCGCCGGCGACAAGGGCGATCTCGTGGTGACCCGCGATGGCGCGCTGCCGCAGCGCCTGGTGTTCGGGGAGGATTATGTCCCCGGCGCCCATGCCGGCGCCGCCTCGACGGTCATCGACGCGCCGGTGGTGTTCGTCGGCTTCGGTATCGTCGCGCCGCAATACAAGCGCGACGACTATGCCGGGGTCGATGTGAAGGGGAAGATCGTCGCCTATCTCGGCGGTGCGCCGTCGAGCTTCCAGAGCGAGGAGCGCGCGCATTTCTCGGGCGGTACGACCAAGGCGATCTACGCCCAGTCGCGCGGCGCCGTCGGCACGATCCTGATCCAGCCGCGCCCGCTCGGCAACGCGGTGCAAGGCTGGGATCGCCCGCGCGTGACCTGGGCCAGGCCAGACGGTACCGGCGATTCTCCGGGTGCGCCACAGCTGGCGACGATCAGCGATATCGGTGCGGCCAAGCTGTTCGCCGGGGCGAAGACGCCGTGGGAAAGTGTCCTGAAGCGCGCGACTAATGCCGAAGCGAAGTTCAAGGCGGAGCAACTCCCCGGCAGCCTGGCGGTCGCGGTCAGGACGACGTTCCGGCAGGGGATGAGCAGCAATGTCGCCGGCATGATCCCCGGAAGCGACCCGAAGCTCGGGTCGGACGTCGTGGTGCTGTCGGCCCATCTCGACCATCTCGGCGTGCGCCCCGACATGAAAGGCGACAATATCTACAACGGGGCGGAGGACAATGCGGTCGGCATCGCATCGCTGATCGAGGAGGCAAGGCGCTTCAAGGCGAGCGGCAAGCCGCCGCGCCGCAGCGTGATGTTCCTGGCGGTCACCGGCGAGGAGAAGGGGCTGGTCGGTTCCGACTATTTCTCGAAACATCCGACCGTGCCGATCAACCGGATCGTCGCCGATGTGAATCTCGACATGCCGATCCTGAGCTACCGGTTCGAGGACATGACGGTGTTCGGCGCCGACCGTTCGACGCTCGGGCCTATCGTCAGCAAGGCGGTCGCGACGCTCGGGGTGACCATGTCGCCCGATCCCGATCCGGCGCAGGGCATCTTCGTCCGTTCGGACCATTATCGCTTCGTCCAGCAGGGCGTGCCATCGGTGTTCCTGTGGCCGGGCCAGGCCGGGCCCGGCAAGGCCGCGACGGCTGAGTTCTTCGCCAAGCGCTATCACCAGCCGTCGGACGATTTGTCGCAGCCGATCGACTGGAGCCAGGGCATCCGTTTCGTCGATGCGAACTATGCCATCGCGCGGGAGATCGCCGACGGCGACGCGCGGCCGCGCTGGAACAAGGGCGATTTCTTCGGCTTGCTCTACAACGGGTACGGCGCGAAATAACCGATCTGCTCGTCTTCGGCCTGGGCTATTCGGCCCGGGCGCTGGCGTCCCGGCTGCGGGGCGAGGGCTGGCGGGTGGCCGGCACCAGCCGCGACGGCAGGCCCGGCACGATCGCGTTCGGTGATGGGCCCGCCGTGACGGCCGCGATCGCCGGGGCGACCCATATTCTCTCCTCGGTGCCGCCTGAGGGGGAGGTCGACCCGGTATTGGCGACATACGGACCGGCGCTCGCGGCCACGGATGCGTGGTGCGGCTATCTTTCCTCGACGGGTGTCTATGGCGACGCCGGAGGGGCATGGGTTGACGAGAGCGCCCCGACCGGCGGCGGACGACGGCGCGCACGGGCAGAGGCCGATGCTGCCTGGCTGGCGATGGGCGCGCGGGTGTTTCGCCTGCCGGGTATCTATGGCCCGGCCCGGTCGCCCCTCGACCGGATCGCGCAAGGGCGCGCCCATCGCATCGACCTGCCGGGGCAGGTATTCAGCCGAATCCATGTCGATGATCTTGTATCGGGCGTGATCGCCGGGTTCGACGCGCCGGCCGGGGCGTACAACCTCTCGGACGATCTGCCGGCCGGCCAGAATGCGGTGATGGCATGCGCCGCGCGCCTGCTCGGCCGCGATCCGCCTCCCTTCGTTCCGCTTGAGGCGTTGTCGCCGGCGGCGCGCGCCTTCTACGACGAGAATCGACGGGTTGCGAACGGCAAGGCGAAGCGGGTGCTCGGCTGGCGGCCCTTTTATCCGGATTACCGGGCCGGCCTGCGTGCCCTCAGTGCGATGACCAGCCCGACGCCAGTCAACGCAGCGCCGGCACCGGCAAGCAACGACCAGCGATAGCCTTCGAAGATGGTCGACAGCAGCATCGCGATCACTGGGATGATCACGCTGGAATAGGCTGCCTTGGCCGGGCCGATGATGCGCAGCACCCCGAAATAGAGGGTGAACGCCAGCGCCGAGGCGATCACGCCAAGATAGAGCAGGCCGAGTATATAGCCGAGCCGAAGCTCGATCATCGGCGGGCCGGCAATCGTCCAGGCGATCGTCGCGTCCATCGCCGCGCCGAGCAGCATGGCGATGCCGAGCGTCGGCGCCATCGGATAGCGACGCGCTGTCTGGGTTCCCTGCAGGACGTTGGCGGTCGAGGCGGACAATACCGCGAGCAAGGTGACGCCGACCCCGGCGAGCGCTGCCTGGGGGCCGTGCGGATCGGAGCGCGCCTCATGGATGAACAGCAGCGCGACACCTGCCATCGCCACCACCGATCCGACGATCAGCTGCCCGCCAAGCTTCTGGCCCAGGAAGATGCGGCCGAAGATCGCATTGGGGACGAGCAGCAGCGCGAACACCACCGCGACAAGGCCTGACGTGATGTAGGTCTCAGCCCGATAGACGAAGTTGAAGTTGAGGCAGAACTGGGTGAACGCCAGGGCGAGCACGAACAGCCAGCCGCGCCGGTCGAGCGTGACTGTCTCGCGCTTCCACGCGGCATAAGCGAGCATGGTGAGTCCGCCGATCGTGAAGCGATAGGCGACCGACCAGTTGAGCGGCACCACGCCGAGCTGGCCGGTGATGACGATCCAGGTCGATCCCCAGATCAGGGTCACGATGCCGAACGGGATCAGCACCGCAAGGCGCGTCGATGGCGGTGCAGGCTGGGCGGACATCAGCCTTCGCCCTAGCGCCGGGCGGCACGGGACGGGACGGGCGATTTCCTTGTCGGATGATAAGCTGAGCCTATCAAAGCGCCGCGATCGCGTCGGCGAGGGGGCGGATATCCTCCTCGCGCTGGTTCCACGAGATCACCAGTCGCGCCTCGCCCGGTCCCCAGTCGTAGAAGTCGAAACCGAGCGCGCGCAGGCTTGCTGCCTCTTGGGGCGAGACGCGGAGGAACACCTCGTTCGCCTCGACCGGATTGACCAGGCGATCCCCCGCCGCGCTGGCGAGAAGCGTCGCGCCGGCATTGGCGCTGCGGGCATTGTCGAGCCAGCGGTCGCCATCGAGCAGCGCGAGGATCTGCACCGCGAGATAGCGCCCCTTGGACAGCAGCAGCCCGGCGCGCTTGCGCCGATAGAGGGTGGCGGCCACCAGATCGGGCTTGAAGAAGATCAGCGCCTCGGCGCTCATCCCCCCGTTCTTCACGAAGCCGAAGCTGAGCGCATCGACGCCGGCGCGCCACGTCACATCGGCGGGCGAGCAGCCGAGATGCGCGACGGCATTGGCGAAGCGGGCGCCGTCCATGTGCAGCCCGAGGCCCTTCGCCTTCGCCAGGTCGCCGATCGCGGCGACGTCGTCGGGTGAATAGACCAGGCCATATTCGGTGGCGTTGGTGATCGAGATGGCGTGCGGCTGGACCTGGTGCACGTCGTTGCGCGTGCCATCGAGCACCGCCCGGATCGCGGCGGGATCGAGCTTCGCGCCCGGCCCTTCCGCCAGCAGCAGCTTGGCGCCATGCGTATAGAATTCGGGCGCGCCGCATTCGTCGTTCTGGATGTGTGCCTCGCGGTGGCAGACGATCGCGCCATGGGGCGGGCAGAGCGCTGCGAGCGCGAGGCAATTGGCCGATGTGCCCGACGGCACCCACAGCGCGCTGACGTCGGTCTCGAACAGGTCCGAGAACAACCCGTCGAGCTGCTTGCTCCAGGCGTCGCCGTCATAGGCGGTATCGAGGACATTTGCCTCGGCCAGCGCGGCGAGTACGGCCGGATGGACCGGGGCGGCGTTGTCGGAGAAGAAGCGCATGCGATTCGCCTTGCTGCGCGTCGCGGCGAACGTCAACTCGCCTTATTGCTCCTCGCCGGCCGGGACGCGTGGCGGGGCGCGGTCGTCGCGGCGGGGCCGGGGATCGGGCCGGGGATCCGGGCCGTCACGGTTCGAACGGTTGATCTCGATGCTGCCGTCCCGGCCGATATGGAGGTTGAGGCCAAGTCCCTGCAGGTCGCCCTCGACGGGAAGGCTGACCGCGTCGGGGTCGATCATGTTCTCCGCATCCGGGTCCACTTCCACCGCTGCTGGCTCGGCCGCGTGAGCGGGACCGACATTCAGAGCCTGTTGCATGAAGTCGCGCCACACTCGCGCGGGAATGCCGCCGCCCGACAGGCCGGGATTGGGGGTGTTGTCGTCATTGCCGACCCACACGCCGGTGACGAGCCCGCCGGCAAAGCCAAGGAACAGCGCGTCGCGATTGTCCTGGGTCGTGCCGGTCTTGCCATAGGTGTCGACCGACAGCGCCGCCTGGCGCCCCGTGCCTGATTCGGCCGAGGCGGAGAGCAGGTCGAGCATGTCGTCGCGGATTCGGCCGGTCAGCGGGCGGGAGCGCGTGGTCAGCGCCGCATACCAGCTCTGGTCACGCACTTCCTCCAGCCCGCGGGCGGCGACCGGATAGGATTCGGCTGCCACCGCCGCATAGGCGGACGTCAACTCGAGCAGCGACATGCTCGACGTGCCGAGCGCGATCGTCGCCTCGCTCGGGATCGGCGTGGTGATGCCGAGATCGCGCGCTGCCTTGATGACATTGGCCACGCCGACCTTCTGGATCAGCCGTGCCGCGGCGACGTTGCTCGACCGGGCAAAGGCCTGACGCAGCGTGATCTCGCCGAGATAGCGGCCATCGGCGTTCTTCGGCGACCAGTCGGCGATGGTGATCGGCGAATCGTCGATCATCGAATCCGGGGTCATGCCGCTGCGCAGCGCGGCGAGATAGACGAACAGCTTGAAGGCCGATCCTGGCTGGCGCCGGGCCTGTGTGGCGCGGTTGAACGGGCTGTCGGCATAGGATTTGCCGCCGACCATCGCGACGACTCGACCGTCGGGACGCATCGCGACCAGGGCGATCTGCGCCTGACGGAGGCCAGCCCGCCTCACCGCGCGTTCGGCGGCGTTCTGCAGGCGGCGGTCGAGCGTGGTCTTGACCGTCGTCTCGGTGGCGATCTCGCCCGCGCGGTCGCGAGCCTCGGGCAGGACCCAGTCGGCGAAATAGGTGCCGTCGGGCAGCGACTTGATCCGGTCCACGGCGAGCCGCGCGGGGCTGACATCCTCTGCCGTGCCCTTGTCGATGAAGCCGGCGGCGGCCATCGCGCCGACCACCAGCTTCTGCCGGTCGCGCGCGCCCTTCAGGTTGACGGTCGGCGCAAGCTTTGACGGCGCCTTGACCAGACCCGCCAGCATCGCCGCCTGGCCGATCGACAGTTCCTCGGGGTCGCGGTTGAAATAATGCTTCGCCGCGGCGCGCAGGCCATAGACATTGTCGCCGAAATAGACGTTCGACAGGTAGCGCGAGAGGATCTCGTCCTTGGACAGCCACGCCTCAAGCCAGAAGGCGATCATCACCTCGCGCACCTTGCGCGCGGCGGTCCGGTCCGAATCGAGAAAGGCGTTCTTGGCGAGCTGCTGCGTAATGGTGCTGCCGCCCTCGCGCACCCGGCCCCGGCTCATATTGTGGAAGAAGGCGCGGGTGATGCCCTTGGGGTCGATGCCCCAGTGCGAGCGGAAACGCCGGTCCTCGATCGCGAGAAAAGCATTGGTGACGTTCTTGGGCAGTTTCGCCGCATCGACCGGCGCAGCGATGATCGCGCCGCGTCGCGCGATCGGCGATCCGTCGTCGGCGAGCAGGGTGATGCTGGGCGGGGTCAGCGGCTTGAGCGATTGCGACAGGGGCGCTGTCACCGCGAGCCAGCCGACCGCCAGCACGAACAGGATGATGAGGATGCCGATGCCGCGCGTGAGCCAACGCCAGTAATTGCGCCGTCGCACCACGGGCAGGTTGGTCGTATAGGGTTCGGGCGGCCCGGGCGCATGGTCGAAGCGGCCTGAAAAGGCCGGCGGCGGCAGGCCTTCGGTCAGATCCAGGGGAGATCTGCCCTGCGACGTGGCGGGCTCGAAAGGATAAGGACGCATGGCTCCTGTCAGTCCGTCCCTGGTTACGCCGCCCGGAGGTGTATTAGCGTGCTATACCAGTTGCCGCAAGCATTTGACATGTCTCCGTCCTAGCAGGCGCGGGGTCGCCATGCGAGCGGAGACCGCGAGGCATTGAGGCGATGCCGTGCAGCGTCTATCTGGATATGGTGCAGCACCGCACGTACGAGGACCCCCGATGACTGATAACGCCACCGCCGCTACGCCCCTCGTCGTGGGGATCGGTGGCACGATCGGCGGCACCTCCTCGACCGAGCGGGCGCTGCGCATCGCGCTCGATGCTGCGTGCAAGGAGGGATTCCGCACGCGCATGTTCGGCGGCGCGGACATGGCGCGCCTGCCGCTCTACGATCCGCGCGCGACCTGCCGGACCGAGCAGGAGCGCGAATTCGTCGATACCGTGCGCCAGGCATCGGCGCTGATCATCGCCAGCCCCGGTTATCACGGCAGCATCTCGGGCGTGGTCAAGAACGCGCTCGACCTGCTTGAGGAGACGGCGAAGGACGAACGGCCTTATCTCGCCGACATGCCGGTCGGGCTGATCGCCACGGCTTATGGCTGGCAGGCGACCGGCAGCACGATCGCGGCGCTCAGGTCGATCGTCCATGCGCTGCGCGGCTGGCCGACGCCGTTCGCCGCGGCGATCAATACCCAGCTCACCAAGTTCGACGATGACGGCGGAAGCAGCGACCCGGCGGTGCATGAACAGCTCTGCCTCGTCGGTCGCCAGGTCGCGCGCTTCGCGCCGATCGCCCAGGATGGCTGAGCAGATCCACTGGCCGAAAGGCTTCGGGCCGGCCGAGGCGCCGATCCATGTCGTCAATCGACTCGACAGCGCGACCGCGCCGGAGATCGTGTGGCGGCGGCTGATCCACGCGGCTGGCTGGCCGGCGATCTATGCCAATGCCAGCGACGTGGCGATCGAGGGCGGTGGTGCCGATCTGTTCGCCGGCGCGCTCTTCACCTGGAAGACCTTTGGCGTCGCGTTGAGGAGCGAGGTGAGAGAATTCGAGCCCGAGACGCGCATCGCGTGGCTGGCGAAGGGGATCGGGGTTACCGCCTATCACGCGTGGTTGATCGTACCGACCGCGAGCGGATGCATGATCCTCACCGAGGAAACGCAATATGGACTGGTCTCGCGCGCCGGGCGGTTGTTGTTTCCGACGCGGATGGAACGATGGCACCAGAAATGGCTGGAGGCTTTGGCGGCGTGAAGGGTTCTTATTTTGCGATCAGCCCTGCCTTGATCGCCTCGTTTGCGAGGCTGTTGCTCGAATCCACGATGTTCTCGACCCAGGCGCGAAAGGTCGATCGGGGCAGTCCCTCGATTATCGCCCCGGCCGAATAAGCGAGCTTCTTGTCGTCGCGGACCCAGACCTTGATCAGGTCAAAGTTGACGTTCATTTTCGTGACCCAGTCCGCTGGCACCTCGTGGAGGTCGCTGAACGATCCCAATAACACCGCATAGGTGCAACCCTTGCCGTTGGTACAACCGGCAAGGACGACACCCAGCGTCTCGTTGGGCAGATGCAGCACCGTCTCAACTGTGTCCGTGCCCGCACCGAAAGGTTCAGGGGCATAGCCCATCTCGGTTAGCTGTTGCTCGAAGGCCTTCGGATCCTTGAGCGTGATCGCGGATTGTGCGGCGGCAATCCCCGGTGCGAAGAACAACGAAGCTGCGATCAACGTGGCAGGCAGGCGCATCATATTCCCCCGAAAGATTCGTCCAACCCTATCGTGTCGGAACCGGCTCGTCCCCGGTATAATCGTAGAAGCCCCGGCCGGTCTTGCGGCCATACCAGCCAGCTTCGACATATTTCACCAGTAGCGGGGCGGGACGGAATTTGGGGTCGCCCGTGCCTTCGAACAGTACCCGGGTGATCTCCAGGCAGGTATCGAGACCGATGAAGTCGGCCAGGGTCAGCGGCCCCATCGGGTGGTTGAGGCCGAGCTGGCAGGCGAGGTCGATATCGGGGATGGTCGCGACACCCTCGCCCAGCGCAAAGCAAGCTTCGTTGAGCATCGGCATCAGCACGCGGTTGACGATGAAGCCCGGCGCGTCATTGGCGCGGACCACTTTCTTGCCGAGTGCCTTCGCATAGTCCTCGACCAGCTTGACCGTCTCGTCCGAGGTGGCGAGGCCGCGGATCAGTTCGATCAGGCCCATGACCGGCACTGGATTGAAGAAATGCACGCCGACGAAGCGCTTCGGGTCGGGCGAGGCCTGGGCCAGGCGCGTGATCGGGATCGAGGAGGTGTTGGAGGCGAGCACCGCCTGATGGCCAAGCACCTTGCCGACCTCGGCGAAGATCGAGCGCTTGATCTCCTCGCGCTCGGTCGCCGCCTCGATCACCAGGCCGCAGGACGACATGCCATGGACGCCCTCGATCGGCTCGATCCGGGCCAGCGCCTGATCGCGCGCGGCGGGATCGATCTTCTCCTTGGCGACGAGCCGATCGAGCGCCTTGGCGATTCCCGCCTTGCCGGCCTCGGCGCGTTCCTTCGACACGTCGGTGAGCAGGACGTGGAAGCCCGCCTGCGCCGAGACCTGTGCGATCCCCGCGCCCATCTGCCCCGCCCCGATCACGCCTACCGTCTGCATTGCCCTGCTCCGTTGTTCTTCAAAGTCGCGCCGCTCCTATCGACTTGGAAGCCGCTGGGCTAGGATCGCGATTGCAGGTTGAACAGCTGGCTGACTATCTGGCGGGCAACGCGGGTTTGCCGAAGTTGGCTCCCCTCGCTTTACGTGAGGGGAGAGCCTGTCACGGCGCGTGCCGCGCCGGCTGTGCTTCCGCCAGGATCACCGCGAACAGGCCTTGCGGATCGGTCCATTCGGCGATGGGAGTCCAGCCGCCCGCGCGGAGCAGGATGCGACCGTCGCGCTGGCCATATTTGTGGCTGTTCTCGGTGTGGATCGTCTCGCCCGCCGCCATGGAGAAACGACGTCCCTCGATGGTGAAGGCGATATCCTCGCGCGCCTCAAGGTGCATTTCGATCCGTGACCGGTCGTCGTTCCAGATCGCGCGGTGGCGCAGGGCATTGATCGGGATGGTCCCATCGAGCTCGCGGTTGACCCGTTCGAGCAGGTTGAGGTTGAACGCGGCGGTCACGCCCTGCGCATCGTCATAGGCTGAGACGAGCACGCGTTCGTCCTTGATCCGGTCCATGCCGATCAGCAGCATCGATCCCTCGCCGAGCGACGCCTTCATCGCACGCAGCAGGTCGACCGAGCTGTGCGGGATCATGTTGCCGATGGTCGAGCCGGGGAAGAAGCCGAGCTTCGGGAGGCTCGCGACCGAGGCAGGCAAGGCGATCGGGCGGAGAAAATCGGCCTCGACCGGCAGCACCGGCAGCCCGGGAAAGGCGGCGGCTAGGCCGGCCGAGGATTCGCGCAGGAAATCGCCCGAGATGTCGATCGGCACATAGGCGGCCGGTTCAACGCTGCGGAGCAGGATCGGCGTCTTGGTCGAGGAGCCCGAGCCGAATTCGACGACCGCCCGGCCTTCGCCCGCCAGCGTCGCGACTTCGGGGCAGGCGTGGCGCAATATCTCGGTCTCGGTCCGGGTGGGGTAATATTCAGGCAGTTCGGTGATCGCCTCGAACAGTTCCGATCCGCGCCGGTCGTAGAACCAGCGGGCGGGAATGGCGCGCGGACGCGTCTCGAAGCCACGCAGCACGTCGGCGCGGAAGGCCGGATCGGCGAGGGTAACGTCGCCGTCCTCGATTTCGGGCTTGAGCATCAGAGATCCTTCGCCAGACGCACGCCGGTGAACTGCCAGCGCTGGTGGGGATAGAAGAAGTTGCGGTAGCTCGCGCGCGCATGGCCGCGCGGGGTCGCACAGGAGCCGCCCCGCAGCACGAACTGCCCGCTCATGAACTTGCCATTATATTCGCCGACCGCGCCCTCGGCCGGCCTGAAGCCGGGATAAGGGCGGTAGGCGCTGCCGGTCCACTGCCAGACATCGCCGAAAAAGGCCGGGCCGTCAGCTGCGGGACGCGGTTCGACCGGACCGGCCGTATCGAGCTGGTTGCCGCCATCCGGGTCGTGCGCGGCGGCGGCGGCTTCCCATTCGAACTCGGTGGGCAGGCGCGCGCCGGCCCAGCTCGCATAGGCATCCGCTTCATAGAAGCTGACATGAGTGACGGGCGCGGCAGGGTCGATCGGACGGCGGCCGTCAAGACCGAAGCGAGTCCACGCGCCATTCTGCTGTTCCCAGTAAAGCGGTGCGACGATCCCCTGCGCCTTCACCCAGGCCCAACCGTCTGACAGCCAGTGGCGCGGATCGGCATAGCCGCCATCAGCGATGAACGCCGCCCATTCGCCATTGCTGACGGTGCGGTCGGCGATGGCATGCGGGGCAAGCAGCGTTGCGTGGCGCGGGCCTTCGCAGTCGAAGGCAAAACCATTCCCCTCATGGCCGATCTCGACGATGCTGGCCTCGCCTTCGATCCAGCCGATCGGCCCCGGCATCGCGACGGGCACCTTGCGCTCGGCTGGCCAGATCGACGGTTCGAGCGGGTTCAGGGACATGAGGTGGAGGATGTCGGTGATCAGCAGTTCCTGATGCTGCTCCTCATGATGGCAGCCGAGCGCGACCAGTTCGATCGCTGTCTCGGGCAGGCTAGGTAGGGCGCCGCGGATCGCGGCGTCGACATGGGCGCGATAGGCAAGCACTTCGGCCAGGCTGGGCCGGGTCACCATGCCGCGCCGCGCCCGGCTGTGGCGCTGTCCCTCTGCCTCGTAATAGCTGTTGAACAGGAAGGGGAAGCGGTCGTCGTGGAGTGCGTAACCAGCCACGAAATCGCGCAGGATGAAGGTCTCGAGGAACCAGGTGGTGTGCGCCAGATGCCATTTGGCGGGTGACGCATCCTCCATCGACTGGACGGTGGCATCAGCGTCGGAAAGCGGCGCGACCAGTGCTTCGGTCAGCGCGCGAACGGTCGCGAAGCGCGTCGCGAGCAGGTCCGTTCCGGGGTGAGGATCCGATTTTGTTCGCATTCTGTTCCCTTTTCCAGAACGCGCCGGCCAAAGTCAAGCCAAGCTACTGTCCCGTCAGGTCTCGGGACGCACCCGGAATCCACAGAACGTCGCCACCCGCGTCTTTGTTCACGCGCCTCGCGGCGACGAACAGATAGTCCGACAGGCGATTGAGATAGGAGAGGGCGAGCGGATTCAAAGGGGTGGCCTGTGCGGCCGCGACCGCCGTGCGTTCGGCGCGGCGGGTAATGGCCCGGGCGAGGTGAAGGGCGGCAGCGCCCGCAGTGCCGGCGGGGAGGATGAAGCTGGTCAACGGGCCGAGATCGGCGTTCATCGCGTCAATCTCGTCCTCAAGCCGGGCAACCTGTGCGGCGACGATGCGCAGCGACATGTCGGACGGCGCAAAATCCTCGCCGGGCGTAGCCAGGTCGGCGCCGAGATCGAACAGGTCGTTCTGGATTCGCGTCAGCGCGCTGGCATATCCGCCGGGCCCGAACGCTGCGATCGCCACGCCGATCGCGCTGTTCGCCTCGTCGACATCGCCGATCGCGGCCATGCGCGGATCGTTCTTGGCGACGCGCGATCCGTCGACCAGGCCGGTGGTACCGTTGTCGCCGGTACGCGTATAGATCTTGTTGAGCTTGACCATGGCCGGACTGACCCGAGGGTCAGTTCTTGCCGGCGAGGAACAAGATCAGCACGACGATCACGATGGCGATCGCCTGGAAGAAGATGCGGTACTGCATCATCTTGTTGGACTTCAACGCTGAGGCGGTCGGGCCGCCGCCCTCGCCCTTCACCTCGTTGCTCGCGTTGAGCAGGAAAACCGCGAGGCCGCGGACCAGCATGGCGACGGTCGCGAGCATCGCCGCGATCAGGAGGATGAAGAGGAAGGTGTTCATGCCAGGTATTTAAACCTCCGACAGCCGAAAGCCAATGGGCAGGTGCCCCGCGCGCAGGTCGTCGGCAAGGGTGCGTCCGTCGATACCGGCCTCCCGCATCGCCTGCAGCGTCGGTGCCTTGTTGCGTTTGGCAAGCCGCTCGCCCGTTTCGTCGGCGAGCAGCGCGTGGTGACGATAGACCGGCGTCGGCAGGCCGAGCAGCGCCTGGAGCAACCGGTGCACATGAGTCGCGGCGAACAGGTCGCGGCCGCGCACGACATGAGTGACGCCCTGCGCGGCATCGTCGACGGTCACGGCGAGATGGTAGCTGGCGGGCGCATCCTTGCGGGCAAGGATGACGTCGCCATGCATCTCGGGCGTCGCGACGACATCGCCGACGATGTCGTCATGCCATATCAATTTGCCGTCATGGCGGAATTGTTCCGGCATTTCCTCCGCCGCTGGGGAGAGGAGATCGAGCGCACGCGCCATATCCAGCCGCCACGCATGTTGCTCGCTTGCCAGTCGACGGTCGCGAGCATCGTCGGCGAGGTGTCGGCAGGTGCCGGGATAGAGCGGCCCGGCATCGCCATGCGGCGCTGAGAGGCTGGCGGCGATCTCGGCGCGGGTGCAGAAACAGGGGTAGAGCAGGCCAAGCGCCTTCAGCCGGTCGATCGCCCGGGCATAAAGTCCAAGCCGTTCGGCCTGGAACAAGACCGGTCCGTCCCATTCGAGCCCGAGCCAGGCAAGGTCGCGCAGAATGGCATCGACGAAGTCGGGGCGGCTGCGCGTGCCGTCGATATCCTCGATGCGCAGGAGGAAGCGCCCGCCTGTCTCCTTCGCGCGGTCGTGCGAGAGGATTGCCGACCAGGCGTGGCCGATATGCAACAGCCCCGTAGGGCTGGGCGCGAACCGGGTGATCACCTCGTTCAAACCGGCTCTTGACCGCGAGTCGCGCGCTGTGCTGTCATCACGGCGTCATCCTAGTCGGCGATTGCCGCGCCAGGAAGCAAAGGGGGTCGTTCGCGTGTACCATCCCGATCTGATCCGCCATCCGGACAGCTGCCCGGCCCTAGTGTTGAACGCCGACTATACGCCGCTCAGCTATTATCCGCTCAGTGTCTGGCCTTGGCAAACCGCGATCAAGGCAGTGTTCCTCGACCGGGTCGACATCGTCGCCGAATATGAACGCGAGGTGCGCAGCCCCAATCACCGGGTGAAGCTGCCCTCGGTGATCGCGCTGAAATCCTATGTGCGGCCAAGCGCCTTTCCGGCCTTCACCCGGTTCAACCTGTTCCTGCGCGACAAGTTCGAATGCCAATATTGCGGATCGGGGCATGACCTGACCTTCGATCACGTCGTGCCGCGCGCACAGGGCGGGCGCACGACCTGGGAGAATGTCGTCACCGCCTGCGCACCCTGCAACCTGAAGAAGGGTGGGCGGACGCCGAAACAGGCGGGCATGCCGCTGCATATCGGCGCGATCCGGCCGACGAACTGGCATCTGCAGGAACATGGCCGGCGGTTTCCGCCCAATTTCCTGCATGATACCTGGCATGACTGGCTCTATTGGGACGTCGAGCTGGAGGCCTGAGGGAATTTCCCTCTCCCAGCGGGAGGGGGATCTGAAATTCGCGTCGATCGTCGGTTGACCGGAACGATACCGCGCTGCAGCATCGCGCCATGGCCGATCTTCCTTCCATCGCGAACAATCCCGACATCCGCTTCCTGGGCAAGCTGCTCGGCGACGTCATCCGCTCCTATGGCGGGGACACGTTGTTCAGGCGCACCGAATATATCCGTGCCGCCTCGGTCGACCGGTATCGCGGCGTCGCGGGCAAGGATTCAGTCGATCTCGGGCTCGACCGGCTGAGCCTTGACGAGACGCTGGATTTCGTGCGCGGCTTCATGCTGTTCTCGATGCTCGCCAACCTCGCCGAGGACCGGCAGGGTGTTGCCGCCGAAAAGGGCGCCGATGTCGAATCCGCACTGAAGCGGCTGGCGGACGAGGGGATCGATCATGCAGCGGTGATGGCGCTGCTCGATCATGCACTGATCGCCCCGGTGCTCACTGCCCACCCGACCGAGGTGCGGCGCAAGAGCATGATCGACCATCGCAACCGCATCTCCGAGCTGATGGGCCTGAAGGATGCGGGGCTGGCGGAGACGCCTGAAGGCGACGCGGTGGACGAGGCGATCCTTCGCCAGATCGCGCTCCTCTGGCAGACGCGCGTGCTCCGCAAGGAACGGCTGTTCGTCGCCGATGAGGTGGAGACCGCGCTCAGCTATCTTCGCGACGTGTTCCTGCCGGCGTTGCCCGCGCTCTACCAGCGCTGGGACCGTGCCCTTGGCGAGCGCAGCCCCAGCTTCCTGCGGCCTGGGAGTTGGATCGGCGGCGACCGCGACGGCAATCCCTTCGTCACGGCGGATTCGCTGCGGATCGCACTGGCCAAGGCGTGCGAGGCGGTGCTCGGCCATTATCTCGACGCGGTGAACGCGCTGGGTGCGGAACTGTCGATCTCGACAGGCATCACCGCGGCCGATGCGGGGGTGCAGGCACTGGCCGATGCCAGCGGCGACAATGCGGCGAGCCGGGAGGACGAGCCCTATCGTCGCGCGCTGTCGGGCATCTACGCACGGCTCGCGGCGACTCATCTGGCGCTGACCGGGAAAGCGGCGCCCCGGCCAGGCCCGCTCCACGGTGAGCCCTATCCCGATCCGCAGAGTTTCCGTGCCGATCTCGTCACCATCGCCCGGGCCTTGCGCGATGGCGGCGGCGGGGCGCTCGCCTCGGGCGGGGCGCTGGGGCGGCTGATCCGCGCGGTCGAGACCTTCGGCTTCCATCTCGCCACGCTCGACCTGCGTCAGAACAGTGCGGTGCTGGAGCGCGTGGTCGCTGAGCTGCTCAAGGTGGCGGGGGTGGAAGGCGATTATCTCGCGCTCGATGAATCGCAGCGCGTGTCGCTGCTGCGCCACGAACTGTCCAATGCGCGGCCGTTGTCGAGCCAGTTCGCGACCTATTCGGACGAGACGGCATCCGAACTCGCCATCGTCCGCGCCGCCGCGGATGCGCATGCCAAATACGGCCCGGGCTGCATCACCCAGCATATCGTCTCGATGGCGCAATCGGTGTCCGACCTGCTCGAAGTGAACGTGATGCTCAAGGAGGTCGGGCTCTACCGGCCCGGCGAGACGCCGGGCGCGGCGATCATGGCGGTCCCACTGTTCGAGACGATCGGCGATCTGGAGGCGGCGCCGGGTATCATGACCGAATGGTTCGCCCTGCCCGAGGCCGGCACGATCACCCGCGCGCGCGGATTCCAGGAAGTGATGATCGGCTATTCGGATTCGAACAAGGACGGGGGCTACATCACCTCGACCTGGTCGTTGTCGAAGGCCTCGACCGCGCTGAAGCCGGTGTTCGACAAGGCTGGCGTCGGCATGCAGCTTTTCCACGGGCGCGGGGGCGCGGTCGGGCGCGGCGGCGGATCTGCCTTCGCCGCGATCCGTGCCCAGCCGACCGGTACGGTGCAGGGGCGTATCCGCATCACCGAACAGGGCGAAGTGATCGCCGGCAAATACGGCACGCGCGAAAGCGCGATGACCAATCTTGAGGCGATGGCCTCGGCCACCTTGCTCGCCAGCCTTGAGCCGGACGTGCTGTCGCCAGCCGAACAGGCGCGCTTCGGCGCGGCGATGGACGCGCTGTCGGGCAGCGCGTTCAAGGCGTATCGCGATCTGGTCTATGGCACCGACGGCTTCCGCACCTTTTTCCGCCAGATGACGCCGATCGCGGAGATTTCGGGGCTCAAGATCGGCTCGCGCCCGGCGAGCAGGACCAAGTCCGACCGGATCGAGGATCTGCGCGCCATTCCCTGGGTGTTCAGCTGGGCGCAGGCGCGGGTGATGCTGCCGGGCTGGTACGGCGTTGGTCAGGCGATCGCCGGGTTCGAGGACAAGGGGCTTCTGGCGGAAATGGCGCAGGGCTGGCCGTTTTTCGCGGCGACGCTCGACAATATGGAGCAGGTGATCGCGAAGTCCGACATGGACATCGCCGGGCGTTACGCGGCCCTGGTCGAGGATAGGGCGCTGGCGGACAATGTGTTCGGGGCGATCAGGGGCGGCTGGCAGCAGACTCATGATGGGCTGCTCGACATCACCGGCCAGTCGCGCCTGCTGGAAAAGCATCCCGCGCTCGACGCATCGATCAGGCTGCGGCTGCCCTATATCGAGCCGCTCAACCTGCTGCAGATCGAACTGATGAAGCGTCATCGCGCGGGCGAGACGGATGAGCGGATCGGCGAAGGGATATTGCTGTCGATCAACGCGATCGCGACGGCGCTCAGGAATTCGGGCTGATCAATTCCTCCCCGGCACGGGGAGAATCAAGTGAGGAAAGGCGCGGCCAGTTCAGGCCGCACCCGCAGCAACCGGCCCGTCGCGCGGTCGAGCAGTGCCCAGGTCGATACCGCTTCAACCTTCACCTTGCCGTCGGCGCCGGTGAATCGCACATGCCGGTCGAACCGGGCGCCCCTGGGCGGTTCGGGAACCCAGGTCTCGCCCGTCACCGTCTCGCCAAGGCCGACATTGCCGCGATAGTCGATCTCATGCCGGGTCACGACCCAGATATAGGCCTGCCGCTGCTCGGCCGACGCGATCGCTTCCCAATGCGAAACCGCGATATCCTGAATCCACCTCACCCAGACCGCATTGTTGACGTGACCGAGCTCGTCGATGTCAGCGTCAGTCGCGGTCCTGGCGAGCTTGAAGGCCATCAGCCCTCGACGCCCATTTGCCACAGGACGAAGGCATGCTCCTCGGCTGCCTCACGCAGGCTCTCGAACCGGCCCGACTTGCCGCCATGCCCTGCGCCCATATTGGTCTTGAGCAGCAGCATATTGTCGTCGGTCTTGGTCGCGCGCAGCTTCGCTGCCCATTTGGTGGGCTCCCAATAGGTCACGCGCGGATCGTTGAGGCCGCCGGAGATGAACATCGGCGGATAGGCCTGCGCCTTCACCTGGTCATAGGGCGAATAGGATCTGATCAGCTCGAACGCCGCCTTGTCCTCGATCGGGTTGCCCCATTCTGGCCATTCGCCGGGGGTGAGCGGGAGATCGGCATCGAGCATGGTGTTGAGCACGTCGACGAACGGCACATCGGCGATCACCGCGCCCCACAGGCCGGGATCGGAATTGACCACCGCGCCCATCAGCTCGCCGCCGGCCGAGCGGCCCGCGATCGCGATCTTGCCCGGGCTGGTCCAGCCGCCCGCGATCAGTCCCTTCGCCACGTCGACGAAGTCGTTGAACGTATTTTCGCGCTTCTCCAGCTTGCCGTCGAGATACCATTGCTGGCCGAGATCGTCGCCGCCGCGGATATGCGCGATGGCATAGGCGAAGCCGCGGTCGAGCAGCGACAGTCGCCCGGTCGAGAAGCCCGGTGGAATGGCATAGCCATAAGCACCGTATGCGTAGAGGAAGAGCGGTGCCGAGCCGTCCTTCGGGAAATCACTGGGATAGACGATCGAGACCGGCACCTCGGTCCCGTCGCGGGCGACGATCTTCAGCCGCTCGGTACGGTATTTGCCGGCGTCATATCCCGAGGGGATTTCCTGCACCTTGAGCGTGGTCAGCGTGCCGGTCGCGACGTCGTAATCATATTCGGTGCCGGGCGTGACCATCGATTCATAGCCGACGCGCAGCACGTCCATCGCATATTCGGGATTGTTGCCGAGGCCGGCGTCATAGCTTGCCTCGGGGAAGACGATGCGTTGTGGCGCGATGGACGAATCATAGCGGTGGATCTCGATCTGATCGAGCCCGTCCTCGCGCCCGTCGACGATGAAGAAATCGCGGAAACAGTCCACGCCGGTCATGTAGAAATGCTTCGACGGGCCGATCAGCTCGGTCCATTCTCCCGGCGCTTCGATAGATGCCGTGCAAAGGCGGAAGTTCGGGTCGGTATCGTTCGTGTGGATGAACAGGGTGTCGTCGTGCTCGTCCACGTCATATTCGCGGCCGACCTTACGGGGCGAGACGCAGACCGGCGCGGCGAGGACGTTGTCGGCGGGGAGGAGATATACCTCGCTGGTCACATGGTCGCCACTCGCGATCACGATCCATTTGCGCGAGCTTGTCTCGCTGACGCCGACGCGGAAACCCTCGTCAGCCTCCTTGAACAGCTCGATATCCTGGTCGATCGGCGTGCCGAGCCGATGGAGCCGGGCATTGTCGGTGCGCCATTGCTCATTGGCGAGGCCATAGAGGAAGCCGCTGTCGTCGGCGGTCCACACGATCTCGGAAAGCATGCCGGGGATCATGTCGGGCAGATGCTCGCCAGTCTCCAGGTCCTTGACGCGAACCTCGAACCGTTCCGAACCATTGTCGTCGATCGCATAGGCCAGAAGCTTCGCGTTATTGCTGACCGAAAAGGCGCCGAGGCGGAAATATTCCTTGCCCTCGGCGAGCGCGGGTTCGTCGAGGATCAGTTCGTCCGGGCCTCCGTCGACGGGCTTGCGCCACCATTTGCGGTACTGGCCGCCGGTCTCGAACGCGGTCCAGTAGAGCCAGTCGCCATCCTTCTGGGGAACGGATGAATCGTCTTCCTTGATGCGGCCCTTCATCTCTTCATAGAGCCGGTCGGTGAGCGGCTTGCGCGGTTCCATCACCGCCTCGAAATACGCGTTCTCCGCCTCGAGATAAGCGAGCACCTGCTTGTCGGTGACCTCGGGATAGCCCGGGTCCTTGATCCAGGCATAGGGGTCCTCGATGGTGATGCCGTGCGCGGTGAAACTGTGGGGGCGCCGGTCGGCGACGGGAGGCTTGGGTGCGGTCATATGCTCCCTTTAGTGCCCGTGCCGGGCTTGTCTAAGCCTGTTCTCCATTGTCTTCCGCCGGATCGCGCACAAAGTCTCGCAGCGCGCGCGAGAGATGCCCTATTTCCTCGACGACCACAGCGCCCTCGCCAGCCTCGTAGAGGAACAATTGCAGGGGGGAGATATGCTCGCGCCGTCGCGGGTCGATCTCGAGCTGGGGCCTGATCTCGCGCTGGACGATCTCGTAGATGGCGAGGTGGCTGGTTTCTGGCGGCTCGGTGACATGCGGCTGGTCCATCTCGTGGAGCAACTGCTGGATGATCCGCCGTGCCATCGGAGAGCCGGCATTGTACCGGGTAAGCCGATCGCGATACACCGCGATGGAGATGTCTCCCGCGCGCAACTCGTCGGTCCATCGCACGATGAACCCGGCCAGCGTGTTGATCGAGATATTCTCGCGCGCCGCACCAAGCCAGAGATTGTGCGGGACGTTGTTGAGGACGATCGCCAGCCAGAGAATGCGAAATTCAGCGCCGTCCTCTCCGGCCTCGCGCTGCGCGATATCCGTTGCCTGTCGCGCGATCTCGGGATCGACCACGTCGACGATTCCCCTGGATATTTCGGAAAGGTCGTCGGGACCGAAATTGGCGATGATGTGGTTCATCAAGTTGCGCAACGTGTGCCATGCCGTGATGTGGCGACGCGCCTGGGAGGCAGCGCCCGTCGGTATGGCGAACAGGCCGGGACGTCCCACGATGCCGGCAATGCCGCCTTCCTCGTGGCGGACGAAATCGAGCGTGCCGATCCCGCGCGCCGCGTCGCGTGGCGGCCCGGCGAGACCGAAAAAATACCGCATCAGGCGTACCAATCCTGCCGGCGCATCGGCTTCCATCAAGGCCGCGATCAGATTGATGCGCTGGTCGGCGGTGCTGTCCCCAATCTCGTTCGCGCCAAGCCCCTGCCAGAAACCGGCAGCCTGCACCAACGCGTCGGCAAATTCGCCCTGCTCGGCTTAGTCGTCGCCCGGTCGGTTGGCGATGAGGTCGCCGAGCTGCGCGTTGATTTGCCCGGCATTCTCGGCCTCGCCCAGCAACGCCTCGATCTGGATTCGCTGCACCACTGCGGCATTGCCGTTGATCGGCACGACAGCCTTCAACTGAGCCGCTGGACGGACTGGCCCGGCCGGGTGGTTCGACAGCGACGCGGCCTGCGGGCCACGCAGCATGGTCGCGACTCTTTGCAAGGCGACGACATGAGGGCCGCTGTTGAGCATCTCGTGCTGGCGAACCAGCGAGGTCACACGGTCGCCGCCTGCTAGCGCCATGCTCTTCGCGGAAGGTCTGCCGGCTGCCTGGAAGACCTCCGCGCGACGATCTTCGGTTACAGGACGCCGGGTTTGACTTGCCAGATCCGCCACGGCTGCTCCCCTCGGTGCCTGTCGCTACCGGGCGCCGGACCAAGGCTAGGCGCGCCGGGCGCGCGATGTCAATCAAGCCGCCGGCGCGCGCCACCCTTGTCCTGTCCGCGGCGTTTCTGGCATCACGTGCCGATGCCGGGCGTCACGTTTCCGTGGCCCTTCAAGCCTCCATGTGAAAGATCGCTGATGTCCACCCATGCCGCCCGCCTCGCCGCTCTTCGCGAACAATTGAAGCGTGACCGGCTCGACGGATTCGTCGTCCCGCTGACCGACGAGCATATGAGCGAATATGTCGGTGCCTATGCGCAGCGTCTCGCCTGGTTGACCGGTTTCCAGGGGTCGGCCGGAAGCGCGGTTGTGCTGCCGGAGGAGGCAGCGATCTTCACTGACGGGCGCTACACCTTGCAGGTGCGCGAGCAGGTCGACGGCGGGCAGTGGGACTATGTCTCCGTACCCGGAACGAGCATCTCGATGTGGCTCGGCGCCCATGCGGCGGCGGGCGCCCGGATCGGCTACGATCCATGGCTGCACACGGGGGGCTGGGTCGAGGAGGCGGGCCGGGCTCTGGCCGGGCGCGGCGCGGCGCTGGTCCCGGTCGGCACCAACCCGGTCGACGCGGTCTGGCCCGATCGCCCGCAACCATCCGATGCGAAGCTTGTCGTGCAGGACGAGGCGAGCGCCGGCCAATCCTCGGCGGAGAAGCGTGCGGCGATCGCGGACTGGCTGGCCGAGCACAAGGCCGATGCGGTGGTGCTCTCGGCGCTCGACTCGATCGCCTGGACCCTGAACGTGCGCGGGCAGGACGTGGCGCATACGCCGGTCGCGCTGGCCTATGCGATCGTCGATGCCGACGGTACTGCCGACCTGTTCGTTGCGCCCGAGAAGATCGGGGATGAGGTGCTCCAGCATCTCGGCAATGCGGTGCGGGTGCGGGATCGCGCGGCCTTTGCGTCGGCGCTGGGCGCCTATGCCAGCAAGCGGGTGGCCGCCGATCCGGAGCGGGCGGTGTCGGCGATCTTCGGGCGGCTGGAGGCGGGCGGGGCGACGGTGTTGCCGCTGCGCGATCCAGTGGTGTTGGCCAAGGCGATGAAGAACCCGATCGAGATTGCCGGGCATCGTGCGGCCTCGGTACGCGACGGCGCGGCACTCGCGCGGTTCCTGAAATGGGTCGAGGAGGAAGCACCCAAGGGCGGGCAGACCGAATTGTCCTGCGTCGCCAAATTGCAGGCATATCGCGAGGCGACCGGCGTGCTGCGCGACACCTCGTTCGACACTATCTCGGCGACCGGCGCGCATGGGGCGAGCCCGCACTATCATTCGACTCCCGAATCGAATGCGCCGCTTGAGCCCGGCCAGCTCTATCTGGTCGATTCGGGCGGACAATATGCCGATGGTACGACCGATGTGACACGTGTCATCCCCATCGGCACGCCGAGCGAGGAGATGCGCGACCGGTTCACGCGGGTACTGAAGGGGCATATCGGGCTGGCGACAGCGGTCTTCCCGCCGGGCACCAATGGCGGCCAGCTCGATTCGTTCGCGCGGCGACCGCTGTGGGAGGCGGGGCTCGATTTCGCGCATGGCACCGGCCACGGCGTCGGCGCCTATCTGTCGGTGCATGAAGGGCCGCAGCGTATCGC
Organism: Candidatus Sphingomonas phytovorans; assembly: GCA_029202385.1. Lineage (NCBI taxonomy): Bacteria > Pseudomonadati > Pseudomonadota > Alphaproteobacteria > Sphingomonadales > Sphingomonadaceae > Sphingomonas > Candidatus Sphingomonas phytovorans. The sequence continues at coordinate 4,245,201 of CP119314.1, forward strand.
CAAGCCGAACTATCCGGGTGGTGGTCCATCCGAGCCGCTGCGTGCTGGCATGATCCTCTCGAACGAGCCGGGCTACTATAAGGCGGGCGAATACGGCATTCGAATCGAGAATCTGATCCTAGTCGAGGAACGCGCGATCCCCGGCGGCGATGAGCCGATGCTTGGGTTCGAGACGCTGACCTTCTGCCCGATCGAGCGGTCACTGATCGTGGCGGACCTGCTGACGGTGGCGGAGCGTGACTGGCTGAATGCCTATCACGCCAAGGTGCTGGAAATCCTGGGCCCCGAAATGCTGGGCGAGGAGTTGGAATGGCTTCAGGCGAAGTGCGCCCCTATCGGCTAGAATCGTCCTCGCGGGGTGCGGGCGGTGTATCGCCTGCCCGTGCCTGGGCCTTCCGCTTCCGCAGATTTTCGCGCAACGCAGCGGCGAGGCGTGCGGCTTTCTCGTCCTTGTCGGGCATAATGCCTTATCCGATGCCCGCTTCGCCTTGACAATCCCGCCGCCCTCGTCTCTTAGGCGCGCTCCGCCGTTGGCCGTAAGGGCTTCGGACCGGTAATGCTGCCGTAGCTCAGTGGTAGAGCGCATCCTTGGTAAGGCTGAGGTCGTGAGTTCAATCCTCACCGGCAGCACCATTTTCTCGCTATAAATCAATGGCTTGGCCAACCCCCTCGGGGGCTCCCGGACCCCTTCTCCGGCGGTTGGACAGGTATTGGACACACGCGGCACGAAAACGCAGGCCGCTCTGGTGTGCTTTCGGCGGCGTCCGAAGCAACGGATTGGGTATCAGAGGGCTCTCCGCGAGTAGCGTCAGAGGGCCGATTCGGCCGCGATTGCGATGCTTCCGCCCGAATAATAGCGTCTCCAGACAGAGCGGCCGTCACTAGTGACCGGGCGCCATTTTCGAAGTCGTTCTACGAAGAGGTACCGAACCTCATTCGTCGGGCCAGTAAAGGCGCATGGGATTAGCCACCAGCAACTTGTGTCGCAGCTCGGCGGTCGGCGCGATCTCCGGGATCACGTCCACCAGGAGGCCGTCGTCGGGGAGAACCTCCTCCATGTTCGGGTGCGGCAGTCGGTTCCCCACAATACGCGATCCGGATAATCCTCGACCAGCGGCCGCACTGACCGCACGAAGTCCCGGTGAGGGAGGTCGGCGCTGTCAAGACGGTCAGGACAGGTGGTCTTTCACCCAAATCTCGTCCCTGCTGCTCATGAGAGCGCGGAACGCGCGCATGTCGGGCCCGTCAGGTCCTTGGGAGACGTCGGGGCGTCCCATATACCCGCCCCGGACTGACGACCAACTTGGTCATCAACACCGATCGCCGCACCTATCATGTCGAACTTCGCTCGGCGCCTGAGACGATCGCACAGAGTGACCTGCCGCCGCTCTTCGTCGTCGGTGCCGGCGGTGACGGCGAGCTGGTGAACTACCGCGTCCGAGTGACGCGGGGCGGCAAGATGTCGTCGGAGAAGTCGAAATGACCGATGCTTCGGGCAGGGAGACAGTGCAGCCGGTCGACCTCCGGCTGCGCGGCGACCGCCGCGGATCACGTCCCACGTCCGCGACTATGCTGACTTGTTCGGCCTCACGACAAGCTGTTGGCGATCAGCTGCAAGGCGATACAGGCGCCGATCCCTGCCGTCATGGGTGGTCGCCTGCGCCTTCGCCATGGGCCAGTTCCAGTCGCAGCATCGCCTCGGCGAGCTTGCGGGACAAATCGATCCGCGTGACTTCGTTCTCGAAACGCGAGCGCGTCGCATCGATGAGCTCGTTGACCGAGCCGCCGCTCAGCCGATACGCATCTTCGGCCATCTGGCCCAATTGCGGCAGCTTGGCGCCGATCTGACGGTTGAAGGTCGCCAATGCAGCGCTGCGGGTATCGACCTGCGCGGCATATCGCTCGATCTCGGTCGCGGCCCTGGACTTGGCGATCTGGGTACGGAACTCGGCGGCGCGGGCGTCCGACTCCGCCTTGCGAACAGCGCCGTTACGCCGGTCGAACAAGGGAATCTCCAGCGAAACGCCGAGGGAATAGGTCGGGCCGAAGGGGCTTGTGGTCCAGAACCGGCCGCCATTGAGCGACACTTCAGGGAAACGCTCGCGCCGCGCTGCTATGACATCGGCGCGCGCCACCCGTTCGTCGGCCAGCGCCGCGACCACGCTCGGCAGCGCATCGATCGATCGGCGCGGGCCTGCGGACAATCGCGCGAGGCCGTCGAGCCGACCGCTTGCTTCTGGTCGCCAGCCGGATACGCCGAGGGCATTCGACAGATCCGCCTGGGCGGAGATGACATCGACCTCGGCATCCGCCAGATCGGCGCGCGCCGCTTCCACCTCGACATCGACCCGGACCAGATCATAGTCGCTTGCGACGCCGGACGATCGCCTGCCAGCCACCACCGATCGGAGACGCGACAGTTCCTCGACCGCCCGGTGCCGTACGACGACTGCCTCCTGCGCCGCGAGCAGCGTCACGAACGCCGTCCCGGCGTCGGTTGCGATGTCGAGCCTGGTCACGGCGGCCTGCGCGCGTGCGGCGTAGATGCGGCGATTGGCGGCGGTGACCCGGGCGCCGCGCTTGCCCCCCAATAGGAGCGGCAATTCCACGCTCGCCTCCTGCCCGCGCCGGGTAGAGAAGTTGGTCAGTTCCGCAGGCTGATAGGATCCGGTGTAGGAGGCCCTCGGGTTCGGCAGCGCCCCCGCAGTGATGCGGTCGGCTTCCGTGCCGGCGATCGCCTGTTCCTCGATACCGATGCGGGGATTGGCGGTCTGGGCGAGGCGGAGCACGGTCGGCAGGTCGATCACCGAAGGCGGACGGACCATGGCGACGGGCGACCCGTCCGCCTCCTGCGGCAAGACAGGACCGGCGGCTGTCTGCGCCAGCGCCGGAGTAACGATCAACAGCGAGATGATGGGCAGCGCGCGCAGCATCATGCGTCGGCCTCCTCGGGCGTGTGGAGTTTGCCGGGGGTGATGTAGCTGTAGATCACGGGCAGGATGAGGAGCGCGACGATGAGCGTCGTGACCATGCCGCCGACCACCACCAGCGCGAACGGCCGCTGCGTCTCGCTGCCGATGCCAGTCGATACGACCATGGGCATCAGGCCCAGCATCGCCAGAGACGACGCCATCAACACCGGCCGCAGCCGATCGACGGCGCCGTCCAGCAAGGCCGGCAGCAGCTCTGCTCCGGCGCGGCGACGCTGTTCGACGGCTGACAGCACCAGCACGCCCATCAGGGAAACCTGTCCCAGCAGCGCGATGAAACCGACCGCAGCGCTGACCGACAAGGGAACGCCGGCAAGCAGCAGGGCGAAGGCGCCGCCGGTCAGCGCGAACGGAATCGTCGCGACGATCGCCAGCGCGCTCAGTCCGCTGTTCATGGCGGCATAGAGCAGGCAGAGCACCAGCAACAGTGCGATCGGCACGACGATCTGCAACCGCTTGGCGGCACGCTGCTGGTTCTCGAACTCGCCACCCCAGACGAAATAATGCCCCTCGGGCGGCTTCACCCTGGCGTTCACCGCCGCGATCGCGTCCTTCACGGTCGAGCCCATGTCGCGGCCCTCGACATTGAACTTGAGCGCCAGGAAGCGGATGTTGCCCTCGCGTACGATCGTGGTCGGCCCGCTCGCCACCTCGACCTTGGCGAATTGGGAGAGCGGGACCCGACCGCCGGTCGGCGTCGCGATCTGGAGTGCCGCCACCTTGTCGAGATCGTCACGCGACGGCGCGGTAAGCATCAGCCGGATCGGCACCGGTCGTTCCTTGTCCCAATATTCCGTGGCGATACGCCCGGCGAGCGCTGTCTCGATCGTCCGCTCGGCATCCTGGATCGGCACGTTCGCGCGGGCGAGCGCGGCGCGGTCGAGGCTGATGAGAAGCTGGGGGCTGAGCGCATCGCGGTAGAGGTCGAGCTCGGTGACGCCCGGCACGGACTGGATCGCATCCTTTGCCTTGAGGAGCGTCTGGCGCATCGCGTCGAGATCGGTGCCGTAGATTTTCAGGACCACCTTGCCGCGCACGCCGGCCACCGCCTCCTCGACGCTATCCTTGATCGGCTGCGAGAAGTTGAAGCGCACGCCCGGCAGTGCCGCGAGCGATCGGCGCATCGCATCGATCAGGTCCGCCTTGCTGCGATGCGACGGCCACTGACCCTGCGGCTCAAGCCGAACGAAGGTCTTCACCATGTTGACGCCTTCATTGTCGGTGCCGTCCTCGGGGCGACCATGTTCCGAATGGACGTCGCGGACTTCGGGAAAGGCGAGGAGGCGCGCATGCACGACGCCGAGCACGTCCTGCGCCTTTTCCATGGCGATACTGTTCGGCATCTCGACGAAGATCGCGATATCGCCTTCATCGAGCTCGGGCAGGAATTCGGTGCCGACATGATTCACCGAGACCGTGCCGATCACCAGCAGCGCCGCCGCGCCCGCGAGGGTGAGGCGCCGGTGGTGCAGGATGGCGTCGAGCAGGCGCCGATATCGCGCGCGCAATCCGTCGATCCAGGCGGGTTCGGCGATGTCGGCATGTTTGGGCTTGAACAGGACGGCGCACAGCGCCGGCACGACCGTCAGCGCGAAAACCAGCGCACCGGTCAGCGCGAACGCGTAGGTCAGCGCGAGCGGGCGGAACAGCCGCCCCTCGACCGATTGCAGCGTGAACACCGGGAGCAGGGCGGCGATGATGATCAGCATCGAGAAGAAGATCGGCCGCCCGACCTCGATCGCGGACGCGATCACCAGCTTCACGATGTCCTTCTGGCTGGTTGGCCGCTTCACCCGGATGGCGTGCATCACGCCCTCGACCAGCACGACCGCGCCATCGACGAGGATGCCGAAATCGATCGCCCCCATGGAGATGAGGTTGGCGGGCAGGCCGAGCAGGCTGAGGCCGATAAAGGCGGTGAGCAGCGACAGTGGAATGACCACGGCGACGATCGCCGAGCCTGTGAAGCTGCGCAGGAACAGCCAGACGATCGCCACCACGAGGATGAAGCCGTGCAGCAGATTGTCCTGCACGGTTGCGACCGTGTGGGAGACGAGATCGCTGCGGTCGTAGACCGGCACGATCTTCATGCCGCGCGGGAGGATCGACGCGTTGAGGCGCTCGACCTGGGCATGGATTCCTTCGAGGACGACGGAAGGGTTCTCGCCCCGCCGCATCAGCACGAGTCCCTCGACCTCCTCGCGCTGGCCGTTATAGGCGACCGAACCGCGCCGAGGCGTTGGCGCCATGGAGATGCTGGCGACGTCACCGACGGTTAGGGCGGTGCCGTCCTTGGCCTTGAGCGGGATGCGCTTGATGTCCTCTGGCGACTGGATCAGGCCGATACCGCGGACGGTAAGTTCCTGGTCTCCCTGCCGCAGGAAGCCGCCCCCGACATTGGCGTTGGCCTTGCCGAGCGCATCCTGCAGGTCGTCAAGCGTGATACCGGCGGCATAGAGTTTGCCGGGATTGGCCGCGACGTGCAGTTCCTTCAGGAACCCGCCGAACGGCACCACATCGGCGACGCCCTGCACCTGGCGCAGCACGCGCGTGATCGTCCACTGCATCTCTGAGCGCCGCGCGAACAGATCGTGCCGATCGCTCGTCACGCGGAACCGGTAGATCTTGCCCAGCGGCGTGGACTCCGGCGCCAGCGTCGGCGTCACGCCCTCGGGCAGCTCGGCGTCCCCCATACGCTGCGATACCACCATGCGGCTGGTGAAGGGGTCCGCGCGGTCATCGAAGACCAGGGTGATGATCGACAGGCCGAACAGGTTTTCGCTGCGCAGCAGCGTCATGCCCGGCGTACCGTTGAGCGCGCGCTCCAACGGGATCGACACCTGCCGCTCGACTTCGGTCGCCGCATAGCCGGGCATCTGGGTGATGACCTGCACCTGCGCGTTGGTGACGTCGGGAAAGGCTTCGATGGAGAGGCCGCGATAGGCCTGGATGCCGAGCACCGCGAGAATGCCGGCCAGCACCAGCACCGCGACGCGGCGATGCACGGACAGGTCGATGAGGCGTGACAGCATGGGCGTCAGAGCTGCTGGCCGGCGCTGCTGTCGAGCAGCAATGCGCCGTGGGTGACGATGAATTCGCCGGCATGTACGCCGCTGGTGATGACCACACGCCCCTCGCGCGAGGCGCCGACCTGGACGTCGCGCGGCACATATTTGCCGCGACCGTCGCGCACATACACGACCCGGCGCGCGCCTTCCTTCACCAGCACGGCATCTACAGGCACCGTGATGGCGGTGTCGCTGGCGAACCGGACGTCGGCGAACATGCCGGCGGTCAGGTTCGTGGGCCGCTCGACGAGGCGCAGATAGACGGGAACGCGGCGCTGATCGCTATCGACGAACGAGCCGAGCCCTTCGACCCTGGCGGAAACCGTCGCCCCGGCGACCGTGACCTGGGCCGGCATGCCCATGCGGATCGTCGCCAGCTCGCTTTCGGCGGCATCCGCCACGACCCAGAGGCGGGACGGATCGCCGATGTCCATGATGGACTCTCCGCCCGCATCGGCGATGGCGCCAACATTGCCGCGAATGCTGAGCACGGTGCCGGCGACCGGCGCGCGCAAGGTGAAGGTGTCGCCCGCGCCGCCGCCGATCAACGCCGAGGCGCGCTCGGCGCTGGTCAGTTCGGCGCGCGCCTGGCGCGCGGCCGTCTCGGCGCCAAACCGCTCGACCTCGGTTCCGACGCCGCGTTTCACCATCTCATTCTGGCGGCGCAGCAGGTCCTCGGCCGCCGCGAGCCGGGCACGCGCCGAGATCACCGCTGACCGCGCGCTCGCGACCTCGGCTCCCGCCAGCGTCACGAGCGCCGCGCCGCGTGCGACCTGCTCGCCGGGCCGGACATGAAGGGTGACAATGCGGGCGGGCACCGGGGTGTCGACGACCGCCAGCGCCGCGGTCTCGAACGCCACGCGGCCGGGCAAGGCGAGCCCAAGGCCAGCGGAGCCGTCCCCGACGCGCTCAACCTTGACGAAGCCCTGGCGCACCATCGCCTCGACCGTCGGCGTGGTGGTGGTCTCATTCGTTGCCGAAGGTTTTGAACACGCCGCCAGAGACAGAGCGAGCATCGCCGAATATACGCAGCGAGACCGAGACATCGATCGAAGCACCATCCTTCAGGACCCCAAAATTGCTGGCGTCTTGCGGGACAGCCTCGTGCAGGCGATTATTGGTCGGCCCTGACAAAGTCCTGACTGGCGGTGGAGATGGAATGCGGCTGCTGCTGATCGAGGATGACGAAGACCTGCGCGAGAGCATCGCGCACGCCCTCGAACTGGCCGGCCATCGCACCGACGCCGTTGCCTCGGGTGGAACCGCGGAGATCGCGCTTCGCGCCGGCCATTATGATCTTGCGGTGCTCGACCTGGGCCTGCCCGATATGGACGGCCTGGATGTCCTGCGTCTCCTGCGTGGCCGCAGGGACGCGACACCGGTGCTGATCCTGACGGCGCGCGACGGCGTCACCGAGCGCATCGCCGGCTTGCGGGCCGGGGCAGACGACTATCTCGTCAAGCCCTTCGCGCTTGGCGAGCTGGAGGCCCGGGTCGCGGCGATCGGTCGTCGTATCACCGGGACAGTCGTCAGGCTGACAAACGGCCCGCTGGAGTTCGACCCGGCGACCCGCCGGGCCTATGTGCACGGTCAGGTCCTTGAGTTGTCTGCGCGCGATATCGACATTCTGGAAGCCTTGATCGGTCGGATGGGAGAGGTGGTCGTCAAGGCCAGGCTGGCGCAGCAGATGAGCAATTGGGACCGCGAGGTCGGCACCAACAGCGTCGAGGTCTATGTGTCTCGCCTGCGCAAGAAGCTGGCGCCGCATGCGATCAACATTCGCACGATCCACGGGCTGGGCTATCTTATGGAGCGGCACGGCGGTGGCTAGGAGCGCCACGCTGCGTTGGCGACTACTGGCCTGGCTCCTGCCGGCGTCGCTCGCCCTCTCCTTCATCTGGCTTTGGGGGACCTACTCCATCGTCATCCATTTCGCGAACCTCGCCTATGACCGCTCGCTGGAAGACACGGCCGAGACGATCGCCGGGCAGGTTCAAAGCCGGAACGGCGGGTTCGTTGTCGACTTCCCTTCCGCGGCCCAGCGGATGGTGCAGTTTGATCGTGTGGACCTGATCTACTACCTGCTCCTGGATCAAACGGGCCGGCGCTACGGTGGCAACATGGACCTGCCCGGGCCGCGGGGCGAGCCTCGCAACGGGCATGGAAACATCTTCTACGACGCGCTCGTGCAAGGGCGCCCTGTTCGCATCGTCCAGCGCGTGGTTGGTGGACCGGACGGCCGGCAGCTTGCGATCAGGGTCGCCGAGACACGGCAGAAGCGTCAGATTCTCGCGCGCGAGGTCATGACCTATCTGATCGCGCCGCAACTTCTCTTTCTGGCCAGCGTCATCCTGTTGATCTGGGTGGGCGTCGGTCGCGGCGTCGCACCGCTGGCACGCGTCCGGGACGCCATCGCACGGCTCGATCCGAGGAAGCTTCGCCAGATCGAGGAAAAGGCGCTCCCGGCCGAACTCGAGGAGCAGGTTGGCGTCATCAACCGGCTGATCGAGCGCCTGGCTGATGCTATGACCGCACAGCAGCGTTTCATTGCCGACGCGTCGCACCAGTTACGGACGCCTGTCGCCAATATTCGCACACAGGTCGAACTCGCCCTTCGGTCGGACAGCCATGATCAAATGCGGGCCAGGCTCGGGAAGATCGATCATGCCAGCCATCGTTTGGTCAGGCTCACCGGCCAGCTACTGACCCTCTCGCGCCTTGAAACAACCGAGGCTAGTCCCGAACGTTTCGAGACGTTTCCGATCGAAGAAGCGCTGCTCGAAGCCGTTGCCGGCTCGGTGCCCGGGGCCTTGCGCAAAGGCGTTGAGATCGGCGTCGATGGGGCCGCCGGCGCGACGCTCTTCCATGGCGACCGCCATGCGATCGAGCAGCTCGTCGCCAATCTGGTCGATAACGCGATCCTCTATATCCCGGAGGGCGGGCGCGTTCGGGTCGGGCTGTCCGTTCAGGCCGACTGCATTCGCCTCATGGTCGAAGACAATGGACCCGGCATCGCCGAGGAAGACCGCGAGCATGTGCTGGAACGCTTCAATCGGGGAACTCAACCGACGGAAAAGGGCACGGGTCTCGGGCTCAGCATCGTGAAGGAAGTCATTCGGCTCCATCGCGGCCGGCTGCGGCTTCAGTCCGCCGCGCCGACCGGCCTGTGCGCCGAAGTGCTGCTGCCGCGGGATTTCCGCTTGGGCGCGGCCCCAGACGCGCAGGATTTAGTTTTGGTTGGATGAAGGTTGGGGGGGGCACGTCACTGGTTGGACGTCTTCCTAGGCCGCCGGTCCCCGCTCGTCGTTACGCTGCCTCATCCACATATCCGCGTATAGTCCGCGTTGGCGGAGTAGTTCATCATGCGTTCCCCGCTCGACTAAAGCGCCCTGGTCAAGAACCAGGATGGCATCCGCATCCGCGATGGTGGAAAGCCGATGCGCAATCGAGATGCTCGTGCGGTCCTCGGTCAGCTTACGCAGCGTCGCGAGTATTTCCTGCTCGGTGCGGGTATCCAGCGCGCTGGTGGCTTCGTCCAAGAGCAGGATCGGCGGATCCTTGATCAACGTGCGGGCGATCGCGAGGCGTTGCCTTTCTCCGCCGGAAAGCTGCAAGCCGCGCTGTCCCACCCGGGTGGCGAAGCCATCGGGAAATCTTTCGATAAAGGGCGTCATCGCGGCGTCGCGTGCCGCCTTCACCACGCTATCTAAAGCAGCCCCCGTGCGTCCGTAGGCGATGTTGTAGGCGATCGTGTCGTTGAACAGCACTGTGTCCTGCGGAACAAAACCGATATGCTGTCTTAGGCTGGCCTGAGAGACATGGCTAATATTCTGCCCGTCGACCAGGATCCGCCCGGACCAAGGGTCGTAGAAACGGAACAACAGCCGCGCGATGGTGCTTTTCCCGGCACCGCTGGGTCCCACTATCGCGATATTTTGACCGGCCTGTACTTCGAAGCTCAGGCCATGCAGAATGGGACAATCATCGCGATAGCCGAAGAATACATCTTCGAACGTGACGACCGGCCGGTCGATCTTCAGCGCCGGAGCGCCAGGCCGATCCTTGACCTCCTCCGTGCTATCCAGCAGGCGAAACATCGCCGCCATGTCGACTATTCCTTGCCTGAGCAGGCGGTAGACCATGCCGATCATATCGAGCGGCCGGAACAGCTGCATCAGATAGGTGTTGACCAGGACGAGATCGCCGACGGTCAGCCGGTCCCTATCCCAGCCCCACACGGTCCACGCCATGGCGCCGGTTAGCAGCGCGTTGGTGATCAGGGCCTGGACGATGGTCAGCCAGCCAAGCGAATTCTCGCTTTTGATCGCGGCTTCGGTATAGGCCCGCGCGGCAGCCGTGTAGCGCGCCTGTTCATGTTCCTCCGCCCCGAAATACTTGACCGTCTCGTAGTTCAGCAGCGAATCCATCGCATTGCCCAGCACCTGTTCGTCGAGCCTATTCATATTGACGTGCAGCCCTGTGCGCCAATCGGTGATCGACCGCGTCACGAGAATGTAGAGCGTGACGCTTAGCGCTGTCGCGAACACCAGTTCCCAACCGAAATTTAAGTAAAAGATGATCGCGACTGCAATCAGTTCAAGCAGGGTGGGAATAATATTGAATAGAAGAAAATAGAGTAATGCGTTGATGCTTTTTGCCCCTCGCTCCATAATCTTGGAGATCTCGCCGATCCGTCTTTCGAGATGGAAGCTGAGGCTAAGTCGATGCAACTGGCGGAAAACATCGCTGGTCAGATGCAGCGTCGCCTCCTGCCCGACGCGCTCAAACGCGATATTGCGCAGCTGATCGAAAAGAACGGCGCCGAACCGGCCGGCTCCGTAAGCGATGACGAGGGCTAGGGCGACCGTGCCCGCGTCGTCGGACTGACCGGCGAGAGCGTCTACGGCCTGCTTGTATGCAAAGGGGAGGGCAAGGCTCGTCGCCTTTGCCGCCAGCACGAGCAACAGGGCGCCGACAATCCGTCGCTTGAAAGTAGGATTGCGGCGCGTCCATAGGTAAGGCAGAAAACGCCTGAGCGTCCTCCAGCTGCCGATATCATCTTGCGCGGGGCCAGCGTTAGCGGAGATCACATGTACTCGTATCGATGTGCGTGGTCCTGAATTCTAGAACCACCGCCGGAATGTGCCGCATCCAGATGCCGTGTCCAGGCTGCACCTCGACGGTTCGGCGCAGGCTGCACCGAAAGCATTATGGGCAATGTCCCGGCGATATTCGTTCTTGCGCTCATATCTGGGCGGACGCGCTTGAGGGCGATGCCCACGCAACGGCCAGGACATAGCGCTCGCGCTCGGTGACCCGGCCCTCCACGCGGATGTCCTCAAGCGCACGATCAACAAAAAGCGGCTGCGCTACGAAGCGATCGCAACAAATCGTCAGCTCGATATCGGAAAAATCTATATACTTCCCGATCAACCCGTGAACTGCTTTGAATGCTGCTTCCTTCGCACTGAAATAGCAGGCGAGCGAGCGGGCACCCCGGTCACGCTTCAGATCCGCCTTTTCGGTACGAGACAGCACTGCGTCTGCGAGATCGGGCGTCACGCGGTCGTGGAACTCGATATCGACGCCCAGCCCCATGATATGGGTCGCCTTGGATGCGATGGTCGCCACGAAGGTTTCGCAATGCGAAATGCTCGCGTGAAGGCCGGGCGGCACGATCGGAGCTCTCCGCGCCCCGATCAAGATCGGCGGATCGGCCGAATCCAGCTCCCGAAGGAGGCGGCGCACGCTCGTTCGGCCGGTTGCGAATTCGGTCCGGCGCGCATCGGTGAAGTCCGCGGCGATCGCCCGCTCTTCGGGAAGCAAATCTTCGATCCACTCGCCGGAGATGCGGCGGATATCGTGCCGAATCCCGTGCGGAACGATTGCATGCATGGCGTCGATAAGCGCCAGTCTTTCGTCATCCAAAGGATTTGGCGTCGAGCGGGTCATCTTCCTGTCGACGACTTTCCACAAATCTGATCGCCGCCGCCCAGACTGACAAAGACGGCAAAATCCGCCTCGGCCAAACGGGCGGAATTCGAGACCTGGCGCACGCGCGCTTCCAACAAGCGACGCTCGACCGCGATGGTCTCAAGGCCGCTGGTCAAGCCAGCTTGCTCCTGCTCCTTCGCAATCTCGACCTGCGCGCTGATTGCCGCGACCTGTCGTGCGATAGTTTCTGCGTGGACTGCGTACCAGCGGCGAGCGGCCAAAGCGTCCTTCACTTCTCGAAAACCGCTTTCGACGGCCTTCTGATACTCGGCCACGGCCTGGCGTTCGCGGGCCTGCGTCAAGTCGATGTTGGCCAGCCGCGCCGGCCGGTCGAAGATCGGCAGGTCGATCATCCCGCCGCCGCTGAAGACCATAGCGTTGCCGGAAAACAGGGAGCCCAAATCCGACGAAGCAAACCCGAATAGGCCGGTGAGGTTTATGCTCGGGAACAGGCGCGCCCTGACCGCGGAAAGGTCGGCACGCATCGCGAGCAGATTGCTCTCGGCAGTTCTGATGTCTGGCCTCAGCAGCAGGAGCTGCGATGGCAGGCCGGCGTCGATCCTTGCCCGGCTCGCCCACGGCGAACCGGCAGCTGGATCGGGCGCGGTCCATCCGCTCTCGCCGGTCAGGAATTCCAGCGTGTTGGTCAAACCGGTTTCGTCCAAAGCGAATTGCGACAGAGCGATGTCGACTTCGGTGATCCGTTCGCGCTGGGCCAGCACGTCCTGGGGAGCGGAAAGACCCTTTCTTTCCCGCAATTCGAGAATGTCGAGACGCTCGTTCTCGAAGGCTAGGAGCCGTTGGGTGACCTGCCGTTGTTCACCGATTTCCAGCTTTCGCAACGATTGGGAAACGATTTCACGCAAGAGCGCGAGTTGCACCGCCTTGCGGTTCCATTCGCTTGCCAGGACACGGGCTCGCGCCGCAGCGCTCAGGTTGCGCAGCCGGCCCCACAGATCGAGTTCGAAGCTCGAAATCGCCAGCGTCGACCGATAGAGCGGGTAGGTGGCGGTGTTCGGGAGCCCGATCCCCTCGCTCACCTCCGGAAAGAGTTTCTCGAGGAGCGCGCCCGCTGCGGTCGCGCCGGACGTGGTCCGGTTGATCGTCGCTTCGACATTCGACTGGACGTTCAACCCGTTCTCGATTCGCCGTTGCCGCAATAACGCGCGCGCTTCGTCTATGCGGGCGGTAGCGATTGCCAGATCCCGGTTGTGATCGATGGCGCGCTCGACCAGTGGCCCGATTGTCAGGTCCGCGGGGAGAAAATCACGCCAACAGAGGCGTCCCGCCAAAACATTTCCCTCAGGACTGAGCTTGCCTGGGAAAGAGCTTGGCAGGGACGTCGGCGGCATGATGGTCGACGGCGGTGAAACACTGCAAGCGCAGACGATGCCCAAAGGAATTGCGGCGATGAGCAATTTGCAGGCCTCGACCGCCGTTCCGAGCCGGCCCTGAAAGTCCCGCCGCCTTGCTTTTGTCCAGTTGTCGCCGGCGCCGAAGGAAGCCGGATCGTGTGGGAGTTTCCGCACAATATGATGTCTCATCCCGCCTTCAGGTCGGCAAGGGTGATCGACGCTCCGTCCGAAGCGTCCTCCCAGCCCGGAATCAGGACGGTACGATGCAGGCTTATGTCGAGGTTGGAGCCATCGATCGGCACTTTCGAGTGACGGAAAGGATAGACTTGCGTGTCGTCGAAGGTGAAGCGCGCGTTGATCCCGATGCGCGGAAAGGCCGAGGTGTTGGCCGAAGACCCGTGCATGCAGCGCTCGGTGAAAATCACGAACTGCCCGGCCGACATCGGCATCGAAACGATCTCGTGCTCGCTTTCGTGAAAATCGAGCGTGATCGCGCCCCGCTCTTCCCGGAGCTTCGCTTCGACCAGCTCGCGCAGTTCCTCGAAAGACAAGGCGTCGAGCGAGACGTCATCAAAATAGTGCGCAGTGTGGATGTCAATGCAGAGGCTGTCCGTCTTCACTCGCCGGATCAAGGCGTCCTTGCTTGTCACCTCGGTGAAGGGATCTACGTAGAATTCGGTCTCCGCCAAGGGCCCCATCCTGATCGGAAAGCGTCGCTTGTGCGAGCCCCTGGCGAACCGCATCGGTCCCATGTCGGGGGTGACGTCGGTCAGGGGCATCCACACCGTGACGTTCCAAGCACTATCCCTGCGCGCGGGCGCGGGTATCAGGGCGGGGCGATCGTTGCCGATCTCTTCCCCGTTGAAGGCTCCCCATTCCTGATGCCAGCCCAGCGGGCCCTCGCCGGGTGATTTGTGAAATATCTTGGACCGCCACATCTTGTAGCGACCGCCAAGCACCAACGAAACCGCATCCAGAACTTTAGGCCCGGTGAGCAGTTCCAGGAAGTCGCTATTGATCAGGTGCCAGTCCCTTACAGAAAAGCGCCCGTAAAGCGGATGGATTTCGCGGTTTTCGATGCCTTCGCAGATCGAACGCGCGAGTTCGGTGCATTTCTCGCGCGAAGCGTCGGCATCAAGCGGGCCGCAGAAACCATCGCGTTCGAGGGCTTCGCCGACGTCCAATTCCTCAGAACCCAGTTGAGCAGACATCTTCCACAGCCTCCAGCGCACTCATTATTACATAGTTCTCACGCGAACCGGAAAATCGCATCCGGCCATGTGCGCAAACGCGATTATCGAGCGCAAGAACATCGCCTCGTTCCCACACGAAATACTGCCCGGCACGATTTTGCGCAGCGAGGATCTGCCGCGCCCACTCGTCCGATAAAGGCGTGCCATCGCCGAGAAGAACGTTGCGGGGCGTGCATCCTTGCGGATCGTACGCGCTGAAATACTCGCGGATCTCGTCGGCGAGAAATGCGGGATGATGCAACGCGACCTGATGAAACATGGATTGCCGTCCGTCCGGCAGGCAGCCGATCGCCAAGGTCGAATAGTCGACCTGCAGGACCCCGTCGTCGGTCCAGGACGAAACCAGTCCGTCCCGCCGGCAACGGCGTTCCACTTCCGCCGGATCGTCGGTGTCGAAATAATCCTGCCACGCGACATCCAGCCCGTCGACGAAACGCCTGCGATAGGTGAGCCCATGCCGCCTTAAGGTGTCGGCTATCGTCCGATCGAGCAGGTCCAGCGCGCGCACGCCATCGCTGATCGGCGTAGCTCCGCCGGTCTCGGCGGCCTGGTGACAGTAGAAGAAGAGATATTTCGGCACCTTCGACGTGTGCGAAGCCTCGTTATGAAACAGCAGGTCCTCTTCGGGAGGATAGGGCGTCGTGCGGAAAACATCCGCCGCACCCGATCGCGGCAGATCGCCGTACCTTTCGGCGATCGGCACATGCAGCGACGAAACGAACTGCCTGAATCCTGGCAAGGAGTCGGCAGCCTTGCGCATCACGCACCAGCCCTTGCGATCGAGGGCCGGGATCAGGCCGGCAGGAGCGTCTTGGGGCGGAAGCTCGTTGATCGCGTCGCGCGGCAACCGCTCCAGCCCTTCGAAGCTGCCATGGGCATTCATGCTAGCAGGTCCCTCAGGACCGCCTGGAGGTCGATCGCCGGGCCCGGGCGATCCGCTGCGCGTAAAACCATGCGCAGGCCGTTCGCGCCCCGGAAGCAGGAGAGCTTGATCCGATGCCAGTCGGGCGCAAAGCTGTGGTTGGCCTGGACCTCATGCCGAAATCGGCCATGCTCCGCCCCCGCTACGAAGCGGTAGGAGAATGCGATCGCAGCGGGTCGAAGCGCCCGCTCGGCAATATCCGCCGGGCCCTGCCGCAATGCGTTCATCAACTGGTCGGCCGCGCATTCCGCATATGCCCGAACGTCTTCGAGCTCGGTCCTGATAAAACGAAAACGCAGCTCCTCGCTGTGCGGACCGATCGGGAAGAATGCAGGGTCCCCTTGCCGCAGGCGGCCGTCGGTTGCGCAGTCGACATGCACGACCCGGTCTTCCTGCTGCGCCTGCGCCGCGAGAGCGCCCATCAGCAGTGCCGGAGTGGTTACGCCCCACGCATGACCAAGCCGCTCCAGCCGGGCGGTTTCTTCGCGGCCCAGGTCGAACTTCGTCGTCACGAAGCTGGCCTGTGTCGGATATTCCGGCATGTCACCACTTTCGCCGGCAAGCGCCGGACGGGTTACCGCGGCGCTCTTGCGCCACTCATGCCGCGAAGGGTACCGAGCGACCAAGGTCTGCCGTTCCCCATCACGACCGATATTTGCCAGGATGGCGGAGAAGATTTGCTGCACGGACGCGCCGTCGAGCAGGTCGGACCGTGCGCGAACGGCGATTTCGCGTACCGATCCGCTTCGCTCGAACGCATCGATGGCGAACGCGCCGTCGCCGCTTTCCAACTGCATATGAAGGCGCGCGCGTGCGTCGTGCCCCGGCTCCAGCCGATGCAGGCAGGCAAGCGGCCGCCCGGGTTCCTGATCGGAGAGATCGGCGTTTTCGTCGAATCGCCAGCGTAGCACCGGATGGATTTCGGGAAGCGCCGCCGTCGCCGCGACGATTTCGTCGAAGCTGACGGGCATGCGGATTTCGAAAGCGGCGCCGAAATGCGCCGGCTGCCCGGCGATACAGGTATTCCACGCCCGCAGCTGGTTGTGGTTGGTGGTAAGCCTGTCGAGAGCCGACCGGTGCAGTTCGTCCGTCCCGGGATCCGGCGCAGCCGCATCGCCGAACAACGCCCCGGTGACATTCTTCAAGGTGCGTAACTCGAAGACGCGCACGACGGGCAGCTTCACCCCGAATTCCTGCTGGATTCTCGCGACTAGCTTCGTTGCGAGCAGGGAGTGACCGCCGAAGGCGAAGAAATCGGCATCTGGCGGCAGGACGTCCACCTCGAGCACCGCCCGCCAGACATCGGTCATTGCGGCCAGCAGGATATCGTCTTCGGAACTCTCGTGAGACCGTGCGCGCTGCGAGAACAAGAGCTTTCGCAATCGCGCTTCGTCAATCTTCCCGCCCGGCTTGGTCGGCAATTCGTCAACGAAGACGAGCACGGCCGGGACCATATGCGCAGGCAGGCTGGCTTCCAGCGACGCCTGGATGGTCTGCCGGAGCGACCTGATGCGGATCGAAAAGCCCGGATAGTTCGACCGCCGACCGAGCTCGCCGGCTGCACAGTCGTAAGAACGCCAAAGCGCAGGGTCGGACGCTCTTTCGGCCATCGCGAAAAAGCAGAGCTTGGGATCGCGCGCGGAGGGGAAAAGCGCACTGTGCCAGCCGCGGGCCTCGGCGACGGATAGCAGGCTCTGCAACGCCTGCGACTTGGCTTCGGGGCGATCATCGTCCGCAAACGGGACGTTCGCTATCGTCAGGGGGCCATCGGCGGCGCACAACAGCTTCGGCACGGCCGATCGGTCGCACGCGCTCCAGTCCAACGTCCAGCCGTCATCGTTCGTGGCCGGTCCCTGTCCGGAACGAAACAGAACATCGTAGCGAAAATTCACCATCTCGTTGTCGATGGCGAGCGGCTTGAGCCGAACGACCGGCGCTTCCATGCCGATCCGCTCGGCTATGGCGCTGAAGGCTCCCGGATCGAAATGCGCCTCTTCATCGTGCAGGCGCGCACGTTGCAGGCGTTCAGCCAAGTCTTCCGGACTCTGTGCGGGATGCCTGCTGCGCTCGACGGCCTCATAGAACGCATCCGCCTTTCGCAGATCCCTGACGTCGCCGACGAAAATCGATCCGCCCGGCGAAAGCAGCCGCGACAAATCGGCGACGAGTTCGCTCAGCTCATCATAGCCGGAAAGATACTGAGCGACCGAGTTGAGAATGACGAGGTCGAAGCGCTCCGCGCCGAAGCGTTGGGCGGCTTCCCGCGCGGACGCCCGTTCCGCGCGCAAGGATATGCCGTTCGCCGCCGCCTTTGCCGTCAGGACCTCGATCGCATTCTTCGATATATCCGTCGCCACATAGGTCTGCGACGCTGGCGCCAGCGACAGCGCAATCAGCCCCAATCCGCTTCCGACTTCCAACACGCGCCGCGGCTGCTCCGTCTCGAGCATGGCGATGGTATCGGCCAGCCAGGCGCGCATTTCATTGTCGGGAATCGGCTCCCCGTCCGCCGTCCTGGTCCATCCGGTAAAGTCCAGCAACGTTTCTTCGTCGCTCCGGCTTTCACGGTAGAGCGCATCGAATGCGTCTTCCCATTCTCGGGTGGCGGTCGCAGTCCGATTGTCGTCGGAAGGGTCGCCCGGCACGATGAAAGCGCTCAACACCCGGCTGGATGGCTCGTCGGCGATCAGGACCGCGGCTTCCTTCACGTCGGGAAGTTTCCTGAGCACGGCTTCGATCTCGTCCGGCTCGACCCGCATGCCGTTCAATTGGACCTGGCGATCCAGGCGTCCCGCAAACTCGATCTCGCCGTTCTTCAGCCAGCGCGCGCGATCTCCCGTTCGCAGGAAACGCTGCGGGCTGTCGAAATAATCGGCCTCGACGAATTTGGCCGCGTTTGCTGCAGGATCGTCGAGGTAGCCGTCGGCGAGATAGGGATCGCTGATCCAGAGTTCGCCATAGCTTCCCGTCGGAACAAGCCCGCCGGTCGGGCCAACGATCGCGATGTCGCAGCCGGCGATCGGTTCGCCGATCGTTACGCTCTCGGCGGGCGGAGCGTTCGCCGGATAGAAGGCGGTGGTAGCGTTGAACACGCCTTCGCAGGGTCCGTATTGGTTCGCAAAGTCGGCGTCCGGCAGAGCCTGACGCAGCCGACGATGCAGATCCGTCGGGCAGCTGTCGCCGCCGGTGACGACCAGGCGCACGTCGGGCAGGTCGGTCGGTTCCTGAATCAGGGTCGCGATCACCAGCGGGATCGCATCGATCACGGTCACACGGGCATCGCGGCAGCATGCGATCAGCGCATTTCGTTCACCCAGATGCGACAACGGCACGAAGGTGATGGGGGTGCCGCGGGTGAGTGGCCAGAAGGTGCAAACCAGGCCGCCGTCGTAGTTGAACGAATAGCAGTGGGCGAAGATGTCGGCTTGCGTCAGCGCGCCGAGGGCGATGTCGTTCGCACGAAGCCGCGCGCAGACCGCCCGATGCGAGACCTGCACGACCTTGGGCGTGCCGGTGGTGCCGGAGGTGAAGGCGAGGAAAGCCGGATGATATGCACTGCAGAGCGGGGTGTCGACATCCAGAGCGTCGGCATGCTCCGATCCCTGCGCATCGAGGACCCGCAAGCCGCGATTATCGCCGGCTATCATGAGAACGCAGCCCGCAAGTCCGAACAACTGGCGCTGGCGTTTCTCGGGATAGGCCGGGTCGATATAGCACGGGACGCCGCCCGCCCATTGCGCGGCCAGCATCGCCACCACCACCGAGGCACCGCGCGAGACCGAGATCGCGATGGCGTCCTTGTCGCCGCAGCCGGCCGAACGCAGTTTTCCCGCCAGCGCGCGTGCCTGCTCCAGCACATCGGTGAACGTCAGCCTGATAGCGCCGTCGTTCAGACAGGGTCGGTCGGGTTCGGTGTCCGCGATCGATTGCACGCGCCGGCAGATCGTGTCGCCCGCAAGCTCGGCCAGTGGCTCGCCCCGGCCGAAAGCCAGCAGTCGTCGACGCTCGCCTTCGGGCAATGACACGGTCTCGTGAAGCGGAACATCGGGCCGTGCCAGGCACGCCTGCAACGTGTGATCGAACAGCTGCGCGACAAGCGCAACCGTCTCGCGATCGAACAGCTCGGTCGAATATTCCAGCACCGCGCGATAGCCCTCGGGCCGGGGGCGCAGTTCGAGGCTGAGGTCGAACATGGCCCCGATCGGTGGCAGGCTCAGGCGCGTCGCGTCCAGACCGCCGAGACGCAGCTGGGCCGCCGCGTTGTTCTGCAATGCGAACAGAACCTGGAAAAAGGCTTCGGAATCCGCGTTGCGCCCGTTCGGCAGATGCTCGACCAGGACATCGAACGGGACATCCTGATTGTCGAACCCGCGCAGCGACACTTCGCGGGTCCGCGCGCACAGGGATCGGAAACTGTCACCGTCTTCACTTCTGACGCGCAGCGGCAGCGGGTTCACGAGGAAGCCGACCAACCCTTCGGACTCATATCGATTCCTGTTCGCGAGCACGGTGCCGATGACCGTATCGTCCTGCTGCGCAAAGGTTCGCAGAACCAGATGAAACGCCGACAGCAGGACGATGAACGGCGTGGCGCGTTCCTGCGCTGCGAGCGTTTCGATCCGCGCCGCGGTGGCTGCGTCGAGATCGAACGACACGACGTCGCCCGCCCAGGATTTGCGCTTGGCAAGAACGCGGTCGAACGGCAGATCCATGTTCGGCGCGGCGCCGGCCAGCTCGTCCTGCCAATAGGCGATCTGATCGGCGAATTTCCGCTGCTGCTCGGGTTGCTCGTCATGCAGCGCGAGATCGAGATAATCGATCGCTAGCTCCGGCAGCACGACATCCTCGCCCGCGCGCTCGGCTTCGTAGAATGCCGCCAGCTCGTTCAGGGCGATGCCCATCGACCATCCGTCCGAAACGATATGATGGCAGATCATGCACAGAACGGTTTCGTCCCGACCGATCGGAAGGGCGAGGATGCGAAGCAGCGGGCCCTGTTCGAGATCGAAGCGGTTCCGCTGTTCGCGATCGAGCAGACCGATCGCCTGATCCTGTGACCGGCACGTTTCGATCAGCTCGATATTTCCGACCGATCGGGGGGGCATGATCCGCAACTGCGGCTCGCCGTCCTGCTCATAGAAGGTCGAACGCAGGGTGACATGGCGCTTGCAGAGCCTGCCGACCGCCCGGTCGAGCGCGCCGAGATCGATTTGACCCGCCAGGCTCACGGCATGGGCGATGTTGTAGACTGCGCCCGAGGTGCCGAGCTTCTCGATGAACCATAAGCGACGCTGCGCGTGGCTGATGATCGGAACCGTCCCTTGCGTCCGCTTGCGCGGGCCGGCCTCCGCCTCCTGCTGCGTCCGCGCGATCTCGCGAGCCAGCAGCCGTGGGGTTGCCGCCTCGAACAGGGCTCGCAGCGGCAGCTTGATCGACAACTCGCGTTCGAGGCGATTGCGCGCCCGCGTCGCGATCAGGGAATTGCCGCCCATGGCGAAGAAATCGTCGTCGCGTGCGAACGGACTGCCCAGGAGTGACTGGAAGATCGCGGCGACCCGGGCTTCCGGGCTGCCCGGTTCCGGATATTCGGACCGTTCCGCGGATCGGCCACCGGTGGCTGCCCGTTCGAGGGCGCCCTGGTTTCGCTTCCCGCTCGGCAGTCTCGGGCAGTAGGGAAGCGGGACGAGCCGCTGGGGCAGCATCTGCAGCGGAACCTGCCCGCGCAGTTGCTGATGAATAGTCCCGACCGCGGACAGGAAATGTTTCCATCGCGGCGGATCGAGCCGTCCCGGGTTCGGCAGGAGCGGCAGCGTATCGCATCGATCCGAGGAGCGGTGGCCGAAAGCGGCCGCGCACATCGCCAGACCGGTGGTGCCGTCCAGGTGATGCACCCGCAGCTTGCGCGGATCTTGCGTGACGAGAACCAGCGCTCGAGCTGTCCGGAGGCTGGCTCCGTCGGGCATTTGACCGGCAGCCGGTTCTTCGGGCAGCCGGGCCAGGCAGCGGAAGATCGGCTGGTTCGGCCGGGCCCGCGACGCGGCTTCAAGCAATGCGGCCTCTCGCGCAACCGGCGCGTTGCGAAGCTCGCCATCGCTAACCGACATGGTCGCAACGTCGACTTCCACAGCACGGCACAAGGTTGCGCTGAAGCGGAAGTTGACGAGCTCATTGTCGCCCTGCGCGCAATTCGGTTCGACCAGCGGTGGCGCAAAGCCGTTCGCCTGCGACCATCTGGCCAGCATGTCGGGATGAAGCAGAAGTTCCTCATCGGCGAGCGTTTCGCCGAGCGCCGCCAGGAGAATATCCTCGCACGGCGTATCGGCGCCCTTGCGCCGACGCAGTTTCCAGAACGCGTGAAGATCGCGTAGCCGTGCGTCCCGGATATCCCCCAGGAATATATAGCCGTCTTCGCTGAGCAGCGATGAAGCCCGTGAGAGCAGCGTGTCCAGCGCCGCCTCGTCGGGTAGATATTGCACGACGGAATTCAGGATGATCGCGTCGAACCTCTGACCGCTCCCGAAATCGAAGGATTCGATGTCGCCGGTCTCGAACCGCGCGTTCGCCGATTTCATCCGCGTCGCATGATGACGGCAATATTCGATGGCGTTCGCGGCGAAATCGATTCCGAGGAAAGCATCCACGTTCGGGATCAGGCGGAATGCCAACGTGCCGATGCCGCACCCCAGTTCGAGCACACTACGCGGCTTCCAGCGCAGGATTTTCGAAGCGGCGTCGTCAGTAGCGGCGAGCACCTCGCGGGACGGGATCGGCTGGCGGGTTCCGCTATCGACCCAGCCCAGCGTGTTTTCGTGGGGTGCGACGCTCCAATCGAGATCGGCATAGCTGTCGTCGAACACCGGCTGCCATTCGCCCGCCGTCCCGCTCGCGTCGTCGGGCGCTTGTTCCGTTGCTTCCGCGGGAAAAACCAGCGCCACGAATTCGCTGCGCTCGCCATCCAGCACCGCCACCTGGGCGTCGCCCACCTGCGGGTGGCGTCGCAAGGCGGCTTCGATCGAGCCCGGCTCGATCCGCACGCCGTTCACCTTGATCTGCCTGTCGAGACGGCCTTCGCAATGGAAACCGCCGCTCGCGTCGAAAGTCCCCAGATCGCCCGTCCTGTAGGAGCGCCCAAGTCCGGCGAGCGAACCGAACCCGCCCCCCTCGCCGCCGAGATACCCCTTGGCGACGGCACATCCGCCGATCGCGATCTCGCCCCGCGCCGTGATGGGCAGCAAGCGCTCGCCGCAGGTCAGCGCCAAGCGGACATTGTCGACCGGAACGCCGATCGGGACATTCGTGCCGTTTTCGGTGCCGGTGACCTGGTGGCACGTCACGTCGACGGTCGCCTCGGTCGGCCCATAGACGTTGTACAGGGCGATTCCGGCTTCGGCGATCAGGCGGTGCGCGAGGTCGGTCGGCAGGGGCTCGCCGCCCGACATGACCGCTCTCACGGTGTCGGGAAGCGGGCGTAGATCGATGATCGCGCGCAATTGCGTCGGCACGCAATGGAGCGTCGTCGCCCCGTGCCTCGCGATGTGCTCACCGAGCAATTCCATATCGCGCTCGGCATCGGGCGGCGCGATCGCCAAGCGGCCGCCTGCGATCATGATCGGAAACAGCTCGCGGCACACCGCGTCGAACATCATCGTGGTCTTCCAGATGCCGACATCCGCCGCGGTCAATTCCAGGGTATCGGCGACCCAGCGGCTGATATTGGCCAGGCCCGCATGCCCGACCAGAACCGTTTTGGGCGTGCCGCTCGTGCCCGACGTCGAAATGGCATAGGCCGTGTGATCGAGAGACGGGAAGGCGGCAGCGGGATGCTCACGGCCGCTCGCGGTCAAGGCTTCGAACGCGCACGTTTCATGCTCCGCGGGGACCTCTTCGCCGATGACCAGCGCCGGTTTCAGCGCATCGAGAACCGCGGCGCGATAGGCGGGCGGGGCGTCGGGATCGATCGGCGCCCAGATCATGGCGGCGCGCATGATGCCGATCAGGCTGACGTAAAGCTCGATCCCGCGCGGCAGGCAGGTGGCGATCCGCGACTGGGGCGCTATTCCGCGGATCGACAAAGCCGTGGCCAGGGCGTCGGCCCGCATCGTCAGCTCGCGATAGGTCAGCTCCGCTTCCCCGTGGCTGAGCGCCACCGCCTGCGGCTGTTTCCGGGCCTGGTTCCAGATCAGGTCTACGATCGTCCGGTCGAGATTTTCGGGCCGGACCCGGCCGCTGACGATCCTGCTACCGCGGTCCTGCTCGGCGATGCCGGTACCGGCGAGCGCCGACAATTCCTCGCGGAACAGCGCCAGCAGATCCCGGGCGAATGCCGCGCCGACCCGGGCCGGGTCGTATTCGATCTCGAACTCGACCGATTCGATGCCCTCGGTCACGAACAGCGTCACCGGGACTTTCGCTTCGCCGACGCGCAGCCGTTCGAGCTCGATCGTGACATCGCTGATCCGGATGCCTTGATAGGGCGCGTTCTGCAGGACGAAGAGCGCCTGGATCGGCGCGTCTTCATGCTCGTGCCGCTCCAGATGCAACCCGTCGATGACTTCATCGAGCGGGGCTTCCTGATTGTCCTGCAGCTCGATCATGAGCGACTGATTGTCCGCCAGCTGCATTTCCGCCGGGCGATCGAGCACGTGATGTGCGGGAAGGAGGACAGTGTTGGCGAAGAAGCCGATCATGTCGGCGACGTCGGGATTTCTCCGATTGGCCACCACGGTGCCGAGAAAGAAGTCGTTCTGGCCGCTCATCAGGCCGAGCGCGCGCTCGAAGGCCGTGAGCAGCACTGCGGAAAGCAGCATTTTGCGGCTTCTCACGAATTCTCTCAGCAGGCGCGTGTCGGCCGGCCCAGCGAGCCAGCTCAGGTGGCGGGCCGGTCGGCGCCGCGAGGCCGGGGCGCCGATAGGAAGATCCAGCGGCGGCAGGCCGGCGACCCGATCGATCCAGAAATGCACCTGTTCGGCCGACGCCGACTCGCTCTGGAACTCCGCGAAGTCGGCGAATTGCAGGGAAAGCGGCGCGAGCGGGCCGGCATCGCCCGTCCCGAGCAACTCATAGGCTTCGCAGAAATCGTGGGTGAGGACCGAATGCGACCATCCGTCCCCCACGATGTGATGCATCACGAAGACGAGCGCGTGATGATCCCGTTCGATGCGGATCAGGCGGCAGTGGAAGAGCGGCGCCTGATCGAGCGGAATTTGCTCGGCCGCGAATTCGGCGGCGAGCTGCGCAGCAGCGGTCTGGCGCTCCTGCGAGGTCCGCCCCGGCGCACTCACTTTTTCGAATGCAGCCGGCGCCTTTTCCTCGATCACCTGGAGCGGTTGTTCGCCGTCGAAGATGAAGCGCGTACGGAGCGTCTCGTGCCGATCCTGCAGCATGGCGATCGCCCGCTCGATCCGGGCGGCATCCAGCGGCCCCTTGAAATCGAGCCGATACGCCATGTTGTAGGTGGCTTCCTCGGGATGCTTGGCCGCCAGGAACCATAGCCGCCGCTGTTCGCGCGATACGCGCGCGCGCAACGCGCCCGACCCGGGCGCCTCACCGGCATCGGGGCGTTCCCGCGTCGCGTCAGTCAGCATCGGTCAACATTGCCGACGGACGCCGCCGACGACGGATCGGACGAATGACCGGGCCCGCGCCCGTCTCCCGGCCGGCGCTTGCCGCGATCGCGGCGGCGAGCGCGGAAATCGTCGGCTCGTTGAAGAGCTCCTTGACGGTCAGCGTGGTGCCGAAACGCTTATTGGCCTGGTTGATCAATCTTATGGCGTTGAGCGAATGCCCGCCGCGATCGAAGAAATTGTCGTGAACGGCAATGCCCGTCTGTCCCAGCAAGGCCTCCGCCATCGCGATGATTTCGGTTTCGATCGCGTTCGGTTGCGAAGGGGCGTGCGTGCGTGCGTTCGCGTCCTCGCGGCACGCTCTCAGCTCGCGCGCGAGCGCGCTCGCATCGAGCTTGCCGTGCGCGGTGCGCGGAAACGCCGCCATCGGCGCGACGAGGTTCGGGATCATCGCCAGCGGCAGATAGTCGGACAGGTAGGACCGCATGAGCCGCGTCAACGTCCGCGCGTCCTGGCGCGCACCGGGGACGAGCCGGACGGCTGCGAGGAGTTCGGCGCCCTGGCCGGCACCGTCGCTTGCGACCACCACGCATCGCTCCACCACCGGATGCGCCTCGATCTGCTGCTCGACCTCGCCGCACTCGATCCGCATGCCGCGGACTTTGATCTGGCGGTCGCGGCGGCCGAGATATTCGATTTCCCCGTCGGGCAGCATGCGGCCCATGTCGCCGGTACGATATGCCCGCTGCCCGCCGGAATGCGGGAAAGGATCAAGAAAGGCGGACCCGGCCGCGGCGCCGAGATAACCGAGACCGACCGGCGTGCCGGCGATCACGATCTCTCCGCTTCTGCCACGCTCTACCGGCTCCAGCTGCTCGTCGGCGATGATGATCATGCAATTGTCGATCGGGCGTCCCAGCGTGACCCTCGCGCCGGTCTCGGGCCGGATCTCCTTGCAGGTGACGTCGACTGTGCACTCCGTCGGTCCATAGACGTTGAACAGCCTGCAATCGGGCAGCAAGCGGAAATGCCGTTCGACCAGCGTCCGCGGCAAGGCTTCTCCGCCGCACATCACGCGCGAGAGGGAACGCAAGGCCGAGCTCCCCTGTCCTTCCGCTATCCCGAGCAACTCGTCGTAGAGAGTGGGGGTCGCGTGCAGGACCGTCACGGCGTTGTCGTCGATCAGCTCGACGAGCGCGTTCACGTCGAGCGCCTGACGGCCATCGGCCGTGACGACGCACGTTCCGTGGCACAGCGACATCAGCGTTTCGCGCAAGAATGCGTCGAAACTGATCGGTGTCTTCGCCAGCACCCGATCCGCTTGCGACAGGTTCAGGGCGTCGCCCATCCATGCCGCGAAATTCGCGACGGCGCGGTGCGGGATCAGGGCCCCCTTCGGCACGCCCGAGCTGCCGGAGGTGTACAGCAGATAGGCCGCGTGATCCGGCCGACAGACGCGCGTGTCGAACGGGTCACCACCGGCGGGGGAGAAACCGAAATCCTCGATGGCTCGGCAAACCGTATCCGGCGCCAGCGCTGCGACATCGCCGGCGCAGTCGCCGGAATATAACATCAGTCCCGGTTTCGCATCCGCGATGATCCGCCGATTCCGCTCGGGCGGAGCCTCGGGATCGAGCGTCACGAACGTAGCATTCGCCATCGCCGATCCGATCAGCGCGGCCGGCAGTTCGAAACCACGCTGGACGAGGAGGGCGATCCTACGCTCGCCGCAATCCAGTTGCAGGAGCCCGGCAGCGATCTGGGCGGCGCGGTCCCGCAAATCGCGGTAAGTCAGGGATTCTCCCGAATAAAGGACCGCCGGCGCGTGGGGGGTTCGGGCGACGACGCGCTCGAACATCGCCACCACATCGGGCGCGGTTTTGACGATCCTGCCTTTTGCGATGGAAGGTTGCCGTCGCGGCGCAAGCTGCGCCAAAGTCGTGTCGCCTGCCGCGGCGGCCGTTTCTACCAGTGACCGAAAATCCTGCGAGAAACGATCGATCAGGTCGGGATTGAACAGCTGGGCGTTGTATTCGACCTCGAGAAAAAGCTCTCCTTCGCCTTCCACCGAAACAGCAGCCAGACTGTCGGTGAGGAACATCGTGAGATCGAGCTTGGCTCTGCCGTTGGGGAGCGGGAGAAGGGAGACCTCGATTCCGGGAAGCGAAACCGCCCGCGCCGGAACATGGGACACGAACATGAACTGGAATACTGGATGGAGGAACGGCGTACGCGACGCGCCCGACGTTCGCGCGATCTCGTCAAACGGGATGCAGACGCGGTCGATCGCGGCGAGCTTGTCCTCGTGGAAGCGCTTGATGAGCGAAGCGAGGGTCTCCTGCCTGCCGCAATCGACCGGAACCGCAAGCCAGTTGACGAAGAAGCCGAATATATTCTCGAACCTGCTGCCGGGACGGTTGGAGGCTGCGATGCCAAGCGCGAAGGGGCCCCCCTCGGTGAAACGGTCGATGGTGAGCGCGAACATCGCCGCGAGAATGCTTGAGACGGTCAGCGAGAGCTCGCCGGCGAGCGCTCGCACGGCCCGGGTGACTTCGGGCGAAAGACTGAACGTCAGCCTGCCGGCCCGATCACTGTCCAGCTCGGGACGGACTTTTCCATCGAAGGTCGAGCTTTCGAGGCGACAAGCCGAGAGCGCATTGCGCGCGTCTTCGATCAGGGCGGGGATATCCGGCTCGGCCAATCGCCTGCGCTGCTGGCGCGCAAAGAGCGAATAGCCTGCCGAAGGCGCCTCGCTTCTGGCCGCGCCAAGGCGATATTCGGTGGCGAGCTCCCGGAACGCCGCTGCCAGGGACCAACCGTCGCTGATGAAATGATGGATCGCGACGATAAGGTTGAATGAGCTCTCGCCCGTACGGACCAGCAGCCAGCGCCACAGCGGCGGATCGGTCAGATCGAAGGGGGTGGTCGAGATAGTTTCGCGAAGGGCGCTCAGCCTCTCCGCCTGGTCGGGGTGGTCCGACAGGTCCATCAGCGGCAGATCGATCGGCACATTGCGGTCGATCGCGGCGAGATCGATGTCGTCCGTTCGGATCAGGTGCGTATAGAGTGCGTCGTGCCGACCCACCACATTGCGCAGCGCATCGACCAGGCGGTTCTGATCGGTCACGCCGCGGAAGAAAACGGAGGCTGAAACGATATAGGCGGCGCTATTCGGATACAACGCGTCCAGAAAGGACAGGCGCTGCTGCCCATGCGACGGCAGGTAGAATCGGCACCGCTCAACGCAGGCCTCGCCGCGGAGGGACGGCGCGCGCAGTCCGTTCAGTTCATGGCGGAGTTTCGTCTTGTGCAACGACAATTCCGTCCGGAGCGGGTCCGGAAGCGATTTCGTATTTCCGATGAGAACCAGATCATCGCCGAGAACGCCAAGGTCGATGCCGGCAGTGTCGAGTTGCAGGATCGCGTGGGCGGCGTTCACAGAGTTTCCGCTTCCTCTGTCAGCGATTCGCGTTTTTCCGGAACTGCCTGGTCCAGCGCCCTTTCGACGATCGGCATCAAGCGATCGACGACGCTGTCGATGGTTTGCGCATCCATCAAGACCACCAGTCCGACCTCGATGTCATATACTTCGGACAGCTTGTTGCGCAGTTCTACCGCCATCAGCGAATCGAAGCCGAGATCGTAAAGATTGGTTCGGGCGCCGACTTCGTCGATTTCGGTTTCCAAAGCCTTCGCGATCAGGACTTGCAGACGCGAAACCAACACCGCCCTGCGTTCTTTCGGGGGGATGTGGTGAAGCGTGTCCAGATCCTTGCTCCGCTGTCCCTCCTGTGTCGGTCCGGCCAGATCCGCTGCGGCCGGTGCCGATCCCGCGCGCTGTTCGGGAAACTGGGCGATCACGACTTCGTCATGGCCGCCGGACAGCACCAGCCCGAGCGCCCGCAGGGCGTTTTCCGGGGCCAGGCGCTCGATCCCCTTCAATTCGAAGATCGCGTCGAGTTCCGGCGCAGCGGCCATGCCCGCGCCAGACCATGGGCCGAAATGGACGATCGTCGCGCGATGCGGCGTGTCGCGAACCATCCGTCTGAGCGCAGCGGCCGCTGCCGCGTTGGCGGCCGAATAAGCGACCTGCCCCTGCGACCCGCGCAACGCCGCCAGGCTCGAAAACAGAATGATGTGCAGCGGTCTCTTGGCGTGATCGAGCAGACCGCGCAGGTTCTCGATCGCGCCCAATTTGGGGGCGAAGGCCGATGCGATGCTCTCCTGGGTGACGCCGTCCCCTTCTGATCGGTCGACTCCCGCCAGGTGAAAGATGGTGTCGAAAGCGTCGGGGTCCTGGCCGCAGTCCCGCAATGCGTCCTCGATCGGGTCCACAGCGACGTTCGCGCGGCAGTCCTTCACCGCCACACGAGCGATACCCGCCCTGGGGCCGCGCATCCCGTTTCTGGAAACGCTCGTAATGGCCGAAGCCCCTTCCTCTTCCAGCCACGAGACGAGCTTGCGTCCGAGTGCGCCGCTGCCGCCCAGCACGACCGCCCGACCGCCCGCGAGCAGATCCCCAGCCGGCTTAGCGGAGCCGGACGACTCCCCGAACGGCTCCAGCTCCATCCGGAAAACGCGGCCGCCGCGAATCGCGGCCGGCAATGTTTCGCTGGCGAGGCTGGCTGCTATCGCCAGCGCCGTGCGCTCATCCGTATCATCGACGTCGAGTACGCCTTGCGGTGTCTGCCCCCCGAACTGCGTGAGCGAGGCGGCGGCGGACCAAGCCGCAGCCGCTACCGGGTCGGGAAGCCCGTCATCTTTCAGGACGGCCTGGGCCGAACGCGTCAGCACCGCCCATTTGATGCCGCGTCCCTGCTTCGGCAGCGCGCTCGTCCAGTTGGCAATTTCGAGGGTGACGGCCTGAGCCAGTCCGGCATCGGCACCGTCGGTGGGCGTCTGGGCCACGAAAATATGCCATTCCTGCGCACCGTCTGCGCGCCGGCTCCTTTCATCGCCCGTCCGCGCGGCTTCGAACCCGGCAGTGCGGAATGCCTCGATCCAGGCCGACGCGCCTGACGGCTCCGACGCGTGGACGATGAATGACATCGATTTCGGCGCGGCAGCCGTCGGTGCCGCTTCATGCCACGCGATCCTGTGCGCGACCTTTCTGGCCGCGACCACGCGCGGATCGCTCGGCGGCAACTTGAACCGGTTGAATGCGATGCGGCCGAGTTGCACGACCGCCCGGCCTTGCCCGTCGCGGGCGACGGCATCGAAATAATCGATGTCTCCTTCGCGGCCTCGTGCGTCGGTGACGACCGTCAGGACGCCGGGCTCGACATCTCCGATCGACATCGAGCCGACACCTGCGGGCATGGCAAGCGGGACGCTTGCGGCGCGCAGGCCGGGCCGCAACGCGAACGCATGCGCCGTGGAGATGACGGCGTCGACCAGAATGGCCTTGCCCTGTTCGCTCGCATCTTCGACCAGCAACTCGGTTTCTGCGCGATCGCCATCGAGCCGAACCCGTTCGACCAGGCGAAACTCATCCCCATAAAACCCGCCAAGCGTACCGATATAATCGTAGAACTGGCTCCGTTCGGCGATCAGGTCCGGGCCGCCGCCGGCCATCGGCTCGGGCACGCGTTCGCAATAGGATTGCCGGAGCGAGGCGATGTCCGTCACCGCATCGATCGTCATGGAATCCTCTTCCACGAAATCGATCAGGCAGGCGACTTCGCCGATACCGATCGCCGCCAAGCGGTCGAGGGTCCGGTGCGCGGCGTTGAACGATCCGATCAGGGAGAGGTTTTCGAATACCCGCTCGAACTGGATATCGGCCATCTCGCCAAAGGTCTTGTCGTCGATGGCATCGGCCGGGCGATCAAGCTGCAACATCAGCTCGCGATTGTCGAACAGATACTTGCGATAGGGGCCGGCAACGGCTCGCCGGACTTCGGCGCTGTCGTTGCCGAGGCAGCAATGGACCATGACGGTCACGACGCCCTCGTCCGGTTCGTAGCCGTTCTCTTCGCGGGCCTTGCGATAAGCCGCAATGGCGGGTTCCAATCCTTCGAAACCCAGATCGACGAGATACGTCAGGACATTCGCGCCGACCGAGCCGGCGTACCGGAAGGTGTCGATCGATCTGGCCGCCGTTATCCAGAGCGGAAGCGACGGTTGCAACGGGGCCGGGCGAATGGCGACGGAATGGCTGCGGCCTTCGACCTGCCGGGTCAAGCTTGCACCGCTCCACAATTCCCGCACCTGGCGGACGCGCTTGCGGAATTCGCTTTTGCGCGTGGCATAGCATTCGGGGGCCAGAACGAAATCGGATCGCAGCCAGCCGGATGCGAGGGCGACATCCACCCGACCGCCGGAGAGGTTATCCACCATCGACCATTCCTCCGCGATCCTGATCGGATCGTGGAGCGGCGCAACGACGCTGCCGGCGGCAAGCCGGATAGTGTTGGTAATGCCCGAAAGATGGGCGGCGAGCAGCGCTGGATTGGGATGAAGCGCGCCAAACTGCACGAAATGGCGTTCGGGCAGCCAGATCCGTTTCAAACCGGCCTGGTCGGCAAGACGCGCAGCCTGCTGGATTTGCTCGTAACGGCCCGCCGCTAGATCATCGTTGGCGCCGCCCGAGAAGAACATGATGCTGAAGTCCATCACAGCGCCTTTCTGACTGCCAAGCCTTCCGCGCGGACCACGCCGTCTGCGTCGCTGACGACGGTGACGCGGTAGGTATCGTCGGCCTCCTTCGCGAGCCGCAGGGTCGTGCTGGAGCCTTCGGCAGCAGCAGCCGGATCGACGATGATTGCCGAACGGAAACGCATGTCCCGAATTTCCAGGGCATCTCCGTTGCAATAGGGCAGGAGCGCGCTGCGTATCGCCATCATGATCGATGCACCCGGCACTATAACCGTCTGCGCGATGCGATGATTGGCGATGTAATCGGCGCTGAAATCGAGCGCCATCGCCTCCGGAAACGCAGCGCTGGCTGCCGACGCGGAGTCTGCGGGTTCCCTACCGTTCGAGCTTGGGGCTTTGTCGTAGTCATAGGCCCAGTAGCGCTTGCGCATGAACGGATAGGCCGGAGGGGGGCTGGCCGGCCGCCGGCGGATCGGCAGGTCGCAGAATTCGTCCTTCGTATCGGGCGGGTTCGAAGCGATCGGGGCGTCGCGGAGCGCCGCGGCGGCTTCCAGGGCGGACGTGGCCGCCACCTCGATCCGAAAGCGTTCCCCGCCGCATGCGCGCCGCGTCATCGCGGCGGCGAGCTGGAAATCCCGTGCGTCGAGCGACGCGAAATAGTCCGCCCAAGATCCCCTCGCTTGATCGAGGGCGTCCACGCTATGTGCCGACAATGTTATCGTCGCCGGCCCGTCACCGGCAGGCGGTTGCCAATCGCCCTCCGCCTCGTGGCTTCGTAACAGCAGATGGACGTTGGTCCCACCGAAGCCGAACGCGCTGATCCCGGCGAAGATCGGCGAACCGGCGGCGGCGTGCAGCCGCTCGCCGTCCGTGACAAGGGCAATCGATGCCCCCGCGTCAGTGAAGGGTGTGATCGGAGCGGTGGCACCGACATGCGGAGGCAGGAAGCGGTTCTGCAGGGCCAGCGCGGTCTTGATCGTCGAGAGCATCCCGGCCGCGGCTTCGGCATGTCCGAAATTCGCCTTTAGCGACGCGATCCTGCACGGTGTCTCGCGGCCGGAAAAGACCCGCGAAAGCGCGTTCGCCTCGATGGGATCGCCGACGGGCGTGCCCGTGCCGTGCGCCTCGACGAAGGTCACCGCATCGGGCGTGACGCCGGCCTTGTCATAGCACCTGCGCAGCAAGGCCTCTTGCGCCGCGCCGGAAGGGACGGTGATCGAGCTGGTCCTTCCGTCCTGATTGGACGCGGTCGCGCTGATCACCGCGTGGATCGGGTCGTTGCCGGCATCCTCCAGGCGCTTGAGCGCGATCACGCCGATCGCCTCGCCCCGGACGTAGCCGTCCGCAGCGCGATCGAAGGTGGCGCAGCGACCCTGGGAAGAGAGCATTTCCGCCATTTCGAAGCTGACGTTCACGACCGGAGAGAGCACCAGGTTCGCCCCTCCGGCGAGCACCAAGTCGCATTCTCCGCTGAGCAGCGACTGCACCCCCAGATGGATTGCCATGGCCGAGGCGGCGCAGGCTGCATCAACGGTGATGCTGGGCCCGTGGAACCCGAGCGAATAGGAAACGTGATTGGAGGCAATGCAATGCGCCACGCCCAGCGCCGAATACGGGCTGACCCGGTCCGGCATCTCGTGACCGATCAAGCCGTAATCGTAGGAGCACAATCCGAAGAAGACGCCGGTTTGCGATCCCGCAAGCGTGCGCGGATCGATCGCGGCATCGAGCAGGGCCTGCCAGCTCTGCTCCATCAGCAATCGGTGCTGCGGATCCATGAGACGGGCTTCACGTGGCGAGATGCCGAACAGACGCGCGTCGAACATGTCGACATCGTCCAGATAGCCGCCGCGCATGGAATTGGTGAAATTCCGTACCTTGCCCGCGAAACCGGCATCCGGCCCGGACCAGAGCCGCGACAGGTGGCGCCTATCTTCCGGCCAGCCGCCCGTGGCTGTTTCACCAGCCACGAGCAACTGCCAGAAATCCTGATAGCTATTGGCCTTCGGAGCCTTGCATGCCATCCCGATGATTGCAATTTCCTGAGGCATGAAAGCGGATTACGGCTCGACTATCAGATGTGCGGAACGAGAATTTCCGGTTTCTTTTCCTTCTGGAAACTCTCGATGAGTTCGGCGTCCACCCGACGATAATAGGTATCTTCGATCGGGCTGTTCAGCAACGAATGATCGAACTTGTCATCGTAATCGAGCACTTGCCGGTCCAGCTCGTTCGCGTCGTTGAACATCCGCTCCTGCTCGGAAGCGCCGATACGACCAGCGGTGAAGCGGGTGCAGTAATATTTCGGCATAACACCGGTTTTCTTGAATTCTTCTTCCATCAACTTGAAGTTTAGTGCCATGATCTCGCGCAGTTTACCGGGTTTCGCGCGGAACATCCGTTCGACGAGATACTTCTTCTGCTCGGTCGGTGCGCTGTCGCCCAACCTCTCGAGCTCGAACTCGCCCTTGCGATGCATGAAATAGTCGTTTGGCTCCAGGCGGACATACATTTCGTCGCGCGGATTATCGACAATCATGCCGACCGCGGATTCCGCACCATCGAGGAAACTGTCGTTCTTTAGCAGCTGATGAAGGAACTTCTCTTCATACTCGGCCATGCTGTCGAATTCGGTGGTGATGATCACGTCGAACGTCTTGCCGTCGCTCTCCGCCTTCACGTACGGCCGGGGATTTACGCCCACGGCTTCACGGGCACCCTCGCACGCGTTCAGAAGGAGCGTGAGGAAAGGCTTTCTGTGCTCCTCGTAGACGGAAACACTTCTTTTGACCTTGATTCTCATAAATTCTCTCCTGGCTTGGTGAGATAAACCCATCACGTGGGTTTCATTGAGGTAACAAGGATCCAGTCAGCTCTCAACCGTTTTTAGGACGAGATTCCGATGCAAAAAGGGTTGGCAGAGAGTTTTGGTGGCTGCCCGTAGCCTCAGGGTGCCTGTTTACTTCGCGCACGCGCGCGCGAATCATCTTTTCATCTGATAGCGTTGCTGCGTCCAAATTTCCGTTGCGGTACTCCAGGCGTACGCGTATGCCGTGCTTTGCAATTACTGTTCTTCATTAGAGGCATTTTTGTCGATCCGCGCAACAATTGATGGGTATCTGAAAGACCCTTTGACCGCGCGGATGTGGGCCGCAACTAAGGCGGCGGGGCCCGTTAGATCCATTTCGGTTGATATAACGCATATCTGCAATCTTCGGTGCAAAGGATGCTATTTCTTCGCCGAAGCCTTGGATGATGTCGGGGAGGCCGACGACGACACATTGGCCGAATTCATCCAGCGTGAGAAATCCAGGGGTATCAACTTCGTAACCGTCATCGGCGGCGAGCCGAGCCTGCGCCCCGATCGTCTGAGGAAACTGGCCAAAGCGTTTCGGATCATGGTCGTCACCAACGGCCTGCGTTCGATTCCGCGCGAAGGGCTGGAAGACATTACGATCGCCGTTTCGATGTGGGGCGACCGGGCCACCGATCGCGAACTGCGCGGCTATGGAAAGATCGACATCTTCGACCGCGCTTTGAAAAATTTCGCCGGCGACGACCGGGCGCGCTGGTACATTACCCTGCCTGCGAAACCGCCGGCAGAAACCGTGGAAGTCGTGGATGCCTGCGTGGCCAATGGCCAGCTGGTCGCATTCAACTTTTATGGCGATCTCCAGGGTCTTGGGGACGATCTGAGCCACGCCGGCGGTTTCGATCCGGCGTATCGCTTCGTCGACCGGATGATCGATCGCCATCCTCAGGCGATCTGCATGTCGCGCTATATAAATGAGGTCGTGACCAGCGGCAGGATGCTGGGCGAATCCTGGGGCTATGACGTGTGCGGCAGCGTGTCGGTTGATGCTCCGCAGAATGCTGGCCGCCTGCGCAACGGCAAGAGCTACAACCCTTTCTTCAACGCCTATGGCCCCGATCTTGGCGAACCGCGGCGGTGCTGCGTCGGTGATTCGCGTGATTGCAGCACGTGCTTCGACGTCTGGGCACATCTCTCCTGGATCGGCATGGCGATGGAGAAGCACCTCGCCAGCCACGCGGATTTCTTCTCCTGGCTGTCGACAATGACGGTGTTCTATGGGGCGTGCGGATTGATCCCGGCAGGAGAATTCAGCGAGATGCTGCCGCGGATCCATGCGCGGTCAAAAGCCCATTCCGGCGATCGGGCGGGATCCGCCGGCCTGCAGCAACGCGAATATGCGAGCTTGGGGATTTGATGACACTCGCCTTGCGCATGATCACCTTCGAGTGGCGGCGTTACTCTGCGGCGATACTTTCCATAGCGTTTTGCTGCGCCTTGATCATCTGTTTCACTGGTCTGTTCAGCGGCGTCTCGGAATCGTATTCGCGGCTGACGAACTCGACCCCTGCCGATCTTGTCGTGCTGGACCGGAACGCGAAAAGCTGGTTCGATGCAGGCGACATACCCAAGCGCTTGCTGCCCGCCATTCTGACGGCGTCCGGTGTGACGGAGGTGGCCGACCTTCCCGTGCACGGCGCCGATTGGAGCGCCGTCTCCGACGAGGGGATCGAGCAGGGCGGATCGCGGACCGGCGTTCTGGTCGCAGCGATCGATGTCGCGCCCGGCTCGCTGACGATGCCGAAATCGTTCAGCGAGCGGACGATCGCCGGGCTGCAAATGCCGCTGACCGTCGCCATCGACCGGACCAGTTTCCGCAAGCTCGATGCCAGGCTCGGCGGCAAGGCGGCGATCAACGGCCGGGTCGTGACCGTCGCCGGAATTGCGGACGGATTCCCCAACGCCAACGGCAGGGCGATCGTGTTCGCTTCGCGCCGTACAGCGGAGGAGATCGGGCTGCTCAATCCTGCGGACCTGCACGTCAACGCGTTGCTGGTCAGAGTGGCTCAGGGCACGGACGTCAGGACCGTGGGTGAACGGATCGAGCGCCAGGTCGACGGGGCGGTGCGCGCGTGGGAAAAGGATGAACTGGCGCAGGCCAATCAGTCCGACCTGTTCTTGAACGGCGGCATTCTCGGCATCGTCCTGATATTCCTGGTAAGCTTCGGCGCGCTCGTCGGGTCCGTCATCGCCTGGCAGACGCTCAAGGGAGCGATCGCCGCGCGGCTCGCCGAGTTCGGAGCACTGCTGGCGCTCGGGGTGCCGATGAACGCTTTGCGGTTGATCGTGATCGAGCTCAGCCTCTGGTTGGTTGCGTTCGGATATCTTGCAGCGGTGGCGATTTTCCTGGCGGTGTCGCTGATCGCCAAGCGGATAGGTTTGCCGATGGCCTATCCCGTCTGGCCGTTTTTCATCATCTTCGTGGTGTCGCTGGTCATCGCCGTCATTGCCGCCGTTATGTCGATCCAGCTGCTAAAACGATCGGACCCTGCGGAATTGCTGAGATGACCGCCAATTCCGATCGGCAGCCTGCCATCCGGGCAACCGGCCTGCAGAAGTCCTACACGACGGGCGGAGAGCGTACCGTCGTGCTTTCCGGGGTCGACTTCGAGGCCATGGCCGGAGAGATGACGATGGTGATTGGCCCCTCCGGGTCGGGCAAATCGACGCTGTTGGCGGCGGTGTCCGGGCTGCTGAGGCCGGATAGCGGTGAAGTGAATGCGCTTGGCGAAGACCTCTGGCGCATGCCGCCTAGCCGCATCGATGCCTTTCGCCTTCGACATTGCGGTTTCGTCTTTCAGGGCTTCAATTTGTTCCCCGCCTTGAATGCCGTCGAACAGGTCGCACTCGTCGTACGGTATCTCGGCTTCAGCCGGACAGAGGCACGCGAGCGCGCGCGCGCGGCGCTGGACGAAGTCGGCCTGAGCGGCAAGCTCGCCCTCCGTCCGGCGGAGATGTCCGGCGGCGAGAAGCAGCGGGTGGCGATCGCGCGCGCATTGGTGAAGGAGCCGAGCCTGGTCTTCGCAGACGAACCGAGTTCGGCCCTGGACTCGGAAAATGCCGCCCGGATCATCGAATTGCTGCGCGTTGCATCGCGCAACCGCAACGCCGCCGTAATAGTCGTCACCCATGATACCAAGCTTCAGCAAAGCGCCGACCGGATCGTGGAAATGGCCGACGGCCGAGTCGTTCAAACCAAGCGCTTTCCCGCCTGAAGCCACTGTCGGAGAATGAGAGCTTTCGCGATCCTCCCGGCACTCTGCATTCTCGGCGCCTGCTCGAACGAGGTGCCTGGTGAAGAGACTTTCGTGCCGGCCAAGACCATGGGCCGGTCGGCCGCCGTGGCCAATGGCCGCGTCGATGTCGAAGGTGGATTGATCGCGGCGGCCGCCAAGACGCCGGGAACCGTCTCCGCCATCTATGTCCAGGAGGGCGAAAGGGTAACCAAAGGCCAGCCCCTGGCGCAGCTCGAATTCGACGGACAGGCGATCGCCGTCACCGAAAGCGAGGCCGACATCGCGCTTGCCAGGACGAAGCTCGACCAGGCGAGGCTGGAAGCGACGGCCAAGGCTCGCGAATATTCCAGACTGGACAGCCTGCGGGGCAAGCGCGCCGTGGCCGGCGTCACCGCCGACCTGGCAAGGGATGACGCAAATCTGGCCCGGCTGCGCGTGCGCGAATCGGAAGCCGCGCTGGCCAAGGCGCGCGCGGCTATGCGCAGAGCGGTTTTCGAGCGCGATCAGAGGCTGGTCAGATCCCCGGCCGACGGAACCGTTGCACAGAGCTTCGCATCGGTAGGTACGGGGGTCTCGACCCTCAACGTATCGGTCCTCTTCACGATCGTCCCGAACACGCCGCGCATCGTGCGCGCCGAAGTCACCGAAACGGCCTTGCGATCCATCCGCGCCGGGCAGGCAGTCAAAATCTCGCCGGAGAACGAGCGGTCGGCCAGCATCTCCGGCACGGTAAAGCGGATCGCGCCGATATTCGGAGCGCGTCGCCTGCAATCGGATCAGGCCAGCCAGCTCACCGATGAACGTGTGGTCGAGGTGATCGTCCAGACCAGGAGCACGGATCTGCTGATCGGCCAGCGCGTGCTCGTGCGGTTCGAATGATCCGCAGGCACGGCCGAGGCGCCAGTGGGAGACACGGATCGGTAAAGGACGGTGAGCAGAGAGTTCGCGTATCGCCGGCCAGGGTCGGTCCAGTCTAACGAGGTCGTCTTATTGCATCAGGCTGCTGTTGCAGGTATAGTGATAGAGTTCTGGAGAGAATAGGCTAATCTCCCAAAATTGAGCGTCTGTTCTTGGCCGACGTGTGGTGTGGCCGCACTGAACCTGCGGCATCCTTAGTGTGATTCCGATAACAGAGGAGAGGCAAATGACTGGTTCCTCGAAAGCAGGAAAAACCGGCACCGTGGAGGTGTCCGGTTTTGGCGATTTGAACATCCTGGATTTCATCGATGCGAAGATGCCGGCAAAAGGCTGGCCTGCAAAGATCAGCATTGGCGGGGCGAGCAAGAATGGTCGCCTGGCTGGCAAACTCCATTATGTCGATATCGATGGCACCGACGCCGATGCAGTGAACGCGTGCCTGGAGCGCAACGCCGAACTGCCGCTGACCGAGATCGATTGTGAGATCGACATAATGAGGCTTTTCTCCGAGGTGGAACGATTGGACCTGGTGTTGCCGAACACTGCGCGCCTCGCTCAAGATCATAGGATAGCCGTTCGTGGGTAATTCGCGCTCCATTCGTGGGTGATCCGCGGCGCGCCATAGGCACGCCATGTAATGAGCATTGTCCTGGAGAGCGGCGAAGCGGGTTTGCGGCCGTCGCTCTTCTGCGGCAATCGACTTCGCATACGGCGATCGTATTGAGGTGACCATGCTACCCAGGTCATGGCGTAAGCATAAGGCCAAGCTGGCCATCCGGATGAACACGATCATCCGGCGAATCTTCCGGATCGGTCCGATGTTCGTGCTGGCCCGCTTCCGAACCTATCGTATCGCCTACAGCCGCGTGCAGCGCCTCCGCCAATCTGCCGGTCTGTTCGGTCGGGAATGGGACCGCGAGCGCGAAACGTCGTTCCGGCCACGGCATGATAGCATCTTCCACGGCTTCGATGCAGATCGCAGCGTCGAAGAGCTTCGAAAAGAAGGCGTTTCGCTGGGCCTCGATCTTCCCGCGGATCTGGTCGCGGAGATCCATAGTCTGGCAGGTCGGCTCCCGTTGCAGAACTCGGTTCGGTCGAGACCGTTCCTCAAATCCGAGGTGGCGGAGGGCGGGCGTCTGGCAGACGGTGAGATGGTGACCCTCGGCACGGCTTACAAACGAAGAAAGCGCCAGCTTCTCAAGCATGAGTGCGTCTCCCGGATTGTCAACGATCCCCTGATCCTTGAGATCGTCAGCCGGTATCTGGGATATTCGCCCAAACGACTAAGCGACCTGGAGCTGTATTGGAGCTTCGCGACGAAGCTCAGCCCGGAAGAGCAGATGAGGCAGGGAAATGCGATCGACTATCACTTCGATCTTCACGGCCACAACTTCATAATGGTCGCTTTCTACATCACCGACACCGATCGAACGTCAGGAGCACACGTGATGTTCAAGCACTCGCATAAGAAAAAAACCTGGCCCATGCTGTTCAGCTATTCGCAACCGGTGGAAGTGCTGCAGCGATATTATGGAAGCGAGAACGAGACGATGATAGAGGGCAAGGCGGGAAGCGGGTTCTTGATGGACAACTCCACCTATCATCGCGCGACGACCCCGGAGTCGGCTGACCGGCTGCTCCTCCGTCTTGTCTATACCTGAGGAAAAACCCGCGATGAAAGGCAGCTGGCACCTGTCGTAGGTCGCGGAACTGCGGAGCTATCGATTGGTCGCAGGGACCTTTGTCGGCGGCTCCGCGTCGTCGACCAGCTGGCCCAACTGGCCAGCTGCGCGCGCTTGCCGTCCATAGACCAGCTCGAACAGTGGCGAGGCCATGAAGGTGGTCACGACCGCCATCAGCGCCAGGATCGAAAACAGTTCGACCCCGATCAGTCCTTGCTGAAGGCCGATATTGATGATGATAAGCTCCATCAGTCCGCGTGCGTTCATCAGCGCGCCGATGCCGAGCGCGGTGCGATTGTCCTGACCGGTAAGCCGCGCCGCCGCCCAACAGGCGCCGAACTTCGCCGAGATCGACGCCCCAAGTATTGCCACGGCGATCACGAACAGCGCGGGATCGCTCATCACATCGAGTTTGGTGTTGAGCCCGGAATAGGTGAAAAAAACCGGCACGAGCAGGACGGTGGTGACCGGCTCCAGCTTGGCACGGATTTCCCGGACGAAACGGCCGCGCGGCATGGCCGTGCCCAGTAGAAACCCGCCGAACACGGCATGCATTCCCGCCGAATCCATCGCGAAGGCGGACAGCAGAAACAGCATCAGCACCGCGCCGAGCAACCCGTTGTCGACCCCGCCCCGCGCCTCGACTGCCGGTGCGAAACGGGCGAACAGCCGCGGCCCGGCAAGAACCATGAACGCCGCAAAGGCCAGTGCGCCGCCGATCGCCTTGATCGCGACGCCCGCGCCCGCGCCGAGCGTCGCGAGCACGACCGCCAGCACGGCCCAGGCGCAGGCGTCGTCGATAGCTCCCGCCGATAACGACAGCGTGCCGAGCGGGGATCGCGAGATGCCACGTTCGTGAATGATGCGTGCCAGCATCGGAAAAGCCGTGATTGCCATACAGGCGCCCAGGAACAACGTCGCCTCGGCCCGCGATATGCGGGGCGCGAACAGCCCTTCGCTCAGGAGCCATGGCGCCAGTCCCATTGCCATCACGAAAGGCGCGGTAACCCCCGACAAAGAAATCGCGCCGGCACTGCCAAGGTTGCTGCGGAAATGGTCGCGGTCGAACCCGAGTCCGACGAGGAACATATAGAGACCGATTCCCAGCTGGGCGATGACGAAGAGGATCGGCTTCGACTGAGCGGGGAAAAGCAGCGCGCTGAGATCCGGCAGCACCAATCCTAGGAGCGAGGGCCCAAGCAGAACGCCGGCGATCATCTCGCCGACAACCTGTGGCTGACCGAGGAAGCGCTGACAGAACCAGCCCACCACGCGCGCTACCGCAACAATCACGAACAGCTGAATGAAGAAGGTGATGCTCAGTTCTGCAGGCGTCAAAGATCTTTTCCTTCCTAGCATATCTTCATTAGCAGTTTGACGCCGACCGGCAAGATTAACCCGGCGGAGATTTCCTTTCCGTTGTTTTGCATTCGCGGACCTATCCCGACAAGCCGACGCAGAAGTCAGCATCGCCACATAGACCTCAAAGCCCAACAGCGTCCTTGCCGGAATCAGGAGCCCGTCAACGCGGAGCACCGTTCCGAGGGACGGTCCGGGTGAGTGGCCGACATGGCGGCCGCCCCGAGGCGAGTTTCCATACCTGATCCGACGATTTAGGGGTTCGCTTCTGATATTGAGCGAACCTCGAGGGCGTGCGGGCGAGGTGGCGGATCCGATGGTGGTCATCCACATCGGATCGATTTTCGCTACCTGCCGGATCTACCGCGAGCGACTTGTCGTGTTGGGTTGCGCGGGGGCGGGCGCGGCTTCGTCCCACCCGCCGCCAACCGCCCTCACGAGCTGCACGCTCGCCTGCAACCGGCGCGTCGAGAGGTCGATCGCCGCGCGGCGAACCCGCAGCGCGGTTGCCTGTGCCGTCACGACATCGAGATAGGTCACAGCCCCCTTCACATAGCGGTTGAGCGACAGGGTTTCGACCTGGGTCGCCTTTGCCGAAGCACGTTGCTCGGCCGCGTTCTCCTCACCGAGCAGATGCAGTTGCGACAGGCTGTCCTCGACGTCCTGAAATGCCTTCAGGGCACTCGCGCGATACCGTGCCGTTGCCAGGGTCCAGTTCGCCTGTGCAACTGCCACCTGCGCTCGCCTTCGACCGCCGTCGAAGAGGCTGGCGACCATAGTTGGGCCGACTGACCAGAACAGGTTCGGCGCGCTGATGAGGCCGGAAAGAGCGGTGCTCTGAAATCCACCCTGGCCACCGAGCGAGATCGACGGGAAAAAAGCCGCGCGCGCAACGCCGATCTCGGCATTGGCGGCGATCATCCGCCGTTCCGCCGCCGCCACATCCGGACGACGCTGCAGCAGCGTCGAAGGAACGCCGATCGGCGTGACGGGCATCGTCAGGCTGTCCGGTGCCGGCTCAATCGCGAAGCCCGACGCGGGCGCGCCGACCAGGCTTGCGATGGCGTGTTCGGTCAACGCCCGTTGCGCGCGGACGTCGGCAAGCTGGGCCTCGGCCTCGGCCAACTGCGATCCCGACCGACCGGTATCGACCCCGGATGCGATGCCGCCCCGGAAGCGCCGCTGCGTCAGGGCGTCCGCCTGGCCATAATCTTCGACCGTGCTCGCCAGCAGGGCGATCTGCTGATCCTGGCCGCGAAGCGCGATATAGGCGCTGGCAAGCTCGCCGCCGAGATTGAGCCGAATGGCCGCGACATCGTCAGCGCTGGCTGCGGCTTCCGCCTTGCCGGCGGCGACGCTGTTGCGGACGCGGCCCCACAGGTCGAGTTCGTAGCCGACACTGCCGCTGATCGTGTCGGCGGAGTAGAAGTCTGGCTGGGTGGCGCTACGCAGCGGTCGGTCGTTCGACTGACGATCGCGATCGAACTCGCTCCCGAGACCGATCGTCGGCAACAGGCTCGACCTTGCCTGGGCGAGATAGGCCCGCGCTGCGTCATAACGGCCAAGGGCGCCCGCAAGGGTCGGATTGCCCGCCACCAGTTGCTGTTCGAGCCGGTCGAGTGCCGGGTCACCAAAGGATGTCCACCACGCGTCCTGTGGACGCCCG
Source organism: Candidatus Sphingomonas phytovorans (assembly GCA_029202385.1). Classification (NCBI taxonomy): domain Bacteria; kingdom Pseudomonadati; phylum Pseudomonadota; class Alphaproteobacteria; order Sphingomonadales; family Sphingomonadaceae; genus Sphingomonas; species Candidatus Sphingomonas phytovorans. The sequence goes on from CP119314.1 coordinate 4,288,676, forward strand.
CTTGCCGGATCGGCGGGCAGCCACGCGCCCGCCTCCTTGAACGCCGGTGGTGCCGCGATGGCAGGGGGCCGGTAAGCTGGTGCCATCGAACATCCGGCCAGACCGCCCAGTACGGCCAGGGCAATTGCAGACCATGCGCGCTCAGGCATGATGCGTCGTTCCCACCCGAACCAGTTCGCCGTTGGCGACCGAGTCCGGTGGATTGTCGATGACCTTCGCGCCAGCCAGAAGACCCGCCTTGACCTCCACGGTCGCGCCAAGGTCGCGACCAAGTGTCACCGCCTGCAATCGCACCCGCCCGTCAGGACCGACCAGGGCGACCTGTGTCCCCTGTGCCCGGAAGATCAGCGCGGTCGACGGGATCTGGGCCGCACCGCCCCCTCCGGGCACCTCGAACTGTACCTGTGCATAGCCGCCGGGCTTCAGCGCACCGCCCGGATTGTCGGCAACCAGTTGCACCTGCAGCGTGCCCGACTGCGGATTGATGGCATGCGCATCACCCACGATCCGCGCGGTGAAGTGGCGTTCCGGAAATTCCGGAAGCATCATCGTCGCGGTCAGCCCCGGGGTCATCGTCGCCGAATAGGCCTGCGGTACGCTGACATAGATCCGGATACGGCCGATGCTCGCCAGCGCGAAGAGAGGCTGCTGGTTCGTCGCGCCGGGGCCGACTAGGTCACCGATATCGGCGGCGCGGGCGGTGATGACGCCGGCGAAGGGCGCGCGCACCGTGGCGAAAGCCTTTTGCGCAAGCAATCGGCCGAGATTGGCCTGGGCTGCCTGTACCGCGGCCCGCTTGACGGCGAGGTCGCCATTCTTCTCGTCGGCTTCCTGTCTCGACACCGAGTTGGTGGTCAGGAGGTCGTTCCAGCGCGCGGCGGTGTCCCGGGACAGCGTGGTTGCCGCACGCGCGCTGGTGAGGTCGGCACGGGCCTGCAGAATCTGCTCGTCCAGCTCCGGCGTGTCGACAAGGCCGAGCGGAGCTCCGGCAGGAACCATCGCGCCGATATCGCGGTACCATGCCTTCACATAACCGGGCGCGCGAGCATAAAGCTTGGCCGCTTCCCAAGCCTCCATCGTCCCCGGCAGCGTCAACGCGTTGGAGGCCGACGATGCGGTCGCCGGCACCAGATGGACTGTTGGGATCGATCGGTCGTCCGACCATTTCTGCGCGAGGCCGGCATCCGCGGCGCGTGTCATCACGCCAAAGGCGACCACCCCGGCTGCGACGAAGGCGGCGGCGATCCCGGCTGCCTTCAACCCTTTGGGCGCGTGGGTCGCCTCGATCGGCGTGGCATCAGGCATGGACGATAACTCCATCTGGAATTGGGGGATGGGGTGCGCTTGCTGGGCGAACCTTGCGGTGCGCCATCGCGAACAGCACGGGCACGAAGACGAGCGTGGCGATGGTCGCGCAGATCAGGCCGCCGATCACCGCGCGGCCAAGCGGCGCGTTCTGTTCTCCGCCTTCGCCAAAGCCGAGCGCCATCGGCGCCATGCCGATGATCATCGCAAGGGCGGTCATCAGGACGGGCCGGAACCGGGTCGCGCCGGCTTCGGCGGCGGCAAGCGCGGCATCGCCGGTTACTGCGAGCCGCTCACGCGCGAAGGTGACTACCAGAACGCTATTGGCCGTCGCCACGCCCATGCACATGATCGCGCCGGTAAGCGCGGGGACCGAGAGCGGCGTGTGGGTTGCGAACAGCATCCATATGATGCCGGCCAGCGCAGCCGGTAGCGCGGAGATGATGACGAACGGATCGATCCAGGACTGGAAGTTGACGACAATCAGCAGGTAGATCAGCGCGATCGCGCCGAGCAGGCCCAGCAACAGGCCGGTGAAGGCGGTGTTCATGGTCTCCACCTGGCCGCGCAGGTTTACCGAGGCGCCCTTGGGAAGATCCTTCGCATGCGCGTCGATCACCCGCTGGATTTCGCCCGCCACCGCGCCGAGATCGCGACCCTGTGTCGTTGCGTAGACGTCGTAGGACGGCTGAACCGCATAATGCGAGACGACGGCGGGTGACGGCTGGCGCTTCATCGTACCAAGCGCGCCGAGCAGCTGGAACTGGTCAGCACCTGATCCGGTGACGGGAATATTCTGCATCTTGGACATCGAATCGATGCGATATTGCGGTGCCTGGACGACGATCGGATAGGAGACGCCATTCTTCGGATTAAGCCAGAAGGCGGGCGCAACCTGGAAGCTTCCGGCGAGGTTGACCGCCACGCTCTTGGTGACGTCATTCTCGGTGATGCCCATACGGTCGGCCCTGCTGCGATCGACCGAGAAGCTGAGTTCGGGATAATCGTTCGCCTGCTGGAGGCGCACATCGGCGATCCCGGCGATGTGGCGCATGGCGACCACCAGTTCATCGGCATAGGCTTCGTTCGCCTTGGTGTCAGGCCCGGTGACCATCACGTCGATCGGCGCCGGCGCGCCGAAGTTCAGGATCTGGCTGATGATGTCGGCCGGCAGGAAGGAGAAGGTCGACCCGGGAAATTCATCGGGCAGCCGCTTGCGCAGCGCGTGCAGATAGTCCGCGGTCGGCGCATGATCCTTGTTCAGGGTGATCAGAATATCGCCGTCCTGAGGGCCGACGCCGCCGGTATTGGAATAAGCGCGATTGATGCCGCTGACCGGCAGGCCGATATTGTCGACGATCGACGCCAGTTGATCGCGCGGCACCACCTGGCGGATACCATCCTCGATATGGTCGAAGAGCGCCGCCGTCTCCTCGATCCTCGTTCCTACCGGCGCGCGAACATGAAGATTGATCTGGCCGGCATCGACGGTCGGAAAGAAGTTTCGGCCAAGCAGCGGGATCAGCGCGAACGACAGGAGGACGACCGCGAGAAAGCCGGGCACAAAATGGCGTCGCCGCGCCAGCGCGAAGGCGAGGGTTGCGACGTAATAGTGGCGCAGGCGTTCGAACCTCGTCTCAAAGCCGTGCTGGAAACGACGAAAGGGATTACGCGTGCGGGGCCTGCCAGCGCCGGCGTCGTGGCTGACCATCTGCGCAGCGGTAAATTCGGACGCATGGTCGCGTAGCAGGTAGTTGCCCATCGTCGGCACCAGCGTGCGCGACAGGACGAAGGAGGCGATCATGGCGAACACCACCGCCTTGGCCATCGGCGCGAACAGATATCCCGCGATTCCCGGCAGGAAAAACATCGGAACAAAGGCAATGCAGATGCAGAGCAGCGATACGAAGGCTGGCTGGACGATCTGTTCGGCACCGTCGAGGATCGACTGACGAACTGGCTTTCCCTGCTCCAGATGCCAGTTGATGTTCTCGATCGTCACCGTGGCGTCGTCGACGAGGATACCGACCGCGAGCGCGAGTCCGCCCAGCGTCATGATGTTGAGCGTCTCGCCCATAATCGCCAGCCCAGCGATGGCTGCCAGGACCGCAAGCGGGATCGACGCGGCGATGATGACCGTCGACCGCCAGGAGCCGAGGAACAGAAGGATCATCAGCGAGGTGAGCGCGGCCGCGAGCACGCCCTCGCGGATCACGCCGGAAACAGCCGCCTTGACGAACAGCGACTGGTCCGACAGCGGCGCCACGAGCAGGTTCGGCGGCAGCGTTTCCTTGAGCTTGGGGAGCAGCGCCGTGACCTGGTCGACGATCGCGATCGTCGAGGCCGATCCGCTTTTGAGGATGGTCATCAGGACGGCCCTGCCGCCATCGACCCGTACCACGTTGCGCTGTGGCGGAGAGCCGTCGCGGACATGTGCGACATCGCGCATATAGACAGTGCTGCCATCGACCGTCTTGATCGGCAGGTCGTTGAGCTGCTCGATCACCTCCGGGCTGTTGTTCAGCCGGAAATTATACTCATACTGACCGATCTTGGTCGTACCCGCGGGTACAATCTGGTTTTGCGCGGCAAGGGCCGTTCCGACATCGGTCGCCGAGAGGTGGCGCGCCTGTAGTGCGGCCGGATCGAGGTCGATCTGGATCTGGCGTTCCTTGCCGCCATAAGGTGACGGGATCGCGGCGCCCTGGACCGAAGCGAGCGCCGGCCGGATGAAGTTCTGGCCCAGATCGTAGATCTTCTGCTCGGTGAGGTCGCCGGACGAGAGTGCGAGCTGCAGGATCGGCACCGTCGATGCGTTGTAGTTCAGGATGAGCGGGGGTGTGATGCCGGGCGGCATCTGCTTCAGCACCGTTTGCGATACCGAGGTCACCTGGGCGGTGGCGGTCCGGATATCGACGCCGGGACGGAAGAAGATCTTGACGATGCCGACACCCGACAGCGACTGGCTCTCGACATGATCGATGTCGTTCACCGACGTCGATAGCTGGCGTTCGTAATAATAGACGACCCGGCCGGCCATGTCCTGCGGCGGCAGGCCGCGATAGGTCCATACGGCGGCGATCACCGGTATCTTGATGTCGGGGAAGATGTCGGTCGGGGTCCGGAACCACGCGATGGTTCCGCCGAGCAGGATCAATATGGCCAGGACCACGAATGTATAGGGTTTGCTGAGCGCGAGCTTGACGAGCTGAAGCATGGCTGCCCCGATATTGTTCTAAGGTGCCAACGGCGCGCCGTCTGGGCGACGGGGGAGGCGCTGCGGCGCGCCATTGGCAACGCGGCAAATCGAACCCTTTCCCCGAAACGCCAAGTTAAATGAATTTCACTTGGGCAAGGTCGGCCCGTGGCGTCGCGGCATTCTCACGCGGGCGACGAGCCCCGGCGAACCATCGGCAAGTTCCAGCTCGAAGTCGTGCAGATGGAGGATCGCCGCGACCACGCTCAATCCAAGTCCCGAGCCGGGATAGGTCGCCGCCTTCGAGCCGCGATGGAAGCGTCGCAGCACCGCCTCGCGCTCTTCGACCGCAATGCCCGGACCATCGTCGCGAACTTCGGCAAGAATTTCATTCCCGGAGCAGGCGATCTTTAGGGTGACCTGGTGCACGGCGAACTTGATCGCGTTATCGACGAGATTGCCGATCGCTTCGAACAAGAGCTTCTCGTCGGCCTGGACCTGGGGCGCCGCGCTAGTGTCGAGCCGGAAGGAAAGCCCGCGCTCTTCCGCGAGTGGTTCGTACAGGTCGAAGACATCCGACAAAAGCCGGGCGATCTCGGTGGGCGCGAAGGCTGCGCGTCTGGCGCCAGCCTCGATTTCGGATATCCGCAGCAGTGCCGTGAAGCGATCGAGCGCGATCTCAAGATCAGCTTCGGCGGTGGCGAGGAGTTCCGCCAGACCTTCCGATATGTCGGGAAACTGCCTGGCGCGGTGCAACTGGGCGCGAACCCGGGTCAATGGCGTGCGCAGATCATGGGCGATCGCGTCGGTGACGCCTTTCACCTGTTCCATCAGGCGCTCGACATCGTCGACCATGACATTCACCGTTCGCGCGAACTGGTCCAGTTCGTCACCGCGACCGGCGATCGGCATGCGCACCTCGAGATAGCCCGCGGCTATCCGGCGCGCGAACCGCTGCAGATCGCGGACCCGGCGCAGCGGATGCAGGCTGAGCGCGATCGCGGCCAGCATCATGCCCGATGCAGCGGCGAGGCCGCTAAGGACCAGGATGACCAGGATGCGCTGCCGCAGATCCCGGATCTGGCTGATGTCGCGACCGATCATGATCGTCTCGCCGGCCGATGTGGACACCCTGAGAAGCCGCACGGGACCGCGTCGACCATTGCCTTCGATATCGGTCGGTTGATTCGGTGGCAGGTCGGCAAGGCGCGCCATGTTCCCCGCAAGGCGTTCGCCGCGATGGCTGAAAAGCCCCCCATAGGAAAGGCCGCGGTCGCCGCGATCGATGTCGGTGTCGATCCGCGCGGGCAGGTCCGCGGCCGGTACGGCGAGCCAGAGCGAAGCCTGAGCGCGCAGGATCCGATCGTTGCGTGCGGTCAATTCCTGCTCGGTAAGAAAGTAAATGAGCGCGAGTAACGCGACCACGCCGATCGAGAAAAGCGATCCGAGGATCACGGTGAGGCGGAACGCACTCGTACGTCGAACGTCGCGCAGCCTCAGCCGTTCAGACAGCATCGAGACGATAGCCCTCGCCCTTGACCGTGGCGATGGCCGATGGTCGCCCCGGGCGATCGAGCTTGCGCCTCAGTCTCGCGATATGGACGTTGATGAGATTGGCGCCGGGATCGAAATAATATTCCCAGACCTTTTCGAAGATAATCCGGCGACTCATGACCTGACCGGCATTGCGTGCGAGAAATTCGAGCAGACGAAATTCCAGGTGCAGCAGCTTGACTGGCTCCCCGTCGACCGAGACACGGCGATGGAGGAAGTCGATCTGCAACGCACCGATCGTGAGGATATTTTCTTTGGCCGTAGATGCTGACCGGCGCAGCATGACCTCAACCCGCATGGCCATCTCACCCGGCGCGAACGGCTTGACGAGATAGTCGTCTCCACCAGCGCGCAGGCCCGCAATGCGCTCATCGACGTCGCTGAGCGCACTGATCATCAGCACCGGCGTTGCTATTCGGCGCTCGCGCAATTGGGACACCACGGCGAGGCCGTCGAGCCCCGGGAGCATGCGGTCCAGCGTGATCGCATCGAATGGTTCGCGCGTCGCCAGCTCGAGCGCATCATGCCCGTCATGGACCAACACCGTCTCGTGCCCAGCGGTGCCAAGCTCGGTCGAAATCTCTCGAGCGGTCGCTCCATCGTCTTCGATAACGAGAATTCGAGCCATTCGGACATCATAGTTCGTGCCGACACCCGCAACAACCGGCTGCGCGATCCGACGCCTCGGTTAAGCCTGGGGCGTGGAGATGGGGTCGCGGTCCGATGTCGACGGCGATTTGCTCCGCAGTCGAGGCGCCCTGCGAACCTTCTAAATAGCAGATTGCGCGAGCCGAAGTCGCCTGCGTGGCAACTTCTGGCGCAAGCCATTGATTTATACTGTGTCGCTCGCGAACGTCTCAAGTGGAATGTCATTTTTCCTCTGGAATCGACGATTTGAACGCCCCCTGCCGGGACTCGATGCCGGCGGCGGCGTGACATTGACCGCCACGATGATAGGATCGCCCCCTTCCCGGGGGTGCTTGCCATGCAGGACCAGGAACAGCGGCACGCATCGCCGACTGATCGCGATACGCTTGCCCGCCCGACGCTGGCGGCGGGCCCGCGGCACGCATCGCTCGTACAATTGTCGACGGTACTGAACGCAGCGCCGGCGGTCGCACGGACAGCGGCCGCCGCGCGACTTCTCCAGCGCGCGTCGCCTGGGGCAACGCAACCCCCGTCGAAACCTGTCACGATGCCGGGCCACACGGCGCAACGCGTGGTGATCGATGCCAAACGCCCTGGCTGGAAGCTCGACAGGTTCGACGACAAGGATCAGATCTACACTGATCTCGCCGGTCGTCTCGGCTATGGCGACGCGAAGATCGAAGAGTTCGAGAAGAGTTTCCCCCATCTCCATGCTGAGTATGTCGTGCCGGAAAATGTCCAGGTCGACATCGGCGTCATGGCCGAACAGGCCATTTTCGGTAAGATCGGCCCGCCGGCGGCGCTGAACAAGGTGAGTGCCGGGCGCAAAGCCGTGGGCAGCGTCATCGACGCGGCGTCGAGCACCCTGCACGCCGCCAAGGTGACGTTCGTCGTCCAGGGCAGCGGCGCGCAGATGCTGCTCGGCGCCGCGCCCTTTACCGCGCCCGACGATGTCGACATCATCGTCAGCAATATGGCGGCGGGCAGCCAGGCATTGCGTGCCGCGGGGTTCGTAGAACTGATGGACGACGTGAAGGAAAACCCCGCCGCAGCAGCCGCAGCCGGGGCAGCGGGAGGCGCCGCCGGCAACAGCGCCGGCGCGCGCGCCGCAGTGTCCGTCGCCACGGGAAAGACCGAAGGCGGCAGCCTTGTCGTGCGCAAGTTCAGACACGGCCCGACGGGCAAGACGGTAGATCTGGTGATGGAAGGCGAAATGGGGCCGACCATCAAATCTCTCGGTCGCGAGGACATGGACGGCATGACGGTTCTGTCGCCGTTCGAGGCAATCAAGGGGATCAACCATCGTATCCGGATGAAAGGGACGCGGCCAAAGGACATCGAGGCATTGATCGTCCTCGCCACCAAAAATCGCTTCGCCTTTTCCGCGGAGCAACGGGGGGAGGTCGAGGCGATCGTGCGCGAGCTTCTCGGCGAAAAGGCGATCCCCGCCATCTTCGCCAAATAGCACGCGCTTGGCAGCGTGCTGGACTCGGCGCATATTGTGGATCGCCCATTGCAGGACGCACCATGGCCGATCTCTTTCTATCCGACAGCATGTTGCATCCGCTTGGTCAGCTGAGATGATCGCCCGCGCCGAAGCGCACGATCCCCACCGCACGCCGGCAGCGGGATGAGCGGCTATGCTGATCCGCAACGCAAGGGCATGGCTGGCTCAGGCGCTGCATCGTCCGCCACCGGCAACGCCATTTCCGGCGAACTCGATGGCGCGCGATCGGTCGAGTCCCTCGTCGCGACGAGTCGGCTGCTCAACGCGCGTCCCGCGGTCGTGGCGCTGCGGGCCATGGCCGGCACCCTCACGCGGCAACCGCGCGAGGTCGATAGCACGCCCGTCCCCAGGACCGCCGTTGCGCCAGTCCAGTTGATGAACGCTCAGCCACCCGACGAGGAGGGATGGGGTCCGTTTCAGAGCGCGGACGATCAACAGGCTGCCGAAGACGAATGGGGTCCGTTTCAGGGTGCGGGCGATCAACAGGTTGCCGAAGACGAGTGGGGTCCGTTTCAGGGCGCGGGCGATCAACAGGCTGCCGAAGACGAGTGGGGTCCGTTTCAGGGTGCGGGCGATCAACAGGTTGCCGAAGACGAGTGGGGTCCGTTTCAGGGTGGCGGCGTAGCTGCGGTCGCAGCCCCCCCGGCGCCGAATCCCCATGCCGGCCATGGGCTCGAGGTCGGCATTGGCGCGCATACCGCCGCCAACGGGCCGATGTACACCACCAGCCTGTTCAACTGCATTGCGCTGCTTGCCTATGATCCGCAAACGCCGCTGGCATGCCTCTACCATTGGAACACCGGGGGTGGTGCGTTCGAGATGGACGACGGCCAGGAAGACGAGGATGGCGAGATGCAGTATGGGCTGGTGCCCAGTGAGCGCGGCATCGCCGCCGCCAAGGCGATCGTCGACGGCGGGGCGCCGGGGGCGACCGCCTATCACGCCGTGTTCGGCAGATCATGGGGCGATGCCGAACTCGCGCCGCGACGTGCTGCGTTCGAGGCGGCGCTGGCCCATGCCTTCCCTGGCATCACGATCTTCGCCACCCCGCATGGCAGCGCACGCTGGGTCGCGCCCAATCTCATAGGCTATTGAGAACCGGGGGGTCGATGGCCCCCTATCCCCCGCCCCTTCCCGGGGGAGATGATCGGCGGGGGTGGTTCTTCGGGTGCCTTATTGCTGCTGTTGCTGGTTTGCCCGCTCGACCAGCGCCTTTTCATGCGATCCGGTCGGGCGCGGTGAGTGCCGCATCTGGCGGCAGTCGTCGACCCGCATCCTGGTGCATACCGGATATTCGCGGGTGTCTCTCGGCCGGGCGGCGGCGGGGGCGACGCACGCCGCGTCGACGATGGCACCGGTCAGCAGGATCGCGCCGCCCAGGGCGGCGGCCCGACCTGTGGTGTTGCGATGGTTCAACATGGAACTACTCCTTCTTCAGGAGGTGTTACGCGAGTCTCAGGCAGACATGTCTGCGGCTCGTGACCCGTCCTTCACGACTCGCTGCATCAATGCAGCAGGCATAGAATCGACCCGGGACCTGACACGCGCCTTACAACGGTCCGCTTTTCGCCAATGTCCGGCAATATGGAGAGAAATTAAGATACCCGTCACCTCGCCGCGGCTGTGCGCGGTTCATGGTCCGGCTGATGGAGGCGCTCGATGCTCACTCTCAAGGAAGGTCGGCCGAGGCGCGCCGTCGCGCCGCGCGGGATTGCCGCATGCGCCCATGGTGCTCACCTGGCGGATGGAGTCGTGACCCAGGATGAGCGCGGGATCGACCATGCCCGGTGCCGGCATTGTGGATGTTCGTTGACTCGGGTCCCGACGCTTCGGCGATGGTATCAGTCCGGGACGATGGGATAGGCCCCTCATGCGCCCGCTGGTGCAGGGAGGTTCATCCCGCCAGCCTGCGGGTTAACGACAATTCACGCGGGGGCCACCCTCCGGACGAATGCCGTGTCCGATAGTGGCGATTGACAGTCCGGCGATGCGATCCGCACCGCCGGGGCTGCCGGTTGGCAAAGGAAATGGTCATGGTGATATCGTTTGGCCGCAAGGCACATATCGCCGCGATGATCCTCGTGCTCGGGTTGGGCGCGCAGACCGTGGCGGCTGATGCCCAGCAGCGGCGCGAGGGCGGCGCGGGGAGCATGTCGATCCAGCGCGGGGGTGAGAGTCGCGACGGCGGCAGCTTCGCCGCGGAACGCTATCGTGAACCGCGCGGCTATGCGCGACCGGCTCAACCGGCCGGCGCCGAAATCCGGCCGCAAAGTCCTGACCGGGCCTATTTAAGCCATAATTTCACGGCCGATCGCCCGGTTCATGTCGGGCCCTATCATGGGCCGCAGGGCTGGCAATATCGCCGATTCCGTTCCGGGCAAGTGCTCCCCGCGATCTTCTGGGCGCCCGAATACCGGCTGCTCGACTATTGGTTGTTCGGGCTCGACATTCCACCGGTCGGCTATGAATGGATTCGCTACGGCCCGGATGCGCTGCTCATCGATCTGGACACCGGCCAGATCGTGCAGGTGGTCTATGGCAATTTCCTGTAGGGTCAGTCGCCTTCCGCGAGCGACACGTTGAGCCGGAGGACGACGCGCAGCCCGGGCGCGTTGTCCTCTAGGACAAGGTCGCCATGGTGCAACCCGGCGGTCGCCTCGACCAGCGCGAGCCCGAGGCCCGAGCCCCCGATGTTGCGGGCCGGGTCGAGCCGGCCGAACCGGCGCAGCGCATCGGCGCGCCGCTCAGGGGGGATTCCGGGGCCGTCGTCCGAGACGGCGATGGTCAGGGCGCCTGGAAACGCAGAGGCGTGGATCAGGATCCTGGTGCCGCCAACGGCATAGTTCAGGGCATTGTCGATGAGATTGCCGATGGCCCGGCTGATCAATTCCCTGTGGATGAAGACCTTGGCCGTCGTTTCCACGCGGGTCTCGATCGCAAACCCGCGATCCTCGGCCACTGGGCCGTAGATCTCGGCGAGGTCGTCAAGCAGGGCACCGATGTCGGTCGCGACGAAATGGTCCCTGCCGATCCCGCCCTCGGCCCGGCTGATCAACAGGGCGGTCGTCAGCATCGACAGCAGCGTATCCGCTTCGCACGCCACCCGGTCGAGCGCGGCGAGCGCGTCGGGATCGCGGGTTTCGAGCACGGCCCGCTCCAGGACTGATTTGAGGCGGGTGACCGGAGACTTCAGGTCGTGCGCCAGGCCATCGGTAAGAACTCGCAATTCGGAGATCAGCTTCTCGATGCGATCGAGCATGACGTTGATCGCGCGGCCAAGGTCGTCAAAGGCGTCGCCGCTGCCGCGGATCGGCACGCGCTCGGCGAGCGCGCCATCGACAAAGGCGGTGGTGGTCGACGTGATGCGCTTGATCTGGCGCGACAGGACTCGTCCGAGGAGCAGCGCGCTCATCAGAATGAGGCACAGGCCGCCTATCAGCGCGGCCCCGATGACCTCTTCGTTGATCCGCGCGAGACGGATATTGGCCTCGCTGACATGGCCCATCAGCAGCCTGGTGCCGTCGGGTAGCGGGGCCGTGCTTATCCCCATGCGCTCCGGCCGGTCGCTGCCGGTGCGGTATAGTTCGATCTCGCGCCAGTCGGTGCGCGGGGGGACGGTGGTCGGCCAGTCGCCGAGATTCCCGATCAGCGGCGTCCCGTCCGCCGTGGCCAGCAGGATCACCGCGATGCTGTGCCTGGGCGACTGAAGGCGATTGCTGATGAGCCGGGTCAGGCCGAGTTGCCCGCCGTCGCGATAGGCGTCGAGAAGCTCGTCGCGAAGGTCGTAGACCGACTGGCGCTGCTCCTCGGCAAGCGCCCCTTCGCTCGCCTGCCGGACGAACAGGAGGCTGCCCCCGATGATGGCGATCTGGAAGACGAAGGCGAGGAGGACGAACCGGGCAACCGTCGATCGGGGGATCAGGTGCCAGGACGCCGCCATTCAGGCGTCCAGCCCGAGCCGGTAGCCTGATCCGCGCACGGTATGGAGCAGCGGGCGCTCGCTGCCGTCGTCGATCTTGCGACGCAGGCGGCTGATATGGACGTCGATGACGTTGGTGCCCGGATCGAAATGATAATCCCAGACACCTTCGAGCAGCATGGTGCGGGTCACGACCTGATCGATGTGGCGGAGGAAATATTCTAGCAGCCGGAACTCGCGCGGCTGCAATTCGACCAGCCTGTCGCCGCGGTGAACCTTGCGCGACAGCAGCTCCATCTCGAGATCGTCGCAGCTGAGCTTGGTGACGATCGCGACGCCGGTGCCGCGGCTGCGCACGAGCAGCCGCACCCGCGCGAGCAGCTCGGCAAAGGCGAAAGGCTTCACGAGATAATCGTCCGAGCCGCCGGTCAATCCGCTCACCCGGTCCTCGGGCGATCCGAGCGCCGACAGGATGATGACCGGCGTTTCGATCCTAGCCGCGCGCAAGGCTTGCAAGACGGCCATGCCGTCCATGCCCGGAATCATGCGATCCAGGATGACGGCGTCGTAGCTTCCGTCGCTGGCGAGGAAGAAACCGTCGCGGCCGTTGCCGGCACGGTCGACCGTGAAGCCCTCCTCGGTCATTCCCTTGACGATATAGGCCGCGGTCGCTTCGTCGTCCTCCACCAGCAACAATTTATGCCCCATGGCTCTCTCCCGATCGCTTCAATGCCATCCGGCGCATATGGCGGTCGTGCAGGATCGTCAGGGTGACGATCGGCCTCCGGTCGTGCCGCATATACGCCACTGCGTCATTCAAGCCTTTGATCGGATGGTAATCGATCGCGGTGATATTGTCGCCGACCGAAATGCCGGCCTCGACCGCTGCGCCGTTGGATCGGCGGCTGGTGACGACCAGGCCGTGCGCGGGCGGTACTGCCTCCTCGACGGTCATGCCAGGCAGCACGCTGACCGTCGTCGACGCGGGAGCCAAGTTCTTGAGGGCCCGGCGCCCGACATGGGTCGTGAGCAGCATGAGCGCGCCTGCGATCGGCACGAGGCCGAGCAGGCCGATCAGCCACCGAACGGAAAGGCGCGTGTGCTGGTGAGTCATGTCACGGACAGGTCGGCCGGAGAATCCGCTGCGTCATAGCGAAGGAGGGGGCGGTCGCTGGATGCTGCATGTCGATATTTGTCACGTCGCCTTGGTCCCGCGACCCGTCCAGGGGCCCATGTGGATGAGCCCCCGTCGGGTCGTACCTCCGAGCCGTACTTCCGACCCGGCCTTTATTACTTCGCGGGTGTTGCCACCGGGGGAGTCGTTGCCATTGCCGCCCGATGATGGTGGTGGTGATGACGATGGTGGCGATGATGCCTCATTCGGCGATGGTGTCTCCCCGCCCGGTGGTGGTGCCTTCCCCAGCGATGGTGTCGTGCCGAGCGATCGTGGCGCATCCCGGTCGCGCTGCGTTGCATGCAGCCGTCAGTCACGGTTTTCGAGCAGATCGGAACATTGCCGGCAGCGGGGGCTTCCGCCTGGCTGGCTTGTGGCGCCATCGGGGCTGCGCTGGCCGCAGTCGCCATGCCGAGGGACAATGCCGAGAGAATCAATAGCAATTTCATCTCACTCTCCATCTCAGTTGCGGGGGAGGCGGGGCCTCCCCGATCGCACGGGATGTATGATCGTTTTCAGTACTTCAGTCACATTAACCTTTGGTCATGATTGATTAATGGAATTGCGGCCTGCGGTGTTGGCAAAAATCTATGGATTTCTTCGATGTATTGTGTTGATCCTGCAGTATTGGAGAAAGAGTTGTGCGATTTTATCTGCATTTTTGCTATAGCGTAAATAGCTGTGCTCAATAATATTGAATGGGCAGTGATGGTTTGCACTAAAATGGAGTGTGCGTAGGGAAGCTGAGGAATCTCTATTTCCAGCACACGGGAGGACGCTCGTTCCATATGGCCGTTGATGGCCCTGTATCTCTCCATGGAGGGGGCCGGAGCCGTCGGCTGCGGGTCGAGCCATCGCCGATATCGTTGCGAGCGAGTCGCAAATAACCTAGGCGGAGGCGTCGGCCCAGCTCACCGGGGCATGAATCGTCTGCGGTGCGGATGCCCGAGCTCTGGGGCCGAATGGATGGACAGGCATTGTGAGTGAACGGGAACCTTCGCGACAATCTTCCGGTGCATTGCGCATCGGCTGGCTGTTGCTTGGATTCCTGTTCGTCGTCCTCGGCATCATCGGCGCGCTATTGCCGCTGATGCCTACCACCATCTTCCTGATCCTGGCGGCGGGCTGTTTCGCGCGCTCCTCGCCGCGCCTTGAGGCGAGGCTGCTCGACCATCCCCGCTTCGGCCCAACCCTGCGTGCCTGGCGCGCGGATCGGTCGATTCCCCGACGGGGCAAGATCGGGGCGTGTATCGGCATGGCCGTCGGGCTGGTGCTGTTCACCATCGGCGTACACCCCGGGATGGTCGTGCTCGGCCTGGTCTCGATCGCGCTGCTGCTGTGCGCCGCGTGGATCGTGACTCGCCCGGCCGGCTAGGACGGATCGACGTTCATCATCGGCCTGTCGGCAGCGCACTATGGTTCGCGCAGAGGGCGCGGAGGACGCTGAGCCAGTCCGGCCAGCTTGCGACAATCAGCCTGCCCGCAACAGGCAGCTTACCAGCATGCGATGGTCGAATTCGGAAATGAGCTCCGCGTTCTCTGCGCCCTCTGCGCGAACCATTTTCTTTGCTGCAATCGCGCCAATGACGTGAATGTCGATCCGAATTAGTCGGCGGGCAGCGGCTCGACGCGGAACCAGTCGGCATCGATCCAGCCGCGCTGCGCGTCCGGCGCGGCGCGAGTGAAGGTGAACAGTGCCGGACGCGATCCCTTCCACCAGGAGAAGCGCGCGAGCTGGATCGCATCGCCCACCGGTGTGAAGGCCTTGCCGTCGAGGCTGTAGCTGTAGCGGACGGTCTGCCCGATGCCGATCTCGGCGCGGAGCTGGAGGGCCTTTGCCGCGATCGTCGGGCCGGGCGTCTCGTCGCCTTCGGAGGCGAGGGTGATCCGGGCGATACCCTTGTCGCGCACCACGCCGATCCAGCTCGGGCGGACGCCGAACAGGGACAGGCCGCCGCGCTGGCCGTCCTTCATGCCGCTGATGTCGATCCGCGTCGTGATCCGGCTCGGGCCCTGCAATATCTGGGTCAGGGTATTGCGCGCGGTGACGAGATGCTCGGCGTGGCCGGCGGTCAGGCGGAGATAGCCGGGACGTCGGGCGAGGCTCCACGCCGTATTGTCGGGATTGTGGTTCCACTCCCATTGCGGGCCGAGCGTACGCGCGGTGAATTCGTCCGAATCCTGCAGCCGGTCGCTGGTCGGCGCGGTGCCGGTGTCGGGTATGGCATGGGTCGCGACCGGCTGGCCGCTGGTCTTGCCAGGGATCGGGTCGCCCATCACCGGCCAGTCGTCGACCCAGCTGACCGGCTGGAGATGGACGATGCGGCCGAACGCGCCGGTTGAGTTGAAATGGGCGAACCAGCCCTGGCCCGATGGCGTCTCGACCCAGCCGCCCTGGTGCGGGCCTTCCAGTTTGGTGCTGCCCTGTTCGAGCACGACGCGCCATTCATAGGGGCCGCGAATGTCGCGAGATCGCAGCGCGACCTGCGATCCCTTTTCCACCCCGCCGATCGGCGCGAAGATATAGTAATAGCCGTTCCGCTTGTAGAATTTGGGGCCTTCAAGGATCGGCAGATTGGCCTTGTCCTCGACGATCACCGTGCCGGCATCGAGCACACGGGTGCCGTCAACGCTCATCTTGTGGAGGATCAGCGGCCCGGCGCCATGGCGCGAATGGACTAGCCAGGCCTGGCCGTCGTCATCCCAGATCGGGCAGGGGTCTTCCAGCAAGGGTTGGTCGATCACCTTGATGGGTTTGGCCCATGGCCCTTCAGCGCGGGTCGCGGTGGACATGAAGATGCCTTCGTCCGGCGTCGCCCAATAGACGTAGAATCTGCCCTCATGATGCCTGATCGAGGGCGCCCAGACGCCGGCGGCATAGCGCGTGCCGCCGACCGGCTTGGAGATCTTGTCGGTCAACGTGTGCGGACCGGGCATGTCGTATTCTGGCGCGAAATCGAGCTTTGGCAGGACATGGCCGATGATCGTCCAGTGGACGAGGTCGCGCGACTTCAGGATCGGAATGCCCGGTGAGAAATGGAAGCTCGAGGCGACCATATAATAGTCGCGGCCGACCCGGATCATGTCCGGGTCCGAATAATCGGCGAACAGGATCGGGTTGCTATAGGTCGCCCGTTCCGGTGCGGCGGCGCTGGTCAGTGGCGCCAGCAGGCCGATCGCAGCGAGGGAAAGCAGCGCGCCTTTCATAGCGCGATGCTGTTGCCATAGCCGATGACGATAGTGGCGAGCACCAGCAGCCCGACGCCGCTCCACACCGTGGCGCGGACCCGCGGCGCGGCATCCTTCCATTCGCGGAAGGCGAAGCCCCAGAGCGTGCCGAAGATGATAATCGACGCCATGTGCAGCGTCCAGGAGGAGAAGCCGAAGCGCCCCATCTGGCTTTCGCCCATCGTGTAGAAGAAGAACTGGAAATACCAGGCGGTGCCGGCGACCGCGCAGAGCAGGAAATTGGCGAGCAGGGGGGCGCCGGCCGCCGCGCCGCCGCCGACCCACTGGCCGGCGCTGCGGTTCTTCACGATCAGCCAGGCGCACCAGATGGCATTGGTGATGAGGCCGCCGAACATGACGAGGCAGAGGATGGGCAGGCCGGTCCAGAGCGGGCCAGTGCCGGCCGCCGCCGACAGCGCCTTGATCGGCTCGCCCGCGGCAAGGCCGAAGGCGAAGCAGGACGACATGATGCCGGAGAAGACAGCGACGGCGATGCCCTTGCGGAAATCGAACTCGGCGACCGCCGCTGCCTTCTGCTCGGGGGAGAGTGCCGCATCCTTGCGCGCGCCGGCCATGGCAACGACGATGATCCCGGCCATGGTGATAACCAGGCCGAGCAGAATGATGTTGCCGCTTGGCGTGTCGAGCAGCTTGGCGGCGAAATCGCCCTGGAACAGCGGCGGAATAAGGGTGCCGAACACGGTGCACAGCCCCAGCACCACCGCCATGCCAAGCGACAGGCCGAGATAGCGCATGGTGAGGCCGTAGGTCAGGCCGCCAAAGCCCCAGAGCATGCCGAAGACGATCGGCCAGACGATTACCGGCAGGGGCGCGGCGCCCAGCACGCCGAGCAGGTCGCTGGTCTGGATGCTGGCGAAGAACCACGGCGCTAGCAGCCAGGAGAAGATGCCGCCTGTCAGCCAGTAGATCTCCCACGACCAGCGCTTCACCGAGCGATAGGGGACATAGAAGCTGGCGGAGGAGAGACCGCCCAGCCAGTGGAAGAGCACGCCGAGCAGCGGATTCGCGTTCATGTGTTTCTCCCGGGGGCTGGTTCGGCGACTATTAGCCCCTCCCTTTCAAGGGAGGGGTTGGGGGTGGGTGCGCGCGTCTGCGCGCCGAAAGGGAAGCGTCTCACCAGGCGTCGAAGCGTCGATCGGGGCATCGAGCCCCGCTCGCCGCTGCCCCACCCCCAACCCCTCCCCTGAAGGGGAGGGGCTAAGTGAGGCCGGAGGAGCACGCCGCTAAACATCCAGCCCGAGCCGGTAGATACGGTTGGCATTCCGCGCGAACAGCGCGCGTCGCTCGTCCTCGCTGAAATCAGCGACCGCATCCGCCAGCGCATCCAAGGTCGTGTCGAAATCGGCGAACAGCCGGTCGGTCGGGAAATTGCTCGCGATCATCGCGCGGTCGGTGCCGAAGAGGTCGATCGTTTCGCGGACCCGGTCGCGCACCGCTATGGCGGTGCACGGACGATAGACGAAACCCAGGCCGGAAATCTTGATCGAGACATGGGGCAATGCCGCGATCGTCTTCATCGCCGCGCGCCAGTTCGCATCGCCGTCGACGCCCATGCCGGTGTGGTTGATGATCACCGGCGTTTCGGGATGCCGCTCGATCAGCCGGGCGAGGCTGGCGACCTGATCGGGATAGGCCTGTAGGTCGAACGACAGGCCATATTTCGCGAGCAGGCCGAACCCGCGCGCCCAGGCCTCGTCGCCCGTCACGTCGCGCGGCGTATAGGTGCGGTTCGGGTCTTTGTGCCAGTTCACGATATGGCGGATGCCGCGCACGTTGCGGCGTCGGCTATGGTCGGCCAGCAGCGCCCCGACGCTCGGGTCGTCGAGCGCGGCATTGGCGATGATGCCGTTGGGCATGCCGCGCGTGTCGGCCATGTCCTGCAACCAGTCGGTCTCGGCGAGCGGGTTGGCCGCGCCCGCGTCGAGATGGACCATCCCGACGACATTCCAGCCCGTTGCCTCGGCCAGATAGTCGTCGAGCAGATGGTTCCGCGCGATGGGCTGCGTATTGCCGTTCGGCCCACTGTCGCCGAACGGCGGCGACAGCCAGGCATAACGATCCCGGGACAGGTCCCAGAGATGCACATGAGCATCGATGAACGGCAGGTCGCGCAATCATTCTCTCCCGGTTCCGTCCCGGCCGTTGCCGGTGGCGGCTGCTGAGGCCGTCGATCAGAAGGTGGTCCGGCCCCCCGAGGTGTCGAAGGTTGAGGCAGTGGTGAAGCTGCACTCCTCGGACGCCATGAAGCAGACCATCGCCGCGGTCTCATGAACCTCGCCGAGCCGGCCCATCGGAATCTTCGAGCGCATATAATCGACCTGGCTCTGCGGGAGCTGGTCGAGGATCGGGCTCTCGAAGGTCGCGGGGGTAATGGCATTGGCGATCACGCCGCGCGTCGCCAGTTCCTTGCCGAGCGACTTGGTCAGGCCGATTACCCCTGCCTTGGACGCCGAATAGGCGGAGGCGTTGGGATTGCCTTCCTTGCCAGCGACCGAGGCGACGTTGACGATCCGGCCATAGCCGCTCGCCACCATGTGCGGCACGACCGCGCGACAGCAATAGAACAGGCCGTTGAGGTTGACGTTGATCACGTTCAGCCAGCTCTCGACCGGATAGCTGTCGACCGGCGCGGTGGCACCGGTGATGCCGGCCGAATTGACCAATATGTCGATTTGGCCGAGCAGCTTCAGGCTCTCCGCCGTGGCGCGCTCGACCGCCGCATTGTCGGCCACGTCGAACGCGATCGCGTCGCTGGTGCCGACATCCGCCTTGGCTTCTTCAAGTCCCTCGGGCTTGAGGTCCCACAGAACCACGCGCCCGCCCTCGGCGATGATACGACGCGCGACCTCGCGGCCGAGCCCCGATGCGCCGCCGGTGACGATCGCCGTCCGTCCTTCGAATCGTCCCTGGTACAAGGTCACGCGGCGGCTCCGTTCCGGTTCCAGGCGACGACCTGCTGGCGCTGCCGCCCAAGCTTCTCGATGCCGAGCTCGATCACGTCGCCCGCCTTGAGATACCAGGGATCGGGCTTCTGCCCCATGCCGACGCCCTTAGGGGTGCCGGTGGTGATGATGTCGCCGGGCTCAAGCGTCACGAACTCGCTGAGATAGGAGACGATCTTCGCCACGCCGAAGATCATCGTGCTGCTGCTGCCGTCCTGGACGCGCTTGCCGTTGACCTCGAGCCACATGCCGAGATCCTGCACGTCGCCGACCTCATCCTTCGTGACGAGCCAGGGGCCGACCGGCCCGAAGGTGTCGCAACCCTTGCCCTTGTCCCAGGTGCCGCCGCGCTCGAGCTGGAACGCGCGCTCCGACACGTCGTTGATCGTGCAATAGCCGGCGACATGGTCGAGCGCGGCGTCCTCGGTGACATAGGAGGCGCGGGTGCCGATCACGACGCCGAGTTCGACCTCCCAGTCGGTCTTTTCCGAACCGCGCGGGATCATCACCGGATCGTTCGGTCCCTGCAGGCACGAGATCGCCTTGGTGAAGAAGACAGGCTCGGGCGGCTCGGGCAGGTTGGATTCGGCGGCATGCTCCGAGAAGTTCAGGCCGATCGCGATGAATTTGCGCGTCCCGGCGACAGGGGTGCCATAGCGCGGCGATCCCTCGACCAGCGGCAGCGACGCCGGATCGATCGCCGCAAGCCTCGCCAGGCCCTCGGGCGAGAGCTCGGCGGCGGCGATGTCGGCGACATGACCGGAAAGGTCGCGGATATTCCCCTCGCCGTCGAGCAGGCCGGGCTTTTCCTGGCCGGCGGGGCCGTAACGCAGCAATTTCATCGAAGGCGTTTCCTTAGTGGGTATAAGGGCGGTGGAGCGGGATATCGCGGTTGAGCTCGACGCCGAAGCCGGGCTTGTCGAGCGCCGAGGCGCGGATTCGGCCCTTTTCGGGGATCGGCTCGCCAAGCAGTTGTGGCGCGAACATCGGCACCACCTCGGTCGGGCCGGGGTGCATCATCAGGAATTCGGCGAACGGGCTGTTATGCCGGGTGATGACGAAGTGATAGGAATAGACTGACGATCCGTGCGGCACGACGAGCTTGCCCGCCGCGTCGGCCAGCGCCGAGATCTTGAGAAGCTCGGTTACGCCGCCGCACCATCCGACATCGGGCTGAATGATGTCGCAGCAATCCATCTCGAGCAGCATGCGGAAACCCCAGCGCGTCGCCTCATGCTCGCCGGTGGTGACCAGCATGCCCTTGGGCACGTTGCGCTTCAGCTCGGCATAGCCCCAATAATCATCGGGGCTGATCGCCTCCTCGATCCATTTCAGGCCGTGTTCGTGCGCCTTGATCGCAAGGCGCGTGGCGTAATTGACGTCGAGCGCCATCCAGCAATCGAGCATCAGCCAGAAATCGGGGCCGCATTTCGCGCGCATGTCGGCGAGCGCGGCAATGTTCTTCTCAAGCCCCTCCTCGCCCTCGGCCGGGCCGTGGTGGAGTGGCAGCTTGCCGCCGATGAACCCCATTTCCCTGGCGAGGTCGGGCCGCGCGCCGGTGGCATAGAATTGCAGCTCGTCACGCACCGCGCCGCCGAGCAGGTGATAGACCGGCTCCTGCCGCAGTCGCCCGAGCAGGTCCCAAAGGGCGAGATCGACGCCCGAGATGGCGTTCACCACCAGTCCCTTGCGACCATAATATTGAGTCGAGAAGTACATCTGGTCCCAGATCTTCTCATATTCGGTCGGGCTGCGCCCTTCGAGGAAGCGGGCCAGATGCTTCTCGACGATGAAGGCCGCGGGCTCGCCGCCGGTCGTCACCGCGAAGCCGATCGTGCCGTCATCGGCCTCGATCTCGACCACCAGCGTGCCGAGCACGTTGATGCCGAAGCTGCGCCGCGACTGGCGATATTCGGGATAGCGGCTCATCGGCGTGGCGATGTGATCGTCGATCCAGTGGCCGTCGGCCTGGTCGTGATAGTCGGCACCGCCGCCGCGCAGCACGAAGGCGCGGACATGCTTGATACGGGGCAGGGTCATGCGACTTCCACCGGGAGGGAAGGGGCGGCGTCCGCAACGGCGGACATATATATAGCTATAGGCACGGCATACCAGCATTTGGTACGCAACCGTGCCGCCCGTAGCGGATCAGATTGCACGCTCCCCGCATTCCTCTCTGCGAATTATCGCTTGATAAATTCCATAATATGGGAAAGAATATTATTAGATGAGAAACGCTCCGTCAAATGCTGATTTAGCCGAAAAGGCGGTAGAATCGGCTGGCGATGCCAAATCGCAGCCCGGCAGCCAGACGCTGTTGCGCGGTCTCGACGTGATCGACGCGGTCATCGACGGCCCGATCACGCTTGCTGATCTCGCCGCGAAGCTCGGTCTCACCCGGTCGACCACGCACCGGCTGGCGACCGCGCTGATCGACCGGCGCTACCTGACCTTCGTGCCGCGCCTCGGCTATCATTTCGGGCCCAAGCTGCTCGAGCTCGGCTTTCACGCGCAGCAGCAGACCGACCTGGTCCAGGTCGCGCGGCCGCATCTGGAGGATCTCGCCGCCGCGACCGAGGATACCGTCCATCTCGGCGTGCTCGACAGTGAGCGCGCGCTCTATCTCGACAAGATACCGGGCCGCCGCCGGGTCGAGATCAGCAGCCGGGTCGGCGACCGCCAGCCGCTGACCTCGACCGGCCTTGGCAAGGCGCTGCTGCTCGACGACGATCCCCGCCATTGGAGCAGATTGTTCGAGGAGGATCGCTCGGCCGGTTCGCCCCCTGCCGACTATGCGGTCTGGGAGGAGCGGATGCGCCGCTATGTCGAGGTCGGCCGCGCGTTCGACCTTGAGGAGAATGAGGATCTGATTCGCTGCGTCGCCGCGCCGATCCGCGGCGTCGCCGGGCAGATCGTCGCTGCGATCAGCGTGTCGAGCGCCGCGCAATATATGGCTGACGACCGGATGCAGGCGCTGTCGGACGATGTCCGTGCGACGGCCGTCGCCATCAGCCGGGATCTCGGCTGGTCCGAAGGGGCCGCCCGGCGCCCCGCACCGCGATCGCGTCGATAGGAGGAATATGCTGCTCGAAGGCAAGACGATGCTCGTCACCGGGGCATCCGCGGGGATCGGCCGCGCGGCGGCGATCGGCGCCGCGCGGCAGGGCGCCGACGTAGCGATCAATTATCTGCATGACGATGAAGGTGCCGCGAGCTGCGTCGCCGAGATCGAGGCGCTCGGCCGCCGCGCGTTCGCGATGCACGGCGATGTCGCCGATCCGGCAACGGCGACCGCGTTCGTCGAGTCGGCCGTGGCGGCGCTCGGCAAGGTCGATGTGTTCGTTAACAATGCGGGCATCTGCCCGTTCCACGCCTTTCTCGACATGCCGGTCGAGACGTTCGAGCGCACGATGCGGGTCAATCTCCACGGCGCCTATTTCATGGTCCAGGCAGCGGCGAACCATATGGTCGCGCAGGGCACCGGTGGGTCGATCGTCGCGGTTTCCTCGATCTCGGCGCTGGTCGGCGGCGAATATCAGACTCATTACACGCCGACCAAGGCAGGGGTGCATTCGCTGATGCAGTCGGCCGCGATCGCGCTCGGCCGGCACGGCATCCGCTGCAATTCGGTGCTGCCTGGCACGATCCTGACTGACATCAACAAGGACGATCTCTCCGATCCGGCGAAGCGTGCCTATATGGAGGGGCGTATCCCGCTCGGTCGTCTCGGCCAGCCCGACGACCTTGCCGGGCCTATCGTGTTCCTCGCTTCCGATCTCGCCAGATACGTGACCGGGGCGGCGCTCCTGGTGGACGGCGGCGCGTTCGTGAACCTGCAATAAGGCCCGCCAGGGCCCCGATGGAGAATCCATGACCCTGTCGCTGTTCCGCGTCGATGCCCATGACAGCGTCGCGACCGCGCTCCACGATCTGGATGCCGGTACCGTCGCGGCCGTCGGCGATGTCGAGGTGACGCTGGCTCAGCCGATCGGCCGTGGACACAAGATTGCGGTCCATGCGCTCCATGCCGGCGATCCGGTGGTGAAGTTCGGCTTCCCGATCGGTGTCGCCACCGCCGACATCGCGCCGGGCGACCATGTGCATGTCCACAATGTCGCGACGGCTCTGGCGACAAGCGGCGACTATGTCTGGCGCCCCCGCATCCATGAGGCGGAGGCGATGGTGCCCGCCACCGGTTTCGCCGGCTATCGCCGCGCCGATGGCCGGGTCGGCACCCGCAACGAGATCTGGATCATCCCGACCGTCGGCTGTGTCGGGCGCACCGCGCAGAAGATCGCGGAGATCGCCGGGCGGCGCTATGCCGGCCGGGTCGATGGTGTGCTGGCACTGGCCCATCCCTTTGGCTGTTCGCAGCTTGGCGGCGATCTGGACGGCACCCGGTCGATTCTCGCCGCCCTTGCCGCGCATCCCAATGCCGGCGGCGTGCTGCTGGTCGGGCTCGGGTGTGAATCCAACCAGCTCGATCGCCTTCTCGCCGAGATCGATCCGGCGCTGCATGGCCGGATCCGCAGCGTCGCGGCGCAGGTCGCGGGCGACGAGATCGAGGAAGGGCTCGCCCTGGTCGACGACCTCATCGAGGAAGCGGCGAAGGTCGAGCGCGCGCAGGTGCCGCTCTCGGATCTGGTGCTCGGCGTCAAATGCGGTGGCTCGGACGGCTTTTCCGGGCTGACCGCGAATCCTCTGGTCGGGCGGATGAGCGACGCCGTCACGCGGGCGGGTGGCACGGCGATTCTGACCGAAATCCCCGAGATCTTCGGCGCGGAACAATTGCTGATGGACCGTGCCGCGGACGAGCAGGTGTTCGACGGCATCGGCGCGCTGGTCAACGACTTCAAACGCTATTTCACCGAACATGGCGAGCCGGTGTCGGAGAACCCGTCGCCCGGCAACATCGCCGGCGGGATCACCACGCTTGAGGAAAAATCGCTCGGCGCGGTGCAGAAGGCGGGGCACGCGACCGTCACCGACGTACGTCATTATGGAGAGCGGGTGCGCCGTACCGGGCTGACCCTGCTCGAAGCGCCGGGCAACGATGCCGTTTCCTCGACAGCGCTGACCGCGGCTGGGGCGACCATCATCCTGTTCACCACCGGGCGCGGCACGCCGCTCGGCTTCCCCGCGCCGACGATCAAGATCGCGTCGAACACGCCGCTGGCCGAGCGCAAGCCGAACTGGATCGACTTCGATGCCGGGCAGGTGCTCGACAAGGGGATGGATCAGGCCGCCGAGGCGCTGCTCGACACGATCCGCGCGATCGCGTCGGGCAAACAGACCGCGTCCGAGCGTAATGGCGAGCGCGAGATCGCGATCTGGAAGCGGGGCGTGACCTTGTGAGGGTGAGGCTGCTCGCGGTCGCCCTGCTGCTGACCGCCGGGGCGTCCGTCGCGGCGCAACCGACTGACCGGCCGATCGACCGGATGGCATTGGTCAAGCGCCACGACGTGACGCTGACGAAGGTCGATCCCCACGCCCCGCTGATGCTGGGCAATGGCAGTCTCGGCTTCACCGCCGACATCACCGGCCTGCAGACCTTCCCGGAGCAATATTCGACGGTCGCGCCGTTGCTGACCATGGCGCAATGGGCGTGGCACAGCTTCCCCAATCCGCATGGCTATACCGAGGCGAACGGGCTGGTGCAGGTGCCAGTACCCGGCGGCGGCACGCAGCCCTATTCGTACATGCGCGATTTCGACGCGCTGAAGACCAATCCGGCGCTCGTTTGGCTGCGCGAGAATCCCCACCGCTTCTCGCTCGGCCGGGTTGCGCTGGCGCTGAAGGGCAGGGACGGCAGGCCCGCCCGGTTCGAGGCCTTGTCCGCCACGCGCCAGCATCTCGATCTTTGGACTGGTGCGCTGAACAGCAGCTTCCGCTTCGACGGCCAGCCAGTGACGGTGACGACGCGCGTTCATCCCGATCGCGACATGCTGATAGTCGAGATTCGTTCGCCCCTGGTCGCGAACGGCCGGATCGGCGTGGATGTCGCCTATCCCGGCGTGTCGCGGGTCCTTAATCCCGACCCGTCCGACTATGGCGCCGCGGCGCGCCGGCAGACGACCGTGCTGGCGCGCGGCCCCGGCACGCTGCTGCTGAGCAATCGAATCGACGAAACGGTCTATTATTCGGCCATAGCGGCCACCGGGGCGTCCATCACCCGGGCAGGGCCTCACGCCATCCATGTGGCCGCAAGGAGCGGCGACCGGATGGTGGTGTTCGTCAGCTTCGACCGGACGCGCAAAGCCGCGCCGCGCGCCGACTATCCCGCGGTCAGTGCCGCCGTTTCGAAGCACTGGCGCGATTACTGGTCGAACGGTGGCATGATCGACTTCACCGGCAGCACCGATCCGCGCGCGCCGGAACTCGAACGGCGCATCGTGCTGTCGCAATATCTGGCGGCGATCAACCAGGCGGGCGATGTGCCCCCGCAGGAGGAAGGGCTGTTCTCGAACAGCTGGAACGGCAAGTTCCATCTCGAAATGCATCCCTGGCATGCTGGGCATTTCGCGCTCTGGGGCCGGCCCGCGCTGCTCGAACGGTCGATGGGCTGGTATCTCGATCATTTGCCCCAGGCCCGGGCCGAGGCAGCGCGCCACGGCGTGCAGGGCGCGTGGTGGACCAAGATGTCGGGGCCGGAGGGCTATAACAGCCCGAGCCCGATCAACCCCTTCATCATGTGGCAGCAGCCGCACCCGATCTATCTGGCGGAATTGCTGTACCGCGCGAATCCCGACGCAGCGACGCTCGCGCGCTATGGCGACCTGGTCGACCAGACCGCGCGGCTGCTCGCAACCTGGCCGCGCTGGGACGCGGCGGACAAGCGCTTCGTGCTCGGGCCGCCGATCGTCCCGGTCCAGGAGAATCACGACCCGATGACGACGGTGAACCCGGCGTTCGAGATCGAATATTTCCGCTGGGGGCTGAAAACCGCCCAGGCTTGGCGCGAACGGCGCGGACTTAAGCGCGAAGTGGGCTGGGACAGGGTGATCGAAGGACTCGGCCCGGTGCCCGAACGCGACGGCCTGTACCTGCCGGTCGAGACCGAGCCCGATTTCTGGCTGAACACCTCGTCACCCGCCTGTCGGCGCAACGCGGTGGCGGCGCCCTGCCTCAACCGCGATCATCCGTCCTTCCTGATGGCCTTTGGCACGATCGGCGGCGACCGAATCGATCGTGCCAAGATGCGCCGGACGCTTGCCGCGGTGGAGGCCGACTGGGACCTGCGCCAGACCTGGGGCTGGGACTATCCGATGATCGCAATGACCGCGGCACGGCTTGGCGAGCCGGAAAAGGCGGTCGACTGGCTGTTCCGCGATGTCGCGAACAACCAATGGGGCGTGAATGGTATGACGCCACGCGTGAACCTCGATCCTGCGTCCAAAGGCGGGCCGGACGGGCCGGGCTATAGCCGGGTGGCGGAAACCTATTTTCCCTCCAATGGCAGCCTCTTGCTGGCAGCCGGGATGATGGCGGCCGGATGGGATGGGTCGAGCGGTCACGCGCCGGGTTTCCCGAAACAGGGATGGACGGTACGTGCCGAGGGAATCAGGCATTTGCCCTGATCGCGAGACATGGGTGCATGGGTCGCGCAGGACACGTAATTCCAGATCCTGAGCATGTGTCCCACGGATTGCGAATCGGTGATTGACGTGCCCCTTCTCACTCTATAAAATGCAGTCCCACAATATGAGAAATAATGTCGCCTAAAAATGGTAGCGCTACCTCGGAAGCTGCTTTCGAGGTTCGATACAACAGGACGGCATCGCGGATCGAACGGACTAACCAGACCGGTAATCGGCGAACGGCAGGGCCGCGCAAGCGGACGGATACAAACGAAGCGCCTCCCGGAGGGAGGTCGCAAGAGGGGATGGAACCTATGAAAGACACCCGGATCATCAGTCGCCGCGCGCGCTTCCTATGCGGATCGGCGCTCGTCGCCGCCGGCCTTGGCCTAGCCTCGGTCGCCTCGGCGCAGACCATAGCGCCCGCCACCGACCAGGGCGCGTCTCTGGCTGCCGCGCCGGACGAAGCGAATGCGGACGAGAAGGAGATCGTCGTCACCGGCTCGCGCATCAAGCGCGCCGAGTTCGATGCCTCGACCCCGGTCAGCGTGATCAGCGCTGAGGACGTCAAGCTCGCGGGCACGGTCAATATCGAGAAACTGCTGAGCGATTCGCCGCAGTTCGTCGCGTCGCAAAATGGCGGTGCGACCGATAACACGGCGCCTGGTGGCGTAGCCAACGTCAACCTTCGCGGCTTCGGTCCGACGCGCAATCTCGTGCTGGTCAACGGCCGCCGCTTCGCGATCTACGGCCCCGACCAGATCACTGATCTCAACACCATCCCGACCTCGCTGATCGCGCGGACTGAGGTCGTCACGGGCGGCTCCTCGGCGGTCTACGGGTCGGACGCGATCACCGGCGTCGTCAACTTCATCATGCGCGACGATTTCGAGGGGGTCGAGGCCAAGGCTCAGCTCAACCTCGCCACGCCGACCGGCACGCCGACTTATAATTTCGATGTCACGCTCGGCGGCAATTTCGCTGATGGCCGCGGCAATCTCGTGGTCTCGGGCAATTATCTGCGGCGCAAGGCGATCACTCGCGGCGAGCGTGGCGACTTCGCCTATGATTCGCTCTCGGACGGCTGCGTCGCTCCCGGCACCGGCAGCGCCAACCATGCCGGCACGCCCTTCGCGGTGCCGTCAGGCCAGACCTGCACTTCCGCGGGCGGCCAGCTTGGCTTCATCGCCGGCGGCAGCGGCGACATTCCCAATGGCCGCTTCTCCGGCATCCCGGCGTTCGGCGGCACGAATGCTGCGCTCAACGCTGCCTACACGGCAGCCGGCCTGGGTGCGCTCGGCTCGCGCGGTTTCACCTTCAACAACGGCGGCACGGCCGCGCGCCCGGCGCTTACCCCGCAGGACGATTTCAACCTCGGCCCCGACAATTATCTGATCGTCCCGCAGGAACGCTGGATGATCAACAGCTTCGGCCATTATGATTTCACCGATAACATCACCGGTTACATGGAGTTGCATTATTCCAACAACCTGGTGAGCGCGCGGCTCGCGCCGAGCAATGTCGGCGTGCCGACGCTGTTCAACGTCAACAACCCCTATCTCACGCCGCAACTGCAGGAGGTGTTCCGCCAGCTCGATCTCGCCGAGACCGGCACGACGACGGTGACGAGCGGGTCGACGACGCGGACCACGACGGCCGGTGACGGCCTCGCGGTGATCACCGCTGGCCGGCGCTATCTCGAGCTTGGCCCGCGTCGCTCCGATTCCCGCCGCAACACCTTCCGCGGCGCCTGGGGTTTCCGGGGCGACCTGGGCAACGCGTCGGACAGCTTCCTGACCGACCTGTCGTACGACGTCTATTACAGCTACGCCCGCACCGAGGAGACGACGCGGCTCAGCAACGCGATCTCGCGTAGCCGCCTGCAGGCATCCCTGCTCTCGGTCGGCGGGGCGGCGCCGGTGTGCAACATCTTCGGCCAGAACATCTCGGCAGCCTGCGCCGCGGCGATCTCGATCAGCGCGACCAACTCGACCACGGCGGAGCTTCAGGTCGCCTCGGCCAACATCACCGGCAACCTCTTCTCGCTTCCTGCTGGCCCGATCGGCTTCTCGACCGGTGTCGAGTGGCGCGAATCGAGCGCGACGTTCAGCCCCGACACCTTCCTTGCCTCCGGCGACGTGGCCGGATTCAACGCTGGCCTGCCGACCAGCGGCCGGGTCTCGGCCAAGGAGGTGTTCAGCGAAATCCGCGTGCCGCTCATCCACAACACGCCCTTCATCCAGAACCTGACCGCGAATGCCGCCTTCCGCTATTCCGACTACAGCCTGAAGGGCGTCGGTGGCGTGTGGACCTATCTCGGCGGGCTCGACTGGCGGGTGAACAAGGATATCGCCTTCCGCGGCCAGTATCAGCGCGCCATCCGCGCGCCGAACGTGGCGGAGTTGTTCGGCGGCAGCAGCCGATCGGTCCAGACGGCGACCGATCCCTGCTCCAACCGGGTGCCGGTGGCGCAGCAGACGGCGGCGGTCCGTGCGGTCTGCATCGCGAACGGCGTGCCGGCGGCTGCGGTCTTCACCGCCGCCGTCCAGCCCGAGCCGATCATCCCGGTCGATTCGGGTGGCAACGCCAATCTGGGTGCTGAAAAGTCCGATACCTTCACGGCGGGGGTCGTGCTGACCCCGAGCTTTGCCAAGGGGCTCTATATCAGC
This sequence comes from Candidatus Sphingomonas phytovorans, assembly GCA_029202385.1. Taxonomy (NCBI): domain Bacteria; kingdom Pseudomonadati; phylum Pseudomonadota; class Alphaproteobacteria; order Sphingomonadales; family Sphingomonadaceae; genus Sphingomonas; species Candidatus Sphingomonas phytovorans. The sequence goes on from CP119314.1 coordinate 4,318,416, forward strand.
GTCGACTATTTCAACATCACGCTGGACGGGGCGATTTCGCAGCTTGGCGGCGGCCTCGCCAACACGATGAACCTCTGCTTCAACATCCTCCAGGACGCGAACAGCGCCTATTGCCAGGCGATCAAGCGCAATCCGAATTCGGGCGCGATCCAGGATCCCTATGTCGCGCAGATCCGCAACGCCAATACCGGCTCGCTCAAGACATCGGGCATCGACTTTGCCGCGCGCTATCACCTCAATGTCGGCTTCGGCTTCCCGGGCCTCAGCGAGACGAGCTCGTTCGATTTCGGCACCAACGTGACCTGGCTCAACGATTTCACCTCGACCCCGGTCGCTGCTTTCCCCAACATCAAGAACCATTGCGACGGGGCGTTCGGCACGGTCTGTGGACAACCTCTGCCGACATGGCGCGGCACGTCGCGCGTCACCTGGAATCTCGGGGATCTCAGCCTCAGCGTGCGGCATCGCTATATCGGTTCGGTTACGACCGACCGCTATCTGCTGCCGTTGCGCTCAGGCGCGGCCAATGCGCCGGCGCTCAACAGCTTCGCCTATCCGAAGCTTGGCGCGCAGAATTATTTCGACCTCTCGTTCAATCTGGGCGTGATGAAGAATCTGCAATTCTACGGTGGCGCGAACAATGTGTTCGGCAAGCAGCCCCCGGTCTCGACCCAGGGTCCCGGCGCCAATACCTTCGCCGCGACCTATGATGTGATCGGCACCGAGGTCTTCTTCGGCGCGACGGTGAAGTTCTGAGGAAAGGGGCAGCCGTTCCGGCGGCTGCCCCTTTCATTTCGACGACAGGGAGGCCCGATGACGCTCGATCGCCGTTCGATGATCCTGGGCGGATCGGCCGCCCTGACCGCCGCGGCGGGGGCCAGTCCGTCGCTCGCCGCCGACCGCCAGGGCGCGTCCCTGCCTATCGCCGGGAAGGGCGGCTGGGTCGATGTCCGCCAGTTCGGCGCGAGGGGTGACGGCACCACGATCGATTCGATCGCGGTCAACAAGGCGATCGACCATGCCGCCGCGCGCGGTGGCGGCACCGTGTTTTTCCCGGCAGGCACCTATGCCTGCTACACCATCCGCCTGAAGAGCCGGATCACCCTCCACCTCGACCCGGGTGCGACGATCCTCGCGGCGCCCGCGCCAGCCAGCGGCAGCGGCGGCTATGACCATGCCGAGCCGATCGGCGATCATGGCGCCTATCAGGATTTCGGCCACAGCCACTGGCGCAACAGCCTGATCTGGGGCGAGGGCCTGCACGACATCGCGATCACCGGTTCAGGCCTGATCTGGGGCAAGGGCCTTGGCCGGGGTGACGGCAAGGACAATTATCTCAGCGATCCCAACGGTCCCGGCACCGGCAACAAGGCGATCGCACTGAAATTGTGCCGCAACGTGCTGCTGCGCGATTTCCAGGTGCTCGAGGGCGGCTGGTTCGCGCTGCTCGCGACCGGGGTCGACAATCTCACCATCGACAATCTGCTGGTCGATACCAATCGCGACGGCTTCGATATCGATTGCTGCCGCGGCGTGCGCATCACCAACTGCACGATCAACTCGCCCTGGGACGATGCGATCTGCCCGAAGAGCAGCTTCGCGCTCGGTTATCCGCGCGATACCGAGGATCTGATGATCGCCAATTGCCTGGTCACCGGCAATTATGTGATCGGATCGGTCATCGACGGCACCTGGAAGAAGATGCCGGCATCCTTCGCCACCACGGTGCATGGCCGGATCAAGTTCGGCACTGAATCGAACGGCAGCTTCAAGAAGATCACGATCACCAATTGCGTGTTCGACGATAGCCAGGGCCTCGCGCTTGAGACGGTCGACGGCGCGAATTTCGAGGATGTGACGGTCACCAACGTCACGATGCGCGGCAGTTTCAGTTCGCCGATCTTCATGCGGCTGGGCCGGCGCATGCGTGGGCCGAAGGGCACGCCGATCGGCACGCTCAAGCGCGTGCTCATCAGCAACATGGTCAGTTCCGGTGCCGGCTGGCTGCCGTCGATCCTGGCCGGCATTCCCGGCCATCCGATCGAGGATGTGAAGATCAGCGACGTCTTCCTCCACCAGATCGGCGGCGCGCCGGCGGCGATGGCGGCGCTGCGCCCGCCGCTCAACGAGCTGGCTTATCCCGAGCCCAACATGTTCGGTGACGTACCCGCGACCGGATTCTTCATCCGCGACGTGCGCAATATCGAGATGAGCAATATCGAGATCGCGGTGGAGAAGGCGGACCCGCGCGCGGCCTTCTACCTCAACGACGTCGAGGAAGCCGATTTCTTCCGCCTGCGCGTACCCAAAGGGGAAAGCTTCGTGCTCGACCGGGTGACCAACTTCCGCAGCTTCGGCAGCCGGTGGTTGAAGGACAGGACGGTCGACGGGCTGGTGTCCGACCGCTTCTGAGCGCGGCGTCATATCCGATCGGCCATCGGCGGTTTGTTGATGCGTCGTCGGGGTGCGATAGAAGCGCATGCTTGGTGCCAGTCTCAGATGCGCATTGTTTCTACCGCTGCTCTATGGGTGCAGTTCACGGCTTCCGACGGCTGCCGAGTGCAAGGCGCTGACAGACCCTATGAAACCACGCTGCTCCTACAGTACGGGCAACGAAGAGTGCCTGCCCTTTTCCGAGCCCAGAAAAATGAAGGGTGTATGGATCAGGTATTCCGAACGATCCGTTTTCTTTGAGAATTCTTCCGAATTCAAAAGGTCCATGGCGAATGACGGCACGACCTGGATCACACCGTCCCGACGCCTCCTCGCCAAGACGAACGTAGAATCACGAGAGTACGATAACAGGCAGGGTGCATTTCTTGCTGAAATCATTGGAAGGTCTTCGCTCTGTCCGTCCGGATATGGGCATTTGAACAGTTATGAGAACGAGATTCTCATCGACGAGATCATCTCACAGAAGAAGATAGGCTGAAGCCAAGCGCACGAAAGCGCTCGTTGGTGAAATCAGATTGCCGTTGATCATCCCGGCCCTCCCGGGAATGCGTGATCGCCAGACCGGAAAGGGCCGGAAGCTCCCTCCCGGCCCTTCGTCGGTGCACGTCCTATCGCTGGTCTCAAGCGCGAGTCTTATCGAAAGCGAGTCAGCGCGGCCGCTGGCTCGATTGTGATCAAGCCGTCACCGCTTCCCTGATCCCCTCGCGATAGCGCGGCGCGACCTCGCGGTTTGAAAGCTTGCCGTCCATCGCCAGGCGCGCTACTTCATAGGCCTCCCACTGCCCCTCGTCAGCGAGCGGTGGAATGGTGACCGTTTCGCCGCGATCGAAGCCGAGCAGCGATGCGTCGACCAGGTCGCCGGCTTCCATCACCCATTCGGCCGGGAAGCTGTCGACGTCCTTGCCCGAGCGTTCCCAGATTTCTGTGCGGGTCGCGCCGGGCAGCACGGCCTGGACGCGCACGCCCTGCGGCTCGAGCTGCTTGGCCAGCGATTTGCTGAGGTTCAGCACAAAGGCCTTGGACCCGCTATAGACGCCGTCGAACAGTTCAGGCGTGAGCGCCAGGACCGAGGCGATGTTGATGATCCCGCCGCTCCTGCGCACAGCGAAGGCCTTGCCCGCGGCTCCTGCAAGCAGGGTCGGCGCTGTGATGTTGAGCGCGATCAGCCGCTCCACCTGGGCAACGTCGCTGTCGAGCAGGCCGCCGTTCAGCGACATGCCGGCATTGTTGACCAGCAGCGTGATCGTCGGATCGGAGACCAACCGGTCCTCCACCTTCGCCAGATCGGCGCGGTTGGTGAGGTCGGCGCGCAGCACGTCGATCGTACGGCCCGTCTCGGTGCTGAGCCTCGCGGAGAGCGCTTCCATCCGTCCGGCGTCGCGCGCGACCAGGATCAGGTCATAGCCACGATGCGCCAGGCGGTGGGCATAGACAGCCCCGAGGCCAGTCGATGCGCCGGTGATGAGGGCAGTGCCCAAGGTCGAATTCGTCATGCTGTGTCTCCAGTCTTTCCCGGCCACGGCCGAGTGACTTGCATAATGATATGAATGTCACTATCATTATGCAATGGACGCTGAAAAATATTCCAACGGACCTTGCCCCGTTGCGCGCGGGCTCTGTCATGTCGGCGATGCGTGGAGCATGCTGATCCTGCGCGATGCTGGCGGCGGCGCGACCCGCTTCGACCAGTTTCAGAAGAATCTTGGCATCGCGCCGAACATCCTGACTCGTCGGCTGGCGGCGCTAACCGAAAGCGGGCTGCTTGAACGCCGGCGCTACAGCGATCATCCGCCACGTGACGAATATCTGCTGACGGCGGCCGGGCGCGATTTCCTGCCGGTGCTGTTTGCCTTCGGTGCCTGGGGCGCCCGGCATTTCGGCGATGCGCCCGTTTCCCGCCTGGTGGAAGCCGGCAGCGGCGTGCCGGTCGAGGCGATCGTGGTCGACAAGGCGAGCGGCACAGCCTTGGCCGATCTTGACCTGCGGGTCGAGCAGCCGGGCGCCTGACCGGGAAGGCTGGTCAGGCCCGACGCTATCGGGCAGGTTTCGTCCGATGGCGATCGAAGCGCTCATTGCCCGTTACGGCCTGGCCGCGATCTTCCTCGGCGCTGGGATCGAGGGCGAGACCTGCGTCCTGGCCGGGGGTGTGCTGGCGCACCGACACCTGTTGCCTCTGTGGGGCGTCTGGCTCGCCGCGGCGGCGGGCTCGTTCGTCGCGGACCAGCTCTTCTTCGCCGGCGGCCGCTATTTCCGCGACCATCCCCGCGTCCGCGCCATGGCGGCGAAGCCGGGCTTCGCCAAGGCGTTGGTGACGCTCGAACGGCATCCAGTCCTGTTCGTGATGGGCTTCCGCTTCCTCTACGGCCTGCGCACGGTCAGTCCGATTGCGATCGGCACCTCGCACATCCATACCCGGACCTTCCTGTCGCTCAACGCGCTGGCGGCCGCGATCTGGGCGGCGTTGTTCACCGGCATCGGCTATGGCTTTGGCGGCGGGATCGAGCGGCTGTTCGGCGGCACGCTGTCAGCCGGCCGGCTCGTCCCGATCGCGGTGGTCGGCATCGTGCTGCTCCTCGGCGTCGCGCAGATCGTGCGCTGGTCGCACCATCGCTACGCCGACCGGTGCGCGCGCGCGTCGGCGCGCGTCTCGCTCAACTGATCAGCATGCCCGCCAGTGCCGCGCTCATCAGGTTCGCCAGGCTGCCCGCGATCAGCGCCCGGATGCCGAGCCTGGCGATCATCGGGCGCTGGTTCGAGGCGAGACTGCCCGTCACCGCCATCTGGATCGCGATCGACGAGAAATTGGCGAAGCCGCACAGCGCGAAGGTGATCACCGCGATGGTCCGCGGGCTGAGCGCCCCCTGCTGCGCGCCGAGCGAGATATAGGCGACGAATTCGTTGAGCACGATCTTCTGCCCGAACAGGCCACCCGCGATCTGCGCTTCGTTCCACGGCACGTTGAGCAGGTACATCACCGGAGCGAAGACATAGCCGAGCAGCCCCTGGAAGCTGAGTGTCGGATAGCCGAACCAGGCACCGATACCGCCCAGGATGCCGTTGGCCAGCGCGACGAGCGCGACGAAGGCGAGCACCATCGCCCCGACCGCGACCGCCAGCTTCACGCCGGTCTGCGCGCCCTGCGCCGCCGCCATGATGATGTTGGCCGGCTTTTCCTCGTCATGGCTCGCCTCGGCGATATGGATGATCTCCGCCTCGGGGTCGTCGCCGAGCGGAAGCTGGTCGAACGGCGCTTCCTTCACGTCTGGCATCATGATCTTGGCCATCAGGATGCCGCCGGGCGCCGCCATGAAGCTTGCCGCGAGCAGATATTCGATGCGGATTCCCATCGAGGCATAGGCGGCGAGGATGGTGCCGGCGACGCCGGCCATGCCGCTGGTCATCACCGTGAAGAGCTGGGCCGGGGTCAGGCCGGCGAGATAGGGGCGAATGACCAGGGGGGATTCACTCTGCCCGACGAAGATGTTCGCCGCGGCGCACAGCGATTCCACCTTCGACACGCCGATCACCCACTCGATTGCGCCGCCGATCCAGCGCACCACGAGCTGCATGATGCCGAGATAATAGAGGATCGAGACGAGGGCGGCGAAGAAGATGATGACGGGCAGCGCCTGGATCGCGAAATTCTTGCCCAGCGGATCGGCGGCAAGGCTGCCGAACAGGAAGCTGGTGCCGGCATTGGCGTAGCCGAGCAGGTTGGCGACGCCGGTCGACATGAATTCGAGCGCGTGCACGCCCGCGGGCACCTTGAGCACGAGGATGGCGATACCGGCCTGGAGCAGGAACGCGGCCCCGACGACGCGCGGGCGGATCGCGCGGCGGTTGCTCGACAGCGCGAAGGCAATGCCGAGGATCACCGCAATGCCCGCGATACCGATAAGGAAATGATTCATACGTGGCGCCCCGCCCTGCCAAAACTACTAGTACCGCCCCATAGGCATGCGGGGACCCACCATACAGGTCACAAGAATTTGGGCTAGTGGCGGTTTGACGTGTGCGTAAAAGGCGGTAGCGTCGCCGCGATGAACCAGACCTCTCCCGCGATCCCGCGTTCCCTCTTCGTCTATTCGATCTTCTATGGCGGCATGGTCTGCATTGCCGGCGTGCTCGGGGTAAAACAGGTCAAGCTAGGGCCCCTCGCGGTCGAGGCTGGAATCTTCGGCTTCCTGCTGCTCGTCGTCATGGGCAGCGCGGTGACCGAGCTGCACGGTCGCAAGGCAGGCGACATGCTGGTCCGCTTCGGCTTCGTGCCGCTGATCGTCTCGGCGGCGCTGATCCAGCTCGTGCTGGCGCTGCCGACCGATCCCGGTATGTATCCCCCGGCGGTCGACGCCTTTCCGATCGTGGTGGGGCAGAGCGCGCGGATGATGGTCGCCGGGCTGATCTCCTATGGCATCTCGCAGACGCTCAACATCTTCATCTTCTCGCGGCTCCGGCAGGGCACGGGCAAGCTGCTCTGGCTGCGCGGGATGATCGCCAGCATTGTCTCGCAGGTGGTCGATACGGTGCTGTTCATCTCCATCTCCTTCTATGGCGAGCGCCCGATCCTCGGGCTGATGGGCGGGCAGATGCTGGCCAAGGTCGTCCTGTCGATCGTGCTGGTGCCGTTCCTGATCACCTTCTTCGTCTGGCTCGGGCGCCGGCTGGACGCGCGCACCTGATCTCGCTTCTTTAAGAGAGGGGTAGTAGCTTTCACCGCGCCGCCTTCATGGCTATGGGGCCCGCATGACCGATCATTCCCCCGATCCCGCGCTGCTCGCCAAGGCGGAAACGCTTGTCGAGGCGCTGCCCTATATGCAGCTTCATGCCGGTGCGACCTTCGTCGTGAAATATGGCGGCCACGCCATGGGCGATCCCGAGGCGGCGCGCGATTTCGCCGAGGATGTCGTTCTGATGAAGGCGGTCGGGATCAACCCGGTCGTCGTCCATGGCGGAGGGCCGCAGATCGGCGCGATGCTGAAGCGGCTTGGGGTCGAATCGCGCTTCGTCGACGGCCTGCGCGTCACCGATGCGGAGACCGCGCGGATCGCCGAGATGGTCCTGGCCGGTTCGATCAACAAGGAAATCGTGAGCTGGATCGGCCAGGCCGGCGGCCGGGCGGTCGGCATTTCGGGCAAGGACGGCGGCTTCGTGACGGCGGAGAAGGTCGGCCGCAACATGCCGGACCGGCTGCAGGGCATCGAACGGCATGTCGATCTCGGCTTCGTCGGCGAGCCGGTGGGGGTCGACCGGCGGATCATCGATACGCTGTCCTCGGCCGGCATCATCCCCGTCGTCGCGCCGATCGCGCAGGGCACTGACGGCCAGACCTACAACATCAATGCCGACACCATGGCCGGCGCGATCGCGGCGGCGCTCGGCGCGCAACGCCTGTTCATGCTGACCGACGTGGTCGGCGTGCTCGACAAGTCGGGTGAATTGCTGACTGATCTCGATCCCGCCGCCATCGCCGATCTGCGCGCTGACGGCACGATCACCGGCGGGATGATCCCGAAGCTCGAGACCTGCGTCGCCGCGGTGGAGGGCGGGGTTGACGCGGCCGTCATCCTCGATGGCCGGGTGCCCCATGCGATGCTGCTGGAAATCTTCACCAAGCGCGGTGCGGGCACGCTCGTTCGCCGCTGAAACGGGCCTGTTCGAAACGGATGCGTTTCGCTAGGCTTGGCTTTCCACTCGACCCGGAGATCTACCTTGGCCTTTTTGATGGTCCTTCTCTCGATCGTTCAGGTACTGCTCAGCGTCGCCACATGGATCATCCTGATCCAGGCGATCCTGTCGTGGCTGATCGCGTTCAACGTGATCAACACCTATAACGAGACGGTGCGCCAGATCTGGGAAGCACTGAAAAAGATCACTGAACCCTTTTATCGTCCGATCCGGCGGATCCTGCCCGATTTCGGCGCGCTCGACCTGTCGCCTCTGGTTGTGCTGCTGATCCTCTACATCCTGTCCAACATCATCGTCCCGGCGATTGCCGTTCAGCTCCAGGCACCCCCCACGATCTGAACCGTGCCGGCATGGGTGCTTCGGCCGGACGGGATTGCGATCGCGGTGCGCGTCACGCCCAGATCCTCCCGCGACAGCCTCGCGGCCGGCACTGAGGAGCATTTCACCGCCCGGCTCGCGGCGCCGCCGGTCGATGGGGTCGCCAACGAGGCGCTGATCGCGCTTGTCGCCAGGACCTTCGGCGTACCGAAGCGCGATGTCGCGTTGACGGCGGGCGGGACGGCGCGGCTGAAACGCCTTTTCATATCGGGCGATGCCGCATCGCTGGCGGAAATCGCGGCCAGCCACTATGAGGCAGCGCCATGAGCGCTGACATCATCGACGGAAAAGCCTTTGCCCTGGCCCTGCGCGGCCGCATCGCGGACCAGGTGACGGCATTTGCCGCGGCCGCCGGCCGCCCGCCCGGTCTCGCGGTGGTGCTGGTCGGCGACGATCCGGCCTCCGCCGTCTATGTCCGCTCCAAGGGCAAGGCGGTGAAGGAGGCGGGCATGGAAGGGTTCGAACATCGCCTTCCCGCCACTGTCTCCCAGGATGATCTCCTCGCGCTGGTCGACGCGCTCAATGCCGATGTGAATGTCGACGGCATCCTGGTCCAGCTTCCGTTGCCCTCGCATATCGACGAGCGCGCGGTCACCACGCGAATCGATCCGGACAAGGATGTCGACGGCTTCCATCCGGTCAATGCCGGGCGTCTCGCGACCGGACTTGAAGGGTTCGTCCCCTGCACGCCGCTTGGCTGCGTCATGCTGCTCAGGGACCGGCTGGGCGACCTGACCGGGCTCGATGCGGTGGTGATCGGGCGGTCGAACATCGTCGGCAAGCCGATGGCGCAATTGCTGATCCGGGAAAGCTGCACCGTCACCGTCGCGCATTCGCGGACGAAGGACCTGTCGAGCATCGTTCGCCGGGCGGATATCGTCGTGGCGGCGGTCGGGCGGCCCGAGATGATCCGGGGCGAATGGATCAAGCCGGGCGCGACGGTGATCGATGTCGGCATCAACCGCACCGAGGACGGGCTGGTCGGCGATGTCGATTTCGCCGGGGCGGCCAGCGTCGCCGGGGCGATCACGCCGGTGCCGGGCGGGGTCGGGCCGATGACGATCGCCGTGCTGCTGCGCAATACGTTGCTGTCGGCGCATCGCCGGGCGCAAATTCCCTATGACAGGGATGCCTTGTGACCAGGGACGCCGCGTGATTCTCGCCCTGTCGCTCGCCGCCGCCGTGCCGCAGAGCGCCGCCGGTGCCGAGCGCGCTTTTGCCGGCGCCGCCCAGTCGGAGGGGCAATGGGCCGCGTTCCGCCGGTTCGCGACCGAGGACGCGATGATGTTCACGCCCCGGCCGGTCAAGGCACAGGCGTTCCTGAAGGATCGCAAGGATCCGCCCGCCGCGCTGATGTGGTGGGCGGCGGACAGCTATGTCTCGTGCGACGGCGCGCTGGCGGTGAATACCGGCCCATGGGCCAGGCCGAAGGGCGATGGCTTCGGTTATTTCTCCACCATATGGCAGCGCCAGCCGGACGGCGGCTGGAAATGGACGATGGACGGCGGCGACGACCTTGCCGTGCCGCGCCCGGCCGGCGACACGCCGAAGATCAGCCATGCCTCGTGCAAGGGCAGCCCGGCGACCGTCGCTGCCGTGCGCTATCGCGATGGCGAGAGCGCCGAGGGCCAGTCGGAGGACCGGACGCTCGCCTGGCGGTGGCATGTCGCACCTGACGGTGCCCGCACCTTCGACGTCTGGCTGTGGGACGGCCGCACCATGAAGCCGGTCGTGGCCGACCGGATCGCTGCCCAATGACCGCGTCTAGCCTGATCGCGCTCTACGTCTCGTCGCTGATCACTTTCTTCGTGGTGATCGATCCGCCGGGCTGCGCGCCGATTTATGCCGGCCTGTCCAAGGGGGCGTCGCCGCCGCATCGCCGCGCGATGGCGATCCGCGCGGTGCTGGTCGCCGCCGCGATCCTGTTCGTCTTCGCGCTGTTCGGCGAGGACCTCCTCCGCGCGCTCGGCATCAGCCTGGCGAGCTTCCGCATCGCGGGCGGGATCATGCTGTTCCTCATCGCGCTCGAGATGGTGTTCGAGAAACGCACCCAGCGGCGCGAGGACCGCGCTGCCAAGGTTGCCGAGACCCCCGAGGTTGAGGATGTCTCGATCTTTCCCATGGCGATGCCGATGATCGCGGGACCCGGATCGATCGCCAGCGTCATGCTGCTAATGAGCCGCAACGACGGCCTGGAAAAGTCGCTCGTCGTGCTCGCCGCGCTGGCGACGATCCTGGCGCTGACTCTGCTCGCCCTGCTGGCGGCGGGGCCGATCATGCGGGTGCTCGGCGTGAAGATCGAGGCGGTGATCACCCGCCTGCTCGGCGTGCTCCTCGCGGCGCTCGCCGTGCAGTTCGTGATCGACGGGGTGCGGATCAGCCTGCTGTAGGCGCCGGCTTCTCGTCGTAGCGGATCCGGAACAGGCGCAGCGGCGACTTCTTCGGCAGCGGGAGCTGTTCGAGCCAGCCGGGCACCTTGTTATGGGCGAGCTGGTCGTAGAAGCCGCCCGGCGCGCGCGACCGGTAGATGGTCGATTCCGCCATGTTCGGGCAGATCAGCAACAGGGTCGCGCCGTGGCGCTTCGCGATCGCGCGGAAATTCTCCGGCGTGCCCTTGAAGGCGTGCTGAACGTCGAGGATCGCGTCGCCATTGCGGTGATAGGGACCGGCGATCGCGTTGTGGTGAGTCACGGTGATCAGGCGCGGGCCGAGATCGACAAAGGTGAAGATGGTCTGCGCCGGCAATTTGTCGAGCGGGGCGAGCGCCGGAATCGTCGGGCAGCGGCCGCTGGCATTGTTGACGATCTGGACTCGCTTGCTTGGCTGGTCGATCTGAAGATATTTGATCGCAAGGCCGGAAAAGAGCCCTGACACGGTCAGGAAGGCGACGACGGTGCCGACCACGCGCACCACCAGCAGCCGGCTGTTGAGGCACCAGGGCAGGACGATCCAGCCGAGCGCGGTCGCGCCGGGGACGGCGAGAAGCTGCGCCGCGGGCGCGGCACGCGCCTGCCAGAGGAGCATCGCGGCGGCGAAGCTGCAGAACAGCAGCACCGGCACCCAGTCGCTTGCCCTCGCCGTGCCGCGCGCGCGCCAGGTGGCGAGGAGCGCGCCGATCAGGCCGATCACCGGCAGGACCACGATCGGGAAGGCGGTGCGGAACGCGTGCCGGTAGATCGGCCGCGCCTCGCGGACATTGTCGAGCCATTCGCGCGCGAGTTCGGGCGAGACCTGTTCGGGCCGCCCGAGGCATTGCGGGAACAGAAGGACGAAGCCGATGACGATCGCGGCGCCGGCTACCACGGCGAGGGCGAGGCGGACCCAGCGCTGTTCGGGGCTGAGCCGGCCGAGCAGGAACAGCAGCACGCCGGCCGCGATCATCACGCTCAGCCAGACCGGCGTCAGCGCGTCGCAGCGCAGCACCTGGTTGGCGTTGGAGGCGAACAGGGCGAAGCCGAGCGCGCTGCCGCCGGCGAGCGACAGGGCATAGACCGTCATGCGCGGCGCGTCGGCCCTGTCCCATACCCAGCGCAGCGCGATGATCGCGCCGGCCATCGCCGCATAGGGCAGCAGCTCGAGCCCGATCGTCAGCGAGACGGCGCTGGCGATGCCGACGATCGCGCCGCCCCGTGCGCCTTTCGGATCGGCCAGGCCGGCGACGGTCAGGCTCAGCATGGCGAGCTGCCAGCCATGATGATCGATCCGGTCGGGCATGAACATCAGGATGGTCGAGGTGCAGCCCGCCAGCAGGAACACCAGCGCGAGCGTCCAGGCCGTACCGCCCACCAGCCGCCGCACCGTTGCCGCGATGCCAACCATCGCGATGCTGAGCGGCAGGATCGGCGCGATACCGCAGGCAAGGCGTTCGGCTTGGGCGATGCCGACGAACGGCTTCAGGATCAGGATCAGCGCGGCGATCGGCAGGTCGACGATTCGGCTCCAGTGGATATCGAAGCCGCCCGGCGGATTGAGCTTGTACTGGCGCAGATCGTACCAGCCCTGCCCGTGCAGCAGCGCACGGACCTGGGCGAGGCGCATATTGTCGTCCGTGTCGCCAAGCGACAGCCACTGGATCGCGTTCCACCGGTCGAACAGGAACCATATCACCACCGCGAGCCAGGCAAGCAGGGTCAGCCTGAGCCAGTATCGGTCCAGTTCCCGGACGAGCGGATGGGTGGCGGCGTTTTGCAAAGGGCTTCCCTCGGTCACGTTCGCGCTCTAGTGCGGCGCGCGTAAAGGGCAAGGCACGCGTGACGGCGATATTGAGACAGATCGAGACCTGGCGGGCGAGCGGGCTGCTCGAACAGCTGATTCGATTCGGCATCGCCGGCGGAATCTCGAGCGTGATCTATTTCGCGGTCTATATGCCGCTCGCGCTCTATGTCTTCGGGGGACACCTCGCCGTGCTCGCCGTGCCGCCCGCGTTCCTGGTCGCGGTGGTCGCCGGTTTCTTCCTGCACAGCGCGTGGAGCTTCAAGGGGCACGGTACCCGTGACCAGAGCGGCCGGCAGCACGTCAAATTCTTTCTCGTGCAAAGCTTCGGCCTGCTGCTCAACGCCGCGTTCACCTGGATCATCACCGGGCCGCTGTTCCACGGGCCGGTCTGGCTGCCGATGATTCCCGTGCTCACGGTGACGCCGCTGGCGACGTTCGCGCTCAACCGCCAATGGGTGTTCGGCTAAGATGGACCGTATCGTTTACGACCGCATGGCGGCGCATGATTCCACCCACTGGTGGTACACGGCGCGGCGCGACATCCTGGCCGATTATCTGGTGCGCGAGGGCAATCTGCCGAAGAACGCGCGCATCCTGGAGATTGGCTGCGGCACCGGGCACAATCTGCCGATGCTGGCTGCTTTCGGCGCGGTCGATGCGATCGAGATCGATCCGGCCGCCCGCGAGATAGCAAGCGCGCGTCTGGGCAAGCCGGTCGGCTCCGCGCCGCTGCCGGAACTCACCGGTGTCGATCGCGGCGGCTACGACCTGATCGCCGTGCTCGACGTGGTCGAGCATATCGAGGACGATGTCGCTGCGCTGAAGGCGATGGCCGAGTGCCTGAAGCCGGGCGGCAAGATCCTGATCACCGTGCCGGCGCATCAATGGATGTGGAGCGCACACGACGTGGTGAACCACCATCATCGCCGCTATTCCAAGGCGTCGCTCGACAAGGCGATCCGCTCGGCCGGGCTCGAGCCGAGGAAGCTCGGCTATTTCAATTCGCTGCTCTTCCCGCTGGCCGCGGCGGCGCGGCTGGCCGGCCGCCTGACCGGCAAGGACGACAGCGACGATTCGCCGCCGCCGAAGATCGTCAATTCATTGTTCGAGGCGATTTTCCGCCTGGAACGTCATCTGGTCGGGCGCGTGCCGCTCTCGCCGGGCGTATCGATCATCACGCTCGCCTCGCCAGCCGGGTAACCAACGGTCCGCGTTTGATTGTCACGCGAAGGCGCGAAGACGCAAAGCTGATCAAGACCATCCACACTGCCCGGCGATAGCCCGGAATAGCTGCATATCGAAGGCCGGCGGTCGACCAGAACACGACATCTTTGCGCCTTCGCGCCTTTGCGTGAACCAATCCTGGTTTCGAGGTGCCTTACGTGGATGTCGAGGGAGCGTCGCTCCTGACGGTATCGTCAGCCGCCTCTGCCCGATAGCCAAGCGTCGCACGCCCCTGAACCGGCCCGGCGATATCGGCGACGAGATACAGCGGCCGCCGTTTCGATTCGACATAGAGCCGGCCGAGATATTCGCCGATCATGCCGAGCACGAACATCTGCACCGCGCCGAGCAGCACCACCACCAGCATGGTCGAGGTCCAGCCCTGCACCGCGCTCCCGGTCAGGAAGCCGATCGCGATATAAACGAACAGCAGCAGCGACGCGCCGGTCAGTGCCAGCCCGACATGGCTGGCGAAGCGCAACGGGGCTGTCGAGAAGCCGGTGACGGCGTCGAGCGCGAAGCGGACCATCTTGCCGAGCGGATATTTGGTCTCGCCGGCATGCCGCTCGGCCCGGTCGTAGATGAAGGGCACCTGGCGAAAGCCGATCCAGGCGACCATGCCCCGGATGAAGCGCGCCTGTTCCGGCAGCGACAGGAACGCGTCGAGCGCCCGCCGGGTCATCAGGCGGAAATCGCCGGTGTCGAGCGGGATCGGCGTGTCCGTGATCCGGTCGAGCATGCGATAGAAGATCGCTGCGGTCGCCTTCTTGAAAATGCTCTCGCCCTCGCGCTTGCGGCGCACGGCATAGACCACGTCGGCCTGCTGCTCGGCCATCGCCTTGCGCATGTCGGTCAGCAGTTCGGGCGGGTCCTGCAGATCGGCATCGATGATCAGGATCTGCTCGCCAGCGCACAGGTCGAGCCCGGCGGTCAGCGCGAGCTGATGGCCATGGTTGCGCGACAGGTTGATCGCGACGAGGTGCGGATCGGCGGCGGCGATGCGCTGCATCGTCGGCCAGCTGTCGTCGCGCGACCCGTCATTGACGAACAGGATCTCGAAGTCCTCGCCCACCGCCGCGCGCGCCGCCGCGGAGACGCGGGCATGCAGGATGTCGAGACAGGCTGCCTCGTTGTAGCAGGGGACGACGATGGAGAGCGCGGGGCGATGCATGGGCGCGCTGTTTAGCGGCAAGTCGTGCCCCCGTCATCGGGAGATTGCGCTGGATCAACCCGTAGCCGGCGAGAGCATTGCCGTGACGCGGGCCGGGGGAGATCGCCGGTGCGCCGGTTCTTCTCCCCTCCCGCTTGAGGGAGGGGCTGGGGGAGGGCCTGTCCGCGATCGCCCGGAATGTACCGGCCCATGGCTTTTATGCGACCGCCCTTCCACATGCACGCCCGGGGCCGGTTGACCGGCACCTCGGGGCGCGGGATTAACGCCGGGCACGGAGAAGTACGGGAGCTGGACGGTGGCGAAGAAAAAACTCCTGCCGAAGGATTTCGAGGCGCTGCTCGGCCAGGGCGATCTCGACCGGCTGAAAGCGGTGTTCGATGTCTGCGAGCTCAATGCGCGCGGTGGCGTGTTCAAGCAGACCGCGCTCGCCTTTGCCTCGTGCCCGGACGATCTGGCGCACTGGCTGGTTGAGCAGGGTGCGGATATTTCCGCCGGCGATACCTATGGCGAAACCCCGCTGCATTCCCGCGCGCGGAGCTGGCAGGGTCGTATCGGTGTCCTGCTTGATCTCGGTGCCGATGTGAATCGGGGCGAAGGCGGACGCGGCACACCGCTGCATGGCGCGGCGGACGCCGGCCACCTCGAGAATGTCAGGCAGCTTCTGGAGCATGGCGCGCGCGTCGATGCGCTCGACGAGGACGGTCTTACACCACTCGAATATGCGCTCCGGCGATGCAGCAATGCGCGGATCGAGCGGATGGCGCCACTTGCGGCGGTGCTGCTCGATGCCGGAGCCCGCACGACGCAGCGCATGCGGGCTTTCGTGACCCGGATCGGCACCGACTTCGAGTTTCATCGCGCCAATTTCAATCAGGACAGCCGCGATGCGGCCAGCGCCGCGCTCGATCGGCTCTATGCGCTGTTCGACGTGCCGCCGGTGCCGCGCCGGGCATTGCATGACGGCAGGTCGCCGATCGTTGCCACGGCGGATCGCTGGCAGGACCGGCACCAGCAGCTCTGGGTGTTGCTGGTGCCGTCAAGCGGCGCCGCGGCGACCGTCCAGGGCGAAGTGATCCGGATATCCGGTCGGATCGCCGACGAACTCGACGGCAACGGCGGCGCGAACTGGGATGCGCAGTATCGGGCGATGGCTGACGCATGGCTCGCGCATGTCGGTTCCGGCAAGGCGCTGCCCGGGCGCGAACTCGACAGCGCGGCGGAGGTCATCGCGGAGGTAAAGCGGCGGAGCGGGGATGCGCGGCGCCTGTGCGAGCTTGCCGTGGCATGGGTGGCGCTGAACCCCGGCCCCGTCGCGCTATCGCCACCGTCCTATGATCGCTGAGAAAGAAGAAATTTTGAGCAAGGTAATCATAAGCCTGGAGATCCGTCTGGGAATGATGACGAAAAAGAAGATGCTAAAAATGGGCGGCGCATAAGCGTCGAATAGAGGAAGAGAAAAGGAACTTCAGGATGTCTCAAGGCGGCTCGATGAACTTGAAAAGGCGGGAAGGCTATAACGTAGTGCTGTACGTGTTGAATGGGCTAATAGTTTTCACTTGCAAGGAGTAAATGTGCCGTGGGTCGCTTTCCTGGTAAAGATACTGAGGTCATGAAGGTGATCGCCGCTGCGATGGCCAGTTCGGAATCGGCGACGAGGCTTGAGGGTGCGCGATCGTTTTCTTTCCTTGGACGCGACGCGATTTCTCTGATGGACTCGGCTTTGAAATTAATACGAGATCCTAGCAGGAGTGTCAGATCTTATATTATGGACGGTGTTATTAGTTGTCCTTGCGAAATGAATTTCGATCAGACGCGTCAGGTGCTGGAGCTGGCGAACGATTCGGAAGACCTGGTGCGAGAGAAAGTGATGGTATTCATTGGGGCCGCTAATTTAGCTACCCTTGAGGGGGCAGTGAATTTGATGCCTGGCGACACGAGGCCTCTGTTCATTAAGGGCCTGAGCTATCTAGAGGGGTGCACGGGGAACATTCAGGTTTTATTTGATAATTTTATTGAGGAGAGCAGCATTGAGGCGACGTTTGCTCTTGCCAGTCTGCAGAGAATGGCGCGCGCTGGAACTCTGACAACGATACCGTCCTATGTGGGAGATTCGTATGTGGCTGGCGCGGCATTGCTCAATATCCGGCGAATCGTGGGCCGCGCTTCAAGGCAAAGACCGTCGCGAACCCTTGGCGCCTAAAATTCTACCTAAGCAGTGCATTCACGCCACGCCCGCCTATATTTGAGGTAACGAGTTTCGAACGTTGTTTGGTCAGGCGGCCTAAGCGACATCGTTCATATCCAGCCGGCTGCCGGCTGGCAGGTCGCCGATCGGGTCTCCATCGTGCCCGGTAACGATGCGGATCAGTGCCGCCGCGCGTCAGACCCGCTCCACCATGCTGACCGCATCGGCCGCTCGCAGCGCCGCGATCAGGCGGGTCAGATGGTGGAGGTCGTGCACTTCGACATCGATTGTGTTGGTGTGGAATCCGGTGTCGCGGTTGTCGAGCCGCATGTTGACGATATTGGCCTTTTGCGCGCCGATGATCGTCGCGATCACGCCAAGCGCGCCGGGTTCGTTCTTGACCTCGACGGAGACGCGGGCGGTGGCTCCCTCGGTCTTGTCGCCCCAGGCGAGGTCGACCCAGTCGGCATCGTCGCTTTCGGCCAGCCTCGGGCAGTTGATCGTGTGGACCTCGATGCCCTCGTTCGGCCGCCTCAGGCCGACGATCCGGTCGCCCGGCACTGGATGGCAGCATTCGGCGAGATCGAACGCGACGCCCGGGGTCAGTCCCTTGATCGAGATCGCGCTTGTCTGCAGCGGCATCTCGCGCGCCTTGGCGGCGCTGGCCGAGCCAGGCATCAGGGCCTCCATCACTTCCGCATCGGTGATGCGCCGCCGCGCGATGGCTTCCATCAGCGCTGCCTCGTCGGCCAGCTTCAGCCGTTTCAGCGCTGCGTCGATCGCGTCCGCGGCAAGCGGCGCGGGAAGGCGGTGGACGATCTCGTCATAGATCTTGCGCCCGAGCGATTGGGTCTCCTCGCGCTCCTTGTGGCGCAGATGGCGCCGGATCGCGGCGCGCGCCTTGCCGGTGATCGCGAAGCTCAGCCAGTTGGTCTGCGGCTCCTGCGCCTTGGAGCGAAGGATCTGCACCTGGTCGCCATTCTCGATGCTGGTCTTCAGCGGTACGACCCGGCCGTTGATCTTGGCGCCCACCGCCTGGTCGCCCAGATCGGTATGCACGGCATAGGCGAAATCGATCGGCGTCGCGCCCTTGGGCAACTGGTGCAGCTCGCCCTTGGGGGTGAAGGCGAAGATGCGGTCCTGGTACATCGCCATCCGGGTATGCTCGAGCAGCTCTTCCGGGCTTTCGGCATTGTCGAGAATCTCGACCAGGTCGCGGATCCAGGTCACCTGGGTCTCGGGACGGACCTTGTCCTGCTTGTACGCCCAGTGCGCGGCGAGGCCCAGTTCGGCCTCCTCGTGCATCTCCGCGGTGCGAATCTGCACCTCGACCCGGGTATTGTCGGCATGGATCACGCTGGTGTGGAGCGAGCGATAGCCGTTGCGCTTGGGGGTGGAGATATAATCCTTGAACCGCCCCGGCACCATCGGCCAGCGGCGGTGGATCACGCCAAGCGTCTGGTAACAGGCTTCCTCGCTCGGCACGATCGCGCGGAACGCCATGATGTCCGAAAGCTGCTCGAAGCTGATGTGCCGTTCGGCCATCTTCTTCCAGATCGAATAGGGATGCTTCTCGCGGCCCGAAATATCGGCGTCGATGCCGTGGCGGGAGAGAAGCAGCTTCAGGCCCGACCCGATCTTAGCGATCCGGTCCCCGCCGCCCTCCTTAAGCTGGAGCAGGCGCTTGTTGATCGAATCATAGGCCTCGGGCTCGAGCTCCTTGAAGGCGAGCGTCTGCATCTCCTTCATGAACTCGTACATGCCGATCCGCTCGGCGAGCGGGGCGTAGATGTCCATCGTCTCGCGCGCGATGCGGCGGCGCTTGTCGGGATTGGGGATGTAGTGAAGCGTCCGCATATTGTGCAGGCGGTCGGCCAGCTTGACCAGCAGCACGCGGATATCATCCGACATGGCGAGCAGGAACTTGCGGAGATTCTCCGCCGCGCGCTCATTCTCGGTCTGGGCTTCGATCTTGGAAAGCTTGGTCACGCCGTCGACCAGCCGGGCAACGGCGGGGCCGAACAGCTTCTCGATCTCCTCGATCGTGGCGACGGTGTCTTCCACCGTGTCGTGCAGGATCGCGGTGGCGATCGTCTCGTCGTCGAGATGCAGCTCGGTCAGGATGCCGGCCACCTCGATCGGGTGGCTGAAATAGGGGTCGCCCGAGGCGCGCTTCTGGGTGCCGTGGGCGTTGACGGAGAAGACATAGGCGCGGTTGAGCAGCGCCTCGTCGGCTTGCGGGTCATAGTCGAGGACCCGGTCTACAAGTTCATATTGGCGCAGCACGCCTTAAGATGGGGCCGCGATGTATTGCTTTGCAACAAAAAGCTGGCCGCGGTCGTGAAACCGCGGCCGGCAGGGGGAGATCACTTCGCGCGGGCGTTGCACTTGGCGAGGGCGTCGGCATCGAATGCCTGGCCGCCGGCGGTGAACGCGCTCAGCGCGCCGGCGCGCTGAACGATCATCTGGCATACGATGTTGTCACGCGCTGGCGCCTTGTTGGCGGTGAACGCGGTGTCGCGCCACTTCCACATGAGATTGCTGGTGATGAAGCTCGTCTTCGTCGGTTGCGCGACGGGAGTTGCAGTGTAGTAGCCATCGAGGCCCTGCGCGCTGCTTGCGACGGGCGCGAGCATCATGACGGAAGCGGCGAGCGCGGCGGCGATCGAAAGAACGCGGGTCATTGTTTGTCCTCCTTGAAACCAGTTGCGAAACAATACCTAGTGTATTAAGTCTTAGGTTGCAACTGAAAACTTATATGGCATTTCCATGACGGGCGAATTGCGATACGCTCCATGGGTCGAGAGGACTGAGATGGGCGGACATATCCGTGAGAAGCTGAGCGAATGCAGTTTGCCTGCCGCGCTCGAGGCGATGGGCGAACGCTGGAGCTTCATGATCCTGCGGGCCGCGTTCAACGGCCTCCATCATTTCGAGGAGTTCCAGTCGGAACTCGGCATCGCGCGCAACATCCTGGCCAACCGGCTCGCCCGGCTGGTCGAGCATGGCATCCTGACCCGCGAGGCGATGCCCGAGGATCGCCGCAAGATCGAATATCGCCTGACCGAGAAGGGCGCGGCCCTGCTGCCGACGATGATCGCGCTACGCCAGTGGGGCGAGCGCTGGGAAACCGGCATGCCGGCGACCCCGGTGCTGGTCGACGCGCGCGACATGCGGCCGATCGGCCCGATCGAGGTGCGCGCCTGGGATGGGCGGGTGCTGACCAAGCACGACCTGCTCTGGGCGCTGGCCGAGGATGTCGTCCACGAGCCCGAGATGCGGGCGGCCGAGTAGGTCAGCCGGGCAGCGTTTCCAGATAGGCGCGGATCGCCGGATCGATCGGGACCGGTTTTCCCGTCGGCAGGTGGACGTTGACGACCACCATGTCGATCACGGTGTGCAGGTCGCCGGTCTGCGCATGGCATAGCTCGAATCGCTGGGTCATGCTCGAATTGCCGATTCGCCCGATCCGCACGAAGGCGTCCAGCGTATCGCCGAACACGAACGGCTTCAGATAGTCGATCTCGGTGCGGCGGACATGGAATTCGGTTTCGGTCCAGACCGGGCCGAGCGCCGCGCCGATGCCGGTCCAGTCCCAGAACTCGGTCGCCGCGACATCGGCATATTCGAGATAGCGCGAATTGAAGACGACCTTCTGCCCGTCGATCTCGGCATAGCGGACCTTGAGGCTGGTGGAAAAGGCAAAGCCGGGACGGATCATATGGCGGCGATGGCCTGCGCCGGGCGCGCCGTCAATCCGGCGTGCCGATAGCGGTCAGGCCGCGGCGAGCTCGATCCGGTTGCGGCCGGCCGCCTTGGCGGCATAGAGCGCGTTGTCGGCTGCACGGAAGGCATCGTCGATGCTGCTCCCCGGAGTCAGGGCTTCAAGCCCCATGCTTGCGGTGATGCGCAATGCGGGTTCGATTCCAGGCACCGGTCGTTCGGCAAGCGTCCGGCGCAGGCGCTCGCACACGATGCCCGCGTCGACGACCGCAAGTCCGGCGAGCAGGATGCCGAACTCCTCGCCGCCGATCCGCCCGACCGAATCGACCGGGCGCAGATTCTCGCGCAACAGGTCCGCCAGCATCAGCAACGCCGCATCGCCGGCGGCATGGCCATGGTCGTCGTTGACCCGCTTGAAATGGTCGAGGTCGAGCAAGGCGAGGGTGGATGGCCGGTCCGGCCGCAGATGGGGCATCGCCTCCTTCACCTGCCGGCGGAAGGCCCCGCGGTTGAGCAGGCCGGTCAGCGGATCGGTATTGGCGGCGCGGAGAAGCTCGTCCTCGCGCATCTTGCGGCCGTCGAGATCGCGGATCACGCTGAACACCGCGGTGATCCGGCCGGATTCGTCGCGGACCGACCGCATGTTGGATTCGAACCAGGCGATTTCCCCGGTCGCCTTGGTCGCGCGATATTCGACCGTGAACACCCGCTCCGGCGCGCCCAGGGCCTCGACATGCACGGCGCTGACCCTCTCGCGGTCCTCGGGGTGGACGAGGATCGCGGCATTCAGGCCGATGATATTTCCAGGCTCGAAATAGCCCAGCTCGCGGACGGCCGGCGAGATGAAGCGGATCGTGCCGTCGGGTTCCAGCGTCATCATGATGTCGGTCGCGTTCTCCGCCATCAGCCGGTAACGGGTCTCGTTCTCGCGCAGCGCCGCCATCAGCCGGTCGCGCTGGACCAGCGCGGCGGCGACGGGCAGCGCCGTCACGAACAGCACGACCAGGTAGAACTGGAAGAATTGCAGCCGGCCCGCCTGGTCGACATGCATCAGTGCCATCGGCCCATGGCCGTTGGTGGTCAGAACGCCCCCGATGAGCGCGACGATCAGGATGCCGACCGCCGCACCGAATCGCTGGAACGCGAACGTGCCGATCAGCAGCGGCACGATCGGCAGGAACAGCAGCGGCAGCATGCTCTGGTAGAAGACGAGGAACGTGACGGCGGAAAGCAGCGCGATCGCGCCGACCGCCTTGGGCGTGCCGCGCCGCGCGTGGAAAAGCGGCCAGTCGATATCGCGGCGGGTGACCTGCATCGCGAGCGGCGCCGCGATCAGCGTGCCGACGCCGTGGCCGACGATCCAGTCGAACAGCGCCGGCAGGAAGCCGATCGGCAGCAGCCGGCTCGCCATCCATGCGCCGGGCAGGCCGCTCGCGGTCGGCGCGAGAATCCCCGCCGCCAGCACGAACAACGCGATCGAGCGGGAATGCTCGAGCTGAGTCCGGTCGACGCCCCAGCGCCTGAGCAGCAACGCCGCCAGCGCCCCCTCGCCGGCATTGACGAGCGCGAAGGGCGGCGCAGCGGCGGGAATCGGCGAGAACAGCAGCGAAGCGGTCCAGGTCCCAAGGACTGCCGCGGCCAGGATCGGGGCCCATCGCCGCACCGGGGTGATGCACAGCGCGGCGATCAGCGGCGCATTCGCAAGCCACAACAGGGCGATGCCGTCGCTCAGGCGCGTGAGCAGGATCGCGCCCGAGGCGAGCGCGAAATAGCTCAGTCCGACGACGATGATCGCGACCGGAGAAGGCGCGGCGGGGGAAACGCGACCCATCTCTCCACCATAGGCTCAAAGCCTTAAGCGCAGGTTAGGGCAGAGCTTTCCCCGGCCGCGCGGCGGTAGCCGGTCAGCCGGTGCGCGCCGGGGTGTTGACGCCCATGCTCTGGAGATAGCGCTTCACGTTCCGCGCCGCCTGGCGGAGCCGTTGCTCGTTCTCGACCATCGCGATGCGCACATAGCCTTCGCCATTCTCGCCATAGCCGACGCCGGGCGCGACAGCGACCTTGGCATGGGTGAGCAACTGCTTGGAGAATTCCAGGCTGCCGAGATGCGCCAGCGCCGGCGGCAGCGGTGCCCAGGCGAACATCGACGCACGCGGCGCCGGAATATCCCAGCCGGCGCGGCCGAAGCTTTCGATCAGCACGTCGCGGCGGCGCTGATAGAGCTGGCGGTTCTGCTCGACAATGTCCTGCGGCCCGTTGATTGCGGCGACCGCGGCTGCCTGGATCGGGGTGAAGGCGCCGTAATCGAGATAGGATTTCACCCGCGTCAGCGCCGAGATGAGCTGCGGGTTGCCGACCGCGAAGCCGATCCGCCAGCCGGCCATCGAATAGGTCTTGCTGAGCGAGGTGAACTCGACCGCGACGTCCTTGGCGCCCGGCACCTGCAGGATGGAGGGCGTCGGGCAGCCGTCATAATAAAGCTCTGAATAGGCCAGGTCGGACAGCACCCAAAGCTTGTGCTCCTTCGCGAACGCCACGACCCGCTCGTAGAAAGCGAGATCGACCACCTCGGCGGTCGGGTTGGAAGGATAGCCCATCACCAGCACGCTCGGGCGCGGCACGGTAAAGGCCATCGCCCGCTCGAGCGCTTCGAAATACTGTTCGTCAGGGGTGGTCGGCACGCTACGGATCGTCGCGCCGGCGATGATGAAGCCGAAGGTGTGAATCGGGTAGCTCGGGTTCGGCGCGAGCACGACGTCGCCCGGCGCGGTGATCGCCTGGGCGAGGTTGGCGAGGCCTTCCTTCGACCCGAGCGTCACGACCACCTCGCTATCGGGGTTCAGCTCGACCCCGAAACGGCGCTGGTAATAATTGGCCTGGGCCTTGCGCAGCCCCGGGATGCCCTTCGATGCCGAATATCCATGCGCGTCGGGCTTGCGCGCGACCTCGCACAGCTTCTCGATGACGTGCGGCGGCGGCGGCAGGTCCGGATTGCCCATGCCGAGATCGATGATGTCCTCGCCGCCCGCGCGCGCTTCCGCTCGCATCGCGTTCACTTCGGCGA
Organism: Candidatus Sphingomonas phytovorans; assembly: GCA_029202385.1. Lineage (NCBI taxonomy): Bacteria > Pseudomonadati > Pseudomonadota > Alphaproteobacteria > Sphingomonadales > Sphingomonadaceae > Sphingomonas > Candidatus Sphingomonas phytovorans. Next base: position 4,342,515 of record CP119314.1, read on the forward strand.
TGACATAGGGGGGCAGGCGCTTGATGCGGTAGAAATCGTCGGACATGGCTACTTCCGGTTAGAGGAAGCCTGTCCTTACGTGATTCCGGCACGCACGTGAATGACGGACATGCGTTGATGCGTTAGGGTGGTCGAAATTCGCCACCCGAGGATCCCCATGGCCGAGTCCGACGCTCCCGCACTGCCCAGCCTCGAGGAACTGCAGCACTGGACCTGGGTGATGGGCCGCGCGCAGCAGATGATGCTGGAGAGCGGCCTCGCCACCGCGGCGGCTGAACGGAGCGATCTCGGCCTGCCGGTCATTCCCGGCCTCAACGATCCGGCGACGATCCAGCGCGCCGAGGCGTTCTGGACCGATAGCATTGGTCTATGGCAGCGCTTCCTCGATCCGAAGGCCGTGCCGGCCGACGACGGCAGGCATGCCCGCGACAAGCGTTTCGCGGCGCCGCAATGGCGCGACAACCCGCTGTTCGACTGGATTCGCCAGAGCTATTTCCTGATCTCCGACCATCTGCTCGCGAATATCGACGCGCTCGAGGGCGTGGACGACCGGCAGAAGGAGCAGCTCCGCTTCGCCGCCCGCGGTTTCCTCGAGGCGATGAGCCCGAGCAACTTCGCCGCGACCAATCCGGTGGTGCTCGAAAAGACGATCGAGACCGGCGGCGAGAACCTGCTCAAGGGGCTGCAGAACATGCTGGCCGATATCGCCAAGGGCCAGCTCACCCATACCGATCCCGACGCGTTCGAGCTTGGCCGCAACCTTGCGACCACCCCGGGCAAGGTGGTGAAGCGCACTCCGCTCTACGAGCTGATCCAATATTCGCCGACGACGGAGAATGTCCTCGCCGTGCCGCTGGTCATCTTCCCGCCCTGGATCAACCGTTTCTACATCCTCGACCTGACGCCGGAGAAGAGCTTCATCCGCTGGGCGGTCGACCAGGGCATCACCGTGTTCATGGTTTCGTGGAAATCGGCCGACGCCGGCATGAAAGAGGTGGTGTGGGACGATTATGTCGAGGCGCAGATCGACGCGATCGATACGGTGCGCGCGGGGCTGAAGGTCGATGCCGTCCATACCATCGGCTATTGCGTGGCCGGCACCACGCTTGCCGCGACGCTGGCGGTGCTGGCGGCGCGGGACATGGCGGACAAGGTAAAGAGCGCGACCTTCTTCACCGCCCAGATCGATTTCTCCCGCGCTGGCGAATTGCTCAATTTCGTCGATGACGAGCAGCTGAAGACGATCGCGACCCTCTCCCCGGAAGGGTTTCTCGATGGCCGCTATCTCGCGCTGACCTTCAACCTGCTGCGCGGCCGGGACCTGATCTGGAACTACGTCACCAACAATTATCTGCTCGGCCAGGATTATGCGCCGTTCGACCTGCTGCACTGGAACGGCGATACGACCAATCTGCCGGCCAAATGGCACCTGAGCTACCTGACCGATCTCTACCGCGACAATCTGCTGGTGAAGCCGGGCATGCTCTCGGTCGGCGGCACGCCGGTCGACCTGACGAGGGTGAAGACCCCGTCCTATATCCAGGCCGGGCGCGAGGATCACATCGCGCCCGCCGAAAGCGTCTGGAACATCACCCATATCTTCTCGGGGCCGGTGAAGTTCGTGCTGGCGGGTTCGGGCCATATCGCCGGCGTGGTGAATCCTCCGGCACAGGGCAAATATCAATATTGGCTCAATCCCGGGCAGGTCGAGACGCTTGCCGATTTCGTTGCCGGCGCGACCGAGACAAAGGGAAGCTGGTGGCCCGACTGGGTCGGCTGGCTGCGCGGACAGGATGATTCCAGCGCGCCGGCCAAAGGCGCGCGCCAGCCCGGCAAGGGCGCGCTGAAGGCGATCGAGGACGCGCCGGGGAGCTACGTCCGGGCACGCTAAGGTGCAGTAATTGCAGCGTTACGTCCGCAGCATGACGCTTATGTTGCGGTGCAACAAAAAAGCTTGCGCTCCGTGCAGCATGCGACTATATTGCAGTGCAGCAAGCAGCATGAGGAGGCCCTTCATGGCCAGCAACGGACGCAAGCCCGAAACGTCGGCCAAGGCCCCGGCAACCGCGACGCCGGCTCCTAAGGTACCGGCCAAGCCGGAGGTTGCCGCAAAGCCTGTGGCAAAGACAGCCACCAAGCCGGTCGCCGCCAAGGCGCCGGTCACCCCGGCTCCTGTCGTGACGAAGCCAGTCCCGCCGGTGGCCGCAAAGATCGAACTGCCCGAACCAGCTCCCGTCGCCGTCAAGGCACCGGCCGAGCCGATGGTCGCAAAGGCCGAAGCGGCGCCAGCGCCGGTGATCGAAAAGGCAGTCGAAGCCGCAGTGAAGACCCCCGAAGCGATCATCGAAACCGTCACGCCCGCCGCCGTCGAAGCGCCGGTCGCCATCATCCAGAAGGAAGTGAAGACCATGGAAGCCAATCTGAAGAACGCTGCCGAAAAGGCCCAGACCCTGTTCGCCGAAGCAAACGAGCGCGCCAAGGCTGCCGTCGAGAAGGGCACCAAGCTGTTCGAGGAAGCCAATGAATTCTCGAAGGGCAACATCGAAGCCCTCGTCGAATCGGGCAAGATCGCAGCCAAGGGCTTCGAGACGCTCGGCCAGGACGCTGCCGAGTATAGCCGCAAGCAGTTCGAAGGCGCGACCGCGGCGTTGAAGAGCCTGTCGACCGTCAAGTCGCCGACCGATTTCTTCAAGCTGCACAGCGATTATGTCCGCTCGTCGTTCGACTCGATCGTCGCTCAGACCTCGAAGAACACCGAAGCAGTGCTGAAGCTCGCCGGCGAGGTCGCCCAGCCGATCTCGAACCGCGTCGCGCTTGCCGCCGAGAAGGCGAAGATCGCCGCGTAATCTCGCGCACGATCGTCGGGAAAAGGAAAGGGCGGTCCTTCGGGGCCGCCCTTTTCGTTTATCTGCTTTCGTTTATCTGCGCCACATTCAAGGTTGATGGTGCGCTACCTCTTGCCCTTGGGGCGCGGCTTGCCATATTTTCGCTTCACATGATCAATCAGATTACACCGACGGCAATGGCCGAGCGCCGCGACGGGGAAGGCGGCGATGACGAAGGCACCGGCCTCGGCATCGCGACCCGCACCCGCACGCGGACCAAGCAGCCGACGCCGTACCGGGTGCTGCTGCTCAACGACGATTACACGCCGATGGAATTCGTCGTGCTGGTGCTCCAGCGCTTCTTCCGCATGGACATGGAGGCGGCGACGCGCGTGATGCTCCACGTCCACCAGAAGGGTGTCGGGGTGTGCGGCGTGTTTAGCTACGAAGTGGCGGAAACCAAGGTCGCCCAGGTGATCGAGTTCGCCCGGCAGAACCAGCACCCCCTGCAATGCACGCTGGAAAAGGCCTGATCCCCTAATTCCTCCCCGGCACGGGGAGGGGGACCACGAAGTGGTGGAGGGGGCTTCCGCAGGCATCCCGCTTTGGGGGAGCCTCTCTACCATTCGCTGAAAAAGTGAATGCTCCCCCCTCCCCGCATCGGGAAGGAGCGACGGTCACCGCGCCTCGGGCAGCCACCCCAGATCGAGCCCGGCATAGCGATCGACGAAATTCGCCGCGCGCTGCAGCGCCCGCTCGTCGGTCAGGGTCACCCGCCCCGCCTCGCGCGCGATGATGCCTTCTTCCTCGAGCTGCCGAAGCATTCGGTTGACGTGGACGGCGGTCAGGCCGGTCGCGTCGCCGATCTCCTCCTGGGTCAGGCCAAGCGTGAAGCTGCTGTTGGTCGCCTTGTCGAGCATGCGCATGCGGTTGCGCATCTCGAGCAGGATGCCCGCGACCCGCGCCTTGGCCGAAGTCCGGCCGAGCGCCGCCAGCCGGTCGGTCAGCGCCGCGCGCTCGATCTGGTTATAGACCATGATCAGCGCGGCGAGCCGCGGATGGTCGGTGATCAGCTTGCTCATCGCGGTGCGCTCGAACGGGCAGACCACGGCATCGGTCAGCGCGGTGATCGTCTCGGGCGCCTCGCGATAGACCAGCGAGGAGACCCCCATCATGTCACCGGGAAACAGGAAGCGGAGGATCTGGCGACTGCCGTCGTCGAGCAGCACCGAACTCATCATCGTGCCCTTGCGCAGGACGAACAACTCGCTGCAGCGATCATTCTCCCGTTGCAGGGTGGCGCCACGGCGGAGCTGGCGCTCGCGCTCCTCCAGCTGCCCCAGCGCGTGGTGTTCGCCAGGCGTCAGTGCGACCATGTCGCTCAATCTTTCGGCGAAGCAGCTACCCGGCACGCAAACATTCCCCCCAACCCCGACGAGCCAGAGCATTGCAGGAGAATCAGTGCATTAAAGTCGATCAAGCGCTGTCACTGACACGCAACATCTTCGGCTTACGCGAAGGGGCTACTTGCGTGGCCACGCGCAGGCGATAGAAGCCGCCAATGGACCGTATCCTCATCCGCGGCGGCAACCGTCTTTCGGGCCGCCTGCCCATCTCCGGCGCCAAGAACGCAGCGCTCACCCTCATGCCCTGCGCCCTGCTCACCGAAGAACCGGTGACGCTCAGGAACCTGCCAAGGCTGGCCGATGTCGACAGTTTCGGGCACCTCCTCAACCAGCTCGGCTGCTCGACCCAGATCGAAGGCGCGCGCCCCGAGGATTTCGGCCGGGTGATGACGATCCGCGCCGGCAAGCTGACCGCGACCGAGGCGCCCTATGATATCGTGCGCAAGATGCGCGCCTCGATCCTGGTGCTTGGCCCGCTGATCGGGCGGGCAGGCGAAGCGACCGTGTCGCTGCCGGGCGGCTGCGCCATCGGCAACCGGCCGATCGACCTTCACCTGAAGGCGATGGAAGCGCTGGGGGCCGAGATCGAACTGGCCGCGGGCTATGTGAAGGCGACCGCGCCCGGTGGACGGTTGCCGGGCGGACGAGTCACCTTCCCGATCGTCTCGGTCGGCGCGACCGAGAATGCGGTGATGGCGGCGGTGACCGCGAAGGGTGGCTCGATCATCGAGAACGCCGCGCGCGAGCCGGAAATCGTCGATCTGTGCAACATGCTCGTCGCGATGGGGGCGTCGATCAATGGCATCGGCACCGAAACGCTTGAGATCGAGGGGCGTGACCGGCTTCACGGCGCGACCTATCGGGTGATGCCCGACCGGATCGAGGCGGGCAGCTATGCTTGTGCCGCAGCGATCACCGGCGGCGCGCTCGAACTGGCCGGTGTCGCGATCGACGATATGCGCGCGACCGTCGCCGCGTTGGTGGAGGCGGGCGTCACGGTGGAGGAACGGGGCGACAGCCTGTTCGTCGAGGCGACCGGCCGGCTCGGCCCGCTGACTCTGTCGACCGCGCCCTTTCCGGGCTTCGCGACTGACATGCAGGCGCAGTTCATGGCGATGCTGGCGCTGGCGGACGGCGCGAGCGTGCTGACCGAGACGATCTTCGAGAATCGCTACATGCACGTGCCGGAACTGGCCCGCATGGGGGCCGACATCCAGGTGCGCGGGCGCACCGCCGTGGTGCGCGGCGTCGACAAGCTCGTCGGTGCGCCGGTGATGGCGACCGATCTGCGCGCCTCGATGAGCCTGATCCTCGCCGGGCTCGCCGCCGGGGGCGAGACCCAGGTCCAGCGCGTCTATCACCTCGACCGGGGGTACGAGCGGCTGGAGGAAAAGCTCAGCGCGGTCGGTGCCGACATCGAACGCGTCAGCGACGGCTGATCAGGGACACCGGCGTTCCGACGCCGGGCGCTCTATTCAGCCCGCCACCATTTTCCGTCCTTCGGTGTCCACCACGGCGCCGCCGCGACGATTCGGTCGGCATAATCGGGCCAGTCCGGGTGCACCAGCGGAAGGCCCGTCGACTCGGCCAGGCGTATGATCGTCGCGCGGTCGAGCCGCTCCGGTTCATGGCCGAGCTCGCGGCAGGCAAGCCGGTACAGCTCCATCTCCTGGCCCCAGAAATAGAGCGACGTCGCGCCGGTATTGGCCTGAATGCGGCGGACATCGTCCCATTTCTGCGGCTCGACGAACTTCGCCCAGATGTCCGCCTGAACGCTGTCGACCCGCTCGTCGGGAAGCCAGGCGAGCGCATCGTCCTCCACCACGGTGATCTTGGCCCTGGCCTCGGGCGGTAGCTGGTCGAGGATGCCGAGCGTGTCGATCAGTTCGATGATGTGCGGATCGCGCTCGACCACGGTGACGCGCTCGACCGCCGGGTTGAGCGCCACATTCGCCGCGCACCAGCCCATGCCCATGCCCAGCACCGCCGTATGGCCATAGGCGGCGGCGATCCCGATCTCCTGGCTCTCGATCTCGGCGGGGACGATCGACATCCAGCTCGCATCGCTGCCCTCGGACGGTCCCGTCAGGATCGTGGTGCCCGCCATGCCATAGGTCTTGCCCCAATAGCCCCGCGCGCCCGTCATCAGGATGACGCTCAGCGTCCAGGGGCCCCAGGTGCCGGCGCGGTAGCGGGGAATCCACAGGCTGCTGGAAAAATCGCCCAGGAGAAGACGAGGGTCGATTCCCGCATCGTCGGTTGGTGTCATCCAGGGTTCGCCTTGAAAGGGATGGGACGGCGCACGGGTATCGACTTTGCGCTGGAGTTCAAGCACCCGGAAGCGTCGAGGCCAATTCCGCTCGCCAACGTTCCGGCCGCTGCTATCGTGCGACGCGGCGGGATATCCGGGGGGCGACGTGAGCGAGCGCAAGATCCAGATCGTGATCGTCGGGGGCGGCGCTGGCGGGCTTGAGCTCGCACGTCGCCTCGGCGCGAAATATGGGCGCAGGCGCCACGACATCATCTTGGTCGAACGCAACCGCACCCATATCTGGAAGCCGCTGCTGCACGAGGTCGCGGCTGGATCGCTCGACGCCAATCTCGATGAGGTCGGCTATCGCAGCCATTGCCACCGCTGGGGCTATCGCTTCTTCCTCGGCACGCTTGAAAGCATCGATCGCGAGCATGGGGAGATCGTCGTCGCGCCCCTGCTCGACGAGGACGGCAGCGAGTTGATCGCGCGCCACGCCATTCGTTACGATTATCTGGTGATCGCGGTCGGCGCCGAGACCAATGATTTCGGCACGCCCGGCGCCCGCGCGCATTGCATGGTGCTCGACGACCGCACCCAGGCGGACAGGTTCCGCAACCGCCTGCTCAACCATTGCCTGCGCGTTTCCCGCGCGATGAGCCTCGATCCGGCGTCGGACGAGCATGTCCGGGTCGCTGTCGTCGGCGGCGGCGCCACCGGCGTCGAGCTGACCGCCGAACTGTTCAACTCGGCGGCGGCGCTGCACTATTACGGGCTTGAGACCTTCGACGAGAGCCGTCTGCAGGTGACTTTGATCGAGGCAGGCCCGCGCATCCTGCCGGCACTTCCCGAAAAGCTTGCCGCGGCGGCGCAGGCTGAGCTCGAAGCGCTTGGCGTGCGCGTGCTGACCGGCACGCGGGTGACCGAGGTTACCGCCGGGGCGATCGTCACCGGCACCGGCGAGCGTATCGAGAGCGAGCTGCGCGTCTGGGCGGCGGGTGTTCGCGGTGCCGCCACGCTCGATCATATCGGCGGGCTTGAAACCAACGCCACCAATCAGCTTCTCGTGCGGCCGACGCTCCAGACCACGCTTGACGACCGCATCTTTGCAATGGGCGATTGCTGTTCCTGCCTCGATCCGGCGACCGGTCGCCCGGTCCCGCCCCGCGCCCAGGCGGCGCACCAGATGGCGTCGAGCGTGTTCGGCAATCTCGTCCGGCTGATGGACGGGCGGGGCCTGGTGCCCTTCGCCTATCACGATCACGGCTCGCTCGTGTCGATCAGCCGCTTCTCGACGGTGGGCAGCCTGATGGGCAATCTCGTCGGCGGGCGCATGGCGATCGAGGGGCGGCTGGCCCGATTCGTCTATGTCTCGCTTTACCGTATGCACCTGATCGCGATCCATGGCTGGTTGCGCGGCATCGGGCTGATCGTGATCGGCCGGGTCAACACCATCATCAGGCCGAGGCTGAAGCTGCATTGACGAGCCGGGGCGTCTGCCCAACCACCATCGTCACCCCGGACTTGTCCGGGGCCCATTGCGCCGCACGTCCAACGAGCGTGATGCAGGCGGAGCAGCGGATGCCGCAACGAGTCCGACAGGACGAAAGAGGATCTCAGATCGCGTCCGGCGCCACGCACTCCTCCCTTTCAGGAGGCGGAATCAGTCCAGCCCGAGAATGCGACGGTTGCGCGCTGAATCCGGTGCCGTCCCGGCGAAGTCGTCAAAGGCGCGGTCGGCCTTGCGGATCATATGGGCTTCGATGAACGGCGCGCCTTCGGCCGCACCCTGTTCGGGGTGTTTGAAGCAGCATTCCCATTCGAGCACCGCCCAGCCGGCATAGTCGTGCCTGGTGAAGGCGGAGAAGATCGCGCCGAAATCGACCTGGCCGTCGCCCAATGAGCGGAAGCGGCCCGGGCGGTCGGCCCAGTCGGCATAGCCGCCATAGACGCCGGCGCGGCCATTGGGCCTGAACTCGGCATCCTTCACATGGAACATGCGGATCCGGTCGTGATAGAGGTGGATGAACTCGACATAATCGAGCTGCTGCAGCACGAAATGGCTTGGGTCGTAGAGGATGTTGGCGCGCGGGTGATGGTTCACCGCGGCGAGGAAGCGTTCCCAGCTTATCCCGTCGTGTAGATCCTCGCCCGGGTGAATCTCGAAACAGGCATCGACGCCGTTTTCCTCGAAGACGTCGAGCAATGGCGTCCAGCGCCGTGCCAGCTCCCTGAAACCTTCCTCGACCAGTCCGGCGGGGCGTTGCGGCCAGGGATACATGGTGTGCCAGAGCAGCGCGCCGGAGAAGGTGGCGTGCGAGTCCAGCCCGAGCCGGCGGCTGGCGCGGGCCGCCATGCGGACCTGGTCCCTGGCCCATTCAGTGCGTTCGGCGGGTTTCCCGTGCACCTCGGCAGGAGCGAAGGCGTCGAAGAGCTCGTCATAAGCGGGGTGAGTCGCGACGAGCTGGCCCTGGAGGTGAGTCGACAGCTCGGTGATCGCGACCCCCGGCCTCGGCGCAGATCCCGGCGACCTCGTCGCAATAATCCTGGCTTTCCGCTGCCCGCTTCAGGTCGAACAGGCGCGAATCCCAGGTCGGGATCTGCACCCCGACATAGCCGAGACCGGCCGCCCATCGCGCGATTCCGCCGAGCGTGTCGAACGGCGCCGCGTCGCCCGCGAACTGAGCGAGGAAGATGGCGGGACCCTTCATGCATGTTCTCCCAGATTGGTCCACGCGCCGCCGCCGGCGCTGCTGTCATGTGCCGCCTGGATGAAGCGCATGCCGGCGACACCGTCGGCAAGGCTGGCATAACAGGGCAGGTCGGGCGTCTTGCCCCGCACCGCGTCGGCGAAATCGCGATAGATATTGGCGAAGGCTTCGAGATAGCCCTCGGGATGGCCCGACGGCACCCGGGTGACGCGCATCGCGGCCTCACCGAGGTAGGAGCGGTCGACGCCGGGGGTCCAGATCTCCTCCGGCCCCCCGCGCCGCGCGACGCGGAGATGGTTGGGATGCTCCTGATGCCAGTGAAGCCCGGCATGCTCGCACCAGACTGATATCTCCAGGCCATTGGCGTCGCCGGTGCAGATCTGGCTGGCGACCAGCGTGCCGCGACCGCCGCCGACCAGGTGGAACATCGCGGCGCCGTCATCATCGAGCGTCCGGCCCGGCACCGCCGCGCGCAGTTCGGCCGAGAGCCGGGTCATGCGCTCGCCGGTGATATATTCGACCAGGTTGAAGGCATGAGTCCCGATATCGCCGAACGCCCCGGCCAGGCCGGAGCGCGCGGGGTCGATCCGCCATTCGGCCTGCTTGCCGACCGCGTCGCCGGCCTGCGCCAGCCAGCCCTGGGTGTAGCGCACCGAGACTCGCCGCACCGCGCCGAGATCGTCCGCCGCGATCAGCGCGCGCGCCTGCCGCACCATCGGATAGCCGAGATAGGTATGGGTGACGCCCACCAGCCCGCCGGTGCGGATGGCGGCCGCCTCGAACGCGAGCGCCGCATCGAGCGTGTCGGTGAGGGGCTTGTCGGTGAGCACGGGCAAACCGGCATCGAGCGCGGCGATGGCGATGGGCGCGTGGACATGATTGGGCGTGACGATCGCGACGAATTCGGCCCGCTCGTCTTCCGGCAGTGCCTTCTCGCCGTCGATCAGCGCCCGGTAGCTGGTGTAGCTCCGGTCGGGGGCGATACCCGCCGCGATGCCGGAGCGTTTCGCCCGCTCGGGATCGCTGCTCAGCGCACCCGCGACCAGCCGGCAATTGCCGGCGATGGCCGCCGCGGTGCGGTGAATCGGGCCGATGAACGCGCCTTCGCCGCCGCCGATCATGGCATATCTGACCGGATCGGCCGTCACGCCGGAAGCGTCCGCAGATAGGCGATGCTTTCAGCGAGAGCGGTGAGCTGCGGCTGAACCCAGGGGGCTTCCTGCTCGACGAACCAGCTCTTGATCCGCGCTGTCTTCGCCGCCGCGAACACCGCCGGCCAGTCGATACTGCCCTTGCCGATCGGCACGGTGGTCAGATCCCCGGCGATCGTGCCGGGCTTGCGCTCCTTCGTCGCGATATCCTTGACGTGGAGCAGCTCGATCCGCGCGCCATGCTCCTTCAGCACATGCGCGGGATCATGTCCGGCCGCCGCGACCCAGCCGAGATCAAGTTCGAACGCGACAAGCGCCGGATCGGTATGCTCCAACAGCTCATGGAACGCGACCTTGCCGTCATAAGCGAGGAATTCGGCCGGGTGGTTATGATAGGCGAAGCGCATGCCGAGCGCCTTTGCCCGGGCGCCGACCTCGTTCATCCGCGCGGCGTTGCGGCGCCAGTCGTCGAGGGTCATCGCCTCGGCGACGGCCTGGACCCAAGGGCGGCCGGGGGCGAGCGGCTTCCGCCAGGCAGGCGAGGAGGCGACGAAATAGCGCACGCCCACATCGCGCGCAGCGGCGAGCCGCGTGTCGACCTCGCCCATCAATTCCATCATCGAATAGTGGCAGGAGAAACAGTCGAGCCCGGCGGCGGCGACGCCTTTCCGGAAATCGGCCGGCGACAGGCCGGTCCAGCCGGCTGCCTCGACCCTGTCATAGCCGATCGCCTTCAGCGATTTCAGCGTGCCCGCGAAATCCTTCGCGAGGTCTTCCTTGACCGTCCAGAGCTGGAGGCCAGGCGGCAGGCCGAGCGGCATGGCACCGGCGGATACCGGCAGCAATGCAGTACCAATGGCAGCGCCTGCGGCACCGAGAAACATGCGGCGATCGAGCATCGGACCCCTCCTGTCGGGAGCCACGGACTTGCGCCGTTGCCGCACCATGTGGTGCGCTCCCATCCTATATGATTGCCCGGGAGGCGCGGCGATGCAAGCCGCAAGAACAGCCATTGGCCGCGCTGGACGACTCGGCGCGCGTTCAGATGCCGCCGCTCCACAGTCCGATCATGATGACGAGGGGAAGGCTGGCGAGAACCAGCGGGACGATCCGCTTCACGGGTTTCTCCTCTGGCACCCAAGGGGACGGGATCGGTGCACATCGGCCATCCGGACACGAGGTCCGGATGGTCGATACCGGCCCGTCAGTGAGGGGCAAAGACGGGCCGGGCGTACCGCCGTCGCCGGGGGGGCTTTAGGGTGACGGTACGCGGAGTCTTGTGACTCATTCGCCCAGCGCTGTCCGTCGCGCTGCGACAGGAGCGCGACGAATCTGCTGCGGTGCGGCGAAACCTCCAGTCTAAGCCTTGAGGCGGTGCCGTACCTCGCCCCAATGGCGCGGGCCGACGCGGACGACCGCGCCTGACTTCAGCTCAAGCACCATGTGCCGCCCGATCGCGCTGATCCGCAGCACCGATTCGGGCCTGACAAAGGCTGAGCGATGCACCCTGATCATGTGCGCTGGATCGAGCCCCTGTTCGAGCGCTGCCATGGTGATCCGGATCATATGGCTTCGTTCCGGCGTGTGGAGCAGCGCGTAATCCTTGGCCGCCTCGATCCATTCGATCGTATCGACCGGCACGCGGATTTCGCCGCGCGAGGTGGGGATCCAGAATTCCTCCTGATAGGTGCTGCGCAGGGGCGGGGCGGTTTCAGCGTCGCCCGTCGCCTCGTCGGCGGTTTCGGCCGGCGTCGTGGCGCCCAGGCGGCGCAGCACCGACCGGATTCGCGCGAGCAGTTCGCGCGGCTCGAACGGCTTCATGATGTAATCGTCGGCGCCCAGTTCGAGCCCGACGACCCGGTCGATCACGTCGCGGCGCGCGGTGAGCATGACGATGCCGATGGTCGGGTTCAGCGCGCGCAGCCGGCGGGCGATGCTGAAGCCGTCCTCGTCGGGCATGGTCACGTCGAGCACGACGAGCGTCGGCATGCCGCGCCCGAGGATGATGTCGAGATCGGCGCCACTGCCGGCTTCGTCGACATCCATGCCCTGCTCGCGGAGATAGGCAGCGACCGGCTCGCGCAGGTCCTCCTCGTCATCGACCACGACGATGTGGGGGACAATGTGGGCAACGATGTGCGGATTGGCGCCGCGCGGACTGACGGGATGCGGGTCGATGGGGCGTGGATTGGCGGGGGAAGTCATGCGAGATCCATCTGCTTGAGGAACCGGTGTACCGCGTCGAGCGTGAAGGGTTTTTCGAGGACCGGGCGCTTCACCTCCTCGAGGAAGCGCGCCGCCGCGACGCCCAGCGTGTCGCCGGTGGCGAAGGCGACCCGGTCGAGCAGGTCGGGCCGCTCCGCCGCGATCCAGGCATGGAGATGCGGGCCGTCGATCCCTGGCATGCGCAGGTCGCTGACGACGAGGTCGTACTGGCCCTGTGCCAGTTTCTCCTGCGCAGCGCCGCCGCCAACCGCGACATCGCAGACGAATCCCTCGATGGAGAGGAAGTCGGCAAGCGATTCGGCGATTTCCTGCTCGTCATCGACGACCAGCGCCTTGCGCACCGGCGCCTCGATCTGCGGCATGGGCTCGGCGGCAGCGGTCGGCGGTACCGGGCCGGCGTCGATCGGGAGCGTCAGGCGGAAACAGGCGCCGCGCGCGGCCGGCATCAGGTCAAGCCGGCCGCCATGGGCCTCGGCCAGGCCCTGGGAGAAGGACAGGCCGACACCGGTGCCCTGGCCCTGCGGCTTGGTGGTGAAGAAGGGTTCGAAGATCCGGCGCCGCGCCTCTTCGGGAATGCCGGGGCCGTTGTCGGCGACCTCGAGGATGACGGTGCCCGGATCGTCGCCGATCGCGGTGCGTACCGTCAAGGCGCGGTCGGGCAGGCGAGCCTCGACCAATGCCTGCTGGGCGTTGACGATCAGGTTGATGATGATCTGGTGGAGCTGGTCCGAATCAGCCGAGATGCCGGGCAGCGCCGGGGCAAGATCGCGGGTCGCGGCGATGCCGTCGTTCCTCAGGCCATATTCGGCCAGGTCGTAGGCGGCGTTGGCCACTGCGTTGAGATCGACCGGCTCGCGCTCCGGCCGCTTCTGCCGTGCCATGGCGAGGAAGGTCTGGACGATCCGCGCGCAGCGATCGGCGGCGCGGCGGATCTTCTGCGCGCGCTCGGCCAGCTCGCTGCCGCGCGACTGGCGCTCCATCATCACTGCCTGGGCGACGACGATCGACAACGGGTTGTTGAGTTCGTGGCTGACCCCGGCGAGCAGCGAGCCGAGCGCCGACAGCTTCTCGGTCTGGTAAAGCGCCTCGCGCGAGCGGGCGAGCGCTGCCTCGGCGCGCTTGCGCTCGGTCAGGTCGAGGGTGAAGCCGCCGGTCCGGGCGACGCCGGCGCCGGTGATCGGGAAGACCATGGAGAGCACGTGGCGGTCGCCGGCGGCCCGGTCTCCGTTCTCGCCCATGCCCTCAAGGGTGATCTCGGCGCTGGCGACCTGCCCGTCCCGGCCAAGCTCTTCGAGCCGGGCAAGCTCGGCGGCGATTGCCGGCGGGAAGATCTCGTCGGAATGCGCGCCGTGCAGATCCTCCGGCATGCGACCCAGCGTCTTGGCGAATTCGGGATTGACCCGGACGTAGCGTCCGTCCCCGCTCTTCAGATGCATCGCGACCGGCGCGTTCTCCAGGAAGGCGGAGAGTTGCGCCTCGCTTTCGGCAAGCCGCTCCTCCGAATGGGCGCGTTCGAGTACCGCGAGCGTTCGGTCGGCGAGATCGCGGACCAGATCGACCTCGCTGTCGGTCCACCGCCGCGGGTTGCCGTGCTGGACCGAGAGCACCGCGACGATCTTCCCGCCACGCATCATCGGCAGGGTTAGCACCGCGCCGATGCCGAGGGATTCGAACAAGGGGCGATTGCGCTCGTCGAAACGGGGATCGGTGGCGACATCGTCGACGCGCACCGGCTGCCCGTCCATGTGGGCGGCGGCCAGCCTCGTGCCGAGCGCCGCCGAGGCGTAGCGCTGGTTGACGATGCTTGGCCGGCCAGTCGTCCATTCCTGCAAGATGCAGAGCGTGATCCCGTTATCCTCGCTCTCGGCGAAGTTGGTGCGCATCGCGCCGAGATGCTCGCCGAGCGCGGCCAGCGTCTGGGCCAGGATGTCGCGCGCGGTCGCCTGCTGGCGGATGCGGTCGTTCCAGGCGAGCAGGAAGGCCTGGTTGCGTTCGCGTTCCTGCAGCGCCGCCTGCGCATGAGCGCGCTCAAGCGCGACCCAGGTACGCTCGGCGATGTCGCGCATGAGCTGGATCTCGCCGACATGCCAGCGGCGCGCCTCATGGTGGTGGACCGACAGGGCTGAGTGGAGCCGATCGCCCTGGACCATCGGCGCGGTGACAAAGGCCCGGATGTCGGCATCCAGGTAGCGCGCAACCGCCCGGGGTTCGAGCCGGGGATCGGCCTCGACGTCCTCGTACCGGATGATCTCGCCGGCGTTCCATTCGCGATCGGCCGCCGCGCCGATGCTTTCCAGCAGGAAGCTGTTGCCGCGGAGGCTGGCGACGCCGTCGCGCCATTCGCCCGTCACGGTGACCATCCGGCCCGCCGCATCGCCTTCGGCATAAGTGGTGCGGGTGGCGCCGAGATGCCTGCCCAGCCATTCGAGCGTGGTCGCCATGATCGCGTCGGGCGAGGCCTCGCCGCGCACCTTGTCGCTCCAGGCGAGCAGGAAGGCTTGGTTGCGCTCGCGTTCCTGCAGGGCCGTCTCGGCGCGGGCGCGGGCAAGCGTTGCCCAGACTCGCTCGGCCAGTTCCTCGCACAGCTCGATCTCGTCGCGAGTCCAGATGCGCGGCAGGGTGTCGAGCACTGCCAGCATGGCGACCGGCCTGCCTTCCTTGACGATGGGGACGTTGATGCTCGAACGCACCCCGATCAGCTCGGCGACGCGCCGTACCGGATCGGCGGGATCGCGGCCGGGGCCGTGATTGTCCTCCACCACCCGGCTTTCGCTTACGTCATGCCGCCCGGCGAGGCCGGCAAGGGCCTCGCCCAGCGCCAGAAGCCTGGCGGCATCGTGCTGGCGCACGCCACCGGCGGCGTGGAAGATGTCGGGCGGGTCCGCTCCGATGTCCCCGATCTCGCCATAGAGCATGTGCGCGACGCCGAGATGTTCGGCGAGGACGCGCGACAGCATGATCAGGATCGCATCGGTGTCGGCCAGGTCGCGCGACTGGTCGTGAAAGGTGCGCAGCACGGCCTGGCGCCGGTCGTGCGCCTGTTTGTCGCTGAAATCGATCTGCACGCCGCACCAGCGCACGACCGTTCCATCGGCATCGCGGATCGGCACTGCCTTGCTGAGATAGGGGCGATAGCTCCCGTCGGGGCAGCGCATCCGCAGCAGCAGGGTCGAGGTCTCCCCCTCGTCCCAGGATCGTTTCCAGGTCTCGAGCGCGAGCGGCAGGTCGTCGGGATGGCAGATCCCGCTCGGATCGCCCTGCTCGGCGCTCGTGCCGCCGAACATCTCGTGCCATTGGCGATTCGCCCAGCGCAGCACGCCATTCTCGTCGCCGACCCAGCACAGGCCGGGCAGGTTCTCCGCGAGCATGCGGAATTGTTCTTCGCTCTCGCGCAGCTCGGCGATGGTACGATGCCCGCCGAGCGCGTCGGGCGCCGCGCTGCCCGCCGAATCGGATTCGGGATTGGCGTCGACGCCGTGTCGGTCCTGCATGGTTGCTCTGCCCCTCTGCGCCGCATGATAGCGCCACTTCGGTGGCTTGCAGAAGGGCGCGGTCGCGGCCCGGTCGCTGGCCGCGCCACGTTCGTCGCAGCTTCGTCGCTTTCGTCGCAAGCCGTGGCCACCCGGCCGCCGGATCGCGCAGGATTAATAGCATGGAAAGCGTATCCGCCGCATCCGGCTCCACTGCACCCAAGAACCCGGAATCGTTGCAAAGTCTTGCGGTAGGTTGCTTCGCCTCGATTTGCCGCGACCGGCTGGCGGACGAATTGCTCCTGTTCTCGCGGCGCTGTCCCGACATCGATATCGGCGTGCACGAGATGCCGCGCGGCGCCCTGTTGCCCGCGCTGCGTGGCGGCGACCTGTCGCTGGCCGTGCTGCCCGGCGAGCCCGAGCCGGGGACTCAGTCGATCGGGCTGTGGCAGGACCGCGTGCTGGTCGCGATGGCGGCGGGGCACAGGCTGGCCGCGTCGGCGGGGGTCGAGCCGTCCGAGCTTCGCGACGAACTCTTCCTGACGTCGCAGCAGCAGTTCGGCGGCGACATGCACCGCTTTCTCGCGCGGCGCATCCTGCCGCCCGGGTCGGCGCTCAACGCAACGATCATCGATCTCGGGCCCCCGAAAATCCTCGACCGCGTCGCGCAGGGTGCCGGCGTCGCGCTGATCAGCGGCAGCCATGAAGACCATGTCGGCGACGGGATCGTGGTGCGGCCGGTCGACGCGCCGGGCGCGCTGTTCCCGGTGCGCGCCTATTGGATCGCGGAGGAACCGGCCGAGCCGCTGGCAGGGCTGATCCGGAGCCTGAAGGAGCGATCAGGCGCGTTCAGCGCCGATGCTGTTGGGAAATTCTTAGGGTGACCGAACCCCTCTCTCCTTTCGACGAATATGTCCGCGTGCACGACGACAAGCCCGCCATTTGCAACGGGGAGAGCTGCCCGGGGGTAGATTGTCCCTTCGTAAACGCCGAGCCGCAGGACGTTGAGAGCGGCGGGCGGCAATAGCCTTCTGAGATCACCAATGAGTCTCGACTGCGTAGGCTGAGCTTCTCTTCCTCGATCCGGAAGAGAGTGGCGATCCGATCCAGCAGCTTGTTCGTCAACGGCGTCGGGCTGGTGGTTTGGTGCTCGAATATCTTGCGCCGGAAATGCGCCCAGCAGGCGACTTCCCGAATGGTGCTGTGGACCCTGGGGCCTGAACCTTCCTGCCCGACTGACCTTGATCGACGATGGAAGATCAGTCGGCGCGACGAGAGCCCTTGGAAGGCACACCACTCTTCAGCCAGCCTTCAGGCAGCTTCATGATCCTCATGTCTCCAGACCAGTACCCAGAGCCCGTACAACAAGACAGCCAGAACGGCCCCGTCCGCAAACCAGGCTACGCCATTCAAGACAGTGAGGGCGAGCAGCCCGATCACCGCCAGGACCAACAGCAGAGCCACCGCGATGGGTCGCGCCCACTTCGCCGAGGTCTTCAGGCCGCGCCCGACGAGACCTAGCGCTCCCGCGAACAGTGCTGCGATCAGGGCGACCCCGGCCAGCATCGCAAATATTCCGGCAACCACCCCGTTCATGAACGAAAAAGCGGCGCCAAGGCCCGTGGCGGCGTTCGATAGAAGCCCAACCAGACCGTATGTCGGCACGTCCAGATACTGTGGCGGCCGCGAGGCATGATCCGACCCGATCATGAACGCGCTCCCTCCCAGGACAAGCGCCATGAGTAAAGAGGGGACGCCCAACAGCCACCCCGAGATCTGGAAGCCGCGGGTGACGATCCGCCGATGGGTCAAAGGCGGACGAGGGCTAAACCGGCTAGACAATCTCCGCCTCCTTGTCGTGGTTGCGAACCGCGTTCGCCGGGGCACTCGATCGGCTGCTTCCTAATCAATGCTGTCGAACAGATTCCGAAGCCATGACCGGTGTAACCTGAAGCTGTCGCGTGATCACTCCTGCGCTGCGTGCATATACGAGCTTTCGCCCGCGGCAAGGCCGCCTCCAGAACGTTGAGCCAGGCAAAAGGCCCGGCGGCCTTCGCCACCGAGCCCCTTGGCCGAGCCGTCAGAAGGGAATCTCGTCGTCGAGATCCGGCTGGCCGTCATGCTGGGTCTTCGCTCGGCTCAGGAAGTCGACCGTCTCGGCGACGATCTCGCTGCCGTAGCGATCGACGCCCCTCGTCGGTCTACCTGCTGTAGTGGACCTGCGGATGGCGATGCGCTTTGTCGCTTTGCCACAAGGGTGTGGTGGGCCCGTCGGGATTCGAACCCGAGACCTACAGATTAAAAGTCCGTTGCTCTACCAACTGAGCTACGGGCCCCGACCAGGGACGCGCGTTACGAGCGACGCGGGCGCCGGTCAACCGCGCGTGCGCGCGCCAGGAGCTGGCGAACCGTCAGACCGGTGACCGGATCGCGCCAGGCAGGCACCAGCGTCGCCATCGGATCGAGCACGAAGCGGCGCGCGCGGAAGGCGCGGTGCGGCACTGTCAGCGCCGAATCGGTCCACACGCCGCCCGACCAGAGGACGATGTCGAGATCGATTACCCGGGCACCCCAGCGGCGCCCGGGCCGGCGCCCGAAATCCCGCTCGATGCGCTTGAGCCGGTCGAGCAGGGCGCGGGGCGATTCGGCCGAATCGAGGATCAGCGCGGCATTGACGAAGCGACGCGACGACGGGCCGACCGGGGCGGTGGCGAAGAATCGCGATACCGCGACGACCGGCCCCAGCGCCGCGATTGCCGCACGCACCATCGCCTCGGGGGAGCCGTGGCGCCCGGGGCGGTTCGATCCGATCGCGATGGCGTATCTTGTTACTGGCACCGGGACGTGCACTAGCGCGGCATGACCTTCTCCCCAAGCCCGATCCCCGGCACCGAGCCGCCGCGCGATTGCCCGCTCTGTCCGCGCCTCGCCACTTTTCGCGAAACCCTGCGGGCGGAGCAGCCCGACTGGTGGAACGCGCCGGTGCCTGCCTGGGGAGATACCGACGCCTGGCTGGTGATCGTCGGGCTGGCGCCGGGCAGACAGGGCGCCAACCGCACCGGCCGGCCCTTCACCGGCGACGGGTCGGGTACGCTGCTGTTCAGGGCGCTCGGCGCGCACGGGCTCGCCAGCGGCGACTATGAAGGGACGCCGGAGGATTCGCTGAAGCTGAACGGCGCGATGATCCTGAACGCGGTCAAATGCCTGCCGCCGCAGAACAAGCCCGTGCCGGAGGAGATCCGCACCTGCCGCGGATTCCTGGAAAGCCAGGTGGCGGCATTGCCCAGGGCACGGGTGTTCGTCGCGCTCGGGCAGATCGCGCACCAGTCGGCGGTGAAGATCCTGGGCGGCAAGCTGCCGAAATGCCGTTTCGCGCATCTTGCCGAGCACCGCGTGCCCGACGGGCGAATCCTGATCGATAGCTATCACTGCTCGCGCTACAACCAGAATACCGGCCGGCTGACCGACGAGATGTTCGACGCGGTATTCGCCCGGGCGCTCGAGCTCAGGCCCGGCTAAAGCGCCAGCACCAGTACCGCGCCGAGCAGGGTGACGATCCCGAGGAGGAAGATACGGTCGGCCCAGTCTTCCCAGCGGTCGATCTCGGGCGTCGCGCGGATCGATAGATAGGACAGGCCGCAGCTTGCGCTGAAGCAGACGGCGCTGAACCAGGCGATCTCGTCGGCGAAGGATTTCTGGGCCTGGTTGGTGATGTGCAGGCCAGCGATGATCAGCACGGTGATACCGAGCAGGTTCGACGCGGCGTTCAGGATATGCGTGGTTTTCGGCATTGCCCGCCAATGGGCGTGCGTGTCTGAACTCAGCCGAAACGCGACATGCCCAATGTAGAGGACACTCCCGTTCGATTTTCGGCGCGGCGCATGCTATGCCCGTTTCGTCGTCGATGGAGTGGATTCATGCTTGTCGTCGCGCTTTTCGCCTTGCCCGTCATGATGGCCACTGTGCCCGATGCGGAGCGCGACGCTGTCGCCCTATGATCTGTCGATGAGGGCGGGGCGGGCCGCGATCGGCGCGAGCTGTTTCGTGGCCTGTTATTACGGGGTACAGGCGCTTGGCCCCGTTGCGACCCGCATCAATCCCGCGCTGCCCATCGACTGGCGCCTTCCCTGCGTCCCCGCCATGGCGTGGGTCTATGCCATCGGAGTGCTGTGGCCGTTCGCGCTGGCGTTTCTCCTGCCGCGATATTTGGTCGACCGCGGGCTTGCCGCCTTCGTGGTGCTAAGCGCCATGGCCGGCATTCTCTTCCTGGCCTTCCCGACCGACGGCAGCGCTCTCCGCGCGCAATGCGCCGCGGCGACCGGCGGGGTCCTTGGCCTTGTCGAGCGGCTCGACCCGCCGGTCAATCTGATGCCCTCGCTGCATGTCGGCTATGCGGTGCTCACCGCTTTGTGGCTCCGTCATGCCGGCTCGCGCTGGCGGTGGCTGGCGGTGGCCATGGCGGCGCTGCAGATGGTGGCGGTCTGCCTCACCAAGCAGCATTTCCTCGCTGACGCCGCTGCCGGCGCCTTGCTGGCGCTGATTGCCTATCGGCTCGCCGCCATCGGTTCCGCCGGGCGGGAGGGGATATCGGACAGCCAGCCCTGTCGTTCGAGAAAACCGACCATGCGGCCGGCGATCACTTCAAGCGACGGATCGGGCAAGGTCCCGGGGATCGTCGCCCGCGCTGAGCGATAGGCGGTGCTGTCGTAGCGCTTGAGGCTCATCGCCGCGATGTGCGGTGCTGAACGGTTGAAGAAATCGAGCAGTGGAAACACCGGTTCGCCCGGCGTCGCCAGCGCGTTCAACCGCGCGACAAAGGGCAGGATCGGCAAATAGCGGAAGCGGAAACCGAAATCCCGCCCGATCTGGCGCACCAGTTCGGTCAGGCTGTAATAGCGGTCCGCCGTCAGGTGAAAGCTCGCGGTCGCATCGATCGGTCGCTGGCTGATCGCCACCAGATTGCGCGCGACCATGTCGACGGGCAGCAGGCTGACCTGATTCGGCGTATCGACCGCCACGCCATGGCGAATCATGAAGGCTAGCAGCCGGGCCGCCACGTCGTGGCTGTCGCCCTGCAACCCGGCGCCGACCGAGATCAGTGACGGTCGGTAGACCGCCACCGGCAGCCCCTGCGCACCGGCCCGGCGGGCCAGCGTTTCAGCGACCCATTTGGTCTGCGAATAGCCGAAGTCGAGCGCTTCCATCGCCTCGTTGCAGTCGGTTTCGCGCAGCACCCCGGCGCGGGTCCAGCCGAAGATGAAGGTCGACGACACAAGGTGAAAACGCTTTGGCGCACCGCGCGCGGCAAGGTCGAGTAATGACCGCGTGCCGCAGACATTCGCCGGGCGGAGCGCGTCATATGTGCGCACATAGTCGACCATCGCGCCGTTATGGACGATATCGTATCGAGTCCCGGCGATGCACTGGAGCTGTACCGGGTCGAGGCCAAGCGCCGGGCGGGACAGGTCGCCCGGCCAGACGGTGAGCCGTTCCGCGACCCCGGCGGCGACTGCCCGGTGCGTCAGGCCGGCGCGGTCGAGCGCGGCGATGACCCGGTGCCGCGCCATGTCGCGATCCTCCGCGCGGACCAGGACAGTGATCGGCAGGGGGCTTTGTTCGAGCAGCTCGGCCAGCAGAAACGGGCCGAGAAAGCCGGTCGCCCCGGTCAGCAACACCGCCTCGCCACGCCCGGCAACGGACGGACGCGGCGTCGCGCGCGCCAGCGGCATCGCGGCATCGCTGCTCATCCGCTCCTGTTCAGCCGCCCTGCCCAGCGCAGCGCCCGACGCTATCCGCGCGGCGGCACTATGGGCGCGAACTGCGTGCCCCCCGGCAAATGCGTCGGCAAGCTCGAGAAGCTCGCCGCAGCAGGCCTGTTGAAGCTGAGGGCCATCGAGGCCATCGCCGGCCCCCCCGGCACCCGGCGCGACCATATCCTGGAACTCGAGCTGAAGCTGGACGAGCCGGAGCGAGTCGATTCCGGCTGCCTCGAGCGACTGTCCGGCTAGCTCCGGCGCGTGCTTCACGCGACGCCTCAGCCAGTCGAGCGCTGATTCCCGTGCCTCGCACGACCTGCCTGCCGTCACACGATGGTCGAAAACCGGTCGAAGCAGCCCGGCCTGCAATTCCTCCAGCATGCGTCGCCGCGCGAGCTTGCCCGAGGTGGTGCGGCGAATGCTGCGCGCCGGCAACTGGATCACCCGGTCGATCAGCAATCCGCTCGATGCCGCGATCCGGTCGGCCAGGGCGGCAGGATCGACCGGCGGCGTGCTGCGTGACGGCTCACACAATAACAGGACGTCTCCGTCGTCGTCCTGCACCGCGATCCCGCGCGGATCATTGCCGAGCAACGCTTCGATGTCATGCGGGTGGAAGTTCCGGCCGGCCTGGATGATCAGCTCGCGCGCGCGCCCCGTGACATAGAGCTCGCCGTCCCACAGGAAACCCAGGTCGCCGGTGGCAAGCCATTCCTCCGCCGTCCGCGCCGGCCGGTTCCAATAGCCCGGGGTAATGCTTGGGCCACGGACATGGATTTCGCCGACTTCTCCCGCGCCGCAGCGATCTCCGGTGGTCCCGATGGCAATATCCAGATCGGGGAGCGGTGGGCCGCAACTGGCCAGTTCGACGCCCGGTCCGTCCGCCGCGGCTGGAGATTCCGCCTTCCCGATAGCGAGCTGTTGTGCGTCGACTGTACGGCTAGCACACCCGCCGCCGGTCACCGCCAGCGTTGCCTCGGCCAGCCCATAGGCAGCGACCAGCGCATCGGGGCGCAGGCCATGCGCGGCGAAGCGAGCCCTGAATCGCCGGCAGGTTTCAGGCCGAACCGGTTCGGCACCGTTGATCATCACCCGCAGCGCCGACAGGTCGATATCAGCCAGCTCTTCGTCGCTGATCGAATCCGGTGCGAGCGCGCGCTCATATGCGAAATTGGGCGCCGCCGCGAAGGTTGCGCGCTGTGTCGAGAGCAGCCGCAGCCACAATGCGGGCCGGCGCAGGAAATCCGCCGGCGCGAAACCGTGCGAGCGGCCGCCCATCACGATGGGAAACAGGCCGAAACCGATCAGGCCCATGTCATGAAACTGCGGCAGCCACGACACGCCGACCGGTGCATGGTCGAGCAGCGCGCGCGCGTTCGCGATGATGTTGTGGTGAGTGACGATCACGCCCTTTGGGGTGCTGGTCGAACCCGATGTATATTGCAGAAGGGCGATCTCGCCCGGTTCGTCGCACCAGGCGGATGCTGGTTCGAGCGGCCCATCGCTGGCGAGCAGCATCAAGGACTGACCCAGGGCAGCGTCATCGGCCAGCTCAGCGATCTGCGATTCAAGCGCCAGGCCGACCGCCGGCGCGCAATCCCCGAGGATCGCGGCGATACGCCCGCGCACCGCCGGACTGCGCCAGCCGCGCGGGGAGGAAACCGGCGCCACCACCGGGATCGCTCCCAGCCGACAGCATGCGAGAAGGGCGACGATCAGTTCGATTCCTGGCGGATGCAGCAATATTGTCCGCTGCAGGCGTTTCAGCCCGTGTCGGCGCAGATGCGCCGCCAGTCGTTTCGAACGTTCGGCGGTGCCGGCATAATCATAACGCGCGGTTTCATGGCCGGCACCGTCATGAAAGGCGAACAGCAGTGCGTCGCCTTGCTGGCGCGCCCGATCATCCAGGCATGATAGAATGCTTTCCATGATCGTTCGCGGTCTCCGGTATTTCGAATCTTTGTATAACGGGGCATTAATCCAATATGGGTATAATTTAAGAATCGAGATATTGATGATCTTCTTCGACAGAAAATTCAAAAATTGTCGAGATTGAGCATTTGAAACACTGCTTCGTCGCATTCTTATCGAAATGTGGATAGACATCTTTTTGATTTTGCTGGCAAATTCAATTTGCAACGAGAATCGGCTCAATATTCAAGCTTGCGAATCAGAAATGCGATTTGTATCTAAGTTTCAGATCGTTTCTGCAATATAGGTTATTGTATAGAAACGACATATTCTCCGGTCGCAAGATAGATAGTATCTCCAGCAGATACTTCATGGTCTGTGCCTGATATTGTTTCAGGTGCGGAAGAATCATGGATATCTTCAGCGCGGGTGGCGAATATGAGTGTATTTGTCGATCAGTCGTCGGGCGCCGATACCGGCAATGTCACGATGGATCTGTTCACGATATCGTGGAACGACGGCAATCTCGGCCAGGGGACAAACACCACCGTTGCCAGCGGCCTCGGCGGCGTGAGCTCAATTCCGGTCGCGCCGGTAACCTATGCCGGCGGGGTGACGACGGGCATGGCCACGGCCAGCCGCCTGTCGCAGATGGTCACCACCGCCACCGGCCTGAACTGGGCCGACCCAATCGTGATCACCGGCCTGTTCGGCGGGATCGATCCCTATTCCGGCGAGGATATCACCGGTAACGGCCTCACTTATGTCGACACCAATGTCACCCCGAACGTCATCCATATCGCCTATGATACCAGCCAGGCGAACGGACAGGGCCTCGCGCTCTATGACGTAGGCGGTCACGCCATTCAGACACCCAATGCCGTGATCCTCTACCACGAAATGTCCCACGCCTTTCACAACGCGCTTAACCAGATTCCTTTTCCGCAGAGTGCCTGTCCGGGCAACACGTCGGACGAACCGGCGGCGGAAATCGATGAGAATGTGCTGCGGACTCAGCTCGGCCTGTGCCAGCGCGACGTGTGCAACCACAATGGCGGGATCGGCTGGGGCAAGGCGTGCGGCGGGCGGGCGACGCCCACCGGCCCGCCGCTGGCTGATGGCGATGCGCCCGACGAGGACACTGGCTGCTTCATCGTCACCGCCGCCGCCGGATCGGGCCAGGCGCCTGAGATCCTGGCGCTCCGCGCGCTTCGCGACGGGCTGGCAGTGCGCTCGGCAATCGCCGGAGCGCTGATCGGCGCGGTCTATGACGAATATTTTCGCTTCAGCATCGGCATCGCCGCGCGGATCGCGACGGCGAACGCGGCGCAGCGCGCGGTGGGGGACCTGGTCGTCAGCCCGCTCTTCGCCTGGTTCAACCTGGCCGACCAGTTGACGCGCGATCCGGCTGACCGCGCCGCCGTGGGAAAATGGCTCACCATGGCGGGCAGGGCCCGCGACACCGACGGCGCGGTGCTGTTCGCACCGCTGCTCGAACGGGCGGCGCGGGGCGAGATCGATCCCGCATTGCTTGCCCTTGCGCCCGAGCTTCGTCACCTCGCGGGACTGCCGTTCGCGCGCTGGGCATTGCTTGAACCGCTGGCGGCGATGTGGCGCATCCCCGCGGATAGCACGGGCGCGGAGGATGGCCTGATCGCGGAAGTCGCCGCCTGGCTCGCCGCTGCTCCGATCGACCGGATCGAGACAGTGCGCGACCCGGCTGACGACGAGATCGGCGCGCTCGCGCATCTGCTCGCCTTTGCGCCGCATGCGCGGCAGCGGCTGGGCATGCGTCTCGCGGCGGCATGGCCCGGAAAACGCGACGCGCTGTGCCGTCACGGTTTCATTTCCTGATCGGCGAAGAAGGCGGACAGTCATCATGGCAAGCAACGATGTGAAGGTGAACCAGATCGCGATAACCGCTCCGGACGTGGCCGCGGGCTCGCGCGCGCCGATCGCCCTGGATGTGGCGGTCGAGAACACCAGCGCCACCCGGCGCTACGCGAACAGCACTCCCCGATATTATGCCTATGATGCGGCGACCCGGGTGTTGACGGTCCATCTCGAAGAAAAGGCTCCGGCGCTGCCGCCCGGCCTCATCATGATTTCGGACCATCCCCGCACGCCAAAGCAGGTCGAGGTCGCGCCGGGCGGCAAGGCGACATTGCAGGCCCTCATCCCTTCGGTGATCCGCAAGCCCGCGGCCAATGGGGTGGGTTGGGTCGAGGATCCCATCGGGCCGGTCGATTCCGTCGACATCCGCGTACAGCACAGCGCCGACCCGCTGCCCGCGGTGAAAGAGCATGAAACCGGCACCGAATATCGCGCCCGCGCCCTGAGCGGCAGCGAAACCTTTTCCGCCCGGGTGAAGGCGGAACCTGCCCGGCCGACAAGCCGCAAATAGGAGAGTTCGACATGGCTTCGATCAACGACGTCTATAATCAGCTGGTCACCGTCAATTCGGCGCTGGCAAGCATCAACACCAACGTCATCGCTGGAACCAGCGCGACCAACGCGGTGAAAGCATCGGTCGACAAGCTCGATACCGACGTGAAATCGGGTTTTGCCGCCACCGTCGCCGCGCTCGATCAGGCAGTCGCCGTCCTCTCGGTGATCGCTGCGATCGAGGTCGAGGAAGTGAAGCTCATGTTCCATCTGACGGAACAGGCGGACACGATGATCTGCGCCCTTGAGCATATCTCGCAGAACACCTGCGGAATCCTTACCCAGGCAACGGTGCAGACTGGGCTCCAGACCGGGATGCGGAACGATCTCGATGCGCTGCTGGCGATCGCCGAGACCACCAACCCGGCGGCGGCGCTCGAAAGCGAGCGGCTTGCCGCGCTGCGTGCCGAGATTCATCGTTGCTGCCCGCCGGAAACCACGCCGCCGGCCTGTTCCTATGCCCCGTGCCCCAGGCCAAAGCCGGTCGGCCAGCCGAGGCTGCCCGATCTGCCCAAGCCCAAGGGCGACACGCGGCCGAAGTGACGCTCTCCGCCGATCGGCGGAGGAACGGGGTCAAGCGGGCGCTGGCGCGCCGAGGCGTCAGATATCCTCGGCCAGCCTTCCATACAGGTCGGGCCGCCGATCCCTGAAGAAGCCGAAGGCCGCGCGGTGGCGCTTGACCCGGTCGAGATCGAGCGTCGCGACCAGCACGCCGGTTTCGTCCGCGCCGAACTCGGCGATCAGGTCGCCGCGCTCGTCGGTGATGAAGCTGTGGCCGTAGAAATGCTGGCCATGCTCGGTGCCGATCCGGTTGGCGGCGACCACCGGCACGACGTTGGACACGGCATGGCCGACCATCGCCCGGCGCCATAGCCGGCTCGTGTCGAGATCGGCGTCGTGCGGCTCGCTGCCGATCGCGGTCGGATAGAACAGGATCTCGGCGCCCATCAGCATCATCGCGCGGGCGGTCTCCGGATACCATTGATCCCAGCACACCCCGACGCCAAGCGTCGCCGACGGACCCGGCCAGACCTTGAAGCCGGTGTTGCCGGGGCGGAAATAGAATTTTTCCTCATAGCCCGGGCCATCCGGGATGTGGCTCTTGCGATAGACGCCCATCAGGCCGCCATCGGGGCCGATCATCGCCAGGCTGTTGTAATGGTGCGGCCCGTCAGCCTCGAAGAAGCTGGTCGGGATGGTGACGCCGAGTTCGGCGGCGAGGGTTTGCATGGCGAGCACCGCCTTGTGCTGCCCGACCGGCTTGGCGTTGGCGAACAGGCCTTCGTCCTCGACCCGGCAGAAATATTCGCCCTCGAACAGCTCGGGCGGCAGGATCACCTGCGCCCCCTTCGACGCCGCCTCGCGGACGAGCTCGGAAACATGGGCGATGTTCGCGTCGATATCGCTCGAAAAGGCGAGCTGGAGCGCGGCGACGGTGATTTCGGTCATGCGCTGCCCCTTAGCGGCTTTCGCGGGGAAACGGCACCCCGTTCAGGCCGGAATCTGCTGGCTGATGCAGTGGAAGCTGCCGCCGCCGGTCAGGATCGCGTCGGCATGGAGGCCGACGACGTGCCGGTCGGGGAACAGGGCCTGGATCGCCGCGACCGCCGCCGAATCATTGGCGGCGCCATATTGCGGCACGACCACCGTGGCATTGCCGATATAGAAGTTCATGTAGCTTGCGGGGATGATCTCCTCGTCGCGCAGGACGCGGCCGGGCGAGGGGATGCGCACGATCTCGACATCGTGGCGCGCCGCGTCGCGCGCTGCGTTCTGATAGACCAGCCAGTTGGGGTCATTGTCGTCGGGCTCGGGAATGGCGAGCTTTCCGGGCGCGACGAAGCGCGCGAGATTGTCGACATGGCCGTCGGTATGATCGTGCATCAGCCCGTCGCCGAGCCAGATGACCTCTGAATAGCCGAGATCCTCCGCCAGCCGCGCCTCGATATCGGCACGCGACAGGCCGGGGTTGCGGTTGGGATTGAGCAGGCATTGCTCGGTCGTGACGACCAGGCCGGTGCCGTCGCCGTCGATCGCGCCGCCTTCGAGGATCCAGCCGCACGTCTCGGTCTGGATGTGCCGCCGCGCGGCGAGGCGCAGGCCGATATCGTCGTCGCCGGGCAGGTCGTATTTGCCGCCCCAGCCATTGAACCGGAAATCCCGCGCATGGCCGTCTCCGGTGACGATCGCCGCCGTATCGCGGAGCCAGATATCACCGAACGGCTCGACCACGACCTGCGCCGCGTCGCCCGCCAGCGCCCTGGCGGCCCTGGCCGCTTCCTCGTCGGCGGCGACGAGCAGCACGCGCTCGCCCTTGCCCCCGGCATGGACCGCGCGCGCGAACGCCGCGACTTCAGCCCGAGCGGGGTCGAGATCCTCCTCCCACAGATCGGGATGGCTCGGAAAGCCGATCCAGACCGCCTTGTGCGGGGCCCATTCGGCGGGCGGGGTAATGCGTTTCACTTTGCCTCCGCGCGGCTTTTGTCGCGGACCGCGCGGAATTCGGCGGTCGGATACCAGTTGGGCCATGCAGTGCCGTCCGCAAGGGTACGGCCCATCGTGTAATAGAGCTTCACGTCCTGCAACGCAGCGCCCCAGTTCCAGTTGGGATCATATTCGTCCTGCGGCTTGTGATAGCGATTGGTGTTGTAGTCGTCCGACGCTGCCTTGCCGGCGGCCGGCCCCCCGACGACCAGATCCTCGCCCGCGCTGCCGTCGAGCATCGGCACGCCGAGCTTGGCGAAGCTGAAATGGTCGGAACGATAATAATAGCCGCGCTCCGGCGACGGTTCGGGCGCGATGTGCCGGCCCTGCGCCGCGACCATCGGCTTGACCATGTCCTCGAGCTCTGATTTGCCGGCGCCAGCGATCACGAAGTCCCGCGCCTCGGGATAGATCTTCAGCGCGTCCATGTTGACGCCGCCGACGGTCCTGTTGAGCGGATAGACCGGGTTCTCGGCGTAGAATTTGGAACCGAGCAGCCCCGATTCCTCGGCAGTGACCGCGAGGAACACCTGGGAGCGTTTCGCGGCACCCGCCTTGACGTTGGCTTCGGCCAGGGCGACCAGGGCGGCGACGCCGGACGCGTTGTCGACCGCGCCGTTGCAGATATCGTCGCCATTGACCGCGTCGCAGCGGCCGAGATGATCCCAATGCGCCGAATACAGCACGACCTCGTCTGGCCGTTCGGTGCCTGGCAGCACGCCGACCACGTTCTTCGATGCCTGGCGGCGGATGGTGTTGGTCCAGCTTCCATTGGCCTTCAGCCCCAGCGGCACTGCCTTGAAGCCCTTGACCTTCGCCGCCGCGGCGAGGGTCGCGAAATCCTTGCCCGCGCTCGTGAACAGCGCTTCGGCGGCGGGTTTCTGGATCCAGCCGATCGCCTTCGACTGATCCATATGGTTGCCCGGCGTGTCCTGTTCGAGCTGCGGCCCGGTCCAGCTCGACTGGACGACGCCCCAGCCATAGGCGGCAGGTTCGGTATCGTGGACGATGATCGCCGCGGCTGCGCCCTGTCGCGCGGCTTCCTCGAATTTATAGGTCCAGCGGCCATAATAGGTCATGGCGCGGCCGCCGAAATCGCCGTCCAGCGTCATGGTCTGCCAGTCGGGATCGTTGATCAGGATAACGACCGTCTTCCCCTTCACATCGACCCCGGCATAGTCGTTCCAGCCCCGCTCGGGCGCGTTGACGCCGTATCCGACGAAGACGACTTCACTGTCCTTGAGGACGACCTTTGGCACCACCTGATAAGTCCCGATCACGACGTCGGTGCGATAGGCGAGGCTGACCGGCGCCTTGCCGCCGGTGAAGACGAGCGGGCCGACATTCTGCGCCGTGATCTCGACCAGCGGCACGTCCTGGAACCACTTGCCCTTGTTGCCCGGCTTCAGCCCGGCCGCCTTGAAGCGCTCGACGATATAGGCGGTGGTCTTGTCCTCGGCGGGGGTGGCCGGGGCACGGCCCTCGAACGCGTCGGACGAAAGCGTCTTCGTCACGTCCTTCAGGGTCTGCAGCGGGATCTCGGGTGAATCGGGTGCAGCCGCGGTGAGGATGACGGCAGCGGACAGAAGGAGAAGGGGGCGCATGACGGCTCCTCGGGATTTCGTGATGGGCCGCTTTCTGACAGCGCGCCGGGGCGGGCGCAAGCGATCCGGAAATACAACCGATCCGGATGAATTGCTCGATTGTTCCAGCCATATCCGCCGGTACTATGAAGTATAGCATAGTGAGTTTGGGGGATAAGGCTCGTGACATTCTGGATTTTGGGCGCGCTCGCGGGCGCGCTTGCCGCGCCGCAGGCTGCGCCTGTGGCGAATGAGGCTGCGGCCAGTTTCGGCGTGCGCGAGGGCGTTCAGCAGATCAGCCTGTCGCCCGACGGCAACAGCATCGCCTATATCCAGCCGACTGCCGGGCGAGGCGCTTCGCTCTATATCGTCAATCTGGCGACGGCCCAGCCGGTGGGCATCCTGAATTCGTCGGGCGATCCCGACCGGCTGAGCTATTGCCGCTGGTCGACCAGCAAGCGTCTCGTCTGCGGCATCTACATGATCGTGCCGAGCGGGATCGGCGTGCTTGGCTTCACGCGGATGATCGGCATCGATGCCGACGGCAAGAATCTGAAGGTGCTCAGCGCACGTGATTCATCAAGGGCGCTGGACATCATGCAGAATGGCGGAAACGTCATCGACTGGCTGAGCGACAATGCCGATGGCAGCGTGCTGATGACGCGCAAATATGTCCCGGAGGAAAGCACGGGCACCAGGATTGCCAACTCGCACGACGGGCTCGGTATCGAGCGAGTCGATACCAACAGCCTGAAGCGGGCCATGGTGGAGACTCCGCGGGTGGACGCGGCTGAGTATATTTCCGACGGTCATGGCACAGTGCGGATCATGGGCATGCGCCCCAAGACGGCTGACGGGTACGATCAGACGAAGATCAACTATCTGTATCGCAAACCGGGCGGTCGTGACTGGTCGCCGCTCGGTTCGGTTAAGGATTCGTCCGGTCCCGCGAATGGATTCGATCCCTATGCAGTCGATCGCGACCTCAACATCGTCTATGGTTTCGATGACAATGCGGGGCATATGGCGCTCTATTCGATCGCCCTCGATGGAACGCTGCAGCGCAATCTGGTGCTGGCGCGGCCCGATGTGGATGTCGACGACCTGATCCGCATCGGCCGGCAACAGCGTGTCGTCGGCGCAAGCTATGCGACTGAGCGGCGCCAGGTGGAATTCTTCGATCCGGAACTGAAGAAGCTTTCGGCGTCGCTGTCCAAGGCGCTGCCCGGCCTGCCGCTCGTGTCGGTCGTCGATGCCAGTGCTGACGAGAGCAGGCTGCTCCTGTTCGCCGGCAGCGATGTCGATCCCGGCCGCTATTATCTGTTCGACAAGAAGACGCGCAAACTCGAGGAGCTTCTTCCGAAAAGGCCGCAGCTTGCCAGGACGACCCTGGCCACGGTGAAGCCGATCAGCTTCCCCGCCGCCGACGGGACTCAGATTCCCGGTTATCTGACCTTGCCGCCGGGCAGCGACGGCAAGAACCTGCCAGCGATCGTGATGCCGCATGGCGGGCCGGGCGACCGGGATGAATGGGGTTTCGACTGGCTGTCGCAATATTTCGCCAATCGCGGCTATGCTGTGCTTCAGCCGAATTTCCGTGGATCGGCCGGCTATGGTTCAGCCTGGTTCAAGCAGAACGGCTTCAAATCGTGGAAGATCGCCGTCGGCGACGTCAACGATGGCGGGCGCTGGCTGATCAAGCAGGGCATCGCGGATCCGGCGAAACTGGGGATCGTCGGCTGGTCCTATGGCGGCTATGCCGCTCTGCAATCCCCGGTGCTCGATCCGAGGCTGTTCAAGGCGATCGTGGCGGTGGCGCCGGTCACCGATCTGGAGACTCTCCGGTCCGAATCGCAGAGTTTCTCGGACTATTACCGGGTCGACGCCTTTATCGGCCACGGCCCCCATGTGCGGGAAGGGTCGCCAGCGCAGAATGTCGAACGAATCGCCGCGCCGGTGCTGATGTTCCACGGCGACCGCGACCGGAATGTCGGCATCCGCGAATCGCGGATGATGGCATCGCGCCTGAAGGAAGCGGGGAAGCCGGTCGAACTGGTCGAGTTCCACAATCTCGACCATTATCTCGACGACAGCAATGTCCGCACCGGGATGCTCGACAAGATGGACAAGTTCCTTCGGGCATCGATGAAGTTCTGACCAACAGAAAAAGGGCGGCCCCTCGCGGGACCGCCCTTTGTTTCTTGCCGGAAGACCGGTGGATCAGCGCGAGTAGAACTCGACGACCAGATTCGGTTCCATCTTCACCGGATAGGGCACTTCGTCCAGGGTCGGCACGCGGGTGAAGGTCACCTTCGCGCTGCCGTCCGGCGCGACGTAATCGGGAATGTCGCGCTCGGCGAGGCTCTGCGCCTCCATCACCAGCGCCATTTCCTGCGCTTTGGAGCCGAGCGTGATCTCCATGCCCGGGAAGACGCGGCGCGACGCGATGTTGCACTTCACGCCGTTGACCTTGATGTGGCCATGGCTGACGAGCTGGCGCGCGGCGAACACGGTCGG
The DNA here is from genome assembly GCA_029202385.1 of Candidatus Sphingomonas phytovorans. Taxonomy (NCBI): domain Bacteria; kingdom Pseudomonadati; phylum Pseudomonadota; class Alphaproteobacteria; order Sphingomonadales; family Sphingomonadaceae; genus Sphingomonas; species Candidatus Sphingomonas phytovorans. Next base: position 4,375,251 of record CP119314.1, read on the forward strand.
CGCGAACTTGGCGCGATAGACGATCATGTCCAGGCGCTGCTCGAGCAGGCCGATCAGGTTCTGGCCGGTGTCGCCCTTCATGCGGGCGGCTTCATGATAGCATGCCCGGAACTGCTTCTCGGTCACGTCGCCATAATAGCCCTTGAGCTTCTGCTTGGCGCGGAGCTGGATGCCGAAATCGGAAACCTTGCCCTTGCGGCGCTGGCCGTGCTGGCCGGGACCGTATTCGCGCTTGTTCACCGGGGACTTCGGACGACCCCAGATGTTCTCGCCCATGCGGCGATCGAGCTTGTACTTGGCGCTGGAGCGCTTCGACATGTGTATTCCTTTGCAAGTGCCAACAATAGGACCTGCACCTGGCGGTGCCGATCGATATCCGGTCATCGCTCTGCCCGGTTGATTCGGAAATCAGGCAGGGCCGCCGCTTCACCGGAGTGCGGGGCCTTTTGCGAAGGGGCGGCCTCTTGCAGAAAGCGCCGCCGCGGTCAACCTTCTATTGGCGGTCGCTTGACGCGCTGCCCCCGCGCCGGTCGGCATACCAGCGCGACGAATCGCGGTTCGCGTCGTCGATTGCCTTCCACTCCGCCGCGGTGTGGCATTGCGGCTTGCTGCGCACCCTCGATCCGGTCGCCTGGTCCCGGCGGCAGATCTTCTTGTCGGGATTGGCCGGTTCTTCGCCCTTGGCAAGCGCCGGAACCGACGAGAGCATGACGCAGGTGAGGGCCAGGGTGGCAAAGGTCCGCATGATTATCCCCAGTTTCAAGAAAGAGTCGACAGTCGCCGTCAGCCAGCATGGCGACAGGACGTATCGTCGCGCATTGATGGCCGCAAGAGTTGAAAAAACGGCGTTTAAATAACGGTTCCGCTGTTTTCGGCGCGACGGTTCCAATCGCCGGGCGTGCCGGTGCTGGACACGCGTTTCGACGGCGCTATCAGGCGGCATGACTGAAACGATCCTGTCCGGCATCGACTGTACGACGATGATCGAGGTGCGCGCGGGGGTCGATCAGGTCGATCGCGACCTGGTCGATCTGCTCGCCCGCCGCTTCGCCTATATGGATGCCGCCGCGCGCATCAAGACCGAGCGTGGCGCCGTGCGCGATGAGGCGCGAAAGGCAAGGGTGATCGCCAATGCCCGTGCGGCGGCCGAGGCGGCCGGCCTGCCCGGCGCGGAGATCGCGGATTTGTGGGACCGGCTCGTGGAGGTCTCGATCGCCTATGAGATGAAGGCGTTCGATCAGCGGGACGACCAGGCGTAAGGGGGCCGTCGGCGCCGGCGCCTCAGGGCTGGCGCGGGGTCTTGGGCCGTTTCGCGCCCGCCAGCGCCGACAGCACGCCACGCAGGGTCCGTACCTCCTGGCTCGACCAGCCTGGCTTGGTCAGGAGCGTGCGCAATGTCCGCCGCGTGACCGGTGTCCGGTCGGGCGGGAAGAAGAAATTGGCATCCTCAAGCATCGCGTCCAGCTGAAGGATCATTCCCTCGAGCTCCTCCTGCGGTGCCGGCTCGGGCAGGTCGGTCTCCGGCGGGGAGGCGAGCGCGATTCGCTTCGACCATTCGTAAGCGACGAGGATCACTGCCTGGGCGAGGTTCAGCGAACCGAACTCGGCATTGATCGGCACGGTGATGATGGTGCGCGCCAGCGCGACATCGTCGGTTTCGAGCCCCGAACGCTCGGGACCGAACAGGATCGCGGTTCGGCCCGCGCTCGCGTGGATCGCGGTCGCCGCCTCGTCGGGGGTGATGACCGGCTTGGTCACGCCGCGCTTGCGCACGGTGGTCGCATAGACCTGGGTGCAATCGGCCACGGCCTCGGCAACGCTGTCGAACACCTGCGCCCGTTCGAGCACGATATCGGCGCCTGACGCGGCCGGGCCGGCGGAAGGATTGGGCCAGCCGTCGCGCGGGGTGACGAGACGCATCTCGGTCAGCCCGAAATTGAGCATGGCGCGCGCCGCCTTGCCGATATTCTCGCCGAGCTGCGGGCGGACGAGGACGATGACCGGGGGCGGGGCGGAGGATTGGGAGTGAGGCTGCGTTTCCTCTTCACCGTTCGTCCTGAGTAGGGGCTGAGCCTGTCGAAGACCCGTATCGAAGGACTTGCGCGCCAGGGAGCGAATGGTGTCCCAGTCTTCAGCGACCAGTGCTTCCTTCTTGGCGCGGGTCCAGCCCTTGATCTGGCGTTCGGCTTCGAGCGCTTCGATCCGCGAGGGGAAATCCTGCGACCATTCGAGAGTCACGGGCCGCCGGTTCTGCGTGTAGCCGGCGACTTCGCCGCGATCATGTTGGCCCATGCGCTGTTCGAGGCCGTCGGTATGGCCAACATAATAACTGCCGTCAGAGCAGCGGAGGATGTAGGCGTAGAAGCTCAAGAACCTGTCCTTCGATACGCGTCTTCGACTTCGCTCAGCCGCTACTCAGGACGAACGGCAACGGGTTGGGCGAATGGCAGTAGCGTAAAGGAAAGGCAACGGCTGGAAGAATGGTGGGGGAGCCTCACCCCTTGGCCACCTCGTTCACATTGCCGGCGAATTCCTCGAAGTCCCTGGCCTCGCGGAAATCCTTGTAGACGCTGGCGAAGCGGATGTACGCGACCGAATCGAGGCCCTTGAGCCCCTCCATCACCATCTCGCCGATCCGTTTCGAGGGGATTTCGTTCTCGCCCTGAGTCTCAAGCTGGCGCTGGATGCCGGAGACGAGCTTCTCGATCCGCACCGCGTCGATCGGGCGCTTGCGCGCTGCGATCGAGACCGAGCGGAGCAGCTTCTCGCGGTCGAACGGCTCGCGCTTGTCCTCGCTCTTGATCACATGGAGCTCGCGGAGCTGGATTCGCTCGAAGGTGGTGAAACGCGCGGCGCAGCCCTCGCACTGGCGGCGCCGGCGGATCGCGGCGCCGTCATCGGTCGGACGGCTGTCCTTTACCTGGCTGTCTTCATGGCCGCAAAAGGGGCAACGCATCGGATCAATATCCCGTTCGTGTCGAGGTGGTGTCTGGCGCGTCGAGGCGTCGTATCGAGGGACATGCCCTCGATACCCGCGCTCGACGTCGCTCGTTCGCTACCCCGCGCGAACGGAAGTTGCTAGATGCCTTCCGGGTAGATCGGGAAGCGTGCGCACAGCGCCAGCACCCGCTCGCGCACGGCCGCCTCGACCTGTCCGTCGCCCGCCTCGCCATTCTTGCGCAGGCCATCGAGCACGTCGGCGACCATGTTGCCGATCTCGCGGAACTCAGCGGGGCCGAAGCCGCGCGTCGTGCCGGCCGGCGACCCGACGCGGATGCCGCTCGTCTTGGTCGGCGGCAGTGGATCGTTGGGGATGCCGTTCTTGTTGCAGGTGATGCCGGCACGCTCCAGCGCCTCGTCGGCGTCCTTGCCGGTCACGCCGAGCGGGGTCAGGTCGATCAGCGCGAGATGCGTGTCGGTGCCGCCCGACACGACTTCGGCGCCGCGCTCCTTGAGCGTCGCGGCCAGCACCTTGGCGTTCTCCACCACTGCGGCGATGTAGCTCTTATACTCGGGCTGGAGCGCCTCGCCGAACGCGACCGCCTTGGCGGCGATGACGTGCATCAGCGGGCCGCCCTGGAGACCCGGGAACACCGCCGAATTGATCTTCTTGGCGATCGCCTCGTCATTGGTCAGCACCATGCCGCCGCGTGGCCCGCGCAGCGTCTTGTGCGTGGTGGTGGTCACGACATGGGCGTGCTCGATCGGCGAGGGGTGCAGGCCGCCCGCGACGATGCCGGCGAAATGCGCCATGTCGACCATGAAGATCGCGCCGACCTCGTCAGCGATGGCGCGGAACTTGGCGAAATCGATCTGGCGGGGATAGGCCGAGCCGCCGGCGATGATCAGCTTCGGCTTGTGCTCGCGCGCAAGGGCGGCGACCTGGTCGAAATCGATCAGGTGGGTGACCGGATCGACGCCATAAGCCACCGCGTTGAACCATTTGCCCGACATCGCCGCCTTGGCGCCGTGAGTCAGATGGCCGCCGGCATCGAGGCTGAGGCCCATGATCGTCTCGCCCGGCTTGACCAGGGCGAGCATCACCGCGCCGTTTGCCTGGGCGCCCGAATGCGGCTGGACGTTGGCGAAGTTGCAGTTGAACAGCTTCTTCGCGCGCTCGATCGCGAGGCTCTCGACTTCGTCCGACGGTTCGCAGCCCTGGTAGTAGCGCTTGCCGGGATAGCCTTCGGCATATTTGTTGGTGAAGACCGAGCCCTGGGCCTGAAGCACCGCCTTGGAGACGATGTTCTCGGACGCGATCAGCTCGATCTGGGTCTGCTCGCGCCGCAGTTCATGGGCGACGCCGCCGAACACGGCCGGGTCGGCCTCGGCGAGGCCGCGGGTGAAGAAACCGTCGGGCTGGACGTCGTTGAGGCTGCGGGGGTTCGTGCTCATGCGGGTTCCTTCGCGAAGCTGGGCGCGCCGAGCATCTCGACGCGCGGGGTGTGGCGGCCACCGGCGAATTCGGTGGTCAGGAAAGCGGTGACGCAGGCCTTTGCCATGTCCTCGCCGGTGAGGCGGGCCCCCATGGCAAGGATGTTGGCGTCGTTGTGCTCGCGGCAGAGCGCCGCCGACAGCGGCTCGCCGACCAGCGCGCAGCGCGCGGCGGGATGACGATTGACCGCGATCGAGATGCCGATGCCCGAACCGCACAGCGCGATGCCGCGATCGGCCTTGCCGGCCGCGACATGCCCGGCAAGCGCATAGCCATAATCGGGATAATCCACCCGCGCGTCCGAATGCGGGCCGAGATCGGCGACCTCATGCCCCTGTTCGCCCAGCCACGCGACCAGCATCTCCTTCAGCGCGAAGGCGGCATGATCGGATGCTATGGCGATGCGCATGAACGACGCGCTCCTTTACTCAGCGAAAGCGGATGCGGGGGCCTTTACGCAAAGCGCGCGGCGAACGCTACAGGCTAGAGTCGGTTGCGGCGCAAAGCTGAGCTATCAGCGCCAGCCGAGAAATAACCGATTGGGAGAGCGTGGGATTGCCGCGCCCTCCCGCGCGGGCTAGCCTCGGGGTGTGACGGATGTGCCCCAAGCAGCCCAGCTACAGTCCGCAGGCGATGCCCGCCTGCGGCTGGTCGAGGCGCTGGTCCGCACCGGGCATGAGGACCGCGGCGCCTTTCGCGATCTTTATTCGCTCACCTCCGCGAAGCTTTTCGGCATCTGCTACCGTATCTGCGGCGAAAGGCAGGCGGCTGAAGATGTGTTGCACGACGTGTATCTGACGATTTGGAAACGGGCGGGCGCCTATGAGCCGCACCGCGCGAGCCCGATCACGTGGCTTGCCACGATCGCGCGCAACCGTGCGATCGACTGGCGACGCGCGCAGGGCATCCGCCGGTCGACGCCGATCGAGGACGCGCCGCCGATTGCGGACGAAGCCCCGCTGGTCAGCGAGACGCTGGCGGCGGACGAGGAGGCGCACCGGCTCCACGGATGCCTCGAAGGGCTTGAGGAGCGCCAGCGCGGCGCGATCCGTACCGCCTTTTTCGACGGCGTGACCTATGCCGAACTCGCCGAACGTGAATCCGTGCCGCTCGGCACGATGAAGAGCTGGGTCAGGCGCGGTCTTGCCAAGCTCAGGGAGTGTCTCGACCGGTGAGCGACGATCGCACCCTGGACGACACGCCCGACATGGCCGCGGCCGAGCTCGCTTTGGGACTGCTCGAGGGCGAGGAGCGTTCGCGCGCGCTGCGCCGCGTGCTCGCCGAGACTGGCTTCGCGCAGGATGTCGAGCGGTGGCGCGGCCATCTGGCACAGCTGTTCGATCTCTGGCCGGCGATCCCCGCGCCCGCTGGCCTGCTTGAGCGGGTCGAATGGTCGATCGACGGGCCGGCCGCCATGGCCGTCCCGACGCCGCCGCGGCGCCACTTCTTCTGGCCGGCGATAGCGGGCGTCTCAAGCGTCGCGGCCGCGGCGCTGCTGCTCTTCGTGGTGCTGCGTCCGATCAGCTATGTGCCGCACCCGGTCCGGCCCGCTGCGACGCCGACCGCGCCGGTCGCCCCGGTGCCGGCGAAGATGCTCGTCGCCTCGATCGATCCGGTCGAGAAGGGAACGCCGGTGACCGCGGTCTATGATCCGGGCTCGGGGGCATTGCGCCTTACCGCGGCAGCGCTCGCCGATGCCAATCGCAGCGCTGAGCTGTGGGTGATCGGCGGCGACGGCGTGCCGCATTCGCTCGGCCTGCTGCGCAGTTCGGGCGGGTCCTCCTTCGCGGTCAATACCGCCAATCGCGCGCGCCTTGCCGCAGGGGCCACGCTGGCGGTGTCGCTTGAGCCGATCGGCGGCTCGCCGACCGGCCTGCCGACCGGTCCGGTCGTCGCCACGGGCGCCCTCTCGCAAGTTTGATACCGGCGCGCCTGCGTCCTTATCCGATTCCGGCCGTATCTGTACCGTGCCCCAGCCGGGCGCCCGTACAGGAGAGCATCCATGCACCGATCCGTCCGAATCGCCATCGTCGCCGCCGCCGTCGCGGTGAGCGGCGCGTCAATGAGCAATGCCCAGACCAATCCGATGGTTGGCGGGGCGGCGATGTATCCAACCAGGAACATCGTCGAGAATGCGGTCAATTCGAAGGATCACACGACGCTGGTCGCCGCGGTGAAAGCGGCCGGGCTGGTCGATACCTTGTCGGGCCCCGGCCCCTTTACCGTCTTCGCGCCGACCAACGCTGCCTTCGCCAAACTGCCGAAGGGTACCGTCGAGACGCTGCTCAAGCCCGAGAACAAGGGCACGCTGACCAGCGTGCTTACCTATCATGTGGTGCCCGGCCGCATCACCGCGGCCGATATCGCGGCCAAGGCGAGGGCGCATATGGGCAAGGCGACCTATGCCACCGTCCAGGGCGGCACGCTGACCTTCATGAAGAGCGGCACGGGCTGGGCGATCGAGGATGCCAAGGGCCATAAGGGCAGGATCACCATCGCGAACGTGATCCAGTCGAACGGCGTGATCCATGTCATCGACACGGTGATGATGCCCTGATCAGAAAAAAATATGCGCGGGTATGCATCCGAGCGGACTCCACGCGCGTATTAGCCTTTGTCTTTCCTTCCCAAGCGAAAGGCGAGTAACCAGGTACCGCCATTCCCCCTCCTATGCGGTGCCGTGCGTACCGGACCTGCCGGCCCCCTTCGCCGGCAGGTCCTTTTCATTTCGACGCAAGCTCGTCATGGAAGCGTCATCGGATTGTCCTAGCGGGGCGTGGGCCCCGCCTGTTTCAGGTCCGCAGGAGAGTATTCCCATGGCCATCGCCGATCGATCGCCCAATGCGTCCAAGAACAATGCGGTGCGCGCCGCCGTGCACCGGCACGATCACCTGTCGAAGCAGGGCCTGCTCGAACGCGCCTTCACCTTCGCGTTCCGCGGCCTCGTCTACGCGCAGATCTGGGAGGACCCGGCGGTCGACATGGAAGCGCTGGCGATCACGCCCGACAGCCATGTCGTCACCATCGCCTCGGGCGGCTGCAACGTCCTGTCGTATCTGACGGCCAATCCGCGCGCGATCACCGCGGTCGATCTGAACACGGCGCATATCGCGCTCAACAAGCTCAAGCTGGTCGCGGCGCGGCGCCTGCCCGGATATGACGCCTTCCACCGCTTCTTCGGCAACGCCAACAGCCGCGCCAACATCCTCGCCTATCGCACCCATGTGCGACCGCATCTCGACGAGACGACGCGGCGCTATTGGGAAGGCCGCGACATGATCGGGCGCCGCCGCATCGGCGGCTTCGCGCACGGCGTGTACAAGCGCGGGCTGCTCGGCAATTTCATCAGCGTCGCCCATATCCTGGCGCGGCTGAACGGATTGAACCCCAAGGTGCTGCTCAAGGCCAATTCGATCGAGGAACAGCGCGAGATCTTCGATCGCCACTTTGCGCCGATGTTCGACAAGGGCTTCATCCGCTGGCTCACCGACCAGCCGGCGTCGCTGTTCGGCCTTGGCATCCCGCCGGCACAGTATGAGGCGCTGGCCGGCGACGAGAAGATGGCGACGGTGCTGCGCGAGCGACTTGAGAAGCTCGCCTGCGATTTCGACCTGAAGGACAATTATTTCGCCTGGCAGGCGTTCAACCGCGGTTATGGCGATGGCCCTTCGGCGCCGCTGCCGCCCTATCTCCAGCGCGAGCATTACGAAGAGATCGTCGAGCGCGTCGACCGGATCGAGGTGCGCCACATCAACTTCACCGATTATCTGCGCAGCCGGGAGAACGCCTCGCTCGACCGCTATATCCTGCTCGACGCGCAGGACTGGATGACCGACGAGCAGCTGACCGACCTTTGGACCGAGATCACGCGGACGGCGAAGCCCGGCGCGCGCGTGCTGTTCCGCACGGCGGGCACCGCGACGATCCTGCCCGGCCGGGTGCCGGACGCGGTGCTGGGCCGCTGGGACTACCGCGCCGAGGATTCGCTGGATTACACCCGGCGCGATCGTTCCTCGATCTATGGCGGCGTGCATCTCTACGTGCTGGGCGACGCAGCCTGAGCATGGACGGCGGCCATGCGGGGCATATGGATGCGATCTACCGGACGCAGCGCCATTTCTACGACCTGACCCGCAAATATTATCTGCTCGGCCGCGACCGGCTGATCCGCGAGCTGGCGCCCCCGCCGGGTGGCAGCGTGATCGAGATCGGCTGCGGCACCGGGCGCAACCTGATCGTCGCGGCCCGTGCCTGGCCGGATGCGCGCTTCTACGGGATCGATATCTCCGAAGCGATGCTTGAGACCGCCCGCAAGAACGTTGCGAAGGCCGGATTGGCCGACAGGATCGTCTTCGCGCAGGGCGATGCGACGGCGTTCGACGCGCAGACGCTGTTCGGCGTCGCGCAGTTCGACCGGGTATTTCAGAGCTATACGCTGTCGATGATTCCCGACTGGCAGGGCGCGCTGCGCGAGGGTGCGGGCAAGCTCGCGCCGGGCGGTCGGCTCGGCATCGTGGATTTCGGCCAGCAGGAAGGGCTGCCGCGCGCGTTCCGCAAATTGCTGCTCGCCTGGCTGGCGAAATTCGACGTGTCGCCGCGCGCTGAGTTGCGGTCGGCGGTCCAGACCGTCGCTGCCGCGCACGGGCTGAGCTGGACGTTCCAGCCGCTGTATCGCGGCTATGCCTGGTCGGCGGCGCTGAGCCGGGCTTAGCCCGCCGAGCACATCGGACCCACCCTGCCCGTTCGTGCCAAGTAGAGACCGAGTAGCCGAAGGCGTATCGAGAGCTCGTATCGAGATACGGTTGAGCGCATGACGCTTGTCCCTCGATACGCCTCTCGACAAGCTTGGTGGCTGCTTGGCAAGAACGGAACGAGCTTAGGCAGGGTGGTCCAGCGCCGGATCGATGCTGGGGCGTTCGATTCAATGACGCGTCGGACCATGCCAGCGTAGCATCGGACGGCGCGCAGTTCCGGCACTGTCTCGCTCTTTCTCAGCTTGAAGATCGCAGGGGAATTCGCGTCTCCGTTTCCGGCGATAACAGCGGAATAGTCCGCTGTTGTCGTCCCGATTTACCCCTGTTCCACCCCATTATTCGATAACAGGGAAAGTTGCCAGCAAGATATTGAAAAACAATCAGAAATTCTGAATCGAAATCCAACATAACAGCGGTAAAAAAATTTCTGGCGCAACGATGGGGAAAAACGGCGCGACTTGTCGGTTTCGGTGCGTCGATCTTCGACCCCGGCGCCTGTGTTCTACGTCGGGTCGATATTCCCGTTGGCGCGGAGAAGGGTCGCGCAGAGGTGCGGAGGACGCTGAGCTGATATGACCTCGATCATCGGGCGCTCGTAAGCTGTCTGTTTGTGAACCTGCTTGTCATTGCAAACCGCCCGAACTGCTGGCTGCAGCTTCTCAGCGTCCTCCGCGCCTCTGCGCGAACCATCATCTTTGGGCGGCCGACCGGTCGGTTCTGGATGTCGATCCGCCTTAGTGGCCGAACAGCAGGTACAGGATGATGATGACGGGGATCGGCACGCCGATGGCCCAGAGCAGACAGCCTTTTCCCACGTCATGACCTCCATTTTCGTATCGGGCATTTTCGTATCGGGCATGAAACAGCCCTTGTGGAGGATCGGTTCCGTCTATGCCCGAAGCAACGCATCCCCTTCCGTCTCGGGGACTTTGCCGCTGCGCGCCGATACCGTCACCGTCGTCGCCAGGTCCATCGTCACATTCCCCAGCGTGCGGAAGATGTCGGGGATCGTCTCGACCGCCACCAGCAGGCCGAGCGGGGCGACCGGCACGCCCATCGCGATGCAGATCGGCGCGATCGAGGTGACGAAGCTGATCTGACCCGGCAGGCTGACCGCGCCCATGGTGGTGATCGCTGCGACCGCCACACCGGCGGCAAGCTGCGCCGGGCCGAGCGGTACGCCGAACCAGTAAGCCACATAAATGGCGACTGCGAGGTTCATCGGCGGCCCGGTGACCCGGAAGATCGCGACAGCGAGCGGCAGGACGACGCCCGAGGTGGCGACCGGCACGCCAAGTCCTTCGGCGCCGCGTAGCATCGCGGGCAGCGAGGCAAGCGAGGATTGCGTGCTGATCGCCACTGCCTGGGCCGGGCCGGTCGCGCGGGCGAAGCGGGCGAGGCCGATCCGCCCGCCGATCGCGCCGATCGGGTAGGCCGCGATCCACACCAGGATGCCGATCGACGAGATGATGACGACATAGTGAAGCAGCGCGCCGAACGCGGCGGTGCCGGCTTTCGCGCCGACGACATAGGCCAGCGCCAGCACGCCGATCGGAGCAAGCCACAATATCCAGCCGATGATGATCAGCATGACATCGGCGACCGCCTGGAAGAATTTCGTCAGCAATTCGCGCGGCTCGGCGGGCAGGCGGGTGAGCGCGAAGGCGAACACCATGGTGAAGACGATCAGTGGAAGGAAGGCGTTGGTGGCCGCGGCGGTGACGGGATTGGTCGGCACGATCGAGACGATGAAATCGGCGAAGGGCGGCACCGGGCCGACCGGCGCCGTCGCGCCGAGCGCGGCCCGCAACGCGGTCGCGGCATCGGTCGGAAGCGGGAACCAGCCAAGCAGCAAGGGCGTGAGGATCGCGGCAAAGGCGGAGAAGAACCACAACAGGCCGATGAACAGGCCAAGCGCGCGGCCGGCGACCCGTCCGGCGCGGGCCGCTTCGGCGGTCGCGGCGACACCGGTGATGAGCAGCGATACGACCAGCGGGACGATCGTCATCTGAAGCGCGTTGAGCCAGGCGGTGCCGATCGGCTGCGCCACGACAAGCCCGTCTTCGGCCGTGGTCGGCGACGAGGTGGCGAGACCGATGCCGATGGCGAGACCCAGGACAAGGGCAAGGAGAATGCGGGTTGCTTGCGACATGCTCGCCCTTCGATCTATCCGGCGCTATCACGCCGCTACGACAAACAGACGGCATAGCGCTTCCCGGAGAAGTGGGAACCGGTTTTCGAAACCGGGAGGCGCGGGGCACACAGGCGGATCGGACACGCGGGCATGGCAAGAAAATATTTCGGCACCGACGGTATTCGCGGGGCGACCAATGTCTCCCCGATGACGGCGGCGATGGCGATGAAGGTCGGCATGGCGGCCGGCGCGCATTTCGTGCGCGGCGACCACAAGCACCGCGTAGTGATCGGCAAGGACACGCGCCTCTCGGGTTACATGATCGAGAATGCGATGGTCGCCGGCTTCACCAGCGTTGGCATGGACGTGGTGCTGGTCGGCCCGATGCCGACGCCGGCGGTCGCGATGCTGACTCAGTCGATGCGCGCCGATCTGGGCGTGATGATCTCGGCCAGCCACAATCCCTATGCCGATAACGGCATCAAGCTGTTCGGGCCCGACGGCTACAAGCTGTCCGATGCCGACGAACTGGCGATCGAGGCGCTGATCGACGGAGAGGTCCCGCTGGCGCCGTCGCCCGATATCGGCCGGGCCCGCCGCGTCGAGGATGCGCGCGGGCGCTACATCCACTTCGCCAAGTCGACCTTTCCTGAACATCTGCGGCTCGACGGGCTCAAGATCGTGGTCGATTGCGCCAATGGCGCCGCGTACCAGGTCGCGCCCTCCGCGCTGTGGGAGCTCGGCGCCGAGGTGATCGCGATCGGCACCACGCCCAACGGCAAGAACATCAACGACGGCGTCGGCTCGACCGCGCCGCACGTCCTGTGCGAGACGGTGGTGGCCTCGGGCGCGGCGATCGGCATCGCGCTGGACGGCGACGCGGACCGGCTGATCGTGGTCGACGAGCAGGGCCGTGTCGTCGACGGCGACCAGCTGATGGCGACGATCGCGAGCGGCTGGGCCCGGCGGGGCCGGCTGGCCAATGCGCCGGGCTGGTCGCGACGGTGATGTCGAATCTCGGGCTCGAGCGGCATCTCGCGACTCAGGGAATCAAGCTGATCCGCACCCAGGTCGGCGACCGCTACGTGCTCGAGCGCGATGCGGGCGCAGGGGTACAATGTCGGCGGCGAGCAATCGGGCCACATCATCCTGTCGGATTATGCGACGACCGGCGACGGGCTGGTCGCGGCGCTGCAGATCCTGGCCGAGCTGGTCGAGAGCGGCATCCCGGCGAGCGAGCTGCTGCACCGGTTCGAACCTTTGCCGCAGCTGTTGAAGAATGTCCGCTTCAAGGGCGGGAAGCCGCTCGAAGCCGAGGCCGTGAAGGCAGTGATCGCCGATGCCGAGGCCGAGCTCTGAGGGCAAGGGCCGGCTGGTGATCCGGCCCTCCGGGCACTGAGCCGGTGATCCGGGTGATGGCCGAGGGCGACGATCCGGCGCAGGTCGAGCGCGTGGTTGACCGGATCTGCGACGCGGTGCGCGTGGCGGCTGCGTAAGGTGAATCGTACCAACCCTTCGTTCGAAACGAACGGAGAGAGGAGTTCCGATGCTTGAGATGCGCCCCGATTGCGAACGCTGCGGCGCCGAGCTGCCCGCCGACGAGGCGGGCGCGTTCATCTGCTCGTTCGAATGCACCTTCTGCGCGCCGTGCGCCGAGGCGATGGACGATCGCTGCCCCAATTGCGGCGGCGAACTGATGGACCGGCCGGCACGGGTGGACGAAGCGCTGGAGCGCTATCCGGCGTCGACCGAGCGGAAGTTCAAGGGGCGGGCGTGAAGACTGCGCGGGCACTATTTCCCTCTCCCGGTGGGAGAGGGAGGGAGCCGCGTAGCGGCGGAAGGGTGAGGGCGATTGACCCGCGCCCTGCTCACCCTCACCCCGCGCTGCTACGCAGCTTGCCCCTCTCCCGCTGGGAGAGGGGAGGAAGAGAAGGCTGGGCGTGACTCCCCGCATCCTCATCATCGCGGGCTCCGATTCGGGCGGCGGTGCCGGCATCCAGGCTGACATCAAGACCGTCACCATGCTCGGTGGCCATGCGATGACCGCGATCACGGCGATCACGGCGCAGAACACGCTTGGCGTGCAGGGCGTTCACCCGGTCCCGACCGACATGGTGTTGGCGCAGATGGATGCGGTCGTCTCCGATATCGGCGTGGACGCGGTGAAGATCGGGATGATCGGATCGGCTGAGACGGCGAACGCGGTGGCTGACCGATTGGAGGCGATGCGGGGCGTGCCGATCGTCTTCGATCCGGTGATGGTGGCGACCAGCGGTGCCATCCTCTCCGACGTGGCGACGATCGCCGCGTTCGCGCGGCTGATGCGGATCGCCACCGTGACGACGCCGAACCTGCCCGAGCTCGAGGTGCTGGGCGGGGAGGCCGCGGTTCGCCGGACCACGGGCGCGCTGCTGGTGAAAGGGGGGCATGGCGATGGCGACGAAGTGGTCGACCGCCTGCTGCTCGCCGATGGCGGCGAAATCCGCTGGGCCGATCCACGCATCGAGACGCGTCATAGCCATGGCACCGGTTGCACCCTGGCGAGCGCCATCGCGACCGGCCTGGGGCGAGGCATGACGCTGGCGGATTCTGTCGCGCGGGCGCGGATGTTCGTCAGGCTTGCCTTGCGCGAGGCGCCCGGCTTCGGCGGCGGCCATGGTCCGATGGGGCATCAGGCTGTGCGGCTCGACGGTGACCTCGGCGGGGCGATGCTCAACCAGATCACCGTGCCGCTTGCCGATTACGAGGCGAGCGCTGCCTTTTATCGCCTGCTCGGCCTGCGCCAGATCGTTGAGTCGGCGCCACGCTACGCCCGGTTCGAAAGTGCTGGCGGTGGCACCCTGTCGATCGAGATGGCTGACGAGATCGCGGGCAGGCCGGTGATCTTCCTCGAATGCGGAAATCTGGATGCGATGGTCGTGCGGGTGCGCGAAGCCGGTATCGCCATTTCCGATCCCGTGGCGGAAAGCTGGGGCTGGCGCGAGGCACGGCTCGCCGACCCCGCCGGCAATGCGCTCTGCCTCTACCAGGCTGGCGAGAATCGCCGCTTTCCGGCATGGCGGTTGCCGTGACTCGGCCCTCCCTCAAGCATGAAAAGCTCTGCCTCGCACCGGTTGCCGGCGTTGACGAGGCCGGGCGCGGGCCGCTGGCCGGGCCGGTCGTGGCGGCGGCGGTGATCCTGCCTGCCAAGGGCATTCCGCGCGGGATCGATGATTCGAAGAAGCTCAGCGCCACCGAGCGCGGCCGGCTGCATGACCGGCTGCGCGCCTGTGCCATGGTCGGGGTCGGAATCGTCGAGGCTGACGAGATCGATCGGCTCAACATCTACTGGGCAACGATGAAGGCGATGACGCTGGCGGTCGAGGCGCTCGGCCAAGCACCGGCGCATGTGCTGGTGGACGGCAACCGCCTGCCGCGCTGGTCCCACCAGGCGACGGCAATCGTGTCGGGCGACGCGATCTCGCTGTCGATCGCGGCCGCGTCGATCATCGCCAAGCACACCCGCGACACCATCATGATCGCTCATGCCGAATCGCATCCGCAGTACGGATGGCACTCGAACAAGGGCTATGGCTGCCGCGCGCACCTCGATGCGCTGCGTGCTCATGGCCCTACACCGTTTCACCGGCGCAGCTTCGCTCCGGTCGCGCAGGCCTGGCTCGATTTTTAGCCCATATCTGGATTTGTGAGTCTTTTCGGCCACACACCATGGATTGAGCCCCTGTGGATAACTCGACTCAATATCTGGGCAGCTTCCTAAAATGTTCCGGTTTGTTAACGATTTGGCAGGCATTCTCGTTAACTAAACTCTGCTTGACCCGAGTCCGTACATCCGCAGGGATGCGCCGCTCTTCAACGGGGGTAGCTAGTGATGGGTGTGATCGAGAAGGTTAAGGCGCGTGCGGTTGAGCCGGCGACGGAACAGCGGGCGCATGCCGGGCTGCCGCTCGACAGCATCATCATGCAGGATTGCATCTCCGCGATGCGCGCGCTGCCCGCGAAGTCGGTCGACCTGATCTTCGCCGACCCGCCCTACAACCTCCAGCTCGGCGGCGATCTCAGCCGGCCGGACGGCAGCCATGTCGATGCCGTCACCGACGACTGGGACAAGTTCGATTCGCTGAATGCCTATGACGTATTCACCCGCGCATGGCTGGCCGAGGCGAAGCGCATCCTGAAGGACAATGGCGCGATCTGGGTGATCGGCAGCTATCACAACATCTTCAAGGTCGGCAGCGCGATCCAGGATCTCGGCTACTGGATCCTCAACGACATCGTGTGGCGCAAGGCCAACCCGATGCCGAACTTCAAGGGCACGCGCTTCACCAATGCGCACGAGACGCTGATCTGGGCGTCGATGGGCGAGAAGGCGCGCTACACCTTCAACTATCGCAGCATGAAGACGCTGAACGACGAGCTGCAGATGCGGAGCGACTGGGAATTCCCGATCTGCGGCGGGCAGGAGCGGCTCAAGCGCGACGGCGTGAAGGTCCACCCGACACAGAAGCCCGAGGCGCTGATCTACCGGATCCTGCTCGCCTGCACCAAGCCGGGCGACGTGGTGCTCGACCCGTTCTTCGGCACCGGCACGACGGGCGCGGTGGCGAAGCGGCTCGGCCGGCGTTGGATCGGCATCGAGCGCGAGGCCGGCTATTGCGCTGCCGCGATCGAGCGGATCGAGGCGGCGCTGCCGCTGGACGAATCGGCGCTGGTGACGATGCAGTCGCCCAAGGCAGCGCCGCGTGTCGCGTTCGGGACGATCGTCGAGAACGGCATGCTCACCGCCGGCGCGGTGCTGACCGATGCCAAGCGCCGCTACCGTGTGACGGTGCGCGCCGACGGCTCCGTCATGAGCGGCGACGTGACGGGATCGATTCACAAGCTTGGCGCGACGTTGCAGAACGCACCTGCCTGCAATGGCTGGACCTTCTGGCACTACGAGACGCCTAATGGGCTGAAACCGATCGACGCGTTGCGGCAGGAATATCTGCTGGCGACCCAGCCCTGATCCTCTCCGTCACCCCGGACTTGTTCCGGGGGCCACCGTGCCGCAAGAATCGATCGCGCACTACTTGCGGAACGGTGGATGCCGGAACAGGTCCGGCATGACGAAGGAAGAGACATGACCAACGCGCTCCACCTTCGCCCGGTCCAGTTCGTCGATACGCCGGTCGGCCGCGACGGAGAGGTGGCGCGGCTGGCGGGCGGGATGACGTGGTTCTCGGCCTATGAGGTGATCGAGGGCGGCAAGCGCCGCACGGTGCCGATCGCCGCGTTCGAGGCAACGCTCGCCGGGCAGAGTGAACGCGCCGCGCAACTCCATGCGCGCATCACCGTGCCGCGTCCCGCGCTGACACTGGGCGAGCGTGTCCTCCGCTTCGACCAGCCTTCGGTCGCTGGCATCCTGAATGTGACGCCGGACAGTTTCTCGGACGGCGGCAGGAATGTCGATGAGGCAGCCGCTGCCGAAGCCGGGTTCGATCTCGCGGTCAAAGGCGCCGCGCTGATCGATGTCGGGGGCGAATCGACCCGGCCGGGCGCGCCGCTGGTCTGGGAAGGCGACGAGGTGAAGCGCGTGGTTCCCGTGATCGAGCGGCTGGCGAAGAGCGGCACGCTGATCTCGGTCGATACCCGCAAGGCGGCGGTGATGGAGGCGGCGCTTGCCGCCGATGCCGCGATCGTCAACGATGTGGCGGCCTTGCTGTGGGACGACCGTGCGCTCGATGTCGTCGTCCGCGCCGGGTGCCCCGTGATCCTGATGCACTCGCCCGACCCGAAAAAGGGGCCACATGGCGGCGACGGTTATAGCGACGTGCTGACCGAGGTGTTCGACTGGCTGGAGGCACGCGTTGCGGTAGTGGCCGCGGCCGGCGTCGATCGGGCGAGGATCATCGTCGATCCCGGCATCGGCTTCGGCAAGTCGCTGCAGGACAATCTGGCGCTGCTCAACGGACTGGCGCTGTTCCACGGCCTGGGTTGCCCGATCATGCTCGGCGCGAGCCGCAAGCGGATGATCGGGGCGCTGTCGAACGAGGCCCCGGCCGACCAGCGGCTCGGCGGGTCGATCGCGCTGGCGCTCAGGGGAGTCGAGGCAGGCATCCAGTTGCTCCGCGTCCATGACGTTGCGGAAACGGTGCAGGCGCTACGGGTGTGGCGCGGGCTGAAGGATGCGGCGCTGGTGGCGCAACGCTGACACGACCGGATAGCGGGCTGGAGGAGGCGCGGCTGCTCAGGCCGCGTTGTCGATCCCCAACTCGCCGAGCTTGCGGTACAGCGTCGACCTGCCGATCCCCAGCCGCCGCGCCACTTCGGTCATGCGGCCGCGATAATGGCCGATGGCGAGGCGGATCACGTCTGCCTCGATCTCTTCGAGCGCGCGCAGATTGCCGTCGGCGTGGAACAGGGTGACGCCGCCGCTGGTCGCCATCGGCGACGGACCGGGCGTGGTGTGGCGCTGTGAGCCGAGCGCCGCGATCTGCGGGAAATCGAGCCTGGTCAGCGCGTCGCCGTCGCAGAGAACGGCGGCGCGGAACAGTGCGTTCTGGAGCTGGCGGACATTGCCCGGCCAGTCATATTTGCCCAGCAGCGCCAGTGCGTCGTCGGTGATGCCCAGTTCCCGCAACCCCGGCTGCTCCGCGATTCGCGCGAGCAGATGGCGCGCGAGCGCCGGGATGTCGCCGGTGCGTTCGCGCAAGGGGGGGATCGTTACCTGGACGACGTTGAGGCGGTAATAGAGATCCTCGCGGAAGCGGTCGGCCTCGACCTCCTCGATCAGGCGCTTGTTGGTCGCGGCGATGACCCGCACATCGACCTCGCGGGTGTGGCGCGCCCCGATCGGCTGGATCTCGCCCGATTGAAGCACACGGAGCAGCTTGACCTGTGCCTCCAGCGGCATCTCGCCGATCTCGTCGAGGAACAGGGTGCCACCATCGGCCTCCTGGAAACGGCCGATCTTGCGCTCGAATGCGCCGGTGAAGGCACCCTTCTCGTGACCGAACAATTCGGATTCGACCAGGTTGGCGGGGATCGCACCGCAATTGACCGCGATCATCGGCTTCTTCCCGCGCGGGGAGGCTGCGTGGATCGCTTCGGCCACGACCTCCTTGCCGACGCCGCTTTCTCCCTCGATCAGCACTGGAACACGCGCGCGGGCGGCCTTGGCGGCGATGGCGAGCGCGGCGCGGAAATCGGGGGCCGAGCCGACGATCTCGTCGAAGGCGAGCAGGGCGGGGATCTTCTCGGTCAGCGGGCGCAACTCGCCGGCTGCCTTGCCGGCGACGGCGGCGTCGAGCGCGCAGAGCAGGCGTTCCGGCGCGAGCGGCTTGACCAGGAAGTCGCTTGCCCCGGCGCGCATCGCCGCGACGGCATGTGCCACGGAACCGTTCGCGGTCAGCATCAGCAGGGGCAGCGCCGGGCGGCGCTGGCGGATCTCGGTGATCAGCGCGGTCGCATCCGCGTCCGGCGCCCAGTGATCGAGCAGGATCGCGTCGAGCTGCATGCCGTCCTGCGTGCCGAGCATGGCGATCGCCATCTCGCCGTCATTGGCGAACACCGCGCGCCATGCACGCCGCGCGGCGAGCGCCGCGACAAGGCGGCGCTGCGCCGGTTCGTCATCGATCAGCATCAACAGCCGTTGTCCGTTGCGCGTCATTCCGCTTGTCCAATCGTCCCGGTCCAAGCGGTAACCATAGGCCTTAGGTGTAAAAGCGGCCTTAAACGCCCCAAGGCGGGACTTGAGGGACAGCGCACTGCCCGCTAAGCAGCCTGCACAGAGTTACAGGCAGGGGACGACCGATGGCCGGAAACGGCGATATCAAGTTTCACGAAGAGACGTATCACAAGGTGATCGGTCTCCTGAAATGGGGCGCCATTGCCTGCTTCCTGATCGCCGCGCTGGTGATCTGGCTGATCTCCGGCAAGTAGCGCCGGGTGAAGATCGCGGTCCTCAAGGAGCAGGCCGCTGGGGAAAGCCGCGTTGCCGCGACCCCCGAAACGGTCAAGAAATTCATCGCGCTGGGCGCCGAGATGGCGGTCGAGGCGGGGGCGGGCGAGTCCGCGTCCTGCGCCGACGCGGACTATGCTGCGGCTGGCGCGGCGGTCGGCACGCGGGCCGAGACGCTGAAGGGCGCCGACATCGTGTTCGGCGTGCAGGGTCCCGATCCGGCGAGCCTCGGCGGCGCGGCACCGGGTGCCTGGATCGTCGCGAGCCTCAACCCGTTCGGGGAGCGTGCGCGGGTCGATGCCTATGCGGCAGGCGGCTATGAGGCGTTGGCGATGGAATTCATGCCGCGCATCACGCGCGCCCAGTCGATGGATATCCTGTCCTCGCAGTCGAACCTTGCCGGGTACAAGGCGGTGCTCGACGCGGCGGCGGAATATGGCCGCGTCTTCCCCATGATGATGACGGCAGCCGGCACCGTGTCGGCCGCGCGCGTGTTCGTGATGGGCGTCGGCGTTGCCGGCCTGCAGGCGATCGCCACCGCTCGGCGGCTGGGCGCGCAGGTTTCGGCGACCGATGTGCGCTCGGCGACGAAGGAGCAGATCCAGTCGCTCGGCGCGAAGCCGATCTTCGTCGAGAATGTCGCCGGCATCGAGGGCGAGGGATCGGGCGGTTATGCCGGCGAGATGAGCCCCGAATATCAGGCAGCGCAGGCTGAGCTGGTCTCGGGCCATATCGCCAAGCAGGACATCGTCATCACCACGGCGTTGATCCCGGGTCGCCCGGCGCCCCGGCTGATCTCGGCGGCGCAGGTCGCGTCGATGAAGCCGGGCAGCGTGATCGTCGACCTCGCGGTCGAGCAAGGCGGCAATGTCGAGGGCGCGGTCGCTGGCGAGATCGTCACCGTTTCGGGCGTGAAGATCGTCGGACACCGCAACGTACCGGGCCGGCTGGCGGCCGATGCCTCGGCGCTGTTCTCCCGCAACCTGTTCAACTTCCTCAGCGCCTTCTGGGATAAGGAAACGGGCAAGCCGGTGCTCGACGCGGAGATCGGCGACGCGATCCGGCTGACGCAGGGTGGCAAGGTCGTCAACGCGAGGCTGCTGTCTTGATCCTCCCCGGAACGGGGAGGGGAACCAGCGCAGCTGGTGGAGGGGGGCTTCCGCAAATGCTGCGTCCCGAAGTCTCGATCGCTCGGGTGCTTCGTCGTGAGATGAGCCTACCCGAAGTGCAGCTCTGGCAGCGGCTTCGAAGGCGCGTCGGCCGCTTCAAGTTCCGGCGCCAGCATCCGATTGGCCCCTATATCGTCGACTTCTACTGTCGCGAGGCGTCGCTGGTCATCGAGATCGATGGCGAAGTGCATTCGCGCGGTGATCGGGCGGTGCGGGATGAACTGCGCGATCGTTTCCTGCGCGATAATGGTTTGTGCGTTTTGCATGTCGCCGCTGCTCGGATTCTTTACGATCCCGATGCGGCTGCCGAAGCGATCGTTGCGTATGCGGCCCGCCCCCTCCACCATGCTCCGCATGGTCCCCCTCCCCGTTCCGGGGAGGATTAAGGAAGAGTCATGGACTTCATCTCAATCCTGTCGATCTTCGTCATGGCCTGTTTCGTGGGTTATTATGTCGTCTGGTCGGTCACGCCCGCGTTGCACACGCCGCTGATGGCGGTGACCAATGCGATTTCGTCGGTCATCATCGTCGGCGCACTGATCGCGAGTTCGGCGGCAGCGGGCGGATCGGCCTCGTCGAAATGGCTGGGGCTGCTCGCGGTGGTCTTCGCCAGCGTGAACATCTTCGGCGGGTTCGCCGTCACCGAGCGGATGCTCGCCATGTACAAGAAGAAGGAAAAGCCCGTCGCGAAGTGAGTGGCACGAGGTTTTTTGGGGGTTTAGCACATGCATGAAGCAGCACCGGTCAATCCCTGGGTAGCGCTGGCGTACCTGATTTCGGGCGTCTGCTTCATCCTGGCGTTGCGCGGCCTGTCGTCTCCGGCGAGCTCGCGGCAGGGCAATCGCTATGGCATGATCGGCATGGCGCTCGCCGTGGGCACGACGCTGTTTACCCATGAGATCGCTTCGCTGCCGGAAATCCTGGTCGCGATCGCGATCGGTGCCGCGATCGGCGTGGTCACCGCGCGCAAGATCGCGATGACCGACATGCCGCAGCTTGTCGCCGCCTTCCATTCGCTGGTCGGCATGGCGGCGGTGCTGGTCGGTGTGGCGGCGTTCCTCAATCCAGAGGCGTTCGGCATTGCCGGCGCCGACGGCGAGATATTGACGGTCAGCCGGATCGAGATGGGGCTCGGCGTCGCGATCGGCGCGATCACTTTCTCCGGCTCGGTCATCGCCTTCCTCAAGCTCAACGGCAATATGGGCGGCAAGCCGATCATGCTGCCGGGGCGCCATGTCATCAATCTCGGCGTGCTGGCCGGCATCCTCGGGCTGATCGCCTGGTTCACCCAGGACCAGAGCCCGTGGATCTTCTGGACCGTGACGCTGCTCAGCTTCGCGATAGGTTTCCTGCTGATCATCCCGATCGGCGGCGCTGACATGCCGGTCGTGGTGTCGATGCTCAACAGCTATTCGGGCTGGGCGGCGGCGGCGATGGGCTTCACGCTGCACAACACCGCGATGATCATCACCGGCGCGCTGGTCGGATCGTCGGGTGCGATCCTCAGCTACATCATGTGCCGGGCGATGAACCGAAGCTTCATCAGCGTGATCGCGGGCGGATTTGGCGGCGACAGCGCCGGCGGCGGTGCGGCTGCGGCAACCGACCGGCCGTGGAAGCGCGGCTCGGCCGAGGATGCCGCCTTCCTGATGAGTCAGGCGGAGCAGGTCATCATCGTGCCGGGCTACGGCATGGCGGTCGCTCAGGCCCAGCATGTGCTGCGCGAGATGGCCGACAAGCTGAAGGAGCACGGCGTTCGGGTGAAATATGCGATCCACCCGGTCGCGGGGCGCATGCCGGGGCATATGAACGTGCTGCTCGCTGAGGCCAACGTGCCTTATGACGAGGTGTTCGAGCTCGAGGACATCAACAGCGAGTTCGCCCAGACCGACGTCGCGTTCATCATCGGCGCCAACGACGTGGTCAATCCGGCAGCCAAGACCGACAAGTCCTCGCCGATCTACGGCATGCCGGTGTTCGACGTGAACAAGGCCAAGACCGTGCTGTTTATCAAGCGCTCGATGGGCGGTGTCGGCTATGCCGGCGTCGATAACGATGTATTCTACCAGGACAACACGATGATGCTGCTGGCTGACGCGAAGAAGATGGTCGAGGAGATCGTCAAATCGCTCGATTGATCCGGAACCGAGGGTTCATTCAGATGATGCATCCGTTTTGGCTGGTATTTTTGCATCGTGAGCGCCTGTCTCTGGACGATATTCTCGCTTTCCCATCCATTATGGATGTACCTATGGCTAACCCATTCCGCCTGAAAGAGTATTTTTGCGGAACTCCGGGCCGAGGGGGCAACCGGATCGCGTGATGGTGGGGACAATGATCCATTCGGCGAAGGAGGCAACCTACGCCATGACCGTGCCGGCGCTGATCGTCGCCGACGAGGGCGCAGAGGCTTTGGCCGCGCTCGAGGCGATTGCGCTGGCTGGCGGCCGGGCGCTCGGCCGTGTCGACTGGCATGATGCAGCGGAGCATCTCGGCCAGCAGAACGTGCTTGGCCTCGTGATGATCGAAGCCGAGGACATTCCCGACGAGACGCTTGTTGCCGTGCTGCCTCATGTCGAGACCCTGGTGCGGGCCATCGACGCCCGTGTCGTCGTCGCGCTGGCTCCGCACCAGATCGATCTGGTCTCGGCGTATCTGTTCGGCGGCCATGTCGACCTGCTCTGCGCACCGTCGCTCGCCGATCGCGTCGCGGCGCTCGCCGTCGCGCTGATGCCGCCTACCGGGCGGCTCCATGATTCGCGGCGCGATTCCGATTCGGCGCGCTTGCGCCGGATGCAGAAGGAGATTGCCCGGATCGCCGAGATCATCGCCCGGTTGAGTGGCGAAGAAGATGGCGAGCCGCTCCTGCCCGGCCTCAAGGGCCGTGCGGGCGATTATGACGCGGTGCCGGACGGCGAATCGACGCCGGTTATCGCGCGCGACGTGCGCGAAGTGATTCGCGCCCGCCGGCTGCGCGACCAGTTCTTCGAGCGCGGGCTATTCGAGGACCCCGCCTGGGACATGCTGCTCGATCTGTTCGCGGCCGAACTCGAACAGACCCAGGTCTCGGTATCGAGCCTGTGCATCGCCGCCGCGGTCGCGCCGACCACGGCGCTGCGCTGGATCGCGAAGATGACCGAGGCCGGGGTGTTCGTCCGCCACGCCGATCCCTTCGACAAGCGCCGCGCCTTCATGGCGCTGTCGCCCAAGGCGCATGACGGGATGCGCGACTATTTCATGGCGGTGAAACGCGGCGGACCTGTCGCTTGACGCTTGCCCATCGCCGCGGGCGATGGCAACGGGGACCGCTCCAGGACGCGATTTCCGAATCACCGGTTCTCCCGGCGCGAAATCCTTTTGGGAGGGGCGATTAGCTCAGTTGGTAGAGCGTCTCGTTTACACCGAGAATGTCGGCGGTTCGAGCCCGTCATCGCCCACCATCCCCTCCCCCGAGCGCGAGGGCGCGCGATCTGCCCGCACGGCGCGGCCGGTGCATATGAACAGGAGGCAATCGATCATGGCCACACCGGACGAGCGGCTGAACAAGCTGCTGGAAAATTTCATGGGTCACGTCATCTCGCTGGACGGTGTCCGCATGGCTCACCGGCACGTGATCGCCGAACTTCTTGCCCGGCTTCCGGACAGCGATTTCGTCGACGAACTGATTGCCGGCGCCGATGCGAACGAAGCTGAGCCCGGCGAGATGCGGCGAATCGCCGCTTATCGGACTGAGCTGGAGGCGCTTGCCGAGGAAGCCAGGGCAACGCGCGAGCAGCGCGGCGAGGATTAGGTTTTTGAGCTCATAGTGATCTGAGCAGCCGTACCGCCCGGGCGATCCAGGGCGGGTCGGCGACGACCTGCTGTCGCGCGCCCGCTCCGAGCGGCAGGATCTGCAGCCTGCCTTCCTCCCGCCCGATCAGCCGCCCGAACAGGAAGCGGCCCGCCGGGCGCGGCACCAGTACGTCGCGGTTGAGCGCCTGGGCATAGCCGCCGGGGCCCAGCGTCTCGCACCATAGTTCGTCGCCGGCGCGATAGTCGCCGATCCCGGTGGTGATGGTGACAGCGACCAGCCCCGGCGCGGGCAGCGGCGGGACGACAGTCGCCGGGCGTTTCGGCGCGTGTGCGCCGTTGGCGTCAAGCACGGCCGCGACCGAGATGTCGGCGCGTTCGGGCAGCTTGACCAGGTCGGCGGCGGTGACGCCAAGGGCATCGGCGATGCGGTTGAGCCAGCCGACCGAAACGGTGCGGGTGCCGGTTTCCAGCCGGCCGATCGTCTGCGCGGTGGTCGGCGGCACGCAACGGTGGGCGACATCGTCCAGGGTCATTCCCTTGGCGCGGCGGACTTCGCGGATCGCGGTGATCATTGCCGACTCCTAACCAGATCGGTTTCCGTTTATCCCCCAAACGCGCCACCGGGACAAGGCTCGTCCTTTTTCAGCCGGAATGACCTGCAACGGGGCTGGCGCCCGGCGGCTTCGCCGATCATGATGCGCGCCGCGCCGGTGGGGCGGCGCGAGGGAGACCGGCATGCCCGTGAAGCGCGAGATGATGGTCCGGCGCGGCGATCTGACTCAGACTGCGATCAACGAGACGCTGGTGAGTGAGCCCAGGGACGGCGAGATCCTGCTCGAGATCGAGGCGTTCGCGGTGACCGCCAACAACGTCACCTATGCAGTGGTGGGCGACCAGCTCGCTTATTGGAATTTCTTCCCCGCACCAGAGAGCTGGGGAATCGTGCCCGTGTGGGGTCATGCGCGGGTCGTCACGTCACGGCACCCCGAGATCGCGGTCGGCGAGCGAGTCTATGGCTATCTGCCGATGGCCTCTCACCTGATCGTCCAGCCGGGCAAAATCACGCTGGACGGGTTTCGCGACATGGCGGCGCATCGCCAGCCGATGAGCCCGATCTACAACCAGTATCGCCGCCTTGCCGCCGATCCCGCGCATGATCCGGCACGGGAGGATGCACGGATGCTGTTCGCGCCGCTGTTCACCACCAGCTTCCTGATCGGCGATCAGTTGCGCCGGGCTGGCTGGCATGGTGCGACCACGCTGATCGTCACCAGTGCGTCGAGCAAGACAGCGATGGCTGCGGCGCATGTCGCTCGGGCGGACAGCCCGGCGGTGCGGCGGATCGGGCTGACGAGCCCCGGCAATATCGTCTTTGTGCAGGCGACCGGCCTGTATGACGAGGTCATCGGCTATGATTCGCTTGAAGGGCTGGTGGTCGAAGGCAGCGCCGTGCTGGTCGATTTCGCCGGCAATGCGGCGTTGCTTCACGCCGTATATGATCAGTTGCCCGGGCAACTCGCCTATGTGCTGCGTGTCGGGGTGACTCATCATGACGAACAGGGTGAAACGGGGGAGCTGCCCGGGCCCGCGCCGGTCTGGTTCTTCGCGCCCGATGCGGCAACCGCGCTGATCGGCGAAATCGGCCCGGAGGCGTTCAATGCCGCCCTGGCCGAGCGCTGGGCAGGCTTCGTCGCCGAGGCGGAAACCTGGGTGAGCGTCGAGAAAGGCACAGGCGCGGAGGCGCTGCAACGGGTGTGGCGCGAGCAGGTGGCCGGCCGCGCCCCGCCGCAAAAGGGCTATGTGCTCAGGCTCTGAACCCCGACGAACCGGCGATACGCCCAGCCGATCGCGATCAGCGCGACACCGAGGCCAAGCAGGGACAGGATGCGCAATATCCCCTCAAGGACTGCGGCATCGATCAGAAACACCTTGAGCGTCACCGCGACCAGCAGCCCAAGCCCGACGACGCGGAAATCGTCGAGGTTGCGGCGGATGCCATGGGCCAGCCAGACCAGCGCGAGCCCGAGAAAGGCGGCGGAGTACAGCCAGTTCTCGGTCCGGCCGATCGGCCCGGTGAGGATGCCGCCATGCGTTGCCTGGCGAACGGTCGCCGCGACTGCCATGGCGACGGCGGCCAGCATGGCACCTCGCCACCACCGATCGCCGCGCCGTGGCCAGAGCCATGCGGCGACCAATGCGGCGTCGAGCGTCGCCAGGTTCAACAGCGGGATCGTGCCGACTGCCTGGGGCACGAATGCGGGGTTGAGGATGGCAAGGTCGAACCAGACGAACCGGGCCAGCGCGACGATCAGCAGGGCGCGGGCGATGTCCTGCCGGTATCGCGCGGCGATCCACGCGGCGGCAAAGAAGATCTGGGTGATGGCGACGCGTTCGAGCATGCCCAGCATTTCGAAACGCGGCGTGTCGGCAATGGCCAGCGGCGCCTTGGCCAGCGCGTAGACGGTGATGGTCCCGATCACGGCGAGCACCGCGATGCTGCGTATCCGCCATGGTTCGGGCAATGCCGGCCCGCGCCACAAGGCGATGCCGATCAGGGCGCCGGACAGCGTCAGCTCGCGCACCACCGTTAGCAGCGGCGGCAAGGCGAGATAGGGAAGCTGATCGCCAGAGAGCGACAGTCCGAGCATCCATAGCAGCTTGCCCAGCAGCGGGATGGCGAAGGCAAAAGTGACGGCCCCGGCGGCAATCGGCCAGGGACGTGGTGCCGGACGGCACAGGATCAGCGCTGCGGTCGCCGCTGCGAGTCCGGGCGTATGCCATGGGGCCGGCAACAATGCCGGAACGAAGCCGAGCGACCAGGTGAGCGCGATCCAGCCGAACGCCGTGCGTGCCCTTCCGGGCAGCAGCAGCCAGGCAGATGCCGCAAGCAGGCAGGCGGGCAGCAGGCCGATCGCGGCGAGATCGAGGATCGAAGGTGCCGGTTCGGCAAAGAAGATGCTCCGCGCATAGCCGGTGGTCCGCGTATCAAGGGCCATCGCCGCCATCGTCGTCGCTACCGGTGCGAAAGCAAGATAGCCGATCAGGGAATCGCGGGTACGCCGCGCCCATGCCGCAAGCGCGACAGCGATGATGAGCCAGGCGCACCAGCACCATGGCGGCGCGATGAGTTCGGCCATGGCGACGCCAAGTAACAGCGCCGCCAGCGCTGCGCCGCCCGTGAGCGCGGTCGACCATTGTGGCGTATCGTCAGCCTCGTCCCGCGCGCGCCAGCTCAGCGCGGCGGCGGCGAGCGCGGTCAGCGTCAGCAAGGCTGCCCAGGACGGCGATGCCAGCAGGTCGTGCGCCAGGGCCAGCACCAGCAGGATCGGCCCTCCCGTCGCGCCGAGCGCGATCCCGGCCCACAGCACGCCTCGCCGCGCGAAAAGATGACCGGCAATGCCGAACAGCAAGGCGGTGGCCAGGGCCGCCAGCGGTGCGCTGGTCGGATTGCCGGCCTCGAGCGCGATGCCGAGCAGGACCAGAACGAGAACGAGCGCCGCGGCCCCACCGGGTGCCAGCGCGTCATCGCGTGATCCGAGCCACAGGGCGGCTGCGCTCAGTAACAGATACAGCCCCCAGGCGAGCGGCCCGAAATCGAGTGCGGGGGCGAGGATCAGCAGCTGGACCAGCCCCGCCACCATCGGCAGCACACGAAGCCAGGCGCGTGCCGCGCCGGTGCGCGGCAGCGCCAGCGTTGCCCCGATCGCGAGCAGAACGACAAAGCCGCCCACGCCGGCCAGCGCATGTCCGGAAGCCGCGGCAACCAGGATATTTACCCAGGCGAAGCCGCCACCGCATGCGGCGATCGCCAGCCACGCCCAGCCGCGCCGGATCGCCAGCCCGAACAGTGCCGCGACGAGCAGCCCGAGATAGATGAGCAGCGGCCCGACATTGCCGGGATCGAAGCTTGAGACGAGCGGTGCCGCAAAGCCGCCGATCAGCGCCATGATCGCGGTGGGCGGGCCATGGCGCAGCGCAAGGCCGAGGCCGGCTGCCGTCACCGCGACCATGATCGCAAAGGTCGGGGCTGCGCCGAGCAGGTGATAGAGCTGCGCCGCGATATAGAGGGTGCCGTACAGGCTCGCGATTCCCGCCCCCGACAGCACCTGCCCGATCCGTTCGTCGTCGCGGGTGGCGGGGAGGCGACGTGCAACTTCGCTCGCGGCGACCAGGATCAGCCCGAACAGTCCGGCGATGATCGTGCGGGCGGCGGGGCCGAGCAGGCCGTTCTCGATCGAATAGCGCACCAGGAAGAAGGCGGAGAGCACAAGCGCGGCACCGCCGATCCAGATCGGCAGCTTGCCGCCGACGATATTCTCGAAGCTGAGGCGGATCGGCTCGCGGCGGGGAATCGTGTCGTCATGGGCGGTTGGCACCTCCTCGACCGGATCCGGCACGGCGGGTTCCGGCGCGGCAGGCGCTGACTCGGCTGGCACGGGTTCCAGTTCGGAGGGGTGGGCGATGGTGGGCGGCGCGGTGGCGGCCTGTGCCAGCACGATCGCCGCCGGGCGCCATGGCTCCGCAGGCGCGGTGCGTTGAGGTGCCGGGTTCTCGTCGTCGCGCGGCCGGCGATCGGTCGTCAGGCCGGGATCGAGCCGGATCAACCGGTCCTGCAGGTCGGACACGCGGTGTTCGAGCCGCCGGACGCGGGCGATGACGCGCTCAAGCGCGATTCCGAGCGCGACCGCGGCGATGAACAAGATACCCGTCACGTGCGCCTCCCCGGTTCCGCAGCGGCGTGAGTCTGCCACAGCGTGGCCACGCTGTCTCGCGTCACGCGCCCCGAGAATTGGTTGCGATATGCAACTGATGTGCTAGGAACCAGCGTTCGACACAGGGGCCGAAAAGGAAGAATATCCGATGATCGTCTATGGATCGAGCATGTCGCCATTCGTGCGGAAGGTGCTTGCCTTCGGCACCGAGAAGGGGATCACGCTCGAATTGTCGCCCGCCGGCATGGGCCGGGGCGGCCCGGCGTTCGAGGAGTGTAGCCCGTTCGGCAAGATGCCGGGCTTTCGCGATCCCGGGGCCGACAATGGCAGCGATTTCTGCATTTCGGATTCGACCGCGATCATCACCTATCTCGACGCGAAGTTCCCGGAGCCGAACCTGATCCCGGTCGCGCCGATCGAGCGAGCGCGGACCATCTGGTTCGAGGAATTCACCGACACGATCCTGTTCGCGATGGCGGGCAAGGTGTTCTTCAATCGTTTCGTTTCGCCCAGGGTATTGAAGCAGCCAGGCGACGAAGCGGTGGCCGAGGCTGCGGTCACCACTGAATTGCCACCCCTGCTCGACTATCTGGAAGGGCAGATTCCGGCGAGCGGTTTCCTGGTTGAGGATCGCATCACCCTGGCCGACATCGCGGTGGCGAGCCCATTCGTGAACCTGGCCCATGTCGGCTGCCCGATCGATCCGGCGCGCTGGCCGAAGACGGCCGCCTATGTGCGCGGCATCCTGGCGCGGCCGAGCTTCGCGCCGATCGTGGCGGCGGAGCAGGCGTTCATCGCGCGGGTCGCGTGACGGCGCGCATGGTCCTCCGCTGTCAGGCCGGCCTCTGGCGCGTCCACCAGCGCCGCGCCGCGACGATGGCCCAGATGCCCTCGACCAGCCCGAACGGCCACGCGCCCTGCAGGAAGCCATAGGCCGACCCGAGCAGGCAGAACAGGGCGAAGCCAAGGCCCCACCAGTGCGACCGTGCGTCGAACGCGTAGCAGACCAGCATTCCCGTGACGGCGAAAAGGCCGAAGGCTGTGAGCATATCCATGGCCATCGCCCTATAGCGAAGCCGAGACGGATGGAATCGTTTCGCCCTATCTGGTCGGATATCGGTCTCGGACCATGCGGAGCGGTGGTCGCGCTCGCCGATGGTGGAGCGGGGCGGCATTTTCGGCTAGGAGGCGACCCATGCGGTTCGGCTTCATCAAATGCCACGGCTCGGGCAATGATTTTCCCCTGATCGACGCGCGCGACATCCTGCTCGACGATTCGGTCTGGGCGGGCGTGGCGCGCGCTCTGGCTGACCGGCGCGGGGCGGTCGGCGGCGACGGGCTGCTGCTGCTGACGCCGGGCGACAAGATCCACGGCTTTGGCATGCGGATGTTCAATGCGGATGGCAGCGAGGCCGAGACCTGCCTGAACGGCCTGCGGTGCGTCGCGCGGCTCGGGTTCGAGCGACAGGGGATAGACCGCGCGCTGGTCCGCCTGAAGACCAGCACCGCCGAGGCTGCGCGCGATGCCGATATCGCGCCGGGCGTGGTGACGATTCGCGAAACCGCCGGGCCGGCCGATCTCGACGTGACGCGCTGGCCGCTCGGCATCGACGCGCATGAGATCGTCCAGCAGCCGGTCGCGCTGTTGCCGACCGCACGCAGCTTCACCGCGGTGGCGATGCCCAACCCGCATCTGGTGAGCTTCGTCGACACGGTTGACGAGGCAGAACTGGTCGCCGTGGGCGAGGTTTGCGAGGCGGCGCCGGGCTGGCTGCCCAACCGCGCGAATGTCTCCTATGTCGAAGCGCGTCCCGACGGGCTGTTCGTCCGCACGTTCGAGCGCGGTGTGGGCCTGACCGACAGCTGCGGCAGCGCGATGGCTGCCTCCACTTTCGCTGCCTGCCTGACTGGTCGCGCGGCCTTTGGTGCTGAACTGACCGTGTTCAACCGCGGCGGGCTGGTCCGGGCGCAGGCGGAAAGCGACGGCATGGTCCGCCTGTCAGGCAACGCTACCTTCGAATGGGAAGGATCGGCCGAGGTCGACTGGGAGCGTGGGCTGGCGGGCGACCTGACCGTCGCACGGCATTTCGATGCCGAGATCGCGGCCTGGGCCGGGGTGGTCGAGGCGATCGGATAACATCTTCGATCGCGCGAACCTGTACCTAAGCCGACAACCATGTTCAGCAACCATGCTCGAACTGAGGCGTACTTCTCCTCATCGCCCAATGGATGGGCAAGAGAGGAGTTGTCATGAAAATCTCTATCATGCTCGCCGCAGCCGGACTGGCCGTCGCGTCGATGGGCGTCAGCACTGCAGCCGTCGCGCAGAGCCGGAACCATGATCGCGATGGCTATCGCGACGGGCATCGCGACCGTGGTGGGTATCGGGACCGCCGTCACTATGATCGCGGCCGGCACAACGGCTATGACCGCCGCCACTATAATCGTCGCCATTATGGCTGGAACCGCCATTGCCGGACGGTCTGGCGCTATGGCCACCGCGTGCGCGTTTGCCGCTGACGGTTGCCGACGGGGCGGTGGCATTGTCGCCACCGCCCCTTTTATTGTGCCGTCGGCGATTGTGTCCGCGCAACGTTCGGCGGCATCAGTCGTTCTGCCTACGTAACGTCACCAGGAGGGTATCAATGAATCGCTTTACCAAGATCGCCGTCATAGCGGCGACGAGTTGCCTGGCGATCGCCACGCCGGGCTTCGCGCAGACGGCACAGGATGATTCCCGTTTCCAGCAGGCGCAGCAGCGGTTCCAGAACGAACTGCGCGTCTTCCAGCAGGAATTCGACCGCTATCAGCAGGCATCGCGCAATTACCGCCGCGGCGGCGGATATGATCGGGGCCCGGGCGGCCCCGATGGTTATTACAATGACGATCGGGACGAGGGCGGCTATGATCCGTCGCGCTACTATCGTGGCGGGGGCAATTATCAGGAACGCGTCCTGACCTCCGACGACCGTGTCTATCGCGGCACTGACGGCCGCTATTATTGCAAGCGCAACGACGGCACGACGGGCCTGATCGTCGGCGCGATCGGCGGTGGCATTCTCGGCAACGTGATCGATGGCGGGCATTCGCGCGGCGTGGGTACGATCCTGGGTGCGATAGTCGGTGGCGTGGCCGGCAAGTCGATCGACCAGAACAACCAGCAGGTGAAGTGCCGCTGATCCGGCGTCACTTTGTTGCCTAACCATAGCGGCGCGGAATCACTTCGATTCCGTGCCGTTACGGTTTTCAGATGAAACGCGGGATCGGTCGCGGATGCGGGGTCATCCGGTCCAACAGGTCGAAATCCACTTCGTCGACGTAACACCAGCCCCAGCCCTCGGGCGGATCATAGCCTTCGATGATCGGATGGCCGGTCGCGTGGAAATGCGCGGTGGCATGCCGATTGGGCGAATCGTCGCAGCAACCGACATGGCCGCAGGTGCGGCACAAGCGCAGGTGAACCCACCAGTCGCCCGTCTTCAGGCATTCCTCGCATCCGTCCGCGCTTGGCGTCACGTCGCGGATATCACCCAGATGTGTGCATGACTCGCTCATCACGATAGCGTAGCGCAATCTCCGCCGCCGCCAACCCCGTCCCGCCCGCTTTTGCAGGAATCCGGTGACGCCGCAGGACGAAAGAACAGCCATGGTTCCCCGGATATTGATCGATACGGCCGAGATCCCTGGTGGCGACATATTGCGGCTGTTCCGTCGCGGTGACGAATTTTCGATCATGCTCGGCGCCAACGAACTGATGAACAGCCGCGTCTCCGGATCGGAAGAAGCGCTTGCCATCCTGGCCTGCGATCGCCTGGGCGTCAGAGCGGCGCCGCGCCTCCTGGTCGGTGGGCTCGGCATGGGCTTCACGCTTCGCGCCGCGCTCGGCCGGCTCGGCGCGGACTCGATGGTGACGGTGGCTGAGCTGGTGCCGGCGGTCGTCGCCTGGGCGCGGGGGCCGATGGCGTCGATCTTCGCTGGATGCCTTGAGGATCCCCGGACAGCCGTCGTGGAAGAGGATGTCTCAGCACAGATCGCTGGTGCGCGGGGCGCCTGGGATGCGATCCTGCTTGATGTCGACAATGGCCCCGACGGCCTGACGCGGCGCAGCAACCGCCGCCTCTACAGCGCGGCCGGGCTCGACGCGGCGCGCCTGGCGCTCAGTCCAGGGGGGCTGCTCGCTGTCTGGTCTGCCGCGCCCGATGCAGCGTTCGTGCGGCGGCTGGAGACGGCGGGATTCTCGGTCGAGGAGGTGATCGTGAAGGCCAGGGGCGGACGCGGCGCGCGCCACGTCATCTGGCTGGCGATGCGGCTCTGACGCCGGGGGGCTTCCTCCCGTTCCCCACGGTTCCCCACGGATGGTCGTTTCTGCCATGGCGGGGGTAACTGTTACTCATCCGAAACATAATTGACTTGGAAGGGGGGCGGCCCTGACATAGGCTCGCGGGCGAAGAGGAGAGAGGCCATGGCGACCGGAACGGTAAAATGGTTCAACGACGCAAAGGGTTTCGGCTTCCTGACCCCGGATGACGGGGGCGAGGATTTGTTCGTCCATTTCTCGGGCATCAACATGCCCGGTTTCAAGACGCTTGCCGAAGGGCAGCGCGTATCGTTCGAGGTGATCGAAGGGCCAAAGGGCAAGCAGGCCGCCAATATCCAGGCAGCCGGTTCCGAATGACGTTGGCCCGCCGGAACGATGCGGCATCGGGGCCAGTCCGGCGATCTCACGACGCGGCGGTCCGACGATTCGTTTGCGCGAATCATGTGGGACATTACAGCCACTTCCGGAAAATCCGGCGCTGCATCGGCGCACGGGCCGCAGCGGTCTCATAAATTTGTCCCATAACGGCTTCATTTTTCTCTTCGCATCTGCCGCATTGCGTGGCGGTGCGTGGTCAGTGTCGATTGTCGTTGATCGACGCTGTCGCCCTCCGACGCCTGCTGGGCAACGACGTTGCGAGAGCGAACGCCAGGAGCGCCGGTGGCTGCGAGGCCATGCTCGAATTGCCGGTTGTACGGCACTGCGACAGGCCACCAATCTACGCAATTGCGTGCTTTCCGATGGTAAATCGCGCGGACGATACCGAGAGCGCCGCTCGGCCTCGCTCCCTTGGTCTCCAGCCAGGTCGGGATATCGCTGCGGTGCAGCGCAAACGGGCGGGCGCTCGTCATCGGGCGCCAGCGATTGCCGCGATCTTTGTCCAGGCGCCCTGACGAGGAGGGTGGCCCGGGCAGGAAGAAGGAACCAAAGCTGTTGCGCTTGGGCAACAGGCCGCAGAATTTGTTCGCTTGCGCGGAAACCATCCTTTGGGTAGGGAGTTTGCGCTGTCCGAGTGACAACTGAGAAAGGGGATTTTTATGCGGAAGCTTGCCGTTGCTATGGCGCTTGCCTCCACCGCTCTCGCCTCACCTGCCCTGGCCCGCGACAATTCGTGGTATGTGGGTGTTGAAGGTGGTGCGCTGCTCGTCGAAGATTCGAATTTTGATATCGGCGCGCTTTCCGGTGCTGCCAAGATCGACCATCATTATGGGTACGATGTTGACGGCGTGATCGGTTACGATTTCGGTGCATTCCGGGTCGAAACCGAAGTCGGCTACAAGAGCTCGACGGTCGATACCTATTCTTCGACCACGACGACTCCGATCCGCAATTTCCAGAACGTGCCGATCAACGCTCCGGCGGGCACCTATGACTATGCTGGCGGTCGGACGACGGCGCTCAGCTTCATGCTGAACGGCCTGCTCGATTTCGGTCCCGATGACGGCATCCAGGGCTTTATCGGCGGTGGTGTCGGTGTCGCCCGCGTCAAGACCAAGGTTGGGCTGAACACGCTCAGCAACTTCCTTGACGATTCGGACACCGTCTTCGCCTGGCAGGGTCTGGCCGGTATCCGCGCTCCGCTGACCAGCCATCTCGACGCCACGCTGAAGTATCGCTTCTTCAACGCCGCCAACCTCAAGCTGGTCGACGTTTCGGGTCGCGCGTTCGACGGTCGTTACCGGTCGCACAGCATCCTGGGCGGTCTGACCTACAACTTCGGCGAGCCGCCGGCACCGCCGCCGCCTCCGCCGCCTCCCCCGCCGCCGCCTCCCCCGCCGCCTCCGCCGGAGCCGGTTCCGGTCGTGGCACCCCCGGTCTGCTCGCCTGGCCCGTTCATCGTGTTCTTCGAATGGGACAAGTCGGACGTCACGCCGGACGCGTCGTCGATCCTCGACAACGCGATCACCCAGTACCAGAACTGCGGCAATGCGCAGGTCATGCTGGCCGGTCACGCCGACCGTTCGGGTTCGCCCAAGTACAATGTGGGCCTCTCGCAGCGTCGTGCTGACTCGGTGAAGGCTTACATGTCCGCGCACTCGATCCCCGAGGGTGTGATCTCGACGGAAGCGTTCGGCGAAAGCCGTCCGCGCGTCCAGACCGCCGACGGTGTTCGCGAGGTTCAGAACCGTCGCGTGGAAGTTACCTACGGACCTGGCTCGGGCAACTAAGCCCGGACTTGAGTTCGAAGAAACGAGGGGGAGATCGGCGTCGCCGGTCTCCCTTTTCGTTTGTGCGAGCAGTATGACGACGGCAATCAATGGCCGATCCGACATCAATTCGCTTGATGTCGGCTGATTGCCGCTTGGCGCCCTGGCGATGCGCCGACAATTTCTTTGGCCTGACCGTGTTTGTCCTGCCGTCTGCGCCGTCAGGGGTGGCAATCGCCCTTTGGTAGGCTAGAGGACGCGGGCCGGCAGCGGCGCCATCCACATATGAAACAGGGTACCAGGCATGCGGATAACGATGATCGGTTCGGGCTATGTTGGTCTGGTATCGGGCGCCTGCTTCTCGGATTTCGGCCATGACGTGATCTGCGTCGACAAGGACGCGAACAAGATCGCCGCGCTCGAGGCCGGCAAGATGCCGATCTTCGAGCCCGGACTTGATACGCTGGTGGCGACCAATGTCGCGGCCGGCCGACTGAGCTTCACCACAGACCTGAAGTCGGCCGTTTCCGGCGCCGATGCCGTGTTCATCGCGGTCGGCACGCCGTCGCGACGCGGCGATGGTCATGCCGACCTGACCTATGTCTTCGAAGCATCGCGCGAGATCGCAGCAGCGATCGACGGCCCGATCGTGATCGTCACCAAATCGACCGTACCCGTCGGCACCGGCGACAAGGTCGAGGAGATCATGAAGGAAGCGGCTGGCGACTATGAGATCGCGGTCGTCTCCAATCCTGAATTCCTGCGCGAAGGCGCTGCGATTGGCGACTTCAAGCGCCCCGACCGAATCGTCGTCGGCACGGAGGACGCGCGCGCTCAGCAGGTGATGCGTGACATTTATCGTCCGCTCTATCTCAACGAGAGCCCGATCCTGTTCACCGGCCGTCGTACGTCCGAACTGATCAAATATGCGGCGAACGCATTCCTCGCGACCAAGATCACCTTCATCAACGAGATCGCCGATCTGTGCGAGGCTGTCGGCGCGAACGTCCAGGACGTGTCGCGCGGCATCGGCCTCGACAACCGGATTGGTTCGAAATTCCTCCACGCCGGCCCGGGCTATGGCGGCTCGTGCTTCCCCAAGGACACGCTGGCGCTACTCAAGACGTCAGAGGATTACGAAACGCCGGTGCGCATCGTCGAGGCGGTGGTCCAGGTCAACGACAACCGCAAGCGCGCCATGGGCCGCAAGGTGATCAAGGCGCTGGGTGGCGAGGGCAAAGGGAAGACGGTCGCAATCCTCGGCCTGACCTTCAAGCCCAACACCGACGACATGCGCGACGCGCCGAGTCTGGCGATCGTGCAGAGCCTGCTCGATGCCGGCGCGACGGTTCGCGCGCATGATCCCGAAGGCATGGATATCGCAAAGGCGATGATGCCTGCCGTGACCTATTGCGGTGATGCCTATGAGGCGGCGGCAGGCGCCGACGCGGTCGTGATCGTGACCGAATGGGACATCTACCGCGCGCTCGACCTTGGTCGCCTGGCCACTACGATGAACGGCAAGGTGATGGTCGACCTGCGCAACGTCTATCGCCCGGCCGAAGTCGAGAAGGCCGGTTTCGCTTACA
The DNA here is from genome assembly GCA_029202385.1 of Candidatus Sphingomonas phytovorans. NCBI lineage: Bacteria > Pseudomonadati > Pseudomonadota > Alphaproteobacteria > Sphingomonadales > Sphingomonadaceae > Sphingomonas > Candidatus Sphingomonas phytovorans. The sequence goes on from CP119314.1 coordinate 4,412,243, forward strand.
GCTCGATCGGGCGATAATCGTCTCCCCTAGTCCGGGGGGCCTGGCGCCGGATTATGCCTTTGTGCGCGGCCTGCCCATGAAATCGCGCTTGGTGAGGGGGACGCCTTTCCAGCGCAGGATGTCGTATGCCGTCGCGGTGTGAAAATAGAAATTGGGCTGCGAGAAGGAGAGCAGAAATTCCTCGGCGGTGAAGTCGACCTGGCGCTCGCCGGCGGAGAAGCGCATGTCGCGGCCGATGAAGCCGTCCACCTCGCCGGGGTCGATGGCGCGCAACGCAGCGATCGTTTCCGAAATCCGGGCGGTAAGCCCCGCGAAATCTCCCGGCGGCGTCGACAGGTCGGGCGAGAAGCTGCCCCGGCGAACGCCTTCGATCGCACCGAGCGAATGCACGGCGGTCGATTTCACCTGATAGGCGAAAGGCAGCATATCCTCGGCGAGGCGCGCCTGGATGATGTCGTCGGGGGCGAGGCCCCGTTCGGTGCAAAAGGCTTCGGCCTTGCCGATCAGGCCGGCCACGGTGCCAAGCATTTGCAGTTGCGAAGGAATGGTGGCGGCGTGGAGCGAGAAGGTCATCGGGTTCCTCTCTGGCGATCTGGCAGCACAAAAGGGGCAGGCTATCGATCAGGCAATGGGCAATGCGCGAAAAACCCACCCGAGCCGGTTCTACGCAGCCCGATACTGGTTCATGAAAGCAGCGCTGCCTGCAACCAGGCCGGCACGCTCGCGTCGCCCAGTGCCTCGATCCGACGCAATTCGACCATCAGCCCGAGTTCGAGATAGGTCGCACGCGTACGGTCGCCCGGTTCCGCGATCGGCGCGACCACCAGACGGCGATTGACCTTGGCGCGGTGATGCATCCGCGCGGTATTCTCCTGGCCGACATAACAGCCCTTGGCGAAGCTCACGCCGTTCAGCTCGCGGGCATTCGCCTCGAGCCACAGGGTCTTGTCCGATCCGAGCTCGGCAAGGCCCTCGGTGACGCCGAGAGACAGGCGATGCGCTGTCCATCCAGTCGCGGCCTCGCCGGGCGCGCCGAGCCAGCGCCGGCCGAGTTCGGCAAGGCGCGGGTCGGCCACGCCCCGGTCGCCGTCGATCGACCAGTGCACCGCGCCCGCGACGCGTTCGATCGTGATCGGACGGCGCAGGCGATAGATCATCAGGCGCCGGGCAAGCGCGTCGGCGGCATCCGCTTCGCAATCGATCAGCACGGCATCGCCATCGGGCCAGAGCAGGAAATCGAACAGCGCCTTGCCTTGCGGCGTCAGCAGGCCCGACCAGCGCGGCGCCGATGCTTCAAGCGTCACGACGTCCTGAGTCACTAGGCCTTGCAGGAAGCCACGGACATCCTCGCCGGCGATACGGATCAGCGCTCGATTGGCGAGCATCGTGGCATGCGGGGTAGTTTCGCTCATGGCGAACAGGTAGGAGGTCCGCCGGGCAAGCGGAAGAGCCGGAGAAGATCGTGACAGCGACATATGACCTGAAGCTGACGGGCGGGACCGTCCACACCCCAGCCGGCCCGGTGCGGGCCGATATCGGGGTGCTGGGTGGCCGGATCGTCGCCATCGGCGCGGCAGGCGATGCCGGCGAGACGATCGACTGTACCGGGCTCGATATCCTGCCCGGGGTAATCGATACCCAGGTCCATTTTCGCGAGCCGGGGCTGGTCCACAAGGAGGATCTCGAAAGCGGCAGTCGCGCGGCGGTGCTCGGCGGCGTGACCGCGGTGTTCGAGATGCCGAATACGAAGCCCAATACCGACAGCGCGGAGGCGATCCAGGACAAGCTCACCCGCGCGCACCATCGCATGTGGTGCGACCACGCCTTCTATGTCGGCGCGACCAACCACAATGCGGCTGCGCTCGCCGAGCTTGAGCGCCTGCCGGGCACGGCCGGGGTCAAGATCTTCATGGGCGCCTCGACCGGGGACCTGCTCGTCGCCGAGGATGCTTCGCTGGCCGAAGTGCTCGCCTCGGGCCATCGCCGCGTCGCGATTCATGCCGAGGACGAGGCGCGGATGAACGCGCGCGCTAACGAACGCGTGCCAGGCGACCCTTCTTCCCACCCGGTGTGGCGCGACGACGAGAGCGCGCTGCTCGCGACGAAGCGTATCCTGAAGCTGGCGCGCGACGCCGGCCGCCGTATCCATGTGCTGCATGTGACCACGCCAGCTGAGCTCGAACTGCTCGGCCGGCACAAGGACATCGCCACCTGCGAGGTGACGCCGCAGCATCTCACCCTGGCCGGCGAGGAGGCCTATCCCCGGCTCGGCACCCTCGCGCAGATGAACCCGCCGATCCGGTCGGGTACGCATCGCGACGGGCTGTGGCACTGGCTGCAACAGGGAGTGCCCGACATCCTCGGATCGGATCATGCGCCGCATACGCTGGAGGAGAAGGGCAAGCCCTATCCCGATAGCCCCAGTGGCATGCCCGGCGTGCAGACGATGCTGCCACTGATGCTCAACCATGTCGCCGAAGGGCGCACGACGCTCGCCCGGGTGATCGACCTGACCAGCGCCGGGCCGCAGCGCGTGTTCGGCATCGTCGGCAAGGGCCGGATCGCGATCGGCTATGATGCCGATTTCAGCATCGTCGACCTGAAGGCGCGCTGGACCATCGAGGAGAGCTGGCTCGCCTCGCGCAGCGGTTGGTCCCCTTTCACCGGCATGACGCTGACCGGCCGGCCGATCGGCACGGTCGTGCGCGGCCAGCGGGTGATGTGGGACGGTGCGCTGGCGAGCGCGGCGCGAGGCGAACCGATTCGCTTCGAGGCAGTGGAGTTCGGCTGACCGGATGGATCAGTCGCTGCTGTATGTCAGCACGCGTTGTCCCGGTGCCGATGGCGGCGCGACGCACGTGCAGGACATCGTCGCCATTTCCCGGTCGCGCAACGCTTCGCTCGACGTGACGGGTGCGCTCGTCGCGACGCCGGGCAGCTTTGCGCAAATCCTCGAAGGCCCCGAGGCACATCTGGCTCAGTTGATGGCCAGCATCCGGCGCGACCAGCGCCACCGCGACATCAGGCTGGTTGATCTCGGCGGCCGGGCCAGGCGGGATTTTGCCGGCTGGTCGCTCGCCTATAACGGCGAATCGTCGCGCGTTTCCCGCGCGATCGGTCTGTTGATGGAGGACACGAGCTTCGATTTCCCGAAGCACGTGAACCGTCTCTATTTCATGATGCGCAATTTCGCGGAGTGACGGCGTCGCTCAGAAGGGCAGCCATTTCGATTTGTGGCTGAACTTCATGTAGCCGACGTTCACGCCCTGCCGCCAGCCGACGCCGAGGCGGATCGGGATCACCACGATATTGCCACGGCGAAGATAAGTCGCGGCGAAACCGCCGACGAAATAGAGCCGGCCTTCGCCTGCCGGGAAGCGGCGGAACAATTCCTCCGAATCGTGGAGGTTGTAGACCAGCACGAATACCTTGTTCGCGTCGCCGCCCAGGTCGAAGCCGACTGACGGCCCGGTCCAGTAGATCGGCATCTGCCCCTCGATCTTGTGGAACATCGTGCCGCTGCCGTATCGCAGCCCGACGACCAGCGCCCCGGAGGCTTCGCGGCCGGAAATATAGGCGTTGGGCTCGCCCTGCTCCTTCAGAGTCCGCTCCAGGATGCCGGCCAGGCCCGACGCGCCCTTGCCGAACGTGCCTTCCGCGGCGCTGAGCAGTTCCTCGCGCCTGAACGTCGAGCCCTGCGCCGCATCGGCATTGGCTTCGGTCAGCGCCGTGCCGCCCTGGGCCGGAGGCCCGGGCTGGTAGCCGGGGGCGGGTGTGTTGGGGCTGCTCGGGTCATAGGGCGGATATTGCTGCGATCCCGATTCGACCGGCGTGTCATTGTACCGGGGCTGGGTATCGGGCGACACCGCCGTGTTCCGCTCCGGCGCGGGCGGCGGCGGGGTCTGACGGCGCTGCAGGTCGCTGTCGATCGCCTCATTGGGATCGATCGTACGCACCTGGGCAATCGAGGGCGCGGGACCGACGCCGATGGCGGTCGCCACCAGCAACAGGATCAGAAGGGCCTTGCGCATCCGTAATACTCCCCCAACGCGCTTAATGGATCAGTGTTGCCCGTCTGCGGCTTGCCCCACAATGAACCGCGCGACGACCCGAGTCGAATTCGGGCTGGACGACATGCGAGAGGCCGGTTGATCGCAGCCGAACCCCTCGCTATAGCCGCCCTTCGCCGCCAGGCCGGAGACGTGGGTGAGTGGCTGAAACCAGCGGTTTGCTAAACCGCCGTACGGGGTTTACTCGTACCGAGGGTTCGAATCCCTCCGTCTCCGCCAGTTCATCTACCGGCCGATGCCGGCAGGTGCCGGACGGCGTTGTTTTCACTCCTTCTTATTCTTAGCTCCTTACTGAGAGCTGCCGAGACGTGCCGGGTCCAACCGACGTATCGCCGGGGCACGGGCAGGGTAGTGCCCTGCGCAAAGTAGGGGCACCATGAGGAAGGACTCGGATTTCAAGGGCGCCGTGCCCCGTGACTAGGGGGGAAGGTCACCGACTCGGGAGGGCTTCACCTCTACGTGTTGCCCGGTGGCGGCAAGAGCTGGCGTTTCAAGTATACCTTCGGCGGCAAGGAGCGCCGCATCGTTTTCTGGCCCTATCCCGACATCACGCTGAAGCGCGCGCGGGAGATGCGTGACGACGCCAAGCGCCTGCTGCGCGAAGGCAGCGATCCCGGTCTTGAATCCAAGCGTGCGCGCCACACGCGCAAGGTGGGGCACGAGAACACGTTCGAGTTCTTCGCGCGAAACTGGCATGAGCAACAGAAGGACGCTTGGAAGGAAGTCCACGCCAACGACGTGATCACGTCCATGGAGCGCGATCTCTTCCCTGCGATCGGCGCATTCCCGGTGAACGAGATCGACGAGGGCCTGCTGTTTTCAGCACTGAGGGGGGGTGGAGAAGCGCGGCGCGATCGAGACGGCCCATCGCCTCCGGCAGCGTGCGGAGAAGGTCTTCCGGTGCGCCGAATTCCAACCCCGCCGTGAACGTGCGGGACGCCTTGAAGCCGGTGCCTCCGAAAAACGCTATCCGGCGCTGACGGACGTCAGTCAGATTCGTCAGCTGATCCGTGCTGTCGATCGGGCGGGTGTGTCACCTGTCACGCGTCTTTGCTCCCGCTTCATGGCGCTCGTAGCGCAGCGAAGGCACGCTGCGACATCCGAGCTATCTCGGGTTGCGAGCAGACAAGAGGCCGGAGGCGGTCGTGCTCGAAATTGAGCAGCCCGTCTCCGAGGTCGCCGCCGCCCACGTCTCAAAGGTGAAGGTCACCAATCGCGATCGTGTTATCTTTCCAGAGTCGAACGTCACCAAGGGCCAACTCGCCGACTACTACACGACCGTCGCTCCGATCACGCTCCCTGGGTCGGCAGCCGGCCGATCAGCCTCGTCCGATATCCGCAGAGTCGCGCGAAGAAGTGCTTCTTCCAGAAGCATGACGCAGGCAGCTTCGGCGACGCGGTCAAGCACGTCGGAATGGAGGAGAAGGATGGCCATGAGGAGCCGTATCTCTTCATCGACAGTGCCGAAGGCCTGGCGAGCTATGTCCAGATGGGGACGATCGAGTCCCATGGCTGGGCACCTCTGTTCGTGTCGGCTAAAGGTAGGTCGGAGGCGATGTGGGGTCGACGTCGTTCACATTAGCTCCGACCGGCTTTCGACCGCCGGTCAGTTAGCGACCATCCGAGCGTCCGCGGCATCGATGCGCTCGAAGTCCTCGGTTGGAACGCTCAGGCAATCGTTGCGGCACATGCCTCATCGCGAGTCCGATCAGGTTCTGGACAACCTCCGCGTTCTTCGCGTCCGTGAAGTGTTCGGCAAGTTCGGAGAGCATGGAATCCATCGTCGGAAGAGACGTAGAATTGCTCTGATATTTTCAAAATCAGGCCGTCTTCGGATTGACGCCAAGTTGGAGTAAATTCTCGTTGTGATTCCATTTTACCGGGCCTCTAATTTCGTCGTTACTTGAATGGACACGACTCGGGGGGGTATGCGCGGTTCACTCACAAGCCTGCTGATCGCGTCCATGTTCACCGCGTCGCCCGCCTTCGCCGATGACCCCAAGACGGTCGGGCTCGCGGCGGGCGTGGGCCTCGCGGCGGCGTCCGGGAAGAACAGCGTCTCCGACAATGGAGGGATAGCCGAGGCGGCCGTCCTGAACACGGAGGGAGTACTGGTCGCTGGAGCTGAGATCCGGCGGTTGGCGATGGTCGTGGCGCCGAAGAGTTCGTTCCTCGTTCTGGGTCATGGCGACGCGGTCGATTTCGCCAAGGCCCGTTTCGTCGACTGGAAGCTCACCAACCTCGAGAAGTATGTCGGCGATACCTGCCCCAAGACGCCCCCCCCGCCCAAATCGACGAAGTCTCCACCGCCCGAGACCTCGTCGGGGAAACTATTCGACTATTCGGCCCCTTGGCTGGTCCTCAACACGCCCCAGGGTCGGGCCGCGCTTTCACCGACCGACCTGACGGCGGCGGTGATGACAGACATCGACGTGAAGGGCCTCAGCCTCTCGACGGACGACAGGATGCTCGTCGACGCGGTCCTTATGGGCAGTCCGGACGGAACAGGCGCGCTTGTCCCTTCCCAATGGTATCTTCCCGGCGCTTTGACCGCGCCGATCCTCGAGACGCAGGGTGACGCGGCGGTTGGCAGCTTTCGCGCGCCCAGCGACTTGGTCGATCTGGACGTGGCGAACGCGACCGGCATGCTGGCCCGCCTCGACAAGGTTGCGGCCTGGGCCCGCGACAATGCCGACTGCAAGCCCTTCAAGGGCAAGGTGGCGGAGGTCAACGCGTTCGTGAGCACCGTCACGTCGGCCGACAAGGACAGCACTCCGCCGATCATCGCCGCCGCTCAGATCAACACCCTGACAGCCGACAAGCCTCTCGTCCTGCGGGTCGCCGTCGAACAGAACTCCGGCACTGCGGTTACACGTTCGAACATTTGGTATTCGCTTGGGGCACCAGGTGCGATCCAGGTCAGCGCTGGCCTGATCGTGAGTTTCCGGCTCACCAAGCCGACGACCGGCCAAGCCCTCCTCACCGGCTACGTGCGGTGCATGATCCGCCCCACGAGCATGAGGAATGTGAAGAAGATCGTCGAGGGTGCCTACGACCCTGCTGAGGCGAAGGCGCAGGACGACAGGGCGAGGGTACAGACGCCGACCGACTTCACGACGCCGCTTCCGCCCGCGCCGCTCCAGACCCTTACCCCCGAGCAGCGCGCCCGACAGCTGGTGACTTGCGGGGTCGCCGCATACACCAACCCGACCTGAGGAGCGTTTGCGTGACCGTCAACGACATGATCTTCGTGGTCCAGCAGGACTGCCATGTCAGCGTGAGCGCCACGCAGGCGCAGCTGGGCCTCATCGCCAACATCCTAAACGCCGGCGCCCCGCGCCGCGCGCAGGTCACGATCCGGGACGCGGCGCACCTCGCGTCGGGTGACATGGACAACCTCGCGAAGCTGGGGCGCGGCAGGATCACTTTCGAGCTGTAGGCGTCCCGGCGATAACGGCCCGAAAATTTTATTCTGGGCGGAATCGACGGGGTACGGGCCGGGGCACTGCCGCGAGTAGAGATTGGTTTAAGATATATGATTCAAGGCGTAAGGGGGGAATTCGAATCCCTCCGTCTCCGCCAGATTTCGATCTTTAGCGAACCTGCCCGAACCGGGGAGGGCAGGAAGAACCGCAGAAATCTGCTGATTACGTATTTGCGGATCGCTTGAATTCGCGCACACCTCTGCCCGGTCTTTTCACGTGCTCCGTGGTTCATGGCCGGAGCTTGGATCAAAGCCGGATAGCTGCTAACTGACGCTCAATGCGCGCAGTCTGGACCTTTCTCATCCTCTGCATGATGACGATGTCGCTCTTTGCGGCATCGATGGTGCACGCCAATGAAGACCTTGCGTGCATGGACTCGAGTTCGACCCAGATTCTGGGCCATGTCGACGGCGATGGCGACCAGGTGCCGGCGGACAGCGACAACGGCTATCCCCACCATCATGGCGCCTGCCACGGTCACCAGGTGACCCCGCAATCCGACAATGACGGGCCGGTCGTGAGCCTCGCGTCCCAGGCTCTTCCATCTCCGGGCAAGAGCTATTTCCTGCCTGCGGCAACCGTCGACCCCGCGCTGCGCCCTCCACAAGCCTGACTGCCAAACGCCCGCCGGCCCTGAGCCGCGCGGGACTCGTCTGGTTTGTCAGGAGTTTCATAGATGCATCGATTTGTCGCGGCGTTGCTCGCCGCGGCGTCCTGTGCCGGTGTGGCGCAGGCGCAGACTTCATCGCCCGTAGAGTCGGGTGAGGTCCTCACCCTGGATTCGGCGCTCGCTCAAGCGGGTGTCTCCTCTCCTCAAGCGGAGGCCGCGACCGCGGGCATCCGCGCGGCTGAAGCGGGCCGGACGGTGGCTGGTCTCCGGCCCAACCCGTCGCTTTCCGCGCAGTCCGAAAATGTCGTCGGCAGCGGGCCCTATCGCCGGTTCGACCAGGCCGAGACCACGGTCACTTTCTCGATGCCGCTCGAACTGGGCGGCAAGCGCGGTGCCCGAATCGGCGTCGCGGACGCGCGAATCGGGCGTGCGGAACTGGAAGCGGCGATCACGCGTGCCGATGTTCGGCTGCGTGTCACCCAGGCCTATATCGAGGCAGTCGCCGCTGACCGCCGCCTCATCATCGCGCGGGATCAGCTGCGCATCGCCAATGAGTCGCTGCGGGTTGCCAGGGATCGGGTGATGGTCGGCGAGAGTTCGCCGATCGACGAACAGCGCACCTCGGTTGCCCAGATCAATGCGCAAACCGGGCTGGAGCGCGCCGAGCGCGGCTTCCAGGTCGCCCGCGACAATCTGGCATTACTGCTCGGACAGCCTCTTGCGGGGTCCCTCGACCAGGCCTGGTTCGATCGCGTCCGTGCCGTTGGCCCGGAAATGCGACCGACGGGGGAGGGCACGCTGGCCTATGCAGCGGCGAGCGCCGACCTGCTGATCGCCGGCGCCAATGTCCGGCTCGCGCGCAGCCAGCGTGTGCCTGACCTGACGCTCAGCGCAGGTGCGCGGCGGCTGTCGGCGACCGGTGACACCGCGGCGGTGCTTGGGATCTCAGCACCGTTACCGTTCTTCAGCAACGGGCGCGCCTCGGTCTCGCAGGCAAATGCCGAACTCAATCAGGCCGGGGCGCGGCAGCGGGCGGCAAAGCTCGACGCCGAGCGGGACATCGCAATCGTCCAGCGGGACCGGGACAATGCGACGGCCAGCGTCCGGGCTTCCGGGCCGGCGCTCGCGGCGGCAATGGAGGCCGCCCGCATCGCCCGTCTTGGCTACGGCCAGGGCAAGTTCGATCAACTCGTGCTGCTCGATGCCGAGCGGACTCTCGCCGAGACCCGCGACGCCGCCGTCGATGCACTCGCCCAATATCATGATGCCGAGGCCCGGCTGGCGCGCCTGATCGCGCCCGCGCCCGCTTCTTTCGGAGACGATCAATGACGAACGATACAATGCGCCTCCTCGGTGGCGCGGCCGGCGTTGCGCTGGTCGCGGCGGTCGGCGGCTATGGCATCGGCCAATGGTCGGGCGAATCGGCAACTCCCCCCGGGGCCGAGATTCCGAAAAAGGGAAAGCCTGCCGAAGTGCCGACCGACAGCGTGGCCATGGCGGAAAACGCGATCCAGCAGGCCGGCATCGCCGTCGAGACGATCAAGGAAGGCGGGCTCGGTGCGGAGATCATGGCCCAGGCGACCGTCTCCCATCCTCCGTCGGGCGAGGCGATCGTGACGGCGCGTGCCGGTGGCGCGGTGACCCGCGTGTTCAAACGGCTCGGTGACCCGGTTCGCGCCGGTGAGGCGCTGGCGATCGTCGAGAGCCGGGATGCAGCGCAGATCGCCGCCGACCGATCGGTCGCGAACGCTAAGGTCGTCCAGGCGCAGAAGGCGCTCGCCCGCGAGCAATATCTCTACAAGGAGCGCGTTTCGGCCAAGGTCGAACTCGAACAGGCCCAGGCCGCGGCCGCCACGGCAATGGCGGAAGCGCGGCGCGCCCAGGTGGCCGCCGGTGCCGCCAATGTCACGCGGGACGGACGCGGCGTGATCGTCGCCAGCCCGATCTCCGGCAAGATCGCCGCCGAGGCGGTGACGCTGGGCGCGTTCGTCCAGCCGGAAACCGAACTGTACCGGGTTGCCGATCCGAGCAGGATCCAGATCGAGGCAGCGATCGCCCCGGCCGATGCCCAGCGTGTTTCGCCGGGCGACAGGGCGATCGTCGAACTACCCGATGGGCGCACGGTCGATGCCAGCGTCCGCGCCGTCACGCCGACGCTCAGCGGCGCGACGCGTTCCGCGACCGCGGTGCTGAACGTGCCCGCAGGCCTTCAGCCCGGCCTTGCAGTGCGGGTGCGGCTCATGCCCGCGCCTGGCAATGTGAGCAAGGCGATCGTCGTGCCTGAGGATGCCGTCCAGTCGCTGGAAGGAAGGGACGTCGTCTTCGTGCGAACCCCCCAGGGCTTCCGCGCGGTCACCGTCCGCCTCGGTCAGCGCAGCGCAGGCCGCGTCGAAATCCTGTCGGGTCTTCAGGCCGGCCAGAGCGTCGCGACGCGCAACGCATTCCTGCTCAAAGCCGAGCTCGGCAAGGGTGCGGGTGAGGAGGAATAAGCGATGATAGCGAACCTCATCGCGCTGTCCGTGCGTGCACGCTGGGCAGTCCTCTTTCTCTTCCTGGGCGTAGCAGGCGTCGGCGTCTGGCAGCTGATGAAGCTGCCGATCGACGCCGTTCCGGACATCACCAACAAGCAGGTGCAGATCAACACGATCGACCGCGGGCTTTCCCCGGTCGAGATGGAAAAGCTGGTCACCTACCCGATCGAGACAGCGCTGGCCGGTATCCCCGGGCTTGAGACGACACGTTCCTTGTCCCGCAACGGGTTCAGCCAGGTCACGGCGATCTTCTCGGATTCCACAGATCTCTATTTCACCCGCCAGCAGGTCGGGGAGCGGTTGACCCAGGCGCAGGAAAACCTGCCCCAGGGCGTCCAGCCGCAGATCGGCCCGGTCACCACCGGCCTCGGCGAGGTCGTCATGTACACGGTCGGCTATGCGAATCCTGACGGCAGGGGTGCAAAGACGGTCGACGGCCAACCCGGCTGGCAATCGGACGGCAGCTATCTGACGCCGGAAGGCGAGCGCTTGACCGACGAGATCGCCAAGGCCGGCTATTTGCGGACAGTCCAGGACTGGATCATCCGCCCGCAGCTGAGAACCGTCTCCGGTGTCGCCGGTATCGACTCGATCGGGGGCTATGCCAAGACCTTCGTCGTCGAGCCCGACCCGGTGAAGTTGTCCAACTATGGTATCTCGTACAGCGAACTCGGCGAGGCGCTGGAAAATGCCAATGTCGCGGTTGGCGCCAATTTCTTCAACCGCGCCGGCGAGGCCTATCTGGTTCGCGCGGACGCTCGAATCCGCTCGGTAGAGGAGATTCGCAACGCCGTCGCCGCGACTCGCGGCGGCATGCCGGTGACCGTCGGCCAGATCGCCAATGTGAAGGTGGGCGGCGACCTGCGCACCGGTGCCGCCAGCATGAATGGCGACGAGGCGGTGGTCGGCACCGCGCTGATGCTGATCGGCGAGAATAGCCGCGTCGTCGCCAAGGCGGTGGGCGACAAGCTCGGGCAGGTCGCGAAGACTCTGCCGCCGGGCATCAAGGTGGAGGTGGTGCTCGATCGCGCCAAGCTTGTGAACGCGACCGTCTCGACGGTCGAACGCAACCTGACCGAGGGCGCGCTGCTCGTCGCGGCCGCCCTGTTCCTGCTGCTCGGCAACTGGCGGGCGGCGATCATTGCCGTGCTTGTCATTCCCTTCTCTTTCCTGATGATGGCAATGGGCATGCGGGCGTTCGGCGTGCCCGGCAACCTGATGAGCCTCGGTGCGCTTGATTTCGGCCTCATCGTCGACGGTGCGGTCATCATCATCGAGAATTGTCTGGCGCGCCTGGCACACCGGCAGGAGCACGAGGGCAGGCTGCTCATCCTGCGCGAGCGGCTCGAGGAGACGATGCGGGCATCGCAGGGGATGATCAGACCTACCGTCTTTGGACAGGCGGTCATTCTGCTCGCCTTCGCGCCGTTGCTGATGTTCACCGGGGTGGAGGGCAAGACCTTCTCGCCGATGGCGATCACCATCATGCTGGCTCTGGGCGCGGCGTTCATCCTTGCGATCACGCTGGTTCCGGCGCTCGTTGCACTGTTCATTCGCGGCAAGGTGGCCGAGAAGGAAGTCTGGCTGATCTGCAAGTCCAAGGAGCGATATCTGCCGCTCCTCGACATGGCGATCGCGCGGCCCTGGCCATTCATCGGCGGTGGACTGGCCTTTTTCCTGTTGGCCATTCCCGCCTTCGGTCTGCTCGGATCGGAGTTCATCCCCCAACTCGACGAGAAGAATGTCGCGCTCGCCTCGACGCGCGTGCCCTCGGTCAGTCTCGGCCAGTCGCTCGCGATGCAGCTCAAGGTCGAGGAGGCGGTGCGCAAGCTCCCCGAGGTCGAACTGATGTTCTCAAAGACGGGCACGGCGGAGGTCGCGACCGACCCGATGCCGCCGAACGTCTCGGACGCGTTCGTCATCCTCAAGCCCCAGGATCAGTGGCCTGCCGGTGTCACCAAGAAGGAGCAGGTGCTCGAACGCATCGAAAAGGCGGCAGGTGGCCAGCTTGGGAACCTGTTCGAAGTCAGCCAGCCGATCCAGCTGCGTTTCAACGAACTGATCGCGGGTGTGCGCGGTGACGTCGCGATCAAGCTCTATGGCGACGATCTCGACAGGATGTCGGCCTCGGCCAACGAGATCGTCCGTGTGCTCCAGGGCATTCCGGGCGCGGCGAGCGTCAAGGCAGACCAGACCGGGGGCGCCCCCACGCTCGACGTCCGGTTCGATCGCGCGGCGATCGCCCGCTACGGGCTGACCGTGAAGGAAGTGGCGGACACCGTCGCGGCGGCGATGGGCGGGCGCGAGTCCGGCCTGCTTTTCGAAGGCGACCGCCGCTACGAGATTGCCGTGCGCGTTCCCGAAACCACCCGCGTCAACCTCGACGATGTGCTGTCGCTTCCTGTGCTTCTGCCGCAGACGGAAGGCTCGACACGACGATCGATCCCGCTGGCGCAGGTCGCCCAGATCCGCTTCACCGATGGACTCAACCAGATCACCCGCGAGAACGGCAAGCGCCGCGTCGTGATCCAGATGAACCTGCGGGACCGCGATGCCGGGTCGTTCGTCGATGAGGCAATGGCCAAGGTGGGGCAGGTGACGCTGCCGGCCGGCTATTATCTGGAATGGGGCGGACAGTTCCAGAATCTGCAGGCGGCATCCCAGCGCCTGTCGATCGTGGTCCCGATCTGCTTCGCGATCATCTTCGGCCTGCTCTACATGGCGCTCGGCGGCGTTGCCCGGGCAGCAGCGGTGTTCCTCGCCGTTCCGCTTGGCCTGGCGGGCGGGGTGTTCACCCTCGTCATGACCGGGATCGCCTTTTCGGTGTCGGCGGCCGTCGGCTTCATCTGCCTTGCCGGCGTCGCGGTGCTCAACGGCCTCGTGGTCATGACGGCGATCCGCGAGCGTCTCGAGGCAGGCGTCGCATCGCCTGAGGCGATCAGGCAAGGCATGGCGGAAAAGATGCGGGCGGTGATCATGACCGGCTTCGTCCCCGCCATCGGCTTCGTGCCCATGGCGCTTGCCACGGGTACCGGCGCCGAGGTCCAGAAGCCGCTTGCCACGACCGTCATCGGCGGACTGATCGCTGCCACCATCCTCACTTTGCTGGTACTTCCGGCCATCTCCAGGGTCATCCTTGGGATGGCTGATGGCCGCAAGGCCAGGCGTGAGGAGAATCAGGGGGTGGGCGGTGAAGCCGCTCCGCACCCTGAAGCTTGAGGAGGGACCGAATGTCCAACGTCAGCCTGCTACGCATCCATACCGACGAAACCGCCCGTCTGGGGAACCGCAAGGTGCTCGAAGTCGTCGCCAGCCCCGCGCGTGTCCGGCGGCGCCACGTTCCCGAAAGCGACCGTGCGGTGGTGGTCGATATCCTCGGCGGCATTTTCGCTCAGGGGCGGCGGGGCTGATGTCCGCGCTCGCCTATACGCTGGTGCCGGTGGCGGCGGTCCTGCTCGGATCGCTCGTCGCCGTCATCCGCTGGCCCGGCGATGCGGTGATCAGCGCGATGCAGCACCTCGCCGCAGGCGTGGTGTTCGCCGCCGCCGCCACCGAGATCCTGCCCCAGGTGCTGCATCAGGCATCACCCCTGGCAACGCTGATCGGTGGCGGCCTCGGCATCGCGGTCATGCTTGGCCTCAAGCAGATCGAGGAGCGCTTTGCCGGCAAGGTCGCGCTGCTTGTCGCGGTCGGCCTGGATATCCTTGTCGACGGGCTCGTGCTCGGCCTGGCTTTCATCGCCGGGGCAAAGGCCGGGCTGCTGCTCACCATCGCGCTAACCCTTGAAGTGCTCTTCCTTGGCCTGTCGGTCACGACTGAGCTCGCGGAAGGGGCGCGGTCGAAGCTGCGGGTGATCGCGATCGTCGCGGGACTGGCGTTGATGCTGCCGATCGGTGCGCTGGTCGCCGTGCCAGTCGCTGCGCTGCCGCCGGTGGTGATCGCCGGCTTCCTGAGTTTTGGCCTTGTGGCCTTGCTGTATCTCGTGACCGAGGAACTGCTCGTCGAGGCGCATGCGAAGCCCGACACGCCGCTTGTTACCAGCATGTTCTTCATCGGTTTCCTCGGCCTGCTGCTGATCGAGGAATCGCTGGGATGATCGGGTCATTCCCCAATCAGCGAAAATCGCCGCCCGGGTTGTAGCTTTTCTTATGCCTTAATCTGGCGACATCGATTTTATTGTTATATTTCAATCAGATTTAGGGAATTTCATCCGATCCGGCCTTCAGTCGGGGTGGTCGGGTGCCCACCACCGCGCCGGGCGAGTGTCGAATCAGGCGTCCTTCGGCAACAGGGGCCGGAAGAAGGAGCGCTCATAGCGTCGGAAGCACTGGTTCTCGGTCGCGAAGGCGATTGCCTTGGCGACGTCGGGATCGACGCTCGCGTCCTTTCGATATTGTTCATAGGCGGCGAGGCTCGGAAAGCTGAACATGGCCAGCGCGACGTCGCTCGCACCTTCTGACGGCAGGAAATAGCCGTGATGGGTCCCGCCGAAACGCGGCAGCAGGTCGAGCCACATCGCGGCATATCGTTCGAAGGCCGGAATCCTGTCCGCGTCGAGCTCATATCTGATGTAGCAAGTAATCACCGTGCCGGGCTCCATGGTCGCGTTGCGGGTAACGGGGCCTTAGGCGCTTGCCGCGTTTCAATCATCCGATGATTGTTCACGGGAGGGCGGGCGGGGGTGTTCTGGGCGGTACGCCAACACGCCCGCGGACCGTCGGAGATTCTATGGACGCGGGGGCTCCGGCAGTGTCGCGAACATCGGCTCGAACACCGGCGCGACGAAGCGCGCGCCACGTGCGCTCAGATGGTTGCCATCGAAATAGAGCGGGTAGCCGGCGTCGGTGATCCTGCAGGTCAGCGGCCCACACAACCGGTCCGCCGGTTCGATGACCCGGATCAGGCCCTGTTGTTCGAGGTCTGACGTGATGGCGCGGAAGGCGGCATCGCGGCGGAGATAGTCGGCACGTCGGGGCTCGATCCGGTGCATCATGCCCAGCAACTGGGCCTTCGCCAGCCGTCGTGGCTCGGCATAGGGCGCATCGGGCACGTCCTGGACGATCTGAACCGCGATACCGAGCGCGTGAAGTTGCTTCACGCCCGCCTCGAACGCGCGCCGGTCGCCGTCCAGCGGTTCCGGATCGGCGTGCCTGCCGCCGCGGTAGACGCTCCAATGGGCGGCCAGGAGGACGACCTGCGGCCGTTCCTCGGCGAGGAACCGCATCACCGCCGCGTTGCGGGCCGCGCATTCCTGCTTATTCTTCGCCAGGAACATCCATTGGTTCGCCTGTTCTCCGTGGGCGCGGATCGGCAACAGCGGCGGACAACCAAGCGAGGTCAGGTCATATCCCGATACGTGATGGCGGTGGGCCAGCATGTCGAGCGCGGGCATATAGACTGCCGCATGCGAATCGCCCCACAGCACGAAGCTGGGGCGTGCCGTCGCGGCGCCGATGCGACAGCGCGTGGCGGTGCGGATCGTGGCGACCGGCTGGCCCGCGCATCCGTAATCGGGCTCGGGCCCGCGTTCGTTCAGGTGCTGTACGGCCGGGTCGAAGCGTTCCGGCAGGCCGTTGGCGAGGTAGATGCCGATACCATAGAGCGCGAGCGCGCCGCTTGCGGCCGCCGCGCCCAGGAACAGCGTCCGCCCGGGCAGTAGCAGTCGGGGCTTGCGGAAGGGGCGCTCGATATAGCGCCAGGAAAGCCAGGCAATCGGGAAGGCGAGCAGCACCATCCCCAGCCGCACGAAGCGATATGGCCCAAGCAGATAGTAATTGCCGAACACGAGCAGCGGCCAGTGCCAGAGATATAGCGAATAGGAAATCAGCCCGATCGCCACCAGCGGCGCTGTGCCCAGCACTCGTCCGATGCGCGACCCGGGCGCCTGCGTTCCGTAGAGGATCGCAGCGGTGCCCAGCACCGGCTCGAGAGCGTTGACGCCGGGAAAGGCCGATCGTTCGGAGAGGGTCCAGATGGCGTGTCCGATCGCGGCGAGCCCGATCAGCGCGACTGCATCGCCCTGCCAGCGGCGTCGCGGGGGGGGCAGGATGCCGGTGGCGAGCAGTGCGCCGACCATGAATTCCCAGGCCCGCGACAGCGGCGAATAAAAGGCGCCGCCGGGATCGTTCTGCAATGCCCAGACGCCATAGGCGAACGAGACCAGCCCCGCCGCGATGAGGGCAGTGCGCGTCGTCCGGGCCTTGTGCCGCACCAGCAGGAGGAGGGCGGGGAACAGGATGTAGAATTGCTCCTCCACCGCGAGCGACCAGGTATGGAGCAGCGGTGTCGCTTCACCGGTGAGGCTGAAATAACCCTCCCAGCCCCAGAACAGCAGGTTGGAGCCGAACAAGGCGATCGCCGCGAGGCTCTGGCCGAAAGTGCGGAAGTCGGCCGGCAGCAAGATCCAGGCAGCGATGCCCGATGCGGCGAGCATCGTCAGCAGCGCCGGCATGATCCGTCGCACGCGCCGCTCGTAGAAGCCGATCAGGGTGAAGCGGCCGGCGTCGCTCTCGCGCAGGATGAACTGGGTGATCAGATAGCCCGAAATGACCAGGAAGATGTCGACGCCGACGAACCCGCCCGGAAAACCACGGATGCGGGCGTGGAACAGCACCACCGCCAGCACCGCGATCGCGCGCAGCCCGTCGATCTCGCGCCGATAGACGGTGGCCGAAATCCCGCCCTGCTCGCCTGTCCCCGTCAGCTGCCCTCTCCCCTCGATTCGCCAGCACGGCATTACGAGGGGCGAGTCAAGCGTGCCGGGCTATCTCACGCCATCACGTTGCGGCCACGGGCGATGCTGGTGCTGTAGCCGACATTTCCCTTGGCCGAGCGTGTCTTGATCGTATCGACCATGACCCAGTCGTTGCTCACCCGCTCGGGCGTCAGGGTCATCGCCATATAGCCGCGCCGGCTGGTGTCGCACCATTTCAGCTCGGGATTGGCCGCGACCAGCGCCGCGGCGACGGCTTTGGGATCGGTCCCGAGCGCTGATTCATATCCGGGGGACGTGATGGCATGCCCCGCGAATTCGACGCCGGCGGGCTTGCCGTCCTGCGCCAGATCATAGGCCCAGGCATTGTGGCTGTCGCCGGAAATGACGACGAGGTTGGCGCCCAGCGCCTGCGAGGATTTCAGGAAGCGCGCGCGTGCGGCGGGATAGCCGCCCCAATTGTCGAAATTGAACGGCAGACCGCTTTTCGCCGCGGCGATGCCGGCCATGATATAGCCCCTGGAGCGCTGGCTCGCGTCCGGCGCGAGCCAGCTCGCAGCCGCGGCCGGCATCACCGTCTCGCCCATGATCGTGCCGAATCCGACCACTTGCCAACGCTGGCCCGCCTTGACGGAGGCCCGCATCGCATGCGCCAGCCAATCCTCCTGCTGCGACCCCATCATGGTTGCCGCCGGATCCTGCCAGGCACCGTCGCGGAACGCCTTCAGTGCCGTTGCCGGATCGGCCTGTTTGAACAGGGGGCCGATATCGGGCTGCTTCGTCCGCGCCAGCAGCCGGGTCTCGGTACGGAACAACGTCGCCAGCGTACCGATGTCATAGGCCTTCCACGGCTCGTCGGAGACCGGCATCCACTCGCGGAACACCTGGATCGAGGCAGCGCGCCGGACATTCCAGTCGCCCTCGTCAGCGTGGTGGTTCTCCGCCCCGCCTTCCCAGCTGTCGTTCGCCGATTCGTGATCATCCCATTGCACGATCATCGGCACCAGGCTGTGCAGCTTCTGCAGGTCGGGATCGGCGCGATAGCTTGCATAGCGCAGCCGGTAATCGGCGAGGTGGATCATCTCGGTCGCGGGCTCGATCCGCCGGCCAGGTACCGTTTCCTGCACCGACGGATAAATGCCGGCCGGATACTCGTAGATATAGTCGCCGAGATGGACGGCAAGATCGAGGTCGTCGCGCGCCGCGGCATGGGCATAGGCGTTGAAATAGCCGAAGGGCAGGTTCGAGCAGGAGAAGATCGCCGCGCGGAAGCTTTTCACCGCGCCCTCGGGCAGCGTCCTGGTTCGGCCGGTCGGCGAGAAGCTCCCGTCCGGCGCGACGAAGCGGAAGTGATAGGTCCGGCCCGGTGCGAGGCCGCCGACGGTGATCTTCGCCGTATGGTCGCGCCAGGGGCCGGTGATCTGCACGCCGCCCGCGACGATCTTCGCGAAGTCGGCCGTTTCGGATAGTTCCGCCTTCAGTTCGACCGCGTCGCCGTTCGCGGGGACGTAGCGTGTCCATAGCAGGATAGAATCGGCCGACGGCTCGCCGCTCGCGACTGAATGAGTGAAGCCCGTGCCATGGGCGACATTGGGCGTCTGGGCGAAGCCCGGAATGGCGAAGGCGCCGAGGCCAAGCGACCCCGTCAGCATGAACGAGCGGCGATCGATCCGGTGGTGCATCGGCATTTCCTTCTTCCTGCCGGTTGTCCCTGCACCTGCTCTATGGCGGCTCCGTGACAGCAGGTGCCATCGCTTCTAAGGGCGGGGTCGATGTCTCGATTGTTTTCCCTGGCCGCTGACCGGCTGACGAAGCCTGCGACGCCGGGCCGGCGAATGATCGTCATCCTTCTTGTTGCGATCATCGCCCGGGCGATCACCTTCGGCAGCCCGGTCGTTCATGTCGACGAGGAATTCTATTTCGTCGCGGCGCAGGCCTGGACTCATGGCGCGCTGCCCTATGTCGATGTGTGGGACAGGAAACCGATCGGGCTGTTCCTGATCTATCTGCCGGCGGCGGCGCTCGGCATGCCGCTCGGTATCTGGGCCTATCAGGCGATGGCGCTGGCCAGCCTGGTGGCGACCGCCCTGCTGATCGCGCGCCTCGCCGATCGCGCCGGCTGGGGCAGGGGCGCGCTGGCGGGGGCGCTCGCTTATGTCCTGTGGGTCAATTTCGTCGACGGGCAGGGCGGGCAGGCCCCGATCTTCTACAATCTGCTGATCATTGCCGCCGCGGCGCTCATCGCCCCCCGGGCGGAGGAACACGCCCCGCGCCTGCGCGGCTTCGCGGGCATGGCGCTGGTGGGCCTCGCGCTTCAGGTCAAATATTCGGTCGTGTTCGAAGGCATGTTCTTCGGCCTGTGGCTGTTGTGGCGCGACTGGCGAGCCGGCGCGCGCTGGGCGATCCTGTCTTATGGCGCCGGGCTGGTCGCGGTCGCGCTGATGCCGACGATCCTGTCCTGGCTCGCCTTCGCCTCGCTCGGCGCGAGCGATGCGTGGTTCTACGCCAACATCACCTCGATCCTCGATCGCAAGCCTGATCCGATGCTCGAGCAACTCGGCAATTTGGCGACGATCCTGCTGATCACCTCGCCGCTGATCGCCGCGACCCTGCTGGCGATCGGCTCGGACGGGGTGCGGACGCCGGAGAAGCGTGGGGTGCGGCGCTGGCTCTTCGCCTGGGCCGCCGCGGCGGCGCTGGGACTCCTGGTTTTCGGGTCCTGGTTCGAACATTATGCGCTGCCGTTGATGGTGCCGCTCGCGATCTGCGCGTCCGGCTTCTTTGGCGATCACCGCACGGGCCGGCGCGTCGCCCTGCCGGTGCTGCTGATCGCCTTTGTCGGGGGCCAGACGCTGCTCGCCATCAAGCGCCACAATCGCGGCACGGCCGCGCAATTCTACGCCGTCGCCGACGCGATCGGGCGTGGGCCCGGCTGCCTCTACGTCTATTCGGGCGAAAGCGGCTTCTATCCGGCCAGCGGCCGCTGCGTGCCGACCCGCTATGTCTTTCCCAGCCATCTCGGACGCATCCGCGAAGAGGGCGCGATCGGCGTCGATCAACAGGGAGAGATCGAGCGCATCCTCGCGCAGAAGCCAGCCATCGTCGTCCTGCGACCGGCGTATCGCGGCGAACGCGCGGACCTGCGGGCGCTGGTGATGGCGGAGATGCGACGGAACTACCGGTTGCAGGCGGTCAGGCCGCTTGGCAACCAGACGATCGAGATCTTTGCCCGGCGGTAGAGGGTGTTGGAATCGAATTCGACTCTAAGTGGCCGGTTAAATCGCGACCCGCTCAGGCGATTCCACCACAGGATCGACATGACGCGAAATGGATTTCCGGCAATTTTGCGTTAGCTGGAAATCTGAGTCCACAGATCGGCGCGCCGCACGTCGAGCCGGCAGAGGTTGCGTAGTTTGTGGCGCCGCGCATACTCCAATACCCGGGCGTCGTAATCGGCGGCCAGCGGTTTGGCGAACTTCCAGTCGGGCGGGTTGAAGGTGGAAAAGCCATTGATCGTCGGCACACGCCAGAGCTCGGCAAGGAACATCGCATCGACATTATGCGGAAGGCGCTCATTCTTCTCGGCATTGATAAAGAGCGGCTCGTTTTGACGGGCGGCGACTACATAGAAGCTCGCGCAGCGGGCAGGCGGTGGGGGGATGCCCCATAGAGCTGAGCGCTGTAGGGAACGACTGAGCCGCGCGGGAGATTCGGCGTTGAGATTCTCGACCACCAGCAGCGCTACGAACACCACGGCCAACCAGGGCTTCGATCGCGCCAGCAGGGTTGCCTTTTCCCGCCAGGCCGCGACGACGAGCAGCAGAAACGGCAGCATCAGCCAAAGCTGATAGCGCAACACGACTCGCATGCCCTTCGCCCCAGGCACCAGCTCGAACACGAGCCCCCACGGCGACGCTACCCAAAATTGCAACGTGAGCAGCCACGCGACCATCATCGCCAGCGCGAACGCCCGCAATTCTGTAGAAGCCGACCGATCCTGACCGACGCGGCGCTGAACGATGATCCGCCACGCCGCAGTCACTACAAGGAGGAACAGGATCAGCGGCAATCCCGATTCATGTTCCCCGCCGAGCACCCGCCCCGGCAGCGCCGGATCCGCCGGCAGGACAGCATGGACCAATGCGAGCAATAGCCGGAAGATCCAGCCCCAGACATAGTTGTCGGCCCCCACATTGATCATGTCGACCAGCGGCGTGACGAGGTAGCCGAGCATGTGGCGGTACGACTGCCCGCCGGTCTCACCCACCTTGGGCAGATAGACGCTGAGGAAGGGAATGATCAGGACGATGAAAGCGCTGGCGGTGCAGGCAAGCGTCCCGGCGTGGCGATGTACGAGGCGAAGGAGTGCGGCGGGTCGCCAGTTACCGCTAAGGGCGCACCAACAGACGGCGAACAGGCCGGCCGAAAAGATCGTGAACCAGGCCATGTAATAGGCGGTCAGCAGCCACGCCGCCATCAGCGCGGCGAGCGCCACGGCCAGTAATCGAGCGCGGCGATAGCGCCCTTTTTGCTCAGCCCGAGCGATTGCTATCGCCAGCATCATCGCGACCGGCAGCAGCGCGACGCTTTGCAACTGCGCGTGCATCGCCTGGAGCGAGATATTGCTCGCGATTGTCCACAGCAGTGCCACCAGCGACGCCGCGGTTCGGCCCCAGCCAAGCGTTCGGGCGACCAGCAGGTAGGCCGACACAAAACCGATCGTCTTGAAGGTCAAGATGTTCAGCGTGTCGGCATGGAACGGATCGGCGAACAGTCGCCAGAAGGAATAGACCAGCCCGTATAGGAAATAGCCGTCATTATAGCCGAGCGTACCGGCATAGGGATAGAAATAGCCCGTCGCATTCCAGGGTGCGACACCGCTCAGCACGTTGCGCCAATGTTCGAGAATGCTGATCTCGATCATCCCGTCGGCGCGATCTCCGAAGCCGAGATCGAACCCGCTGAGAATCGGCGTACGGAAGAACAGTGCCATCGCCGCTATGAAGACGAGCGCAAGCGCGGCACGACTGCGGGCGGTTCTGGGCATGGGCGGAGACACGACGTCGGCGGGGTGCGCTTGCTCCATCGCCGCCGCCTAATCACCTCGTGGAGGCATGTCCAGATGGCCGAGCCAATCCTAAAGGGGCATGGTGCTTGGCTCGTCTGCCTGCCGCTCTATCGCTCTGATCTCAATCCGGACGAAATGGCATTCCCAAAGCTCAAGGCTCATCTCCCGCGCATTAAAACCCGAGGCATCGGTGCTATGGCGCGCGCGGTCTGAAAATATCCGCGCCTCTACATTCGCGAGAAATGCTGGCACTGTGTCAAACGGGTCGACTATGTGTCCGCATAGGCGTTCAGTTCACTGGAACTGCTTTCTCAGTGTCAGCCGTACTGTGCGCCCGAGTGGATCAACCTCGTCGCGCGAGTATCCCGCCGGCACACTCCCGTCGGGAAGCGTGATGCGGCGATAGCTTTTAGACAGGTTCTGGATGTCGAAAGACACCTTCATCCTTCGGGTCCACCCATTACCCTGCGGAGCCCTAAGCAATCGATCGACGTTAGCGAACAAGGAGAGATTGAACATCAGCGGTGGCGTCAGCCGAAAGGCCCCATCACTTCCGGTTACGCGCGCGGGGCTGCTCCAACTGGTATTTAGACTTCCGCCAAACGCGCGCTTGCCCACGCTGATCCGGAGAGCCAATTCATGGCGCGATGTTCCGGAATCGACGAGGCGGTCAATCACGGGAAGCCCACGCCGGATCAAGCTCTCACTTTGCAAACGCAGTTGATAACTTAGCGCCAGATTGATTTGAGCTCGATCGGCTGCGAGGTTCAGGGCCATACCCCCTAGGGAGGGTCGCCGGATTCCGCCCAAACGCCAGGTCAGGCTGGAACTAAGATTTGCGTCCTTCTGCCGTTCGATGCTGATTGGGCGAGCATCGACGGCGAGCAGACGGCCCACGCTATCGCGCGTAACGCGCTCGGGAAAGGCCTTTTCGATCAAAGGGGTCAGTTCCGGGAACGCTGCCGGGCTGTCCGTCGCGACAAATTGCCGATAGGTGAAGTTTAGCGCCAACTCTTGTCGGCTAAGCGGCTGCACCATCATCGCGAGTGAAACGCTAGTCTGGTTGCCGCGCCCGAGTAGAGGGTTGCCGCCGGTTGTCCATGTCGTTTCCGTGACCTCCTCTCGGGCATAATCGAAAATGCGATTGACAGTGGCGACTATCGGTCCGTTGAGCTGATCAAACGATGGTGTGTTCTGCGCTCGATCCATCGATCCGCGAAACTGGAGCGGTGCAAATGGCGCCCAGGTCACGCCACTGCCATAGCTGGTTTCAGCGCTGCCGCCTGCACCGCTTTGACGGCCAGCCGAGAGATCAATCGTGAGATCGCGGAACGCGGCGAACGCGGAACCCCGGCTGGAGATTGGGAGACTGACGGAGAGCTGGCCAGTCGACTGCGCGTATTTGGAGCGATTCGATGTCAGCGCAGCATTATCTCGTTGCATGGCGAGACTATGCCCCTGAACTGCCGTTGCAGAAAAGCTCCAAGAAAGCGGTCCTGCGGGCAAGTTCAGTATGGGCTTTTGCAGGTTCAAGCGAATATTCAGGCCATTTGTGCGAGAATAGCCGCGCCTGAAGTTTAGGAAAGAATCATTGAAAGGAGCATAGGGATCAAATTTCGGATCTTCCGAATCAACCGATTGCTGCAACCGTGCTACATCGGCCTCGCTTTCGAGCAGATCGTGACTGTTGCTGTGTGAGAAGCCCGCTGCAAGGCTGGTCTGTACGCGCCGAACCATCCCCGACAGTGTCAGTGACGCTCCAAGGGTTTGCACGCTGTTGTTGCTACGCAGCGCGCGCGCGCTAACGAGCGGCAGGACCGCCCCGTTCGGCGACCAACTGCTGCCGGTCGGCGAGGCCAGCAATACTTTCGGAATACCACGTAACCCGTCGCTGTCGTTCCGGCCTGCGTCGAGATTGACCGACGCCGTGAGATTGCCGAGTGGGCGCGCTACGTTGATGCCGAAGGTTACATTGCGAGCTGACGGCTGCAGCGTTTCGAAATCGTCCGGGTCGATCTGATTAGCTGTCGCTGCAAATTGCTCAAGCGTTGAAACAATCTTCGTTCCCTCAAGTTCGGCAGGAGAGTCGCTTCTGTAGGAAGCATCGGCACTCCGCGGGATTCTGCGCGCAGACTTGAGTAGTACGCTTTGGTGACTGAATTGGACGCGCGCGCTCCAACGCGTGTCCCCGCTTATTGCATTCCGTGTCGCACCGAGGCTGCCGCCATATTGCCCGCCCGCAGTCGCTGCATTGAAACTTACTTCCGCCTCGTGGCTCGAAAATTTCGGCTTCAGCACCAGGTTGACAACGCGCGCGCCCGCCCTTGCCCCATAACGGGGGCCGGCCTCCGGCATCAGTACCGCAACTCTGGTTAGAGCTTCGACGGGGTAGGAGAGGATCGAGGTGTCAAATCCTGCCGGCTTGCCGTTGATCAGGAAGACCGGTTCGGCGCCAGTAGGGTCGATGAACGGTTGGAGGTTCGATATTAGCTCTCGGATGCTATCCGAGCCATCCGCAGCGATGTCGTCTTCGTTGAACTCGGTCTCGGCGGGCAGCGCCGCGTCGCCCCGGCGGGCGGTAACGACAATCTCATCCGACTGCTTTCTGTCGACAGATGTAGTGCTTCCTTGTGAGGCGGCGCTAGCCTGCTCCTTCACTCCGTCGCTTACTGTCTGCGTTAATGTAAGTGTTGTGATAACATACAGCAAATTTCATCTCAAAAACGGAGATTCTATTCGAAAATAATACGAGCTCTTCCGCGGGCGCATTGCGCAAAGAGTTATGTATATCTGTAATGTGGTGCCGTCATCTTGAGATGGCGGCACCACGTTTGTATTGTACAGTTGTTAGTGGCGAATAGCCCATACAACTGAGTTGTTGGAATCATAAATTACAACATTTCCGTCATTTTGCACTATTAGTCTGGAGTTGGGATGCCCCTGGGTGTTCGTACTCCAGACACTGAATTCCTGTGTGGGGTTGTTCTGCAGGGCATAGTAAATTGACAGATTTCCATCTGTCTCGAACCTTGCTCTAACTGCTACGTTCGGCGTGGGGATGCAATTTTGAACGTTAACGGCCCAAATTACCTGACTCCCATTCTTATAAAGAACTAAATTTCCGTCAACCTGGAAGATTAGTTTGTATACACCAGTCGTCGAGTAGATAGCAGAATTCGCGTACAAGCTCACATTCTGTGCTGCGGTTACGGTGTCTGAATAGGTAGCTGTCGGCATGCTTATATATGGACCGACGGTGCATGCGGCATAGGACGGAGTGGACAGCAGTGCGCTGAACGCAGTTGCCGTAGCAATGACTGATGCCCTTGTTATTCTCATAAATCATATCTCCGAACTTGTGGGTTGTCGAACTGCTGTTAGAAAATGCAGGTTATTCATGCATTTTTGAGTCGTCAATGCAGTCGTCTTGTGAGTGTGAAAGTAAAGGTGGGTAGTCATTGTTCTGGTAGTCTTGGAGGCTAATAGATCTAGAAGTTTTGTTGGATAAATCTTAGTTAGATGGCGCAAGTTTCTGTTCTCATTTGGCTCGTGACGACTACTTCTTTGGAGCGCCAATAGCCGGATCAGGATAACCAGACTGGCACGGGCCGGTCGCTTTCGACCGGCGGGTCATCGGCGGGCGCCAGACGGACGTGTCGCTCGCCTCGCTCACTGATGAACTCGCCCCCCAAGCTCAAGCCGCCCGCTTCGCCAAAAGATGCCGCAGGAACGCCACCCCTGAACCATAAGTCTTTGATACAAGACAATCCTATTCGTCTTGCCGACAGAGGAACTGTGTCCATTTTGGCGATATTTGACGCATCCATTTGGGACGCACCTGAAAGACACTGCTGATCTGATACCACGAGCCGGAGGCTGTTATGAAGCTGGTGCGAGCCTAGTGGTCTGTTTCATCATGAAGCGGTCTCGCAAAATCGGTCGCCCTCACGTTTGGCGCCGCCACCGAAGCGGCGAGGATATCGCAAGCTATTGTGGGCGCTGTCTGAAGTACGCTGATCGCTTTCAACCCGCACCGCGCTAACCGAACCGCGGTGGAAATGCGGGTGCCGGGCCGGGGTGCGTCAGGCGACGGCGCTGCTCATCCGTCCGTCGCGCCGCGCCGCGACTAGTCCGGTATAATAGTCCATCAACTCTATGGTATGCTCGCGGTCGCTGCGGACCTTCCCGGCGGCAACCCTGGCGGCGCGGCGCAGGATAGCCGGGTCGCGTGCGAACAAGCGGTGGATGGCAAGCGCCGCGGACTGGGCGTCACGTGCGGTGTAGAGTTCGGAGCAATGCGGATCGGCGATCTCCGCGCACCCGCCGGTGTCGGGCGCGATCAGCGGTAGCCCCGCGGCCATCGCCTCCGACGCAACCAGCCCGAATGGCTCGGCTTCTGACCCGTGGATCAGTGCGTCGCAACTCGCCACGATCCGCGCCAGCCGCTCGCGGTCATAGACTGGGCGGAACATACGGATATGCGGGCTCCCAGCGATGCGTTTTTCGATCGTGCGACTCTCGATACCGGTGCCGAGCAGCACCAGGCCCACTGGCAGTGACGATCCGGCGCGCTCGACCGCGTCGATCACCAGTCGCCAGCGCTTCTCCGGGTGGTGACGACCGAGACCGAGCAGCAAATGGCCGTTGGGTGGCAGGTCGCACTGGGCGAGCAGGGCGTTGCGCAGCGTCTCGTCGCGCAGGTCGGGGGAGAAATGACCGCGCTCGATACCCAACGGCATTGCCGCGTCGATTCGCACGCCGCGCGCCTTCAGCCGCTTCTCCAGCGCTGGACCGTTGGTCACGACCGCATCGTAATTGTCGAGGAAGCGGCTCATATAGCGGCTGTACCAGGCAAAGGCGCGCTCGATCCGGTCTTGCGCTGCCAGGCCCTCGAACCAGCGCAGCGCATAGGCCGCGACATTGTCGTTGTGCATGAAGAACACCTTGGCGGCGTCCTCCTGTCGTCTCTTTTGCTGCCACTGCCCGACGATCCAGGCCGGTCGCCAAGGCGAAGAGGCTTCGACCAGGTCGGGCTTGAGCTCGTCGAGCAGGCTGGTGACGGGGGCCGCATCCCAGAACAGGCCGTAATTCTTGTCGAAGGGCAGGCGGGATGCCTTGACGTAGATGATCTTGCCGCCGCCCGGGCGTTCCTCGACCAGATTCTCGCGGCCGGCGGCGATCACGATCAGTTCATGCCCCAGTTCGGACATGATTCCCATTTTCCGGTCGATATAGGTACGGACGCCGCCGCCGGTGGGTGAATAGAATTCGTTGACGTCGACGATTCGCATGTCGCCCTCAGCTCTTCGGCTTGATCGGGCCGAAGCCGCCGAGGCCGCGCAGATATTGCGCCTGGATGTCGGTGGTCGTCACGCCCGAGCCGACATTGATCATCGCCATGTTCAGCTTGGGGCGCGTTCGGCCGAGTTTCACGTTACTCGGGAATCCGGCGCCGTCGCTCCAGAAATCGAACTTGTTCCGGCCGTCGCGATTATGCGTGAACAGCAGCGCGTAATGGCCCGGCGTCGGCGCCTTGATGCACATCGTGATCGCGCCCGATTGCGGGGTAGGTACGCGGACCCGCCGGAAGAACTTGCCTTCCTTGATGAGATCGCGGTCGTCTTTCAGGAAATCCGCCTCGGTCGCCGGATAGAGTTCAAGCTTCAACTCGCCGGTGCGATCCTTCAGGCCAGAGATATTGACCCGGATCGCAGGGCCGGTGCCGCTGGTGCACGCCGTGCTGTCCGGGCCGAGCACGCCGGCCTGCGCCTGGCCAGCCAGCGGAAGGATCATCGCACCACCCAGCACGATGCCCGTGAAAGATTTACGCAACGACATTCTTCGTCCTCAGCAAGCCGTACAGGCTGAAGGAACCGATCAGGATGACATGCACGAGCAGCACGAGGGCAGCCGTCATCGCCATCAGTTCCGAAAGCTCTGCATCCTGCCCGATCAATATGATCGCGAAATTGGCGAAAAGAAGGTCCTTGTTCGGCACCAATGGGAGCCGCGAGACGAGCAGTCGCGCTGCGCCGAGGATCAGCCACATGCCGATCGAAACGGTCGGCAGCGCATAGTGCCAGGCAAAGGCGAGGAAGACCGATCCGGAGATCAGCCTGATGGCGTGAACCATGAAGATCCACCACAGGGTGCGGCGCGGCTGCGAGAAGACACGCTTGGAGAAGATCAGGAAGGGCAGCGACATGGCGAAGGTGATCGCTGCCGATGTCGCCACCGTGTGAAGCTGGATCGGCGTGAGCAGATCGACGCCGAGCGGCAAGGCAATCGCGATCATTCCCAGGGTGACGGCATTGCCCGCGATCGCGGACAGGATGCTGACGTCCTTCACCGCACCGAACGGGGCCGCCACCATCTGCGAGCGCTGCCGCGCCCAGGCGTAGAAATAGGCTTCGCCCGAATAGCCGAGCACCACGTCGTTCGCGATCCGCTTCTTCAGCAGCGCGGCCAGCCCGGACAGGGGAATGCGCCACAGCTTGCGGAAGATGATGAAGTCGCCGACCGGCGGGGCGAGATACAACAGGGTGAAGGCTACGTAGAAAAGCGGGTCGTGCGGCACGGCGCGACTCAGGCCGGCGAGGCCAGATCCGAACAGTTCGCGGAGAAGCCCCCCGATCATCGCGAGGGTGATGATGGCCCCGATCACCATGGGCCAGCGCCGTTTCAGCGTTTGCACGGGTTCGAGCCCGGCGAGGTCGGGGACCGTCACCAGGGGCGCATTGGCACTGTCGATGATAGGAATTTTCGAGCCCAGTCCGTCCACGTTTCGACCTGTTTTATTCTGGTTCCGGTCTTGACCGGGGTTGGCGCGCCTTTAGCTAGATCGTTTTTCTGCGGCAATTTGCAACCTGCACCCAAATAATGTCCGTTTTGTGCTGCGCTGCGACACTTTTGCTGCAATGAGCCGTTATGGCACTCCGCTAGATGCCGAATCCCTCTCTCCAGCCAGCCAGCATACTGGCCTATGCGCAGACGCTCGAAGGCGGCGGAGTCGAGCGGGTATTGCTGCGGCTCGCCCGCAGCTGGAGCGAGGCGGGGCGGCGCGTCACCCTGGTGATCGGCGACGCGAGCGGCCCGCTGGCGCGCGAACTGCCTCTCATCACACCCGAAACCCTGGACATCCGGATCCTCGGCGATCGCTCCTACGGTGGGCTGCGTGCGGTGGCGGGAATCGCTCGCGAGCTGTCGCCCGACCTGATCTTCTGCCCGGGCAACCATTATACCGGCATGGCCCTGTACCTGCGGCTCCGTCTCGGCCGACACTGCCCGCCGATCGTCGCCAAGGTATCGAACCGGCTCGACCGCGCCGACCAGGGGCCGCTTCTTTCGGCCGCCTATCGGGTCTGGCTGCTCACCCATCCGCACTTCGTCGATCACGTCGTCGCGATGACGGCGGCGATGCATGACGAATCGATCGCGAGGATGGGAATCGCAGCTGATCGGATCAGCGTGATCCCCAATCCGCCGGCGCATCGGGCGCCCTATGATAGGCCTGCCTGGTTGCCCGGGGGGCGTTTCCTGCTCGGCGTGGGCCGGCTCGCGCCGCAGAAGCGCTGGGATCGGATGATCGCTGCGCTGCCCCGGCTGGCGGATGACGATGTGCAACTGGTGATTCTGGGGGAGGGTACCGAACGGCCCGCGCTCGAGGCGCAGGTCGCCGCGCTCGGCCTGGATGGCCGGGTCCATCTGCCTGGCTATCATCCCGATCCATGCCATGTGCTGGCACGGGCGACCGCGGTCGTGCTGACGTCCGATTTCGAAGGCGTGCCGGGCGTGCTGCGCGAGGCGCTCGCCGAGGGGACCCCGGTGGTGTCGACCGATTCGAGCGTTGCGGTCAGCGAGATCGTCACGATCCCGGCGCAGGGCAGCATCGTGCCGGTGGGGGATGACGATGCCCTGGTCGGCGCGCTCGACCATTGGCTCATGCCCGATCGTCTACGCCCGAAACCGATGCCCGAACCGGGCGCCGATTCAGCGCGACGCTATCTCGACCTGTTCGATTCGGTCGTCGCCCGGCGCTAGCGCTCGGGTTTGACGCGGTCGGGATGCGCGGCTGCGATCTCGGGAATCGCATTCGCCGCGGCGTCAGCCGCCACCAGCCTGGGGAAACCCTCCAGCGGGACCGAGAGGCGGCGCGCGTTGAACATCTGCGGCACCAGGCAGACATCGGCGAGATTGGGCGCGTCGCCGCCGAGCAGCGGGCCGGGACCCGATTTCGCCAGCTTCTCCAGCGCCGTGAAGCCCTCGATGATCCAGTGGCGGTACCATTCGTCCTTCGCCGCCTGATCGGCGCCGAACTGGCTTTCCAGCCGCTTGAGGATACGCAGATTGTTCACCGGATGGATGTCGGCCGCGATCAGCAGCGCCTGGGCAAGGACGCGTGCGCGGGCGAGCGGATCGTGCGGTACCATCGGTGGATCGGGATAGAGCGCGTCGAGATAGTCGATGATCGCCAGGCTCTGAGTCAGCGCTTCGCCTTCCACCACCAGCGTCGGCACGAATCCCTGGGGGTTGCGCGCCAGATTCTCCGGCGACCGATGCACCCCTTCGAGCAGGGCGATATTCTCGCGCTCATGGGGGACGTGCTTGAGGTTCAGCGCGATCCGCACGCGATAGGCAGCCGACGACCGCCAGTAATCATAGAGCCTGATCATGCCGCGCTGGCCCCCTCTTCGCTGGCGTCCTCGATCGCGCGCTCCGAATTGCGCTCGAGCGCGACCTTGATCATCGCCACGATCGGGTCGGCCAAGGCCAGGCCGAGCACGCCGAACAGCGTGCTTGCCAGAATCTGCGACGAGAGGGTCAGAGCGGGTGGCAGGTCGACGGTCCGCCGGGCGACCATCGGGATCACGACATAGCCGTCGAAGGTCTGGACGGTGAAATAGATCGCGATTGCCCACAGGCCGGTCTCGACCCCGGCGCTGAAGCCGACCGCGGTCATCAGCACGCCGCTCGTGAAGGCGCCGATATTGGGGATGAAGGCGAGCAGGCCGGTCAGGATGCCGAGCAGCAGCGCCATCGGCACGCCGGCCGCCCACAGGCAGAGCCAGGTCAACACACCCTCGAACAACATGCCCGCCAGGCGCCCGGCGAGCAGCCGCCGCATCGTCGCCGCCATCCGGTCGATGGTGATGGCGAATTCGCCGCGCACGTCGGAAGGGACCATCCATTGCAGGCCGCGATCATAGAGCCGCGGTTCCATCGCCACGAACAGGCCGATCACCAGCACCATGAACAGGCTGGTCAGCGCCCCCAGCGCCGAGCCGACCCAGGAGGTGAGCTTGCCGAAGGACCCCATCGCCTGCTGGAGCAGGCCGTTCACATCGGCACGTCCCGGCATCAGGCCCATGCCCGATGCCCAGGTGACGAGATGGTTGGCCTGCACCTCGAGCGTCACGCGCAGTTGCTCCGCCTGGTCGGTGACCTGCACGCCGGTCATGTAGATGACGCCCACCACGAACGCGATGGTGCAGAGCACGACGATCAGCAGGCGGAGGCCGCGTCCGAGCGGCAGCACGCGCCCGATCAGGCGAACGCCGCCGTCGAGCATCGCGGCGAAGACCAGGCCGCCGAAGATGATCAGGATCGGCTGGATCAGCACCACCACCAGGGCCATCGCCGCGGCGAGCCCGAGCCACACGGTCGCGCGCTTCAGCTCCTTGCGGACGAAGGGATCGCGCAGTTCGTTCGGGCCGGGTTCGGTTGCTGCGGGTGGCGTCGCCATCGTCATTCCTTCGCAGTATCCCGCGCCGCGTGCAGCGAGGTGCCAGCACGGCCCGGACGGAAGCTCTGCCCCCAGGTAAAGGGATTCCACGTCCCGTTGCCGCTCTTAGAGAAAGTGATGAACTCGGCGCGGCCGCCCAGATTCTCCCAGGGCACGTCGCCGCCCAGGCCCATGGCCGACACGGAGAAGCGACTGTCGGCGCTATGATCGCGATTGTCGCCCATCAGGAACACATGGTTGGGGCGGATCGTGATCGGGCCGTAATTGTCGCCGTCGCTCGGTCCTGATTCGACCGTGTCGTAGTGGCGGCCATTGGGGAGCGTCTCGGTTACCAGCGTCAGGCGGCAATATTGCTTGCCGTCGGGGCCGGTCTGGAGCGCGCCGGGATATTGTTCCGGATCGCACACCGTCTTGGCATCGACCGGAATCAGCGTGTCGTGCGGCAGCCCGCGCTTCACCGCGGTGCCGTTCAGATAGACGGTGCCGTCGATCACCTGGAGCCGGTCGCCGGGCAGGCCGATCAGGCGCTTGATGTAGTCGGTGTTGCGTCCCGGCGGCGTCACGATGACGACGTCGCCGCGCTCGGGCATCTTCCCGAACAGCCGGCCCTGGATGAAGGGCAATTGCACGCCCCAGCTTTCCACCTCCTGATGCAGCACCAGGCTGCGGAACATCGCGACAGGGTTGGGGATGGTCGGCGAGACGAAGGA
This sequence comes from Candidatus Sphingomonas phytovorans, assembly GCA_029202385.1. Classification (NCBI taxonomy): domain Bacteria; kingdom Pseudomonadati; phylum Pseudomonadota; class Alphaproteobacteria; order Sphingomonadales; family Sphingomonadaceae; genus Sphingomonas; species Candidatus Sphingomonas phytovorans. The sequence goes on from CP119314.1 coordinate 4,445,171, forward strand.
CCAGCCATAGGCATATTTGGTGACGATCAGCTGATCGCCGACCTGTAGCCCGGGCAACATCGATTCGGACGGGATGTAGAAGGGTTTGGCGATGAAGCTGTGGAAGCCGAGCACTGCCAGGATCAGCCAGAGGATTCCCTTCACTTCGCCCCACCAGTCGGTGGTCGGGCGCGTGTCGACGGCTTCCGGCGCGGGCGCGGCCTCCTGTTCGGGCACTCGGTCCAACGCCAACTCCTCACTCATATGTCGTCCTACTCAGTCCTGATCGCTTCGATCACCACGAAGGCCTGCGCCCATGGATGATCGTCGGTCAGCGTCAGATGTACATGGGCGACGTGGCCTGCAGGTGTCAGCGCGTCAAGCCTCGCCCGGGCGCCGCCGGTCAGCGCCAGCGTCGGCGCGCCCGACGGCGCATTGATCACGCCGATGTCCTTCATGAAAACGCCGCGCTTGAATCCGGTGCCGACCGCCTTGGAGAAAGCCTCCTTCGCGGCGAAGCGCTTGGCCAGCGTGCCGGCCTTGGTAAAGGGGCGGCGATCCGCCTTGGCGCGTTCGATTTCGGTGAACACGCGATTCTCGAAGCGCGCGCCGAACCGGTCGAGCGACGCCTGGATACGCTCGATATTGCACAGGTCGGAACCGAGCCCGATGATCATGGAGCAAATCCTACCCGGTACGGGGAGGGGGACCATCCGCAGGATGGTGGAGGGGGGCTTCCACAGGCGAAGCGCTTGTAGAAGCCCCCCTCCACCACGCGCTGAAGAAGCGCGCGGTCTCCCTCTCCGTGCCGGGGAGGAATCACCGCGCGGCGTCCATCGCGGCGCGCATCGTGCGCACTGCCTCGCCAAGGCCGATGAACATCGCCTCGCCCACCAGGAAATGACCGATGTTCAACTCGCGCACCTGCCGGATCGCGGCGATGGGGGCGACATTGTCATAGGTCAGGCCGTGGCCGGCATGGACCTCGATCCCATTCTTGGCGGCAAGAGCAGCGGCGTCGCTCAACCGGCGCAGTTCGTCCGCCTGCGCCGCGCCTTCAAGTTCGGCATAGCGGCCGGTATGCAGCTCCACGACCGGTGCGCCGAGACGCAGCGCTGCCTCGATCTGGCGGGCCTCGGGCTCGATGAACAGCGACACGCGGATTTTCGCAGCGCCTAGCGCGCTGACCAGGGGAGCAAGCTGGTTATGCTGTCCCGCCGCGTCGAGCCCGCCTTCGGTGGTGCGTTCCTCGCGTTTTTCGGGAACGATGCAGGCAGCGTGCGGCCGGTGGCGCAGCGCGATGGCGAGCATCTCGTCGGTCGCCGCCATCTCAAGATTGAGCGGGATGGTCAGCTGTTCTGACAGGCGGGCGATATCGTCGTCGGTGATGTGGCGCCGGTCCTCGCGCAGATGCGCGGTGATTCCGTCGGCGCCTGCCTCGGCGGCGGCCAGAGCGGCGCGGACCGGATCGGGATAGCCGGCGCCGCGCGCGTTGCGGACGGTCGCGACATGGTCGATGTTGACGCCGAGCCGCAGGAAATCGTTCATGCCGCGGCCCGGCTGCCCGGCTTGATCGCGGGCAGGGCCGCCAGCTCGGGCGGCAGCGATTCGGCCCTGTAGGTCGGTACGTCGAGCCGGATCAGCGGGAAGAAGGGCACGCCCAGATCGGCCGTTCCGCTCGACCGGTCCACCAGCGAGGCGGCCGCGATCGTCTCGCCCCCGGCCCGTCCGATCGCCGCGATCGCCTCACGGGACGAAAGGCCGGTGGTGACGACATCCTCCATCATGAGCACCTTGGCGCCGGGCGACAGGCGAAAGCCGCGGCGCAGTTCGAACACGCCGTCGGGCCGTTCGAGGAACATCGCCTCGACGCCGAGCGCGCGCGCCATCTCGTGCCCGGCGATCACCCCGCCCATCGCGGGCGAGACCACGACGTCGATCCGAGAGCGCAGCTCGGTCGGGATTCGCGTCGCCAGTTCGGTCGACAGGCGGGCGCCCCGCGCCGGATCCATCAGCACGCGCGCGCATTGCAGGTAGCGGGAGGAACGCAGGCCCGAGGACAGGATGAAATGTCCTTCAAGCAGGGCGTCGGCGGCTCGGAACTCGGCCAGGATCTCGTCGTCGGTCATCTGCGCGGGTCTTTCGTGAAGCGAAGGGTTGATAGGAGCCCGGCAGGGGGCGCGCAACGTCCGGGTCGGCCCCAGTGTCAAAAAACGCCCCGACACGCTTGAGGCACCAGCACCTCCCGCGTATAGGCCCATCGCAACGAGCGTATGTCCGCTCGCGCGCCGGAGACGGAAAAGGCGCAATCAGGGGTGACGAGACGCATGCGCAGTAAGGGGTTGAAGTCGATTGTGCTGGCGGCAGGACTCGCGATAGCGGGTATCGGCAACGCCGCGGCACCGGCGCCACAGGCGGCCACGCCTACCACGACGGTGGCCCCGGCAACGACCAATGCTGCGCCGACCACCAGCGCCGCGCCCGCCGTCGCGGCGCCGGCCGATCCGATGCTCGTGCTCGATGGCGGGCCGGATGTCCGTCCGGTCCCGGGTGTCGGCATGCCGGTGGACGGGCATCTGACCCTGCAGGATCAGGTGACGCCGAATGGCCGTCGCGCTCACTGGTTCCACAATGCGATCCTGCTCCCCGTCATCACCGCCATCTCGGTGCTCGTGCTGTTCCTGCTGATGTGGGTGATGTTCCGCTATCGCCGCGCGGCGAACCCGGTCGCATCCAAGACCTCGCACAACACCTTCATCGAGATCATCTGGACCGCGGTCCCGGTTATCATCCTCGCGCTGATCGCCGCGCCCTCGATCGGGCTGCTCGCTGCGCAGTTCAAGCCGGCGCCCGCCAATGCCGTCACGCTGAAGGCGATCGGCAACCAGTGGTACTGGACCTATCAATATCCTGATCATGGCGGCTTCGAGATCACCTCGAACATGCTGAAGGAGAAGGGGCAGGTTCAGCCGGGCGAGCGTGCGCGCACCGATGCCGACGGCCCCGCGTTGCTCGCGACCGACAACCGTATCGTGCTGCCGGTCGGCGTGCCGATCCGCCTCATCACCACCGCGAACGACGTGATCCACAGCTGGGCGATGCCCGCCTTCTGGATCAAGCTCGACGCGGTCCCGGGTCGCCTGAACGAGACGAGCTTCACCATCGAGAAGGAAGGCGTCTATTTCGGCCAGTGCTCCGAGCTTTGCGGCGCGCGCCATGGTTTCATGCCGATCACGGTCGTGGCCGTGAAGCCAGCGGTGTTCGCCGCCTGGGTCAAGGCGAAGGGCGGCACGATGCCGGCCGCCGGCGGCGCCAAGCCGGCCGACGCAGCGGCGACCGCGCCGGCCGAAACGGCCACCGAAAACGCCACCGGACCGGTCGAGAACGCGACCAGCGCCGCTCCCGCCACCAACCAGGCTGCCGCGACCAACGTCGCCGGCGCCGGCAACGCTGGACAGTAAGACAATGACCGATACCGCCCTTCACCCGTCCGCGTTCGATGCGCACCATGACGATCACGCGCATCACGACGCCGATCACAAGCCGGCCTTCTTCGCGCGCTGGTTCATGTCGACGAACCACAAGGACATCGGCACCCTCTATCTGATCTTCGCGATCTGCGCGGGCATCATCGGTGGCGGCATCTCGGGCCTGATGCGCGCGGAGCTGGCTCATCCCGGCATCCAGTATCTCGGCGAATGGGCTGCCTGGCTGCCCGGCGGCGACCAGGGGCTGGATCACGCGCTGCATCTCTGGAACGTGCTCATCACCGCGCACGGCCTGATCATGGTGTTCTTCATGGTCATGCCGGCGATGATCGGCGGCTTCGGCAACTGGTTCGTGCCGCTGATGATCGGCGCGCCGGACATGGCGTTCCCGCGCATGAACAACATCTCCTTCTGGCTGCTGGTGCCAAGCTTCACGCTGCTGCTCGCCTCGCCCTTCTTCGGGGGCGCCGGCACCGGCTGGACGGTCTATGCGCCGCTCTCCACATATGGGGAGCCGGGGCCGTCGGTCGACATGGCGATCCTGTCGCTCCATCTCGCGGGCGCCAGTTCGATCCTCGGGGCGATCAACTTCATCACCACCATCTTCAACATGCGCGCGCCGGGCATGACCCTGCACAAGATGCCGCTGTTCGTCTGGTCGGTGCTGGTCACCGCCTTCCTGCTGCTGCTCTCGCTGCCGGTTCTCGCCGCGGCGATCACGATGCTGCTGACCGACCGCAACTTCCACACCACCTTCTTCGATCCGGCCGGCGGCGGCGATCCCGTCCTGTACCAGCATCTGTTCTGGTTCTTCGGCCATCCCGAGGTGTACATCATGATCCTGCCGGGCTTCGGCATGATCAGCCACATCATCTCAACCTTCTCGAAGAAGCCGGTGTTCGGTTATCTCGGCATGGCCTATGCCATGGTCGCGATCGGCGTGGTCGGCTTCGTCGTGTGGGCGCACCACATGTTCACCACCGGCCTCAGCGTGAACGTGAAGATGTACTTCACCGCAGCGACGATGGTCATCGCGGTTCCGACCGGCATCAAGATCTTCTCGTGGATCGCGACGATGTGGGGCGGCTCGATGAGCTTCAAGACCCCGATGATGTGGGCGATCGGCTTCATCTTCATGTTCACCGTCGGTGGCGTGACCGGCGTCGTGCTCGCGAACGGCGGCGTCGACGATTACATGCAGGACACCTATTACGTCGTCGCGCACTTCCACTATGTGTTGTCGCTCGGCGCGGTGTTCAGTCTGTTCGCCGGCTTCTACTACTGGTTCCCGAAGATGTCGGGCCGGATGTACAGCGAGTTCCTCGGCCAGCTGCACTTCTGGGTCTTCTTCATCGGCGTGAACATCCTGTTCTTCCCGATGCACTTCCTCGGCCTCCAGGGCATGCCGCGCCGTATTCCGGACTATAACCCGGCGTACGAGCACTGGAACTGGATCGCGACGGTCGGCTACATGATCATGGCCGCGTCCATGCTGGTCTTCTTCGTCAACCTGTTCTGGTCGCTGTTCGCGGGCAAGAAGGCAGGCGACAGCCCCTGGGGCGAAGGCGCGACGACGCTTGAGTGGACGCTGTCGAGCCCGCCGCCTTACCATCAGTTCGAGACGCTGCCGCGCATCGACTGACCGCACGGGGCCGCTCGCGGGCGGCTCAAGGAAATCCCCCTCCCGCATGCGGGAGGGGTTTTGGGGGAGGGCCTGTAAGGGCGCCTCCCTTCGATATGCCCTCCCCCGGCCCTTCCCGCATGCGGGAAGGGAGAATAAAGAAATGACCACGACGACCACATTGCCCGCCTCTGCCCTTCCCGCCGACTGGCGCGATTTCCTCGCGCTGACGAAGCCGCGGGTGATGACGCTCGTCGTCTTCACCGGCCTGTGCGGGATGCTGGCGGCGCCGGTGGGCATCGATCCGGTGCTCGGTTTCACCGCGATCCTGTGCATCGCGCTCGGCGCCGGCGCTGCCGGCGCGCTCAACCAGTGGTATGAGGCCGATCTCGACGCCAGGATGAAGCGGACCGAGCGCCGGCCGTTGCCGGCCGGCCGCATGGACCGGCAGGCGGCGCTGCATTTCGGCGTCGGCCTGGCATTCTTCTCGGTGATCCTGATGGGACTGGCGGTGAACCTGATCGCCGCCGCGATCCTCACTGCCTCGATCCTGTTCTATGTCCTGATCTATACCGTCTGGCTGAAGCGCCGGACGCCGCAGAATATCGTCATCGGCGGTGCCGCCGGCGCTTTTCCGCCGCTGATCGGCTGGGCGGCCGCCACCGGCGACATCGCGACGCTGCCGGTGCTGCTGTTCACCCTGGTCTTCCTGTGGACGCCGCCGCATTTCTGGGCGCTCGCGCTGTTCATGAAGTCGGATTACGCCGCCGCCGGCGTGCCGATGATGCCGGTCGTCGCCGGGGAGCGCACGACCCGATTGCAGATCGGGCTCTACACCATCCCGATGGCGGCGGTCGCGATCGCTCCGTGGGCGCTTGGCTTGACCGGCGCGATCTATGGCGTGGTTGCCATCGCGACGACGCTCGTCTTCGCCGCGCTCGCGCTTCAGGTCAGCCTGCGCACGACCGGCACGGGCGATGCGATGCGGCCCGAAAAGCGGCTGTTCGCCTGGTCGATCCTTTATCTTTTCATTATTTTCGGCGCGCTGGTCGTCGACAGGTGGGTCGGCTGATGAAGAACGAAGACGATCAGATTCGCGCCCGCCAGCGTTCCCGCGCGATCGTCATGGCAGTGCTGCTCGGCGCCTTCGTCATCCTCGTCTTCGCGATCAGCATCGTGAAGATCAAGGCCGGGGCGGCGCATTGACCCGCACGCTGCGCACCGCGATCCTCGCCGGTGTCGGCGTGTGCTTCATGACCGGGCTCGGTTATGCCAGCGTGCCGCTGTACCGCATGTTCTGCGAGGCGACCGGGCTCAACGGCACCACCCAGCGCGGACTGGTGGCGCCGGGCGCGGTCGGGCACGAGCAGGTGCGGGTCGATTTCGACACCAATGTCGCGCCTAAGCTGCCCTGGACGTTCAAGCCGGAAGTGCCGTCGGAAACGATCGCGATCGGCGCGCGCGATATGGCGTTCTTCACCGCGACGAACAACAGCGACAAGCCGGTGACCGGCACCGCGACGTTCAACGTCACGCCGGCCCAGGCGGGCAAATATTTCACCAAGATCCAGTGCTTCTGCTTTACGCAGCAGACGCTCAAGCCGGGCGAGACCGCCCGCATGCCGGTGATCTTCTTCGTCGACCCGAAGATCCTCACCGATCCCGACGCGGCTGACGTGAAGACGATCACCCTCAGCTACACCTTTTACCCTGTGGATTCCGCGAAAGCAGCCAGCTAGAGCGTTGTCGACAGCCTACTTAACGGGGACCGAAGAATGGCCGGCGCCAAGAACCACGACTACCATATCCTGCCACCCGATATCTGGCCGTTCGTCGGCTCGTTCTCAGCGCTCACCATGGCGATCGGTGGCATCATGTGGATGCATTCCGGCAGCGTGTTCGGCATCGGCGGCGGCACGATCTTCTTCATTGGCGTCGCGGCCGTTCTCCTCACCATGTTCTCCTGGTGGAGCAACGTGATCCGTGAAGCGCATGCCGGCGATCATACGCCGGTGGTGCAGCTTCACCTGCGCTACGGCATGATCCTGTTCATCGCCTCGGAGGTCATGTTCTTCGTCGGCTGGTTCTGGGCCTTCTTCGATTTTTCGCTGTTCCCGGCGCCGGTGCAGATCGCCGACGGCACGGTCAGTCTGATCGCCGATGCAGCGCGCGGCACCTGGCCGCCGAAGGGCATCGAGGTGATCGACGCGTTCAAGTTCCCGCTGCTCAACACGATCATCCTGCTCACCTCCGGCACGACGGTCACCTGGGCGCACCACGCCCTGATCCACAACCAGCGCGGCGGCGAGAAGACCGGCCTGTGGGGCCTGCTCGGCGTCGGCAACCGCGACGGCGTGCTCAAGGGCCTGTGGCTGACGATCGTTCTCGGCCTGCTGTTCTCGTCGATCCAGGCCTATGAATATGCCGAGGCGCCGTTCCCCTTCCACGGGATCAACTATGGCGCGTCCTTCTTCATGGCGACCGGTTTCCATGGTTTCCACGTCATCATCGGCACGATCTTCCTGATCGTTTGCCTGATCCGGGCGTATAAGGGCGACTTCACCCCGCGCCAGCATTTCGGCTTCGAGGCTGCCGCCTGGTACTGGCACTTCGTCGACGTGGTGTGGCTGTTCCTGTTCGTCTCGATCTATGTCTGGGGCGGCTGGGGCGCAGCGGTCCACGGCGGCTAGCCCCGGCGTGACGTCGGGCTGGCATCTCGCGCAGGTCAATGTCGGTCGGCTCGTCGCGCCGGCCGATGACCCGCAGGTGGCCGGCTTCTTCCTGGAACTCGACCGGATCAACGCGCTCGCCGAGGCAAGCGCGGGATTCGTCTGGCGGCTGAAAGGCGATGGCAACAGCGCCACCGATCTCCAGCCGACGCCCGATCCCAGACTGATCGTCAACATGTCGGTCTGGGCCGATGCCGAATCACTTTTCGACTATGTCTATCGCAGCGCCCACACCCCGGTGATGGCGCAACGCCGCAGCTGGTTCGATCGATTCGACGGGGCCTATCAGGCGCTGTGGTGGGTCCCTGTCGGGGCCGTGCCAACGATCGACGAGGCCTTTGCCCGACTCTGGCTGCTCGACCGGTTCGGCCCGAGCGAGCGCGCCTTCACCTTCAAGCTGCGCTACCCCGCGCCCGATGCCGTGGGTGTGCCCGTCGACATGCAGCCCGATCCCTGGTGCGTCGGTCGCGCCTGATCCGGTCGCCTCGTCGCGCCCCGGGCCGTTCGATGTGGCGCTCAAGGGCCTGTGTCCGCGCTGCGGCGCCAGCACGCTGTTCGCCGGCATGACGAAATTCGCCGATCGCTGTGCCGCCTGCGGGCTCGATCTCACGCGGTTCAACGTCGGGGACGGCCCCGCCGCGTTCCTGACCCTGATCGTCGGCGGCCTGCTCGTCGGTGTGGCGGTGACGCTGCAACTGACGGTCGAACCGCCGCTCTGGCTGCTCGCGCTGATCCTGGTGCCGCTCGCGGCCATAGCGGTCACCGGGTCGCTGCGCGTCGCCAAAGGCGCGCTGCTCGCGTTCGAATATCGCAATTCGGCGCGCGAAGGCCGGATCGCGGACGAATGAAGCGCTTTCCCATCGTGGCGACCGTCCTGGTCGGCCTGGCCATCGCGGCGATGATCGCGCTCGGCGTCTGGCAGTTCCAGCGCAAGGGCGAGAAGGAGGCGATGCTGGTTCGCCTCTCCGCGAATCGCGGGCTGCCGCCGATCGCCTTTCCGCGCATTCCGGTTGACGACAGCCTGTTGTTCCGCCGGGCAAGTGCCTTCTGCCTCGAACCGGTCAGCTTCAGGGTCGAGGGCGGGCGCAATGCGCGCGGCGGGGTCGGCTGGCGCCAGATCGCACAGTGCCGCACCGGTGCTGAAGGGCCTGGGCTGACGGTACAGATCGGTGTCGCCCAGGCGCCCGATGCGAAGCCGACATGGCGCGGCGGCGAGGTGACCGGTTATATCACCCATGCACTCGACCATCGTCCGCTCATCGCCTCGATCTTCTCGTCCGAACCCAAGACGCTGATGCTTATGGCCGACCCGCCCGCGCCGGGGCTCGACGCCAATCCTGGGCCGGATCTGTCGGCGGTCCCCAACAACCACCTTGCTTATGCCGTTCAATGGTTCCTGTTCGCGCTCGTCGCGGCGGTGATCTACGCGATAGCCGTGCGTCGCCGCCTGAAAGCTTGATGCGCCCGAAAGCCTGACATGCTTGTGACTTTGCCGCGTCGCGGTTAGGCGCATCGGCCATGCGCTATATCAGTACCCGTGGGGCAGCCCCCGTCCTCGACTTCGAACAGGTCACGCTTGCCGGCCTCGCCAGTGACGGGGGCCTCTATGTCCCGGAGACCTGGCCAAGCCTGGGCAGGGACGAGATCGCGGCGCTGCGCGGCCTTTCCTATGTCGATACCGCCGTCGCGGTGATGGCGCCCTTTGTCGAGGGCACGCTCTCCCGCGAGGAACTGCGCGACCTTTGCGTGCAGGCTTATGGCCGTTTCTCCCACGCCGCGGTCACCCCGCTGGTCCAGCTCGACCATCAGCAATGGCTGCTCGAGCTGTTTCACGGCCCGACGCTGGCCTTCAAGGACGTCGCGCTCCAGTTGCTCGGCTTGTTGTTCGAACGTTTCCTTGCCGGTTCCGACCGGCAGGTGACGATCGTCGGCGCGACCTCGGGCGATACCGGCTCGGCCGCGATCGACGCGCTGGCCGGCCGCGCTGGCGTGGATGTGTTCATGCTCCATCCCAAGGGCCGCGTCTCCGACGTGCAGCGCCGCCAGATGACCACGGTGCTCGCGCCCAACATCCACAACATCGCGATCGACGGCAGCTTCGACGACGCCCAGGCGCTGGTGAAGGCGATGTTCAACGATCCCGGATTCTCCGGGAAATTCCAGCTCTCGGCGGTGAACTCGATCAACTGGGCGCGGCTGATGGCGCAGGTGGTCTATTATTTCTACGCTGCGGTCCGCCTCGGCGCGCCTGACCGGCCGGTCGCCTTCTCGGTGCCGACCGGCAATTTCGGCGACGTGTTCGCCGGCTATGTCGCGGCGAAGATGGGCCTGCCCGTCGCGAAGCTGGTGGTGGCGACCAACGTCAACGACATCCTCCATCGCGCATTGTCGCAGGGCGACTATTCGCAAGGCACCGTCGTGCCGACGCCGAGCCCGTCGATGGACATCCAGGTGTCGAGCAATTTCGAGCGCCTGCTGTTCGATCTCGGCGGCCGCGACGGTGCCGCGACGCGCGCGCAGATGCGCGACTTCGAATCGACCAGGGCGATGCGCTTGACCAACGCCCAGCGCGAAGGCGCGGCGAGCCTGTTCGCCAGCGACCGGGTCGATCTTGACGACATGGCGCTGGCGATGCGCTGGGCATCCGATGGTTCGGGTGAGGTCATCGACCCGCACACCGCGATCGGCCTCGCCGCGGCGCGTCGAGTCGATCTCCCCGCCGATGTACCCGTGGTGACTCTCGCGACCGCGCATCCGGCCAAGTTCGGCGATGCGGTCGAACGCGCGACCGGCATCCGCCCATCGCTGCCCGCGCGGATCGGCGACCTGTTCGATCGCGAGGAGCGGTACGCATCGCTGCCCGGCACGTTCGAGGCGGTTACCGGCTATATCGCCGAGCGCGCTGTCCCAAATGCCGTTCGCCCCGAATAGCCATCGAGCTTGTCGAGATGGCATGTCGAGGGGCAAATGTGTCTCGATACGCGTTCTCGACGCGCTCGACCTCTACTCGACACGAACGGGTTTCTAGATGGACCTCAAGACACTCATCGGCGAGCCCTGGGCCGATTACGGGCTGATCGATTCAGGCAACGGCCGCAAGCTCGAACGCTATGGCCGCTTCCGCTTCATCCGCCCCGAGGGACAGGCCTTGTGGGCGCCCGCCCGCGACGACTGGCGCGCCCAGGCCGAATTCATTCCCGGCTCCGACGAGGACGGCGGTGGCCGCTGGGAGTTCTCCGAGCCAGTCCCGCGCGAGGGCTGGCCGCTTAAATGGGACGATGTCAGCTTCACCGCGCAGAACACGCCCTTCCGCCATCTGGGCTTCTTCCCGGACATGGCGCCAGTCTGGAGTTGGATGCGTGAACAAGTCGCCGACAGGGAGGCGTCGGAGTGCCTCAACCTGTTCGGCTATACCGGCGTCGGCACGCTGGCGATGGCGGCCAAAGGCGTGAAGATGGTCCATGTCGACGCTTCGAAGAAATCGGTCGAGGCCGCCCGCGCCAATGCGGTGCTGTCAGGCATGGCGGACAAGCCGATCCGCTGGATGACCGATGACGCCACCAAGTTCATCGCGCGCGAGGTCCGGCGCGGCCGGCGCTATGACGGTATCCTGCTGGATCCACCCAAGTTCGGCCGCGGCCCGGAGGGCGAGGTGTGGAAGCTGGAGGAAGGTCTGCCGGGCCTGATCGCCGATTGCCGCAAGCTGCTCGACACTGAATCGCGCTTCCTGTTCCTCACTGTCTATGCGGTGCGCATGTCGGCGCTGGCGATCGGCGAACTGCTCAACCAGGCCCTGGGCGATCTCGGCGGCAAGGTCGAAGCTGGAGAACTGGCGGTCCGCGAGGAAACGCGCGGGCTGCTCCTGCCGACCGCGATCTGGGCGCGGTGGTCGCGTTAATTTCTCCCTACCGCTCGCAGGGGGAGTAGAAAGCTCACTCCATTCCCGCACGCATCGCGGCACCCGCTACGAACGGCGCTCCAGCCACCAGCATCAGGCTAACCGCCGCCAGCAGCTTGACCGCCCCCATCCCGCCGTCGATCGAGCCAGCACCGAAGATCAGCAGCGGCACCGCGAGCGGCAGCATCACCAGTCCAGCGACGGCCCCAGCGCCGCGCAGCCCCGACACCAGGGCTGACGTCGCGACCGCCAAAGCCGCCAGCCCGGGCGTCCCGATCAGCAACCCCAATTCAACCCGAAGCACCGTCTCGCCCGGCAAATCCAGCAGCCCCGCCGCGATCACCGCCGCCAGCATCAGCGGCGGCCCGAAGGCGAGCCAGTGCGCCGCGATCTTCGCGGCCGCGACGCTCGCCATGCTCAGTCCGCGCACGGCGAACTGGTCGAGCACGCCGCTTTCGGCATCGGGCCCGATCAGCCGCTCGACCGGCATCAACGCCGCGAGCAGCGCCGCCGCCCAGATCACCCCGCCGCCGACCCGCGCCAGCAGGGCGGCATCCGGGCCGATGGCGAAGGGGAACAGGATCGCGACGAGCAGGAAAAAGGCGAGCGTATAGGTCACGCTCCCGCCAGCCCAGGCACGACCGAGATCGCGCGCGACGAGGGTGAGGAACGGCCTCATGCGGCCCCCAGCATGATCGGTTGTGCGCCCGGCACGTCGATCGGCAGATGAGTCCCGACCAGCGCGATCCCGCCGCCAGCACGGTGCGCGGCGATCAGGATTTCCAGAACGCCCACGCTCGCATCGTCAAGCCCGTTGGCGGGTTCGTCGAGCAGCCATAGCGGCGCCCGGCTCGCTACCACCCGCGCCAGCGCCGCGCGGCGACGCTGGCCCGTCGAGAGAAGCCGCAACGGCACCTCGGCCAGCGCCGCAAGGTTCGTCGCTTCGAGCGCGGCGGCGACGCGAGAGTCGGGATCGGTGTCGTGATCATCGAGCGCGGCCCAGAACCGCAATGCGCTGCCCAGCCGCCGTTCAGCATCGAACGCGGCGGCCTCGGCCATCAGCGCTCGCGCCGCCGGTCCCTCGACCGCGCCCTTCGCCGGCCGGAGCAGTCCGGCCGCCACTCGTATCAGGCTTGATTTGCCGACCCCGTTCGGCCCGGTGACCAGGGCAGCGCCGCCGGCCGGGACGGCGAAGGACAATCCTTCGAACAATACCCGCCCGCCCCGCGCGCAGGTCACGTCGCGGAACGCCAGCGCGTCCGTCACGCGTCTCCCACCATGTCCTCCAGCGCATGCATATCGGCGTCAGACAGGCCGAAATGATGACCGACTTCATGGATCATCACATGCGCGACCAGCTCGTCCAGCGCGATCCCGGTCTCGATCCATTCCTCCAGGATCGCGCGGCGATAGAGATGGATTCGGTCGGGCAGGGCGCCCGATTCCATCGAGGATTTCTCGCCGACCGGCCGCCCGTGATAGAGCCCGCTCAGGTCGAGCGGGTGCTCGATGCCGAGGGCCGCGAGCGTCTCCTCGTCGGCTAACTCCTCGACGATCAGCACGACATCGCCGAGATGCGCGCGGAATTCGGCCGGCAGCGCGTTGAGCGTCTTCAGCGCGATCGCGCGGATCGCATCGGCATCGGGCGCGGTGCGCGGTTGAACGGGGATCGCCATCGGCTATGCCATAGGGCGAAGGCGCATCGAGCGCTACAGGAGGCACTGATGGCGATCGAACAGTTGACCGAGGGAGAACGGACCGAAGCGCTGGACGCGCTCGATGAATGGGATTTCGACGAGGCGCGCGACGCGATCACCCGAACCTTCACCTTCGCCGATTTCAGCGAGGCCTTCGCCTTCATGACCCGCGTCGCGCTGCTCGCGGAGAAGGCCGATCATCATCCCGAATGGTCGAACGTGTGGAACCGGGTGGAGATATTGCTGACCACCCATGATGCGGGCGGCCTCTCGCAACGCGATGTCGACATGGCCGAGGCGATCGACCTGCTGGTGGACTGATTTTCCAGGCATCTCCTTTGAAGGGGCGGCGATTCACTTCGCCGCCGTAACCCCTCGTCGCATCATCTTGCGAAGCTGGCCCGGCATCCACCGGGCGGCGAAGGCCATGCGGTGCGCGGTCTTGCCGACATAGCTGTGCACCTTGTCGCCATGCACCGCATCCCAGGCGGCCTGGGCGACGGCTTCCACCGGCGTCAGTTCGAGGCCAGCGGCCGTCACCGTTTCGCGAATCGACTGGTTCGATCCGCCTCTCGGGCTGTTCAGCAGGGGCGTCTCGATGAAGCTCGGCACGATGTCGCGCACCTTGATCCCGGCACCATGCCATTCCCCGTCGAGTCCTTCGGTCATTGCCCGAACGCCGAACTTGCTCATCGAATAGGGTACCAGCCCCGCGGCCCCGTAGATCGCCGATGCCGAAGCGGTGTTGAGCAGGCACGAACCCGGCGCCCGCGCGAGATAGACATAGCCGATCCGCGCACCGTTCAGCACGCCCATCAGGTTGATCGACACCGTCCGGTCGATATCCTCGAAGCTCATCTCGGCGAGAGGCCCGCCGGTGCCGATCCCGGCATTGTTGAACAGCACGTCGAGCGCTCCGCCGGCGGGCGCGGTGAAGGCGTCGAGGTTCGCCGTCCAGGCCTCGCGGTCGCGCACGTCCATCACATAGGTTTCGACCATGCCCGTCGGCAGCATCGCCGCGGTCTCGGCAAGGCCCTTCGCGTTGACGTCGGCCAGCCCGATGCGCCAGCCGCGGCTTGCGAACAGCTTCGCCGTCGCCTGGCCGATACCCGATCCTCCACCGGTGATGAAGATCGATTTCCCTGCCGCCTCTGCCATGCTGCCTCCACTTCACCATCATTCGTCGCTGTTTGACGTTCGCGTCATCCTCCCGCACAAACTGCGCCGATGCCAGCACAATCGCCCGGCCCCTCGATCGCCTTCGATGGCGTCGCCAAGCGCTATCCGGGCGGCGCGGTCGCGGTCGACGGCGTATCGCTCGAGATTGCGGGGGGCAGCTTCGTCGCGCTGGTCGGGGCATCCGGGTCGGGCAAGTCGACCCTGCTCAAGATGGTCAACCGGCTGATCGAACCGACCGCCGGGCGAATCGCGATCGGCGGGGAGGAAGTGACGAACGCCGGGCCGCACGCGCTGCGCCGCCGGATCGGCTATGTCTTCCAGAATATCGGCCTGTTTCCGCATATGAGCGTTGCAGAGAATATCGGCATTGGCCTGCGTCTCGCCGGGGAGCGCGACCGGGCCGGGCGAATCGCTGACCTGCTCGACCTGGTCGATCTGCCGCGCGATTTCGGAAACCGCATGCCCGACGCGCTGTCGGGCGGCCAGCGCCAGCGTGTCGGCGTCGCCCGGGCGCTCGCCACCGCGCCGGGACTGATGCTGATGGACGAGCCTTTCGGTGCGCTCGATCCGGTGACGCGGGATCAACTCGGCGTCGCGATCCGCGCGCTGCACGACCGGCTCGGCCTCACCACGATCATGGTGACTCACGACATGGCGGAGGCGCTGCTGCTCGCCGACCGGGTGCTGGTGATGGCGGCGGGGCGGATCGTTGCCGATGCGACGCCAAGGGCGTTGCTGGCGGGCGAGGGCGGGACGGAGGCCGACGCGCTCGTCGCCGTGCCACGCGAGCAGGCCCGGCGGCTGCACGCCCTGGAGCAGGGGGCATGAGCCCGTTCCTCGAAGCGCTCACCCGCGTGCCGGATCTTCTGGCCGCCCATCTGCTGCTCGCCGCCTCGGCGCTGGCGCTGGGGCTCGTTATCAGCCTGCCATTGGCGATCTGGTCGGCGCGACGGCCCACCGTGGCGAAGATCGCGCTCGGTTTCGCCAGCCTGATCCAGACCATCCCGTCGCTTGCGCTGCTGGCGCTCTTTTATCCGCTGCTGCTGTCGCTCTCGACCCTTGTCGGCGGCGGCATCCCGGCGCTTGGTTTCCTGCCCTCCCTGCTCGCGCTGACGCTCTATGCGCTGCTGCCGATCCTCAGGAACGGTGTCACCGGTCTTGCCGGTATCGATCCGGCGGTGATCGAGGCGGCTGACGGCGTGGGCATGACGGCGTGGCAGAAGCTCCGCCTGGTCGAGGCGCCGCTGGTCGCGCCGGTGCTGATGGCCGGCATCCGTACCGCGGCGGTCTGGACGATCGGCGCGGCGACGCTTTCCACCACCGTCGGCCAGCCGAGCCTTGGCGACATGATCTTCGCCGGGCTGCAGACCCAGAACTGGGCGCTGGTCCTGGCGGGCTGCCTGACGGCGGCGGCGCTTGCGCTTGCGGTCGATGCGCTGCTCGGGGCGATCGAACATGGCATTGCCGCGCGGCGGCCGTTGCGGGTGTGGATCGCGGCTGCCGTGCTGGCGGTGAGCGTCCTGGCCGCGCTCGCGCCCCTATGGCCGCGCGGCGGGCAGACGGTCGTGGTCGGCGCCAAGGGCTTCTCGGAACAATATATCCTGGCCCGGGTGATCGGCCACCGGCTGGAAAAGGCGGGCTACCGCGTGGAGTATCGCGAGGGGCTTGGCTCGGTCGTCGCCTTCTCGGCCGTCGCGGGCGGCGATATCGATGTCTATGTCGATTATTCAGGGACGGTCTGGACCAACGGCATGAAGCGCACCGATGTGCCGCCGCGCGCCGCGATCGTGAAGGGCGTGGCCGACTGGGCGGAACGTCACCATGGCGTCCGGCTGCTTGGCACCCTGGGTTTCGAGAACAGCTATGCCTTCGCGATGCGCGGCGACGATGCCGCCCGGCGCGGCATCCGCAGTATCACCGATCTCGCGCCTATCGCGCCGCAGCTTCGCCTTGCCACCGACATCGAATTCCTCGAACGTCCAGAATGGGCGGCGGTGAAGCGCGCTTACGGCCTGCGCTTCAGGGAGGCGCATCCCTATCAGCCGACCTTCATGTTCCGCGCGCTCACCGACGGCACGGCGGACGTCATCCCTGCCTTCTCGTCTGACGGCCGGATCGCGGCTGACAGGCTGACCGTGCTGACCGATCCGAAGGGAGCGATCCCGGGCTATGATGCAATCCTGCTCGTCTCGCCGAAACGCGCTCGGGACCGCGCCTTTGTCGATGCGGTCACCCCGTTGATCAGCCATATCCCCGTCGAGGCGATGCGCGAGGCAAATTACATGGTCGACCGGGACCGCGACAAGGCATCGCCCGACGCCGCGGCGCGCTGGCTGGAGAAGAAGGTCGGCCTGTAGTGCCACCCGTCATGCCGGACCTGTTCCGGCATCCACCGTGCCGCGAAAGCCCCGGCGTTTTGGTTTGCGGCGGGGTAGACCCCGGAACAAGTCCGGGGTGACGTTATCCGTGGGTCGCCGTCACGAAATAATCCAGCGTCATATCGTCGGAAATCACGAAGCCCTTCGCCACTGAAAAGCTGAGCCCGCGCGTATCGACCACCGTCAACCCGGCTGCCTCGATCAGCGCGATCAGTTCCTCGGGCGTGAGGAACTTGTCCCAGTCATGCGTGCCCCTGGGAATCTGTCCGGTACCCTCGCCGATGGTGATCATGGCCAGCCGGGACAGCGCCGTGCGGTTCGGCGTGGACAGGACCATCAGCCCGCCATCGGCCAGCGCGCCGGCCAGGCCCGCGACGAACGCCGCCGGATCGGTGACATGCTCGATCACCTCCAGGCTGGTCACCAGGTCGAAGCGTGCCGCGCCCAGTCCTTCGATCCCGCCGGTACGATAGTCGATCGTCAGCCCGGATTGTCGGGCATGGGCATGGGCCGCCGCGATATTCTCCGCCGCCGCGTCGATTCCGGTCACCGTCGCGCCCAGCCGGGCGAGCGGCTCGCACAACAGCCCCGCACCGCAGCCGACATCGAGCGCCGTCTTCCCCGCCAGCGGCGTGAAGCTGGCTCCATCCAGTCCCCAATGCGCGTCGATCCGCTCGCGCAGATAGCCGAGTCGCACTGGGTTCAGGCGGTGGAGCATCGCCGACGATCCCTTCGGGTCCCACCACTCGGCGGCCATCGCGCCGAAATGCGCTGCCTCTTCGGGATCGATCGTCGTTACGGGGTCGCTTGCCATCACCATATCTGCTTCCTATCAGGGCGCCCCGCTCACCCCAAGGATTTCTGCATCTCCATGGCTCGTATCGTGATGAAGTTCGGCGGCACCTCCATGGCGGGGATCGAGCGGATCCGGAGTGTCGCCGCGCGTGTCAAACGCGAGGTGGAGGCCGGCAACCAGGTCGCGGTCGTCGTGTCGGCGATGGCGGGCGAGACCGACCGGCTGGTCAATTTCTGCCGCGAGGCCTCGTCGCTCTACGATCCGCACGAATATGACGTGGTGGTGTCCGCCGGCGAGCAGATCACCAGCGGCCTGCTGGCGATCGCGCTCCAGGCGATCGGCGTGCCTGCGCGGAGCTGGCTCGGGTGGCAGCTGCCGATCCGCACGTCGGACGGTCATGGCTCGGCGCGCATCGCCGAGATCGACACAGCCACGCTCAATCTGTCGCTCGACAAGGGTGAGGTCGCGGTGATCCCCGGCTTCCAGGGCGTCGCGACCGGCGAGCGCGTGACGACGCTCGGGCGCGGCGGCTCGGATACCTCTGCGGTGGCGATGGCGGCGGCGATGAAGGCCGATCGCTGCGACATCTACACTGATGTCGACGGCGTCTATACGACCGACCCGCGCATCGTGCCGCGCGCGCGCAAGCTGAAGCGGGTCACCTACGAAGAAATGCTGGAGCTCGCCAGCGTCGGGGCCAAGGTGCTCCAGACGCGCTCGGTCGGGCTTGCGATGAAGGAACAGGTCCGCGTCCAGGTGCTG
This sequence comes from Candidatus Sphingomonas phytovorans, assembly GCA_029202385.1. Taxonomy (NCBI): domain Bacteria; kingdom Pseudomonadati; phylum Pseudomonadota; class Alphaproteobacteria; order Sphingomonadales; family Sphingomonadaceae; genus Sphingomonas; species Candidatus Sphingomonas phytovorans. Next base: position 4,463,698 of record CP119314.1, read on the forward strand.
TCGTCGTTCACCGGCGACGACGCGCCGATGGCGGATACATTGCCCGGTACGATGATCGTGGGCGAAGAGGAGATCGACGATATGGAACGCCAGCTCATCACGGGCATCGCCCATGACAAGAACGAGGCGAAGATCACGCTGACCGCGGTGCCCGACCGTCCCGGCGCGGTCGCCTCGATCTTCACCCCGCTGGCCGATGCCAATATCAATGTCGACATGATCGTGCAGAACGTCGCCCATGCGACCGGATCGACCGATGTGACCTTCACCGTGCCCGGCGCCGATCTGGCCCGGTCGCTCGAGGTGCTTGGCAACGCGCAGGGCGATATCGGCTATACCGGCCTTCTCCACGATACTCGCGTCGCCAAGATCTCGGTGGTCGGCGTGGGCATGCGCAGCCATGCCGGCGTCGCGGCGACGATGTTCAAGACTTTGGGCGAGCGCGGCATCAACATCCAGGTCATCACCACTTCGGAGATCAAGGTCTCGGTGCTGATCGAGGAAGACTATACCGAGCTCGCGGTGCGCGTGCTGCATACCGCTTATGGTCTTGATGCCGAAGACGCGGCCTGATTGTTCCCCTCCCGCTTGCGGGAGGAGTTAGGAGAGGGCCCGTTAAAGGGCCAATCCCCGACATGGCTGAGAAATACGCAGTGACCATTCCGACCTGATTGCGCATTTGCCGCCGGGAGGGCATGTGCGCGACATGACCGATACCCTGGCACATGCCGACACGTCCGCCCCCAGCCCCACTCACTCAGTGGGAGGCGAGAGGCTTCGCCGCCGCATGGCGCGCGGGGCCGCATTCCTCGGCTCGGAAACAGCCATTCTGTGCGGCGCCATGTCCTGGGTGTCGGAGCGCAATCTCGTTTCCGCCATTTCCAATGCGGGCGGCTTCGGCCTGATCGCCTGCGGGGCGATGACGCCCGAGCTGCTCGACGCCGAGATCGCCGGCACCAAGGCGCTGACCGACAAGCCGTTCGGCGTGAACCTCATCACCATGCACCCGATGCTGTTCGACCTGATCGAGGTCTGCAACAAACACGGTGTCAGCCATGTCGTGCTCGCGGGCGGCCTGCCGCCGACGGGGTCGATCGACGCGATCAAGGCGAACGGCGCGAAGCTGATCTGCTTCGCCCCCGCCTTGTCGCTCGCCAAGAAGCTGATCCGCTCCGGCGTCGACGCGCTCGTTGTCGAGGGCATGGAGGCCGGCGGTCATATCGGCCCGGTCTCGACCAGCGTGCTGGCCCAGGAGATCCTGCCTGAGGTCGCCGATGCAGTGCCGGTGTTCGTCGCCGGCGGCATCGGCCGGGGGGAGGCGATCGCAGGCTATCTCGATATGGGCGCGGCGGGCGTCCAGCTCGGGACGCGCTTCGTCTGCGCGACCGAATCGATTGCGCATGCCAATTTCAAGAAGGCGTTCCTGCGCGCCTCCGCTCGCGATGCGATCGCCAGCGTCCAGATCGATCCGCGCCTGCCGGTCATCCCGGTGCGCGCGCTGAAGAATGCCGGCGGCGAATTGTTCACCGCGAAGCAGCGCGAGGTCGCGCAGCTTCTCGATGAGGGCAAGGTCGAGATGGGCGAGGCGCAGCTCCAGATCGAGCATTACTGGGCCGGCGCGTTGCGCCGTGCGGTCATCGACGGCGATGTCGAGCATGGCAGCCTGATGGCCGGCCAGTCGGTCGGCATGGTGACGAAGGAAGAGCCGGTCGCGGAGATCATCGAGTCGCTGATGGCCGAGGCAGCGCACGCGCTGGAGAAAAGGGCGGCCTGACGTGGAGGAACGCGCCGGCCTGCCAATCCTGTCCTTTGCTGATGGCGAGGCATGGGAGGGGTGGCTCGCCGCGCAGCCGCGTGACAGCAAGGGCGTGTGGCTGAAGCTTGCCAAGGCACATGCCGGCGTCCTGTCGGTATCGAAGGCCGGGGCGATCGACGGCGCGCTGTGCCATGGGTGGATCGACGGCCAGTCGGATCCCTATGACGAGCATTGGTGGCTGATCCGCTTCACGCCGCGCAAGCCCCGGGGCAAATGGTCGGAGAGGAACCGCGATCGCGCCGTCGAGCTTGGCAAGGCCGGGCGGATCGCGCCGGCGGGCCAGCGGGAGATCGATGCGGCCAAAGCCGACGGGCGCTGGGACGCGGCCTATGCCCCGCAAAGCAGCATCGCCGTTCCCGACGATCTTGCCGCGGCGCTCGACGCCGAACCCGGCGCACGGGCCTTTTTCGACGGCCTTACCGGCGCGAACCGCTATGCGATCCTCTACCGCATCCATGACGCGAAGAAGCCGGAAACCCGCGCCGCGCGGATCGTGAAGTTCGTCGGCATGTGCGCCCGCGGCGAGACGGTGCACTGAAACCGGCGCGTGCTATTCCTTGATCGGCGACCCGATCGACCAGAGATGCCCGAACGGATCGGTGAGCTGGCCGTAACGGTCGCCCCAGAACTGGTTGTCGACCGGCATGGTGATCGTGGCGCCCGCCGCGGCCGCGCGTTCGGCCCAGGCATCGGCATCGTCGACCTGCAAATGAAGCCCGACGCCCTTGGGCTCGGGCTCGTCATAGCCGCGCCATTCGGGAAATTCGTCTGACAGCATCAGCCAGCCGCCGTTGATTTTCAGGCCGGCCTGCATCAGCCGCTGGCCGTCCTCGGCGAGATTCTTCTCGGTCACCTCGGCGCCGAAGGCGCGGGTGTAGAAATCGAGCGCTTCCTGCCCGCGCTTGCCGCGGATCGTGAGGAACGCGGTGATGCCGTTGGTGGGCCGCTCGACCATCGATGCTCTCCTGAAGGGATGATTCGGTACCCCAAGCTTAGCCCGGCGCAACGGCCTTCGTCAGCGGATAAAATAAACCGCTGCTCCCGCGATTCCGCCGAAGATGATGGCGACCAGGATCGACAATATGTTCCCGACCACCGATCCGGAGCGCCGCCGCGCGAAACTGCTGCGTTGCGCCGGCTTGCCGAGCTTGAGCTCGATATAGCCGGCGGCGCTGCCGCCGACCGCCGTGCACGCCAGCGTCACCAGTGCCCCCGGCGGCGTCTGGAACGCGATCACGATCGGCAGAATCACCCCGATCGGCGCTGCCATCGCGAACGCGGCCATCAGCTTTACCCGGTCGATTGCCGCCTTGCTGACCGGGGAGACAGTGATCAGGTCGGGCGCGTCCTCCGCCGAGACGGTCAGCCAGGCGAAGCTGCCGACCATCTGGCCGGCGAGCAGCACGCTGGCGAAGGCGAGGCCGGGCGTCATCGGCGCATGGCTGCCCCGGCCGAAGGCGACGAAGACGATCGGCGCGAGATAGATCAGCCGCAGCAGGATCTGGAAGACGAGCGCCGGGTCGCGTGCGAGCAGCCGCCATTCCTTGGCGAAGACCGACCGGAACAGGCTGGCGTGGAACAACCGGTCGGTGGCTCGCCCGGTCGGCCGGGCGCGGGACAGGCGGGCGCCGCCGTCCTGATAGCCGGACAGGAACAGGCGTTGCAGCATGATGCCGGCCAGCACGAACAGCAGCACGCCGATGCCCAGCAGGACGATGACCGCGACAGGATCGCCAAAGGCGGCATGGCCGGGCAGGCCGGACAGGCCGGTGCTCCCGACACCCTCGTCGCTGAAGCGTTCGAACAGCACCGACACGCTCGATTCGCGCCGGTCGCCATGGCCCGCCAGTTGGGAGACGAGGAAGATGGCGCCGCCCAGTAGCGCGGCCGAGATCTGGCCGACCGTCCGCGCGGCGCGGGGCCCCGCCAGCTTCGCCAGGCCGAGCGTGATCCCCAGCCCGATCGCCGCGGCGGCCAGCGCGAGCGCGGCAAGCAGCGCCACCAGCCCCAGCAATTGCGGATGGCCGAAGAGCGCGATCGGCAAGACCAGGGTCAGCAGCAGCACTGCATAGGTCAGCACGATCGTGCCGGCGATGCCGGACAGCTTCGCGAGCAGGACCGTCCGCCCCTCGATCGGTGCTGAAAAGAGCAGGTCGAGATCGCCATTCTCGTACAGGGTGCGCTGGCTGCCGATGATCGCCTGGGTCGTCATGAAGCTGAAGCCGACGATGCTGCCGGCCAGGATGCCGGTCATGATTCCGGGCAGCGGCAGGATCGGCTCGTCGCGCAGGACCCAGGCAAGGAAGCAGCCAAAGGCCAGCCATGCCAGCAGCATCATGTAGCCGATCCAGCGTGTCGCGCCCTTGCGCGGCCGGGTTCGCCAGGCGAGCCGGATCTCGTGCAGGGCCAGCCAGGTGAAGCTGCCCGGCACCGGCCTCAGGCCAGCGATCATGCGCCGCTCGTCAGGCGGATGAAGGTGTCTTCCAGCGTCTGGCCCTCGGTACCGGCGCTGCTCCGCAGTTCCTCGAGCGTGCCCTCGGCGAGCAGCCTGCCGCCGGCGATGATGCCGATCCGGTCGGCCATGCGCTCCGCCACTTCCAGGATGTGGGTGGTGACGATCACCGTCTTCCCCGCATCGACCTGCGCCCGCAGCGCATCCTTCACCGCCCGCGCCATGGCGGCGTCGAGCCCGGTCAGCGGCTCGTCGAGGATCAGCAACTTCGGGTCGTGGATCAGCGCGCCGGCCAGTGCGACCTTCTGCTTCATGCCGCGCGAAAAGCCCTCGCATCGCGTATCCCGCTCGTCCCACAGGTCGAGCCAGTGGAGCAGTCGCTCGGCCTCGTCAGCCGCGGCCTGCGGCTCCATCCGCCAAAGCCCGGCGACGAAGGCGAGATATTCGCTCGGCGTCAGCTTGTCGTAGAGCATCGGCTCGTCCGGCAGCCAGGCGGTGATCGCCTTGGCTTCGTTGGGATGCTGCCGGGCGCTGATGCCGTAGATATGGATTGTGCCCGAATCCGGCCGGGTCAGGCCGGTCACCATGCGCAGGGTGGTGGTCTTGCCCGCGCCGTTCGGGCCGAGCAGGGCATAGAGCTGCCCGGCACCGATCTCCAGGTCGAGGCCGGTGATGACCGGCTTGTCGAAACTCTTGGACAGGCCGCGGATCCTGAGGGCGGGTTCGGTCATGCGCTACAGCCTAGAACAATGTGCGGGGCCGTCCAGATGGGTCGTTGTCAATTCTCCGGGGCGAGTTGAAAGATGTCCTCGACACGTCTCTCCAGCGCCTGGGCGAGCTTCAGTGCGAGGGTGGTGGAGGGGATGAACACGCCGTTTTCGACGGTGTTGATCGTCTTGCGGCTGACGCCGACCCGGTCGGCCAGATCGGCCTGGGTCAGGCCGAGCCGGGCGCGTTCGTCCTTCAGGCTGTTGAGCAGCCGGTCAGCCATCCTTCAGCGCCCGCCGCTCGAGCGTGCCGAAGCGGAGCAGGGCGAGTGCGATCGTGAAGGTGATGACGAGCCGGGCACCCTCGCGTGCCGAGATCGGCTCGTAGAAGCTGATGGCATAGACCAGGGTGGCCGTGCCGATCGCGCCCCAGAATCCAAGCGCCATCGCCCGCTTGCGATGATCTAGCGTTGTCTCGTCGTTGAGCAGGGCGCGCATCCGCGCGCCGCGCAGCAATCCGCCGCCCCAGGCAAGGAACAGCAGCAGCGCTGCCGCCCACACGATCCAGGCAGCGAGGTGAAGGCTTTGCGGGCGATTGACCGGCGCGTCGGGAAAGCTGCCCGCCTGCGCCGCCACGAATACGAGTGCCATCGCGGTGGCGGCGCGGGCGCGGCCCCAGGCGATGCGATCGGCAAGATCGGTCTGATTGATCATGTCGCGTCCTTGTAACTCTGAGGTTACATGTAACCCATGGGTTACTTTACTGTCAAGCAGGGGACGAGATGAACCTCCGGCGCGGTGAACGGGGTTCCTTCCGATGAACCGGTCCGTTAGGACGACAGGACATGGTGGCGCAGCAACAGGATCAACCGGTCGAAGGCCGCTTCGACGGGATCGAGCATCGATTCCCGGTCCGCGTCTATTTCGAGGACACCGATCTGTCAGGCGTCGTCTATCACGCCAATTATCTGCGCTACATGGAACGTGCCCGGTCGGACATGCTCCGCCTCGCCGGGATTGACCAGCGCGCGGCGCAGGAAGGGGGCGAGGGTGCCTATGCGGTCAGCGCGCTCGCCATTCGCTATCGCGCGCCGGCGAAGCTCGACGATGCGCTGGTCGTGGTGACCAGATTGATGCAGGTGCGCGCCGCGTCGGTCGATATTCATCAGAGAGTCATGCGCGGTGCCCAGATACTGAGCGAGGCGGAAGTGACTGCGGCGCTGGTCGGTGTATCTGGCAAGCCGAAGCGGCAGCCAAGAGAATGGATCGAGGCATTCCAGCGCCTCGTTGGCCAGAGGGATCAGGAAGCGTGAACGAAGTGTTCTTTAATACCGATGCCGCGACGATGTCGCCGGTCGCGCTTTTCCTCCAGGCGGACCTGGTCGTGAAGATCGTCATGCTCGGTTTGCTGGGTGCCAGCATCTGGACCTGGGCAATCATCCTCACTTTCTGGCGCCGGATCGGCGGCACGCGCCGCAAGATCGAGAAATTCGAGCGCGATTTCTGGAAAGCGGAGGATATCGACGCCTTCCACCGCATCCAGGGCGATAGCGATCTGCCGATCGCGCGGGTCTTCTCGGCCGGCGTCAAGGAATGGCGCCGCTCGACCGCAAGCGGTGCGATCGATCGCGAGGGCACGCGCGAACGACTGGCGACCGCCATGGGATCGATGGTGGCGAGCGAGATCGACAAGCTGTCGGACCGGCTCAACATCCTCGCCACCGTCGGGTCGGTCGCGCCGTTCGTCGGGCTGTTCGGCACTGTCTGGGGCATCATGCGCAGCTTCACCGGTATCGCCTCGGCGCAGAACACCTCGCTTGCCGTGGTCGCGCCGGGCATTGCCGAGGCGCTGTTCGCCACCGCGATCGGCCTGTTCGCCGCCATCCCGGCGGTGATCGCCTACAATCGCTTCAGCCACGGCATCAACCGGATCGAGGCACGGCTCAACCGCTTCGCCGACGGTTTCCACGCGACGCTGAGCCGCCAACTCGAGACTGACGGGCGGAAGCTCTAGATGGCGATGCAGCTTCCCTCGCAGCGCAGCCGCGGCCGGCGCGCACCGATGGCGGAGATCAACGTCACGCCGCTGGTCGACGTGATGCTGGTGCTGCTGATCATCTTCATGGTCACCGCGCCGCTGCTGACCGCCGGCGTACCGGTGAACCTGCCGGACAGCCGCGCCAAGCCGCTCGACCAGGACCAGAAGCCGGTGCAGATCTCGATGGAGGCCGGCGGCAAGATCCATGTCGACCAGGACGAGGTCAGCCAGGATATCCTGCCTGACGTGCTGCGGCAGCTCGCCGCGAAGACTGAAGGCGGCAAGCCACCCCAGATATTCCTGCGCGCCGACAAGAGTCTCGACTATGGCCGCGTCATGCGGGTGATGGGGGAACTCAACCATGCTGGCCTCAACCGGGTCGCGCTGGTGACGGTCGGCGACGACGGCAAATGACACGCGCTCCCCTTCCGTTCGTTTCGAGCGCAGTAGAGAAACCATGCGTCGCGCCCGCGGCTCGTTTCCCGACTGCGCTCGAAACGAACGGTTCATAGGTCTCGTACGATGCAGCGGTCCGAAGCGATCGCCTTGGGTGTCGCGCTGTTCGGCCATGCCGTCCTGTTTGGCCTGCTCTCGATGGGCTTCCTCGCCGCGCGGGATCCGGAAATGCCGAAGCAGGCGCCGATCGAGGTGTCGCTGGTCGACAAGGTCGATCTCGTCGCCAAGGCGCCGCAGGCGGTGACGCCGCCGGCCGAATCGCAGGCGCCCGAGCAGGGCCCGCCCGAAGATGCCGCGCCTGCCGCGCCGAAGGAGGAGCCGCAGCCGGATCCGGTGCCGCCCAAGCCCCAGCCCAAGGCAGCGCCGCCGCCCAAGCCCGCGCCCAATGCGGTGCCTGAGCCGAAGAAGCCGGTCGCCCCGACGCCAGACAAGTCGAAGAAGCCGCCGACCCGCGAGGCAGCGCCAACCAGCCGCGCGACCGCTTCTCATAACCGCGCCACCGGCACCGACACGGCGTCGACGAAGCCGCGCCCGCGTGGATCGCGCCTGGGCGACGATTTCCTCAAGGGCCTGTCGGACAAGCCGTCGCCCGCCAAGTCGGTGGTGCCGCAGGCGGCGGTGATGAGCCAGCAGGCCGCAGCCGATATCGGTTCGGCGATCCGGCGCCAGGTGCAGCCCTGCGCCGATCGCCAGGTGCAGCCCGGGCCGGGCGCCGAGCGGATCATCGTGACGATCCGGCTTCGCCTCAACCGTGACGGGTCGCTCGCTGGCAATCCGCAGGTCGTCGGCCATAGCGGCGTCGATGCCGAGAATGGCCGCTACCAGGACCGGGTGGACGACAATGCGATCGCCACCTTCAAGGGCTGCGCGCCGCTCCGCGGGCTACCCGCCGAACTTTATGACGTCCCCAATGGCTGGAGCAATTTCAGCTTGCGCTACAAGTTGCCGGGATGAGGTATGCGATGTCCCCATCCCGCTACGCCCTCGCATTCGTCGGACTGTGCGCACTGATTGTGTCCCTTGGACATGCCGATGCGCAGAAGCCGCATATCGCGTCGCCGGATCCTCTCAGCGGGCAGGCGATGGCTGACATGGCGGCGTCGATCAGGCGCCAGTTCTCGCCCTGCTTCGACCGCATCGCTAAGCCAGGGCCGGGGGCGGAGCGGATCGTCTTGACGGTGAGACTCCGCTATAATCGCGATGGGTCCCTTGCCGCCGCGCCGGAGATGGTAGGTGAGCCAGCGGGCGTGGACGACTCCAACCGTCGATATGTCGGTGCCGTGGTCGATGGCGCCAATACGGCGTTTCGGGACTGTTCGCCGCTCCGGGGCCTGCCGCCAGAACTCTACGACGGCCCCAATGGCTGGAGCAATTTCAGCTTGCGCTACAAACTTCCGGGATGAGGACCATGATGACATCTTCCCCTATCGTGTTACTGGCCGCCGCGTTCGCCGCCCTGTTGCCGCTTTCGGCCCAGGCGCAGAATGCTCCCGTCGCCCCGCCGCCGGTGACGGCTACCCAGGTGCCCCCTGCGCAGGACGGCGGCCTGGTGGTCGATGTCGTCGGCGGCACCTCGGCACCACTGGGGATCGCTGTTCCCGTGATGCCGACCTCAGCCGTGGTCAACACGCCCGCCGGCCCGACCGACAAGCTCGGTCGCGATCTCGCGCAGATCGTGACCAACGACCTGAAGAACAGCGGCCTGTTCAAGCCGATCGCGTCGAACGCGCTCAAGGGCGTCGCCTTTCCCGAAGTCACCGCGCCGTCCTTCGAATATTGGGGCGGTGCCGGCGCGCAGACCCTGGTCCAGGGATTCGTCCGCGCGAACGACGACGGCACGCTGACGGTCGGCTGCTATCTCTACGACGTGTTCGCGCGCAGCGAGCTTACCCGCCAGGGTTTCGTCGTCTCGCCGGGAGACTGGCGCCGTGCCGGGCACAAATGCGCAGACATGGTCTACACGAGGCTGACCGGCGAAGGGCCGTATTTCGACAGCCGTGTCATCTACGTTTCCGAAACCGGACCAAAGGCGAAGCGGTTCAAGCGGCTGGCGATCATGGACCAGGACGGTGCGAATCATCGTTTCCTGACCAACGGCCAGTCGACCGTGCTGACCCCGCGCTTCTCGCCGGACCAGAAGTCGATCGTCTATATGAGCTATCTGAACGATCGCCCGGCCATCTACGTCTATGATGTCGCGACGGCGCAGCAGCGGTTGCTGGTCAACAATCCCAACCTCACCTTCGCCCCGCGCTTCTCGCCCGATGGGCGGTGGATCGTGTTCTCGATGGCGGTGGCGGGGAATACCGATGTCTATCGGGTCCAGACCTCCGGCGGGTCGCCGCAGCGGCTGACCAATGCGCCGGGGATCGACACCGGCGGCAGCTATTCGCCCGACGGCACCCGTATCGCCTTCGAGAGCGATCGTTCGGGCAGCCAGCAGATCTATGTGATGAACGCCGACGGATCGAACCAGCAGCGCATCAGTTTTGGCGGCGGGCGCTACGCCACCCCGGTCTGGAGCCCGCGCGGCGACCTGATCGCCTTCACCAGGATTTCGGGCGATTTCCGGATCGGCGTGATGAGCCCGAGCGGCGGCGGCGAACGCCTGCTGACCAACAGCTGGCAGGACGAGGGGCCAAGCTGGTCGCCCAATGGCCGTGTGCTCACCTTCTTCCGCTCGCACCGGGGTGGCGCCGGCAATGCCGATCTGTGGTCGGTCGACCTGACCGGGGTCAACGAACGGAAGATTCCGACGCCGCTTGACGGATCGGATCCGGCCTGGGGACCGTTACGCCCCTGAAGCAATTCGCGCCCGTATCACCGTTCAGCCTGACGTTGACTCCGGTTAACCTTAAAGCGATGCCGGTGGGGCGAGACGCAATCGAAACGACTCTTGATCGAAGGAGAAGCCTGATGGCCAGACTGACGACCACGCTCATCGTTGCCGCCGCGCTCGTCGCGACTGCCGCATGCAGCCCGAAACCGAAGCAGATTCCGCCCGCGCCCGGTCCGGACACGAGCCCCAGCGGCCCGGTGACCCGCGACGATGTCGTTCCCGGCTCGCGCGCCGACTTCGAGCGCTCGGTGACGAGCAACACGGTCAACTTCGCGCTCGACCGCTACGATATCGACGCGCATGCCCGTGAAATCCTGGACAGCCAGGCTGCGTGGCTCGCCAAATGGCCCAACGTGCCCGTCAGCCTCGAAGGCCATTGCGACGAGCGTGGCACCCGCGAATACAACCTCGCGCTCGGCGATCGCCGCGCCAACGCCGCGAAGAATTACCTTGCGGCGCGCGGCATCAACCCGGCGCGCATCTCGACGATCAGCTATGGCAAGGAACGCCCGATCGCGCTCGGCTCGGACGAGGCGAGCTGGGCCCAGAACCGCCGCGCGGTGACGATCGTCCTGAACTGAACTCTCTCACTTCGCGTATCGACAGCGCCGCCGGATCGCCCGATCCGGCGGCGTTTTCGTTTCCGCTTGCCCAGGGCTAAATCTCGATATAAATGTGATATCACATTAACGGGAGGCTCCCATGTCGGATTCGGTCGTCAGAAATACCGCGCTCACACTGTCGAAAGAGCGGACGGCGTCCACGTCCAGCGGCTATGTCATGTTGCTCGTCATCCTGATCGCCAATGCCGCGGCGGGTTTCGGGACGACGCTCGTCAGGGACGTGCCGGGGCTCGCCAGCGTGCTGATAACCGGCGGCATCGTCGTTTCAGTGTTCCTGCTGGCCGGCTTCTACATGCTCCAGCCCAACCAGGCGGCGGCCATCACCCTGTTCGGATCGTACAAGGGCACCGATCGGACCACCGGCCTGCGCTGGGTGCTGCCCTGGCTGGTCCGCAAGAAGGTGTCGCTCCGCGCGAACAACATGATCTCGGAACGGCTCAAGGTGAACGACCTGCGTGGCAACCCGATCGAGATCGCGGCGCAGGTGGTCTGGCGCGTGACCGACACCGCTCAGGCCTTGTTCGATATCGATGATTATAAGGCGTTCGTAATCGTCCAGATCGAGGCCGCCGTGCGTACTATCGGCGCCCGCTATCCCTATGACGATTTCGAGCATCAGGAAGTCACGCTGCGGGGCAATCATGATCAGGTGAGCGCCGAACTCCGCGAGGAACTGATTGCCCGGCTCGCCGTCGCGGGCATCACCGTCGATGAATGCGGCTTCACTCACCTCGCTTATGCGCAGGAGATCGCGGGGGCGATGCTGCGGCGGCAACAGGCGCAGGCCGTGGTCGCCGCGCGCAAGACGCTGGTCGAGGGCGCGGTCGGCATGGTCGAGATGGCGCTGGAGATGCTGTCGGCGAAGAATGTGGTCGAGCTGGACGACGAGCGCCGCGCCGCGATGGTCTCCAACCTGATGGTCGTGCTGTGCGGCGAACGCGATACCCAGCCGGTCGTCAATACCGGCACGCTCTACCAGTAAGCCGGTCTCGTTGAGCGCTCCCTCCAAAAAGGCGTTCCCGCTACGCCTCGACCCCGCGCTCTACGCGGCGGTCGAGCGTGCGGCGGCGGCCGACCTGCGGAGCGTCAATGCCCAGCTCGAATGCCTGATTCGCGAGGCGCTGTCGAAGCGTGGCGTGAAGCTTGAAGCGCCGGTCCGGGCAAAGCGCGGAAGGCCGGCAAAAACCCCGGCTGATGGAGGCGGTGATGGGATTGGATGATATCAAACGTTGGTACCATGTGCGCGAAGGCTATTGGTTCGCGCCCAAGCTGTTCGGCTTGGGTGCGACGCCGGTTACGTGGCAGGGCTGGGCGCTGACGCTGGGCTTCTGCGCGGCGCTGCTGCTCGACATCCGTTTTCTGCCCGGCGACCTGTTCAAGGCCATCGTCGGCGTTACGCTGATCGTGGCCTTCGCGACCATCGCCTGGCGCAAGACCGACGGCGGCTGGCGCTGGCGCTGGGGGTCGCAGGACTAGGAAAAGGCTTTGTCGAGTAGCTTCGCCAGCCGAAGCCCGCCGCGTTGCACTTCCAGGCGCTCGACCGGGACGAGCGACGCGATCGTCGCGTCGTCCAGCGTCATGTGCTCCGGCGTCGGTGCGCAGGGATCGCCCTTCATCGCGCTGGCATAAGCGGAGTCGTGCGCGATCTGCCAGCTCTCGCGGCTCCAGTCGGTCACGTCGCCGGTCGCCATCGTCGCGCGCTCGGTCGCGGAATAGCGCCGCACCACGGACGGTGGTGTCGAGATCGCGCGTTCGGCGAGATAGCCGTCCCACACGGTGTGCAGGTTGAGCCGCGGCGTTTCCAGGATGCCATAGCTTGTCTTGGCCTCGTTACCGCCCTTGTCGCCCTTGTCGCCGGCATGGAGCGGCTGGTGCAGATCGCCGACGAAGTGGATCAGGAACACAAGCGCCTCGACGCGATCCTTCAAGGGGGTCGCCTTGTCACGCAGCAGCTTCACGTCGCGCTCGATCTGCGCCGATACGCAATTGCCGTCCTTGCACGGCACGGTGAGATCGAACGGCTTGCAGATGTTCACGTTCTGATAGTGCCAGCTATAGGCGAAATCGAACGGGCGTTTGCCGTCCGGACCCTTGATATTCTTGATGCAATCAGCCCAGATGCTGGCATCCTCGATCGAGCGCGCCGGGCAGGTCGGCGTGCCGAGCAGTGTCGACTGGCGCAACAGCCGATCGATCGCCACCCGCGTCTTCGGCTTGACGTTCGCCCGCGCGATCTGGGCGATGGTCTGGTGACCATATTCCCAATAGGCGGCGGCGGGGGAAGCGGTCGCGGCGAGGGCGACGGCGGCGAGAGCGGGGAGGAAGCGACTCATGGCCGTCGCTCTACCCGTTCGGGCCTGACCGTGAAAGCATGGGCTATTCGTCGCCGTAGATCGCGATCGTCCGTGCGCCGTCCGATCCGGCACGGCCCCGGTACATGCCGGCGGTGGTGAAGCTCCAGACCGGCTCGCCTTCCGGCCCGGTCACGATCACGCCGCCCTTGCCGCCGAGCGCCAGCACGTCGGCCATCACCGCATCGGCCGCGGCCCGGAGCGGTATGCCGGCGAGGCGCACCCGCGCGCAGATCTCGTGGGCGACGCCGGCACGAATGAAATATTCGCCAGAGCCGGTGGCCGAGACGGCGCCGGCCCGGTCGTCGGCATAGGTGCCGGCGCCGATCAGCGGCGAATCGCCGATCCGGCCCCAGCGCTTGCCGGTGACGCCGCCGGTGGAGGTGGCCGCGGCGACATGGCCGGCGCTATCGCGGGCCACCGCGCCGACCGTGCCGTATTTCATGTCGACGTCGAACGCATCGGCGCCGCGCGCCTGCAACTCCTCGAGCTGACGGCGGCGCTCGGGCAGGACGAGCCAGTCCTGGCCGGCCTGTTCGAGTCCGTGCTCGCGCGAGAACAGGTCGGCGCCTTCGCCGCCGAGCAGCACGTGCCGGCTCTGCTCCATCACCGCGCGGGCAAGGCTCACCGGATGGCGGGTGCCGGTCACCCCGGCGACCGCGCCGGCATCCCGGCCGGCTCCTTCCATGATCGCCGCGTCGAGCTCGGCGACTCCCTCATGAGTCAAGGCGGCGCCGCGCCCGGCATTGAAATGGGGATCGTCCTCAAGCACGCGCACCGCCGCCTCGACGGCATCGAGCGCGCTGCCGCCGGCCGCCAGCACGGCCGATCCTGCGTCGAGCGCCAGCCCCAGCGCGGATCGCGCGCCGGCATCCTGTTCGGGGGTGATGCGATCGCGGGTCATCATGCCTGCACCGCCATGGATGACGAGCGTCCAGCCGGATTGAGTCATGACAGGGTCTCCGCGGTTGCCAGTTTGGGGGAAGGGCGCGCATGCCGTGGCGCGATGAAGCCGCGCAGCCCGATCAGCGGCCGCAACCACCCGACCTCGCGCCCGACAAGATAGAAGGCCCAGCATCCGGCGATCGTCGCCAAGACCAGGATCGCGAACTCGGCCAGCGGGGGCAGGCCATAGGGCAGCAGCACCCATTCGACCGCGACGATCACCGTCTGGTGGATGATGTAGAAGGGAAACACCGCTTCGGTCAGCATCCGGCGCCAGGCATGGTCGTGGTTCCAGTAGCGTTCGGCGATACCGATCAGCGCGATGATCGCGCCCCAGCCCTGGATCGCCCGCGCCGAGGCGAAGAGATAGCCGTACGGATAGGGCATGGCGCTGCCCGGCCAGCGCAGCTCGATCGCGGCGACCGCTGCGTAGCTCAGCACCGCGGCGATCCCCGCTGCTTTCCACCAGCGTCCGATCGCCGCCATCGCCGGCTCCGACCGCGCCAGCGCGAAGCCGAACAGGAAGCCGGGCAGGTAATGGGCATGCGCGATCGCATCGCTGAACAGGTCGTGAGTCTCGCGCGCGCCGGGCAGAAGATACAGGTCGACGCCCAGCAGCCAGGCGACGGGCAACAACAGGATCGCGACGGTGCCGAAAATCCGGTCGAAGATCCCCTGCAGGCTGCGCCCGCGCATCAGCCACACACCGCCGGCCAGCGCCACCGTATAGACCCAGAGATACAGCACGAACCACAGGTGCTGCCATGTGGGCAGGAGGAGGGTGTGGAAGGTCCCGAAGCGGAAATAGTCGTGCAGCCAGAACCAGCCGAAGCCGCCATCATAGCCGTGCTTGGTGGTCAGCTCGACCCAGGGCTGGATCGGGACGATGATCGCCATGCCGAACAGCAGGGGGATCAGCAGCCTTTTGTTGCGCGATCCGACAAAGGAGCCGGGGCTCGCGCTCTTGGCAAGCAGGGCCCGGCTGGCATAGCCCGACACGACGAACAGCAGCATCAGCCGCCAGCTGTTGGTCGTGTGCATGGGGATCGCCACCCAGTCGATCGGGTGGGCTGTCTTCACATGGAAGTCCCACGGCACGAAGACCATGCCGACATGGTAGAAGATGAGTAGGCCGAAGGCGCCGATGCGGAGCCAGTCCAGGCCGTAGTGCCGTTCCATGAGCGCGCCTTTAGCGTTTCCTGACGCCATGGCTAGTCAAGGGGTTACGCCGCACGGCGGGCGGTGGCCCGGACGAGGCGGTCGCCTCGTCCGGGCCGGTCAGGCTGGCTGGAGGTCGGCGGCGACCGCCTCCGGTTTCGGCGCGAGGTTCCGCCTCAGGCCGATCAGCGGCCGAAGCCAGCCGATCCTGCGGCCGATCAGGTAGAAGGCCCAGCATCCTGTCACCGTCGCCGGGACGAGGATCGCGAACTCGGCGACCGGGCCGATGTCGAGTGGCTTCAGCCAATATTCCACCACCACGATCACCGTCTGGTGGATGATGTAGAAAGGGAAGACAGCTTCGGTCAGCATCGGCCGCCACGCATGGTCCCGGTTCCAGAAGCGCTCGGCAATGCCGATCAGCGCGGCGATGCTCGCCCAGCATTGCACCTCGCGGGCGACATGGAAGATTCGCGCCATCGCCCGGGTGGGGATAGCGAAGCCGGGATAGGCGATCGCGAACGAGGCGACGATCGCATAGCTCGCCACCGCCAGCACTGCCGCAGGCACCCAGAATCGTGCGAGCGCCGCCCGCGCCGGCCGTGAGCCGGCCAGTCCGAAGCCGAACAGGAGGGCGGGGAAATACTGCAGATGCGCGACCCCGTCGGTGACCAGGTCGTGCGTTTCATCCACATTGGGGAACAGGGCCACCCGGATCAGGAGCAGCCAGGCGAGCGGGATCCAGAGCACGCCAGGTCCGCCGAACAGCCGGTCGAACATTGCCTGCACGCCGGGCAGGCGCGGTGCCAGCAACAGCGCAAGGGCGAGGGTGTAGACCCAGAGATAGGCGACGAACCACAGATGGTTCCAGGTTGGCAGGATGACCCCGTCCAGCGTGCCGAAACGGAAATAGTCATGCGTGAGAAACCAGAGAAAACTGTGCGCATAGCCATGCCGGGTGACCAGTTCGACCCAGCTTTGCGGTGGCACGATCGCGATGACGCCGAAGGCGAGGGGCAGGAGCAGGCGCGCATTGCGGTTGCCGAGGAAGCCGCGAATCCCGGTCGATTTGGCGAACAGCGCGCGACTGGCGAAGCCCGAGACGACGAAGAGCAGGGTCAGCCGCCACGCATTGGTCAGCAGCATCGGCACCGCCACCCACTCGGCCGGGTCGGCGGTCTTGATATGAAAGCCCCAGGTCACGAAGACCATGCCGACATGGTAGAAGATCAGCAGGCCGAACGCCCCGATCCTCAGCCAGTCCATTCCGTAATGTCGTTCCATCGCGCCTCTCTCCCTCGCGCCTCTCGTTCATCGATCGGCAACGGCTAGCGAGGGCCCGCCCGGCCCGGTATCGGGGAGGGGCGGAACGCGGCATCACAGGGACGATGGCCAGAACGATGGGGACGAATAGCGGCGGAGGCGGGATGAACGGTGCGCAGCGCCGGCTCGCCCTCATTCTCGGCGGTGGCTTCCTCGTGATCCTGCTCGCCGTGATGATCGCCAATGCCGAATCGACGATGAGTGACCTTGCCCTTGCGGGCAGGCACGAGACCAAGGCGCATGTCTGGGTCTGGGAAGTCACCAGCATCGTCGCCTGGCTGACGGTGGCGCCCGCGATCTGTTGGCTGATCAGGCATTTGCGGCCGCCGCGCTTTTCCTGGGCCGTCGTGCTGTTGCTGATCGTGCTGGCCAGCGTGCCGTTGTCGCTGGCTCACATGGCGCTGATGACGGTCCTGCGAAAGCTCTACTACGCAGCGGAGGGCGGGCAGTATCTGTTCTTGAACCGGCTCTCCAACCCGATCCTCTACGAATTTCGCAAGGACTTCGCCTCCTATCTCCAGTTTGCCGGCCTCATCGCCATCGCCCAGTGGTTGCTCGCGCGCGCCGGGGAGACGAAGGATATGCCGGCGTCGCCGCGCACCCTGAAGGTAGTGGACGGGGCGGTGTCGCATCAGATTCCGGTCGATGAGATCGATCACGTCAATGCCGCCGGCAACTATGTCGAACTGGCCTGGCTTGGGCGGACCCTGCTCCACCGCGCCACCCTGGCCGCGGTCGCGGCGGAGCTTGGATCCGGCTTCGTCCAGATCCATCGCAGTCGCCTGGTCCGCCGGGCCGCGGTGAGACGGGTCGAGACCGATCGAAGCGGCGATTTCACCGTCACCCTCGCTGACGGGACGAGCCTGCGCGGCAGCCGTCGCTATCGGGATTCGATGCAGGGCTGAGGCTCGTGCTTTCTTGCGCGCTTGTCCGGCGCTATAGGGGCCGCGAAGCGAGGAAATTCCATGTCCATTCGTCCCTGGCGCGACATCACGCGCCGTCAGAGCCGCCAGATCATGGTCGGCAATGTTCCTGTCGGCGGCGACGCGCCCGTCACCGTCCAGACCATGACCAACACGCCGACCTCCGATGCGAAGGCGACGATCGACCAGATCCGCCGCTGCGAGGATGCCGGGGTCGACATCATCCGCGTCTCCTGCCCCGATGTTGAGAGCACGGCGGCGCTGAAGCAGATCGTCCGCGCCAGCCGGGTGCCGATCGTCGCGGACATCCATTTCCACTACAAGCGCGCGCTCGAGGCAGCCGATGCCGGTGCTGCCTGCCTGCGCATCAACCCGGGCAATATCGGCTCGTCCGATCGCGTGCGGGAAGTCGTCAACGCGGCGAAAGCCAATGGCTGCGCGATCCGTATCGGCGTGAATGCGGGCAGCCTGGAAAAGGACCTGCTCGAAAAATATGGCGAGCCGTGCCCCGAGGCGCTGGTCGAGAGCGCGCTGGATCATATCAAGATCCTGCAAGATCACGATTTCCACGAATATAAGGTCGCGGTGAAGGCGTCGGACCTGTTCCTCGCGGTCGCCGCGTACCAGCAACTCGCGGAAGTGGTCGATTGTCCCCTGCATCTCGGCATCACCGAAGCAGGGGGTTTCGTCGGCGGGACGGTCAAGTCGGCGATCGGGATCGGCTCGCTGCTCTGGTACGGCATCGGCGACACGATCCGCGTCTCGCTCTCCGCCGAGCCAGAGGAGGAGGTCCGCGTCGGCTTCGAGATCCTCAAGGCGCTCGGCATCCGCAACCGCGGCGTCCGGGTGGTTTCCTGCCCGAGCTGCGCGCGCCAGGGCTTCGACGTGATCCGCACGGTGCAGGCGCTCGAGGAACGGCTTCAGCATATCCGCACGCCGATGTCGCTGTCGGTGCTCGGCTGCGTGGTCAACGGCCCCGGCGAGGCGCGCGAGACCGATATCGGACTGACCGGTGGCGGCAACGGCAAGCACATGGTCTATCTGTCGGGCGTCACCGATCACACCGTCCAGAGCGAGGACATGATCGAGCATATCGTCAAGCTGGTCGAGGCGAAGGCCGCCGAGATCGAGGCGGCGGACGAGGCACGCGCCGCCGCCTGACGCGGCGGTCACCGGGAGACAAAGGATGGGCAGGCCCGATGCGCGCGGTCGCGTGGCGCAGGCGCTGGTTGGAGTCGCGGCGCTGGTCGCGCTGGCCATGCTGTCGCGCAGCACGCCGCGCGACGGGCTCCGGGTGTGAGCGCGTCCCCGAGATATTCGGCGGCAACCGTGGCTTTTGGGGTCGCGACCCTCGGCATCGCGACCTATTCGGCGATGGATGCCGTGATGAAGGGGCTGAGCATCGCCAGCGGCGCTTACAGTGCCGTGCTGTGGCGGTCGGTCGCCGGTGCCGTGCTGACCGGCACGATCTTCATTATTCGTGGTAATAAATGGCCGGCGCGCATGGCGCTCAACCTGCATATCGGGCGCGGCTTTGCCGCCGGCATGTCGGTGCTGCTGTTCTTCTGGGGCCTGGTCCGCGTGCCGATGGCGCAGGGCGTGGCGCTGACCTTCCTCGCGCCGCTGGTCGCGCTGTACCTGGCGGCGGCGATGCTCGGCGAGCAGATCCGGCGCGCGGCGATCCTTGGATCAGTCATTGCGAGCGTCGGCGTGGTGGTGATCGCCTGGGGGCAGGCGAAGACGGGCGCGTCGAGCGAGACCCTGCTTGGGTCGGGTGCGATCATCCTGGCGTCCTTCCTGTATGGTTTCAGCCTGGTCCTGCTGCGCAAGCAGGCGCAGCTTGCCGACCCGATCGAGGTGACGCTGTTTACCGGCGGGGTGATCGGCGTGCTGCTCCTGATCGGCGCACCCTGGTTCGCGGTGATGCCCTCCGTGGCGCAACTGCCCGCGATCGGGCTGGCGACATTGCTCGGCACCTTCTCGGCGGCGGCGCTCGCCTGGGCCTATGGCCGGGCCGAGGCGCAGATCCTTGCGCCGGTCGAATATACCGCCTTTATCTGGGCGGCGATGCTTGGCTGGATCGTCTTTGGCGAGCATGTCTCGCTCTACACCGTGGCGGGGGCCGGCCTGATCATCGCCGGGTGCCTCGCCGCCATTCGCGGCACCGCCGCACCCGCCCCGCAGACAGAGGCCGCAGCATGACCCAACTCCGTTTCGCCACTCCCGACGATGTCGCCACCATCATGCGCTTCGTGCGCGAGCTTGCCGAGTTCGAGCGCGAGGCCGACAAGGTCGTGGCGACCGAGGCGCTGCTGCACGAGGCGATGTTCGGCGACCATCCGGCCGTCGAGGCGGTGATCGCGGAGCAGGACGGGACGCCGCTTGGCATGGCGCTGTTCTTCCACAATTTTTCGACCTGGACCGGGTGGCGCGGCCTATATCTTGAGGATCTGTACGTGACGCCCGAGGCGCGCGGACAGGGAGTCGGGGCGGCCTTGCTGCGGCATCTCGCCGGGATCGCGGTCGACCGCGGATGCACGCGTTTCGAATGGGCCGTGCTCGACTGGAACACCAGGGCGATCGAGTTCTACAAGGCGATGGGCGCGGTGCCGATGGACGACTGGACCGTCAATCGCGTGTCCGGCACGGCGCTCACCAGGCTCGCGGGGCGCGGCTGAGGAGAGGCGGATGGCGTTCGACCAGGGGCTGGTTGACTGGATCGCCGAGGCGATGGAGCCGGTCGGTACCGTCACGATGCGCAAGATGATGGGCGGGGCGACGCTGTATTGTGACGGCACCATCTTCGCGATCGTCTCGGACGAGGGGGCGTGGTTCAAATCCGATTCGGTCAGCGACGCTGAATGGGATGCCGCCGGGTGTTCGCGTTTCTCTTACGAGATGAGCGAGGGCCGGGTCGAATCGATGAACTACCGCCGCGCGCCAGACGAGGTCTATGACGATGCGGACGAGCTCAGGCGCTGGGCGTCGCTCGGTCTGGCGGCGGGGCAGCGCGCACCGCGAAAAGCGAAGGCGCGAAAGAAGCGATAAGCGCCGCGATCAGCAGGGCGACCCAGGCGATGAGGAACCCGGTCGCCATCCCGTCGCCGGGCATGGTGGCCAGGCCGTACAGCGCAACCAGTCCGCCAAGGCCGATGATCGCACCGAACGCCGAGCCTGACCGCGGACGGCCGGCGAGGAGGATACCCAGCCCCAACGTGCCTAGCGCCAGCAGGGCGAACTTCACGTGCACTGCCCACCATAAGGGGCCGAGCAGCGCTGATGTGCCGGGCAGGTCGCGCACGATCGCGTAGAGCAGCCCGTTTTCGATCTGGTCGCTGACGGCCGCGACGAGAAAGGTCGCGATCATTGTCGTTCGGCCTCTTGGGCGAGATGTGCCTGTGGCGATCGCGGCGAGGATAAGGAAGGCGGTATAACTCGGGATGAAGCCGAGCGTGTCGAGCAGCAGGCCGGTCTTCTGCGCGGCGACCAGGGACGAGGTGCAGGGCTCGTCGCCGAACAGGGTGGCGACATCGGCCGGGGTGCGGGTGAATTCGAAGGCGACGATCGGGTCGAGGCCGCCCGTCGGCCCGCACGCGGCCATGCCCGGGATGAGCCCGAACGACGCGGAGCAGATGAAGGCAACGATTCCCGCCGCCGCGCATCCCCTCCAGGCCGTTCGGGGTGTCATCCGTGGATCATGCCGCGTTCTTGGCCTCTTTAGCGGCCTTCGCTGCTGCGATCGCCTCGATCACGATGCGCCTGGCTTCCTCGGCATCGCCCCATTGGCCGATACGCACCCACTTCTCGGACTCCAGGTCCTTGTAGTGTTTGAAGAAATGTTCGATCTGCGCGAGCACGATCGAGGGCAGATCGCCGCGTTCGCCCACGTCCGAATAATAAGGGAAGGTGGTGTCGACGGGCACGCAGACCAGCTTCTCGTCGCCGCCGGCCTCGTCCTCGAGCTTCAGCACCGCGATCGGGCGCGCACGTACGACGCAGCCCGGCACGAAGGGCGAGCGCGCGATGACGAGCGCGTCGAGCGGATCGCCATCGGGCGACAGGGTGTGCGGCACGAAACCGTAATTTGCCGGATAACGCATCGGCGTGTGGAGAATCCGATCGACGAACAGTGCGCCGGATTTCTTGTCGAATTCATATTTCACCGGCTCGCCGCCGACCGGCACCTCGATGATGACGTTGAGGCTGTTGGGGGGATCGTCGCCGATCGAGATCAAATCGATGTTCATGTCTGTCCTGGGCTCTCATGGTCGTTCATCCGGACCGGCCGGAGGCGTGAAAGCCCCGGCAAGCCCGGATCGAGCGGTGTGGGGGTGCCCCTCTCCTTTATCTGGCCGTCAGCAGC
Organism: Candidatus Sphingomonas phytovorans; assembly: GCA_029202385.1. Taxonomy (NCBI): domain Bacteria; kingdom Pseudomonadati; phylum Pseudomonadota; class Alphaproteobacteria; order Sphingomonadales; family Sphingomonadaceae; genus Sphingomonas; species Candidatus Sphingomonas phytovorans. The sequence goes on from CP119314.1 coordinate 4,485,692, forward strand.
TTATCGAGGCCACCCTCGCCGTTGCCGATCTTTTCGAGGCGCGGATAGCGCAGGCCGCCATGATAGTCGATGCTCGCTGACGTGATGCGGTCGCTTGACTTCACCAGCAGCACGATCGGCTCCTTGCCCGTCTTCGCCGCCGTTACGGCGTCTTTTATCGTCTGGGCCGACCAGGTGGCGCCGTTGATCGCGACGATCGTGTCGCCGACCGTCAGCCCTGCCTTGAACGCCGGGCTGTCCCAGATCACGCCGGTGACCGCGCCTTCGTTGTTGAGCGCGAGGCCGAGCGAATAGCTGAGATCGACACGCTTCGCGGTCATCTCGGCATGCTTGAACGACGGCGTCGGCTCGTCGGTGTAGATCAGCTTGTAGCCGTTGCTGACGAAACCCTGAAGCGGAGCGGGTTCGCCCGTCTCGGTCGTGCGCTCCTTGAGGAAACCGGCCCAGTCATAGGGCTGGATGCTGTTCAGCGTCGCCGCGACATCGTCGAACGTGTAGGTGACCTGGCCAAAGTCGCCGTCCTTGCCGCGGAAGAAGGTGCCGGCGAAATCGTCGATCGACTTCGTCCCGCCGGACAGCTTGCGCAGGATCGAATCGACTTCCATCCAGACCAGCAGGCCCTCGTTGTAATAATCCTCGGAACGCTGGTTGCTCAGCCAGCCCTTGGGCCGGCGCTGCGAGATGACCGGATCGTTGGTGGTGTCGACCAGGTTGCGCCATTCGCGCGCCGGGCGGTTGTCGAGGCTCGCCATGATCGAGGCATATTGATCGAGCGTGTCCTGCTTCGACACCAGTCCCGACCGCGCCTGAAGCACATAGCCCCAGAATTGAGTCTGGCCTTCATAGACCCACAGCAGCGAGCCGCGCATCGGCGTGCGGTAATCGGGCGTCCACAGGTCGGCGCCGCGGCGGTACTTGCCGTCCCAGCTATGAGTATATTCGTGCGGCAGCAGGTTGCGCGAGCCGGGGCCGTCCTTCCATTTCAGGAAATAGCCGAGCTTCACCCCGTCCTCGGAGCTGCGGTGATGCTCGAGCCCGATACCGCTCATCTGGTCCGACAGCGACAGCAGGAATTCATAATTGTCGTAATGCTGGGTGCCGAACAGCTTCACCGCCTGATCGACCAGGCGCTTGTGCGCGTCGATCTGCTCCGGCGTCGCGGCGAGCTCCGCCGCATTGTCGGCATAGACGTTGAGGTTCACCCGCGGGCTGAGCGCCCAGCCCTTGTAATACCGGCCGGCAAGCACCGGCGAATCGACCAGCACTTCGTAGTTGGTCGGTTCATAGCTGTAGGTCGATCCGACTGCCTTTGACGGCAGGCCCGACGAGGCGTGCCAGCCATCGGGATATTTGACGGTGGCCTTCACCGGGATCTGGCGGGTGAAATAGCCTGCCGGATAGAGGCTCATCGAGTTGAACTGCAGGCGCAGCATCTCGGGCGAGACGACGATCGAGCCTTGGTCGCTCGCGGTGGCGGAGGCGAATTGCAGGTCGACGGTGAGCGTCTTCGCGCCCGACGGCACGTCGATATGATAGGCGAAGACGTCGACCGGATCGCGCGTCCAGTGAAGCTCCTTGCCGTTCGCGTGGATATGCAGGCCGACGACCTTGTCCAGTTCGCCGCGCGGCGAGTGCGCGCCGGGCAGCCATTTCGGGAAGAGCAGCACCATCGGCCCGGTTTTGGCGACCGGAATGGTCTCCTTCGTCGTGAAGATGCCGCGCCTGGTATCGGTCGCATCGATCTCGAGCGTGATCGTGCCCGGATAGGGAATGTCGCGCGCCTCGGGGATGGTGTTCACGAAGGGCACGGGCTGCGGTTTCGAATTCTCCGCAAGGGCAGGCATTGCGACGGAGGCGAGCAGGGATACGAAAAGGACGCGACGGATCATCAAGGAGGGCCTTTCGGCAAAAAGAGAAGATGGGGTGGCTTAATGGGGTAAGGCGCGCCGAGTCCAGCGCCGGGGAACGGCATTCCGTTGGGCATGCCTGAACGGTTGACGATCACGGAAAATCCCCCGGTCGCTATTTCAGCGCCGGAGGATTAACTTCCCGCCGTTGCTATACTCGGCCTTTTTGTCGGAGCGAGGCCGTCGAGGTGATCGGACTGGTTGAAGTGCAATAGTAGCGTATCGATAAATATTCGGATGACCGAAGACAAGCGAGCGTAGCGATCAAATCGCGGGCGAAGTGGGGGCGCGTCATGAAATACGTGATACTGGTTTTTACGGCTTTTGCGTTGCTCGCTTCTGAATCAAATGCTGCCCCGAGCCGGAAGACGGTCGATCCGGCAGATATCGTGAATATGAAGGGAGTTGGTGGCGCGCAAATCTCCCCGGATGGCGCCTCGATTGCCTATGTGGTGGACGCTGGAGACAGTTCGTCGTTGTGGGTGGTTGGGACAGATCGGAAAAGTCCCGCCAGGCGATTGGCGGGGGCTGACGAATCCGCGACGTCACCGCGATGGTCGCCCGATGGTCGATCAATCGCTTTTCTCTCGAGCCGCCCCAATCCTCATGTGGCGGACGGGACGTTTCGCTTCACCATAGCCAATGCCGACGACCGGATCGACTTTCACGCGAAGGGCGATGCGCCGATAGACTCGGTGGAGTCGGATGCGTTGCCGGGGCAGCAGATATGGCTGGTTGCGGCGGAGGGCGGCGAGCCTCTTCCCCTGACCAATATCCGCGGCAACGTCAGGAACTTCAAATGGTCGAGAGACGGCAGGTTTCTGGCCTTCACCCGGAAAGATCAGGAGACCCGGGCCGAGGCGCGCCGGCGGGAGACGCGCCAGGACGGGATCGTTGTCGGGGAGAGCCCGAAATATAGTCGCCTGTGGCTTTACGATATGTCGACCCATGAGGCTCGACTGCTGACGAGAGGCAATACCAATATCGTCGACTATGACTGGTCGCCGGACGGGGCGCGCATCGCGGCTACCGTTTCGGAAACGCCGCGTACCGATGATGTCGAAAACCGTCTTTCGGTGATGACGTTCAAGACCGGCATGGGGCAGGTCGACCAGACCCTTCCCGGTTTTGCCAGCGAGCGCATGATCCGCTGGTCGCCGGACGGCCGCGCGCTTGGCTATATTCAGTTGGCGCCGACGACGGATACCGGAATCCCCGTTCTCGCCGACCTGGCTTCCGGAAAACGGGTCGTGGTGGGTGGCGGTGCGTTGCTCGGCATTGCGGATATGGTCTGGAACGGAGACGGAAAGAGCCTGACAGCCCTGGTGCTGCGGGGCGCGACATATTCGCTTGCCAGGGTCGATGCGGCATCCGGCGTCGTATCCGACCTTGAGCCACTGGCGGGCGCCGCCGAGAAGATCACGGTCAGCAGCGATGGCCGTAAGATAGCCTTTGTCGAGGAAACGCCGCAGCATCCCGGTGAAGTCTATGTTTTCTCGGGCACCACGGCGCGTTCGCTGACAAACGCCAATCCTCAGGTCGCTGCCTGGGACCTGGGCAGCCAGCAGGCTCTCTGCTGGAAAAGCTCGAAGGACGGTCGCGTCATTCACGGCGTGGTGCTGTTTCCTCCCAACTACGACAGCAAGCGCCGGTACAAGACAGTCGTGCATCTCCATGGCGGCCCGGTGGGTGCATGGACCCTCGGGTTTCACGGTTCCTGGTATGATTGGGGCCTTGTTCTTGCGTCTCACGGCTATGTCGTGCTGCTGCCCGACCCGCGGGGGTCAAGCGGTCAGGGCCCCGATTTCAGCGCGGCGAACGACCGCGACTGGGGCAGTGCCGAGTTCCAGGATATCATGGATGGGGTCGATCTTCTGGTGGCCAGGAAAATCGCTGACCCTGACCGGCTGGGCATTGGCGGCTGGAGCTATGGGGGCTTCCTGACGGCCTGGACCGTCACGCATACCAATCGGTTCAAGGCGGCCGTAGCAGGCGCAGCGATGGGCGATCTGTTCAGCATGGCCACCAGCACCGACATCGCACCGAGCTTCCTGACCCGCTATTTCGGACCGCTCGCTTCGAACCGGTCGCTATATGACGCTCATTCCCCGGCGCGCTTCCTCGATGATTGCCACACGCCGACCCTGGTCGTGGATGGGGAGGAGGATGCGCGGGTGCCGATCGGGCAGGGTGAGACGCTTTTCAATGGATTGCGCTTCATGGGCCGGGAAACCAGAATGATTCGCTATCCGCGCGAGGGGCATTTTTTCTCGGAAAGGCCGCACCAGCAGGACTCCCTGGAACAGATGCTCGCCTGGTATGATTCGCATCTTGGCAGCTGATGGCACAATGTTCTCAGCACATTTGCCGTCATCGGCATCGCAATCTCGGTGACCGGGTTGCTTGCGGCCAAGCCAGCTTCATGAGTCCGTCATCGCGTGCTGGCCGATCCAGTCGATGAACACGCGCACGCGCGGCGAAAGCTGGCGATTGCGCGGGTAGAGGATCGAGACGGGGCAGGGCGGAAGGGGATATTCGGCAAGGATTCGTTCAAGCCGCCCCTCGGCCAGATCGCGTCCGATGCGGAACGGGGGTATCTGCGCCATGCCGAGACCATGGCTGACGCCGTCGAGGAAGCTTTCAGTTCCGGTCATCGAAAAGGGTGCGGGCATCTTTGTCGTGATTGGGTCTTCTTCGCGGAGAAAGATGAACGGGCGCAGCGCGCGGGTGGTGAAGGATCGCGGCCCCATCGCATGGTGATGCAGCTTCCCGGGACGCGACCGCCCCTCCCACGAACGGCTTGAGGTGATGGAAAGAGGTCACCGCCTCCATTTAGTCTGCACAACAGATCGGCATATGGCGGCCGCTCGATGCCAGGAGGTCGGATTGAAACGATTCGTGCTCACTCTATTTTCGACATTCGCCATTGCATTTACGGTATTTCCGTTATTTTTTGTCTTGCTGACCTGGCGTGGCGACAGTGAAGGAATCGATGAATTTGTAGCCTTGGTAATAGTGATGTTTTTTATCCAGTTCATAAGTCCATTCCATTTTTGGGTCATTCCACTGGGAATGGGGTCGCTTGCCGCGACTCTCTGGTGGCTGGCGAACATAGGTTCGCCTCGGCGCCTTCCATGAAACGCAGATGGACTCGGCCGGCCGTAGCATGCTTCCCTGGTGCAAGCATCGCGCCGATAATGTCGGCTATTGGGAAAAGAAGACACTCGCGGTGAGTCAACGCCGGACTATTATTCGGGCTTTGCTTGCCTGTCATTGGCCGCACTGTTGAGCAGCGCGGCAGCGGCAGTCTCTACGGGGAGCTTGCTCTCCGATACGATGGTTTCGAGCAGCCGAAGCGCCACAGGATGAAGATCGGCCGTGTCGATAACGATGGCTTCGGGCAAAGTCGTAGGAGGCACAGGCCGAGAGAAGGTGATCATCTGCGCGGCAAGGTTAAGCTTGGCTTTGCGCCCTAGGGACAACCACGCACGGGCTTGAGAATGGGAAGGTGCATTGGACCACCATTGGCGGCTGACCGCGCCCGATGCTGACGATGGCAGAGGCCGGCCGATAAGGTCCTCGATCTCCTTGAAGGATAGGCTGACCGCTCGATCGCCTCTGGCTGCGAGAAAGTCCCGCAAGGGTAAATAATGATACATGATTGCTCCGTAAATGCTACAAAAGAATACGTAGCATTTTAGAGCATGTCAAGCCGCGGGCTTGGCCGGGCGGGACATTGCTTTGGGCGCGAAAGCAGCCGTTGGCGCAGCGAGGGATCTGCAAAATAGGTACTCTGCTCTCCCGCCTCAGCCGGCACCCCACAGGCTGGCTGGCACCATGACCTCGCCGTCCTTGTAGAGGCTCGCGGCGAGGGGATCGTCGGCGAGGAACCAGGGGCCGTCGAGATCGACCACGTCGCAAAGCTGGGCGAGGACGAAGGCGGGCGCGGCCGCGAGAGTCGTGCCGGCCATGTTGCCGACCATCACCTTCAGGCCGAGCCGCCGGGCGTGATCGGCCATCAGCAGCGCCTCGGTCAGGCCGCCGCATTTGTCGAGCTTGATGTTGATCACCTGGAAACGGCTACGCTGGGCGTCGATCTCGGCCAGGTCCTGGACGCTCTCGTCGGCGGCGAGCGGGATCGGCGAGCGCCAGCCGTCGAGCAGTGCCTCGGCGCCGCGCCTGACCGGCTGTTCGAGCAGCGCGACATTCTGGTCGCCCAGCATCGCGACGAGTCCGTCGAGATCGTCGCCGTCATAGCCCTGATTGGCATCGACCCCCATCCAGACGTGCGGCCGCGCGGCGCGCACCACGCGAACCCGCTCGGTATCGGCGGCGAGATCGCCCTCCAGCTTGAGCTTGATCGCCAGGGCGGTCGGCAGGCCCGCCAGCCGCTGCTGGATCACGGCGGGGTCGTCGGCGGGCAGGGTGAAGGTGGTGACGCGCGGCCTGGGCGGGCCGACTCCGGCGAGCTTCCACACCGGCTCGCCGCTGCGCAGCGATTCGAGTTCCCACAAGGCGCAGTCGAGCGCGTTGCGGGCGCCGCCGGCGGGGAGCAGGTCGCGGAGGCCCTGCCGGTCGATCCCCGCCTCGATCGCCTCGCGGCACCGTTCGATCTCGCTTTCCATATGGGCGGGATCGTCGTCCAGATAATAGACGCCGGCCGCCTCGCCCCGGCCTGCATACTCGCCGTCCGAGAGAGTCGCGGTAACCGCGGGCATCGCTTCGAACAGATAGCCGGAAATGCGGAATGGCTCCCGCATCAGCATCGCGTCGCGGCGATGGGTGAGCGAGAGCGGGCGGGCGAGCGTGATCGGGGCTTCCATGCCGCGTTCCATCACATGGATGCGTTCATGTTTCAATATCAGAAACATGGTTCTCGAGCGACGAACCGGATTAGTCGGTGGAGACCAGGTCCCAGCTTTTTCCGGCCGATTGTGCCATGCGTTGCATGCCAGCGCCGGCGCAGACCGAGAGTACCTGGCACGGTTCCCCGCCGACCCAGACATAGGCGTGCGCCATGCCGCTGTCGAAATAGACCGAATCGCCCTGAGCAAGCGGCAGCGGCGCGTAGAGATCGGAGTGAAGCTCCATCGCGCCCGAAAGGATATAGAGATATTCCTCGCCGGAATGGCGGACCAGCCCGCCCAGCTCGTCGACGCTGCGCGCCTTTACTTCGATGATGATCGGCACCATCATCTTCCCCAGCAGATCGGCGGCCGGATAGTGATGGGTGTGGCGTTCGGAGCTGGCGCCGGGCCATTTTCCGGCGCGCTGCACGCTGCGGCGGCCCACGGCGGCGGGGGGCTGCTCGGCCGGCGTGGTGCCCGCGACGAGGCTGCCGATGTCGACGCCCAGGCCCTGCGCCAGCCGCACCAGCTTGTCATAGGTCATCGCCATCTTGCCGTTCTCCAGCTTCGACAGCGTGGAAAAGGGCATGTCGATCCGGGCGGACAATGCCCGGAGCGTCAGCCCCTGCTCGGTTCGCGCGGCCCGCAATGCGAGGCCCGGATGCTGACTCTTGGTACTTGCCTTGGCCATATTCCCTCTCCGGGCATTGCTAGCGCAAACCAGCCGGGCAGGGAACGCCGTTAGCCTGATGAGAAAATGGTTGCCATAAGTGAAACATACGTCATGATGCGCGCGTGTTTCGAGGGAAGCATGGGCAACAGGCGCTTCGATCGAGGGCGCCCAACACCGGCGCCAGGCCGGGCATTCGATACCGGTAAAGGGGAGGAAGCGTGAGCATGCGAATCGTGAAGACCATCGCCTTGTGCCTTGCGGCACTGGCCCTGCCTGCGTCGGGACAGTCGCCGCGTGCGCCTGCGGCATCGCTCGTCCCCGCCGGGGTCACGGCGCAAGCCCCGTCGGCGGGTGCGCAACTGACCGCGACTGACGTCGACAGCTGGCTCGACGGGCTGATGCCCTATAGCATCGAATCGGGCGGAATCGCGGGGGCGGTGGTCGTCGTGGTCAAGGACGGCAAGGTCCTGACCCAGCGCGGCTTCGGCAAGGCCGATGTGAAGACCGGCAAGCGGGTCGATCCGGCGGCGACATTGTTCCGGCCCGGCTCGGTCTCGAAGCTGTTCACCTGGACGGCCGTGATGCAGCAGGTCCAGGCGGGCAAGCTCGATCTCGACAAGGATGTGAACGCCTATCTCGATTTCACCATTCCGCCTGCCTACGGCAAGCCGATCACGCTGCGGAACCTGATGACTCACACCTCGGGCTTCGAGGAGACGGCGAAGTACCTCATCACGACCAAGCCCGAGGACAACCGGCCCCTCGACGCGGTGCTGAAGCGCTGGGTGCCGCACCGGATCTATGCGCCGGGCAGCACGGCTTCCTATTCCAACTATGGCGCGTCGCTCGCCGGCTATCTGGTCGAGCGGGTCTCGGGCGAGAAGTTCGACGACTATGTCCAGCGCCATATCCTGGCGCCGATCGGCATGCGCCATTCGAGCTTCGCCCAGCCGCTGCCGCCCGCGCTCGCCGCGGCCATGTCGCAAGGCTATGCCGTCGCTTCGGGCGAGCCGCAGAAATTCGAGATCATCCCGATGTCCCCGGCCGGGGCGCTGTCCTCGACCGGTGCCGACATGGCCCAGTTCATGATCGCGCACCTCGCCCAGGGCGGGCCCTTGCTCAACCCGCAGACCGCCGCGCTGATGCATGCGACCGCCAACACGCCGATCCCCGGCCTGCCGGGCATGGCGCTCGGTTTCTATCATGAGGACCGCAACGGGCTGAACATCGTCGGGCATGGCGGCGACACCAACTGGTTCCATTCCGATCTGCATCTGTATCTCGACAAGAATGTCGGGCTGTTCGTGTCGTTCAACAGCTCGGGCAAGGCGGGGGCGGCACACACCCTGCGCGGCAAGCTGTTCGAGGGCTTCTCCGACCGTTATTTCCCGCAGCCCGCGCCTGAACTGCCGACGCTTGCCACGGCGGCGGAGCATGGGCGCCTGCTGGTCGGCCACTATGTCAGCAGCCGTGGTTCGCTGACCAACTGGCTGCGTATCGCCACCCTGCTTGGCGAGGCGACGGTCGTGCTCAACGACGACAAGACGATCACGGTGTCAGCCCTGACCGATGCCGCCGGCGCGCCGAAGCGCTGGCGCGAGGTGGCGCCGTGGCAATGGCAGGAGGTCGGCGGCGACGATCGGCTCGGCGCGCTGGTGAGGGACGGCAAGGTCGTTGCCCTGGCGCCCAAGGGAATCGCCGCGATCATCCTGTTCCTGCCGGCTTCCACGTCGCTGAATGCCGGGTGGATCGTGCCGACACTGCTCGCGGCGCTGGCGGTGATGCTGGTGACCGCCCTGTCCTGGCCGATCGTCGCGCTGGTGCGCCGTCGTTATGGCTATCGCCCGTCGATCGCAGGGAGGCCGCTGATGCTGCACCGGGCGACGCGGATCACGGCATGGATAGCGCTAATCGTCGCGGGCGGCTGGATGGCGATGCTGGCGGTGCTGGGCAGCAACCTCGCGGCGCTCGACGGGCGGCTCGATATCTGGATGCGGCTGCTGCAGCTGCTGACGCTGGTCGCCGTCGCGGGCACCGCGCTGACCCTCTGGAATGCCTGGACGATGGCACGCAGTTCGGACCGCAAGCGACTGGCGACGGGATGGACCGTGCTGGTCGCGATCTCAGCCGTCTATCTGGTCTGGCTGGCGTTCAGCCTGCGGACGATGACGCCCGACCTGAATTTCTAGGGCAGGGCGCAACCGGCACCGGCGGGGAGGATATCGTTCGCTCCCCGCCGGGCCGAATAAACTTTGAAGGCAATCTCCGGGGTGTGTCGATCGGCGCCCGGGCCCATGTCATGATCCGCAAGAACGGAGCAACGACATGACCTATTCTTACAAGACGATCCCGTCGCCGGTCGGCGACCTGAAGCTGGTCGCGAGCGACAAGGGGCTGGCTGCGATCCTGTGGGAGAATGATCGTCCGGGCCGAGTCCGGCTTGGCGTGATGGTCGAGGACGCGGACCATCCCGTGCTGGTCGAGACCGGGCGGCAGCTCGACGCCTATTTCGCCGGTACGCTGACCGCGTTCACCGTCCCGCTCGATTTCGCTGGCACCGATTTCCAGAAGAGCGTGTGGCAGGCGCTGCTGACCATCCCGTTCGGCGAGACGCGCAGCTATGCTGAGATCGCCCGCCAGGTCGGCAGGCCGAGCGCCGTGCGGGCGGTCGGCGCGGCGAACGGGAAGAACCCGATCTCGATCATCGCGCCGTGCCACCGGGTGATCGGATCGAACGGCGCGCTGACCGGCTTTGCCGGCGGGCTGGCGGCGAAGGAACGGCTGCTCGGCCTCGAAAGCGGGCAGGCGGCGTGATCGAGGCGATCGACTGGAGCGGCGTGCAGGCCGCGCTGAACGGGCAGGGCTGGGCGATGCTGCCCGGCCTGCTCTCTGCCGCCGAATGCGATGCGACCACCGCGCTCTATGGGCCGGGGCCGGCCTTCCGCAGCCACGTGGTGATGGCGCGGCACGGCTTCGGGCAGGGCGAATATCGCTATTTCGCTTACCCCCTGCCGCCGCTGGTCGCGGGGCTGCGCGGGGCGCTCTATCCGCGCCTTGCCCCGATCGCCGATCGCTGGAACGAGCGGATGGGGATCGATGCGCGCTTCCCCGGCGATCACGCCGCCTTTCTCGACCGGTGCCATGCGGCGGGGCAGTCGCGGCCGACGCCGCTGCTGCTCCGCTACGGCGCGGGCGATTATAATTGCCTCCACCAGGATCTGTATGGCGAGCATGTCTTTCCGTTACAGGTCGCCATCCTGCTGTCGGCGCCCGGGGAGGACTTTACCGGCGGCGAATTCGTGCTGACCGAGCAACGCCCGCGCATGCAGTCGCGCGCGGAGGTGGTGCCGCTCGCGAGGGGTGATGCCGTGGTGTTCGCGGTCAACCAGCGGCCACAGCGCGGCACGCGCGGCGATTACCGGGTGGCGTTGCGGCATGGGGTCAGCAAGGTCCGCATGGGCCACCGCCACACGCTTGGCATCATCTTCCACGACGCGCGCTGAACGCCGGTCAGGCGCTCAGCGCGGGGCCGTCATGCAAGCGAGGCCATGTCGATCACGAACCGGTAGCGCACGTCGCCCCGTTCCATCCGCTCGAACGCATGGTTGATCTGCTGGATCGGGACGATCTCGCAATCGGGCAGGATGTCCTTTTCCGCGCAGAAGGCGAGCATCTCCTGGGTCTCGACCGTGCCGCCGACTGGCGACCCGGAGATGCGGCGGCGACCCATGATCAGCGGCAGGCTCGAATAGCTGTCCATCATCGCCAGCGCGCCGACGATCACCAGCGTCGAATCCACATCGAGCAGCCCGAGATAGGGCGACAGGTCATGGCCCACCGGAATCGTATCGATGATCAGGTCGAAGGACGAGGCCGCCGCCTGCATCGCGGCGTCGTCTCCGGAAACCAGCACGCGCCCCGCACCAAGCGCCAGCGCATCGGCCGCCTTCGCATCCGACCGGGTGATGACCGTCACTTCCGCGCCAAGCCCGACCGCAAGCTTCACCGCCATATGGCCGAGCCCGCCAAGCCCGATGACGCCGACCCGGCTGCCGGGCACGACATTCCAGGTGCGCAGTGGTGACCAGGTGGTGATGCCGGCGCAGAGCAGGGGCGCCGCATGGGCCGGATCGAGGCCCTTGGGCAACGCCAGGACGAACTCCTCGCGCACGACGATATGCTTCGAATAGCCGCCATAAGTAAGGTCGCCGGTGATCCGGTCCCGCCCGTTATAAGTGAGCGTCACGCCCTCGCGGCACATCTGCTCCTCGTGCTTCAGGCACTGGTCGCAGTGCTGGCAGCTGTCGACGATCGTGCCGACAGCGACCTGGTCGCCGATCTTGTGATGCGTGACGCCGCCCCCGACGGCCGAGACCCGCCCGATGATCTCATGGCCTGGGATCGAGGGATAGATCGCCCCACCCCAGTCGTTGCGGGTCATGTGCAGGTCGGAATGGCAGACGCCGCAATAGAGGATGTCGATCGCTACGTCGTTGTCGCGTAGCTCGCGTCGTTCGAAGGCGAACGGCGCGAGGGGAGATTCGGCGTCCTGTGCCGCATAGCCGATGGTCTTCATGTGATACTCCCGTTGTCAGTGTTGGTGGCGGGCGGCGGTCAGAAACGTTCGCCCACCATCTCCTCACTCTTCGCCCAGAGCGCCCGGGCGTGGTCCGGGTCCAGCGCATAGGGGCGCACGCCGCCGCGAAGGCCTTCGCCCTCGACGATGCCGGCGACGTGGCAATCCTCGCAATATCTGCCGCCCGTCTCTTCCGGGTCGGCGACGATCGCGGCCCAGACCGAGGTCGCCGCGCCTTGCGGGATGGTCTTGAAGCGAAAAGGGGCGCCCCCCGCCGCGGCTTGGGCTTCGTTGATCGATGTGACCAGCGCGTCCATTGCCTCCTGAGTCATATGGCGGGCGAGTTCAGTGTGGATGCCGCCGGGATGGACCGCGGTGGCGCGGATACCCCGCTCCTTGTGGCGCCGGTCGAACTCGACCGCGAACAGGATATTGGCGGTCTTGGAACGGCCATAGGCGACGAATTCGGCATAGCGCGTATGCTCGAAATTCGGGTCGTCGAGATCGACATCGGCGAAGCGATGGCCCGCCGATGACAGGTTCACCAGCCGCCCGCCCGCATTGATCAGCGAGGCGATTCGGTTGACCAGCACGAAATGGCCGAGATGGTTCGTACCGAACTGGGTCTCGAACCCGTTGGCGGTGGTGCCTTTCGGAGTCGCCATGACACCGGCATTGGCGATCACCACGTCGAAGCGGCGGCCATCGGCAAGCAGCGCGTCGGCGCAGGCGCGCACGCTGGCGAGATCGGCCAGGTCGAGCTGGACCAGTTCAAGGCTGCCGCCATTGGCTGCCTGGTCGCGCACCACCTGGGTCGCATGTTCCGCCTTGGCGAGGTCGCGCGCGGCGCCGACCACATGCGCCCCGTGAGCGGCAAGGGCGCGCGCCGTCTCGACGCCGAGGCCGGCCGAGGCGCCGGTCACCAGGATGCGCTTGCCGCGCAGGGATACGCCGTCGAGTATTTCGTCGGTGGTCGTGGTGTCGCCGAAAGTGCCGCTCATGGGGATTTCCTAGCAAAGGGTGGGCAGGTTGCGGCGCCTATCTGGTCGGCGCGGCCCCGATCCGCGCGCCTGATCGTGTCGAGTTCTTGCCCGATCCTATCAGCCGATTGGCGTGCCGACCGTATTGCGCTTGTTTCGTGCGCCCTGCGCGCCATGTTGCAGGCATGCAGGACCAGCTCGATCGATTGTGCGCCCTTGCCTTGCGGCATCACGACGATGGCCGGCGTGGCGGTGTAATCCCGCGCCTGGCGGTGCACGTCAGCGGGGCGCCGACCGGGGCCCTGCCCGGCATGTACGAGCCGATGATCTGCATCGTCCTGCAGGGGGCGAAGCAGGTGATGATCGGCGACCGCCTGTTGCACTATGGCGCGGCTGACCAGCTCATCGCCTCGATCGACCTGCCGGTGTCTGGCTGCATCGTCGAGGCAAGCGCGGACAAGCCTTATATCGTGGTCAGCATGGCGTTGAACCAGGACGCGGTGACGTCCCTGCTATCGGACCTGCCGCTCCGGGCGGAGGAGCCGACCGCCGGCTTCGCGGTCGGCTCGGTGACGTCGCAGCTGCTCGATTCCTGGGCGAGGCTGCTTGCCCTGTTCGAGTCTCCCGGCGATGTCCCGGTGCTGGCGCCGATGCTCGAGCGGGAGATCCTCTATCGTATCCTGCAGGGGCCGCAGGGTGGCCTGCTGCGCCAGGCGGCGATGGCCGACAGCCGCTTGTCGCAGGTGCGCGCCGCGATCGGCTGGATCCGGACCCATTTCGACAAGCCGCTCCGGGTTGAGGCACTGGCTGAGATCGCCGGGATGAGTCCCGCGTCCTTCCACCGGCACTTCAAGCAGGCAACGGCGATGAGCCCGTTGCAATATCAGAAATCCCTGCGCCTCCAGCAGGCGCGCCGCCTGCTGATCGCCAGTGCCGACGCCTCGCGCGCGGCCTATTCGGTCGGTTATGAAAGCGCATCGCAGTTCAGCCGGGAATATGCGCGGATGTTCGGTTGCCCGCCGGCACGCGACGCGGAGCGATTGCGTGGCCAGGGCGCTCTGGAAATTGCCGACGCCGCCTGAATCGGACGGCAGACCGGGCTCGCAAACCCAACGCGGCTATGGCGTCCCGCCCGTCGCCGCGCTAGGGTTTCAGGATTATATATCCTATAGGAGCGGTCCGGGTGATGATTAGCGTATATCGGACGGCGGCGCTTTCGGCCGCCCTGGTTCTTGGCATCGGGGCTTTGGCACTGCCGGCACAGGCGCAGGATTGCCGTTCGATCGCTGATCCGGCCCGGCGGCTCGCCTGCTACGACCAGCAGCAGGGACCCCCTGCAGCAACGCCTGCCCCGACGGCCGAACCGGTCCGGCCGGAGCCCGGTCATGCCGCCGTGCGCGAGGCGAGGGCGCCCGAGCCCGCGGCACCCAAATCGGGATTCCGCAGCACCATCGCCGGCATTTCTCCGACGAGCTTCGGGTTGTACGAGTTCCGGCTCGCCGATGGCAGCGTGTGGAGCACCACCACCAGCGGTGGCGCGCGGCCTGCCGTCGGCGATGTAGTGACCTATCGTCGCAGCATGCTCGGCGCGCATTTCTTCGACATCAAGGGCCGGCGCTCGGTGACGGTGCGGCGCGAGCGCTGAGATCGCGTTGGCGATCAGCCGGCGCCGCCGCCGAGTACGTTGATCGAAAAGGCCAGCACGCCGATGTTGAACACGAAGGCGGCGAGGCAATGGCCGATCGCGACGCGCCTGATCCGCGCGGAACTGATGGCAGTGTCGGATGTCTGGAAGGTCATTCCCAGCGTGAAGCTGAAATAGACGAAGTCCCAGTAATCCGGCTCCGGACATTTCGAGATGTCGATGCCGCCGGTGTCACCGCCCCCGCCGGCGCGCGAATAGAACATATGGGCATAATGCAGGGCATAGACGGTGTTCGAGAACAGCCAGGCCAGCGCGAGCGTCACGATCAGCAAGGCGGTGGAGACCGGGTTTCCCTTGCCGCTCAGCAGTTCGCTCGCGACCGACACCAGCACCACCAGCGAGACAAGCGCGGTGAGCGCCAGCAGCAGGGCGCGGTTGGCGTCATTGTCCTTGGCGTGCTGCCGCATGTCGTCGGTCGTGTCGCGGAGCAGGGGGGCGACCAGCAGCAGGAACAGGGCGCTGGCGATGTCGAATGCGGCCATCGTGCCGCGCCCCTTGCCGAGCATCGGGATCAGGACCGCGAGCCCGGCCGCGAACACCAGGATGAAGACGACGAATCGCGCCGGGGCGATCTTCCTGCCGAGTTGCATGACATCGTCCCCGAAGACAGAGGCACGCCATGGTTGGGCGCCTGTTATCCAGAGGCTAGCGCTTGACGCCGCCCTCGCATAGATAGCGCGCCTTTATGGCCCGTATTGAAACCCCAAAGCGCATCCGCGGCACGCAGGATATCTTCGGCGACGAGCAACGGCGCTTCGCGCGCGTGCTCGCGGCATTCGATCATGTACGGCGGCTCTACGGGTTTCAGCGCGTCGACGTGCCGGTGTTCGAATCGACCGCCGTGTTCGCGCGCTCGCTCGGCGAGACGACCGACGTCGTCTCGAAAGAAATGTACACCTTCGAGGATCGCGGCGGGGACTCCCTGACGCTGCGTCCCGAATTCACCGCGGGGATCGCGCGCGCCTATCTGACCGAGGGCTGGCAGCAATATGCGCCGCTGAAGCTGGCGACCGCGGGCCCCGTGTTCCGCTACGAGCGACCGCAAAAGGGGCGGTTCCGCCAGTTTCACCAGATCGACGCGGAAGTGATCGGCGCGGCCGAGCCGGCGGCGGACGTCGAGCTTCTGGTGTTCGCCGATCAGCTCCTGCGCGAACTCGGTATCTCGGACGGCGTGACCTTGCAGCTCAACACGCTGGGCGATGCGGAGACGCGGGACGCGTGGCGTGCCGCGCTGATTACCCATTTCGGGCAGCACAAGGGCGACCTGTCTGCGGAAAGTCAGGATCGTCTCGAACGGAATCCCCTGCGTATCCTCGATACCAAGGATCCCGGGGACCGACCGATCGCCGACGCTGCGCCCGATATCGACGCCTACCTAACCAGCGAGGCTGGCGCGTTCTTCGAAAGCGTGACCAGGGGGCTGGATGCCGCCGGGGTCGCGTGGACGCGCAACGCGCGGCTGGTGCGCGGTCTCGATTATTACCGGCACACGGCGTTCGAATTCGTCACCGACCGGCTCGGCGCGCAGGGCACGGTGCTGGCCGGGGGCCGCTATGACGGGCTGATCGGTGCGCTGGGCGGCAACGAGACGCCGGGTGTCGGCTGGGCGGCTGGCGTCGAGCGGCTGGCGATGCTGATCGACGAGCCTGCGGCCGAGCGGATCGACGCGGTGATCGTGCCGATGGGCGAGGCAGCCGAGCTTCGCGCGACGGGTATCCTCGCCGATCTCCGCCGCGCCGGAATCGCGGCCGACATGGCGTTCAAGGGCAATATGAAGCGGCGGCTGGCCAGGGCCGATGCGCAGGGTGCGCGCTTCGCGATCATCCTCGGCGACGACGAACTCGCCAAGGGTGTCGCCGCGGTGAAGGCGCTTGGCGCCGGCACGCAGGACGAGGTGCCGTTCGACGATCTCGCGCGGGTGTTGAGCGCCTGATGTCGACGATCTCGGGGGAACGGATCGCGCAGATCGAGGCGCGGCGCGACGAGTTGCAGGCGCTGATGGCGACCGGTGACCTGCCGTCCGACCGTTTCGTCGCCGTTTCCAAGGAATATGCCGAGCTTGAGCCGGTGGCGCGGGCGGCGGGCGAAGTGCGGCGGCTTCGCGCCGAGCTGCATGTGCTGGCTGGCATGGAGAACGAGGCCGATCCCGAGATCCGCGCCATGGCGCGCGAGGAGATCGAGGCGATCCGCGGGACCCTGCCCGAGGCGGAACGCTCACTGGCGCTGTCGCTGCTGCCGCGCGATGCCGCGGACGAGCGCGCCGCGATGCTCGAGATCCGCGCCGGGACCGGCGGCGACGAGGCGGCGCTGTTCGCCGGCGACCTGTTCCGCATGTACCAGCGCTATGCCGAATCGCAGGGCTGGCGGGTCGACCTGATCTCGGCGTCCTCCTCCGAATCGGGCGGCTTCAAGGAAGCAATCGCCTCGGTCGAGGGCAAGGGCGTGTTCGCCAAGCTGAAGTTCGAAAGCGGCGTTCACCGCGTGCAGCGCGTGCCCGTCACCGAGGCGGGCGGGCGAATCCACACCTCCGCCGCCACTGTCGCGGTGCTGCCCGAGGCGGAGGAGGTCGACGTCAAGATCGACGACAAGGACCTGCGCATCGATATCTACCGGTCGTCCGGGCCGGGCGGGCAATCGGTCAACACGACCGATTCAGCGGTGCGGATCGTGCATATCCCCACTGGCCTGGTGGTGATCCAGCAGGACGAGAAATCGCAGCACAAGAACAAGGCCAAGGCGATGAAGGTGCTGCGCACCCGCCTGTACGAGCTTGAGCGCGACCGGCTTCACACCGAGCGCGCCGGCGCGCGCAAGTCTATGGTGGGGTCGGGCGATCGTTCGGAGCGGATCAGGACCTATAATTTCCCGCAAGGCCGGGTGACCGACCACCGGATCAACCTGACGCTTCACCGTCTGCCGGAAATCCTGCAGGGCGAGCTTGACGAACTGATCGGCGCGCTGATCGCCGAGGACGAGGCCGAAAGGCTTGCGAGCCTCGATGGTTAGTCTCTCCCCTCCCGCTTGCGGGAGGGGCTGGGGGTGGGCGCCCGGCCGACCTCAAGCGGAACATTTGCGGTGAGCGCGAGCCCACCCCTCAATCCCCTCCCGCAAGCGGGAGGGGAGGTAAGACGGGCGCTTGCCGGTGCCGCTGCCTCATTTGCCAGTATCTCCGAAACGCCGCGCCTCGATGCCGAACTCCTGATGGCTCATGCCCTCGGCGCGACCCGCGAATCCCTGCTCCTTCGCCATCTCGACGATCCGGTCCCGGCAACCTTCGCGCCGCTCGTCGCCCGCCGTCGGAAGCATGAGCCGATCGCCTATCTCACCGGTACCCGCGCCTTCTGGACGATCGAGCTGCAGGTCGGACCGGGCGCCCTTGTTCCCCGTGCCGACAGCGAGACCCTGATTGAGGCGGCGGTCGACCATTTCACCGGTCGCGCGCCCGCGACGATCCTCGATCTGGGTACCGGTCCCGGCACCCTGCTGCTCGCCGCGCTCGACCAATGGCGAGGCGCGACCGGTCTCGGCGTGGACGCATCGGATATCGCCCTCGACATGGCGAGGGCCAACGCCGCCCGGCTGGGCATGGCCGACCGGGCCCGTTTCGAGTCCGGCAACTGGGCCGCAGGGGTCGCTGGGCAGTTCGACCTGATCCTGGCCAACCCGCCCTATATCGGCACCGGCGAGGCGTTGCCGGCCGAGGTGCGCGACCATGAGCCGGCGTCCGCGTTGTTCGCCGGTCCCGATGGTCTCGACGATTATCGTATTATCGTGCCCCAGCTCCCGCGGCTGATCGCGTCCGGCGGGGTCGCGATCCTTGAGATCGGGTCGACCCAGGCCGATGCCGTCACCGCGCTTCTGGTCGCGCAGGGACTGTCGGTCACGCTGCGGCGGGACCTGGGCAATAATCCTCGTGTGTTGATCGCGACTTGAATCAGCATAAAAACTTCACAATATTCTTCTTGGAGATTGTGCCGCCAGCCGCTATTGAGCGGGGCAGGGGCACGCGTTTTCATCATAACCGGTTGAAAACGGGCTGTTGCCCGCCTCCTTCGTCATGAAGTCGCTGCCGTCCGGCGACCGTGGCAGGCCCGTTTCGCCGATGGTCGGTGCGCACGGGCCAAGGGGCTTGCATCCACATTTCTGGAGCACGACCGGGTTGGTTACGAACGACAGGACAACAACACTTGATCAATAATCGTCAGGCCGGCCGCCGTCGCGGCCGTGGCGGGCAGCAGCAGCGCCCGCAGGGAAATTCGGGCCGTCAGGATAACGGCAACCGCATCGACAACCGTGCGCGTGGCAATGCCGCGCAACTGCTCGAGAAGTACAAGACTCTCGCGCGGGACGCACAGATGCAGGGCGACCGGGTCAACACCGAATATTACCTGCAGTTCGCGGACCATTATTTCCGCGTGCTTGCCGAGACGCGGTCGCGCTTCGAGGAGAACCGGCGCCAGAATGGCGGCGCGGCCTTCGAGGAGGACGAGCAGGAATATGACGAGGACGGCGAGCCGATCGTCCGCGAGCAGAATGCGCGCGACTCCCGCCAGGGCAATGGCAATGGTCAGGACCGGGGTCAGGATCGGGGCAACGAAGGCCAGAGCGGCAACCAGCAGACCGGCCAGTATGACGACGAACGGCCCCGTTCGCGCAACGGCAATGGCGACCGGAACGGCAATGGCTATGGCGATGCCGGCAATGGCCGCTACGCCCGTGAGGACCGTGCCGAGCGCAACGATCGCAATGGCAATGCCCGCGAGGACCGGGGCGACCGCAACGGTAACGCCCGTGAAGAGCGGAACGAGCGCAACGCGAATGACCGCAACGGCAATGAGCGCGGCGATCGCACCGTGGGCCGTGGCGAGGATCGCGGCAACCGCGCTGCTTCCGTTCAGGTCGACGAGGACCGTGCACCGGTCCGTCAGGAGGCACCGCGCGAGGAGGTTGCGCCCGTGGCCGAGGCCGAGGTCGTCGCACGGCCCCGCCGCGGTCGTCCGCCGCGCCGCCCGGTCGAGGACGAGGCTCCTGCCATGTTCGAGGCCGGTCTGCTGCCGCCGTCGCTGAGCATTTCGGCCGTCTCGACCGAAGAGCCGGAAGAAAAGCCCAAGCGTCGCCGCGGCCGCCCGCCCGCGAGCGAGACGACGACGGTCGGCTGATCCGTCCGGAACGAAGAGAACAGGCCGGTCCCGCGAAAGTGGGGCCGGCCTTTTTCATTCGTCCCCGTGGCAGGGAGGAATCAGAAGGATTGACCTCCGCCGCCGCTGCTCTAGCACGATGGTTCATAACCTAACCGGGAGGACGGTGATGCGGTTCTGGACCATGCTGGCGCTGACGGCGCTGCCGACCACGGTTGCGGCGCAAACGACGCCGACCCTGCCGACCGGACCGAGCACGCAGGGCGATGTTTCGGTGACCATCTATCAGAATGGCCAGTCGCTGGTGCAGGATATCCGCCAGCTCGATCTCCCCGCGGGCCGCACGCGGCAGGAATTCCCCGACGTCTCGGCACAGATCAGGTCGGAGACGGTCACGCTGGGCGGACCCGGCATCGGCATCGTCGAGCAGAATTTCGATTTCGACCTGCTCTCTCCCGACAAGCTGATGGAGAAAGCGGTCGGTTCGGTCGTCACCATCGTCCGCACCAATCCGGCGACCGGTGTCGAGACGCGGGAGCAGGCGAAGGTGCTCGCGGCGAACGGCGGCATCGTGCTGCAGATCGGCAACCGGATCGAGGTGCTGCGCGACGACGGGCTGCCGGTGCGCGTGGTGTTCGACAAGGTGCCGGAGAATCTGCGCGCGCGGCCGACCCTGTCGGTCACCCTGCAGGTCGCGCGCGCCGGGCGGGTACCCGCGACGCTTTCCTATCTGACGCCGGGCCTTGGCTGGACCAGCGACTATGTCATGCTGTTCGACGAGGCGAAGGCGACGGTCGACGTGCAGGGCTGGGTCACGCTGACCAACAGCACGGGCACGACCTACGGCAATGCCGATGTCTTGCTCGTCGCGGGCAATCCCAACCGCACCCCCGGCAGCTTCGAACGGCTCGGTGGCTTCGACCGGCCCGGTAGCGAGGCGATCGAGCAGGCCGGCACCGAAACGGGCACGCGGGAACGGCTCGGCGACTATTATCTCTACCCGCTGGGGGAGCGCACCACGATCGCCAATGCGCAGCAGAAGCAGGTCAGCTTCCTCGACGTGAAGGGCGCGCCGGCGCGCAAGGCCTATGAATGGATCAATGGCTGGCTGGGTACGACGTCCGACCCGCGCAGTGCGGCGACCGTGCTGAAATTCTCGACCTCGAAGAGCGGCGGGCTGGGCGATCAGCTGCCGGCCGGTACGATCCGCGTCTATATGCGCGATGCGCGGGGCGATCCGCAGTTCATCGGCGAGAACCGAATTCCGGCGACGCCGATGGGATCGCAGATGTCGATACGTACCGGCGAGGCGTTCGACGTGAAGGGCATGGCGGTCGTGGTGGAGCGTAAGCGACAGTCGTCAAGCCGCTGGCGTACGACGATGCGCTATGATTTCACCAATGCCCGGCCCGAGCCGGTGACGATCGACCTGGCGCAGGACGGGCTGTGGGGCGATGTCCGCGTGACCGACCAGAGCATCGACGGGGAGCGCATTTCCGCTGACCGGATGGAGTGGAAAGTACCGGTGCCGGCCAATGGCAAGGCATCGCTGAGCGTGGTGTTCGACACACGGTACTGACGGTGCGGCGTCTCGCTCTCCAGATCGCGCTGATGGCCGGATTGCCCGTCGCGGGGCCCGCGTCGGGGCAGGCGATCGTTCAGTCCGACCGGATCGATTCGGTGTCGGTGACGCTCTATCGCGAGCCGGGCCG
This sequence comes from Candidatus Sphingomonas phytovorans, assembly GCA_029202385.1. Taxonomy (NCBI): domain Bacteria; kingdom Pseudomonadati; phylum Pseudomonadota; class Alphaproteobacteria; order Sphingomonadales; family Sphingomonadaceae; genus Sphingomonas; species Candidatus Sphingomonas phytovorans. Next base: position 4,507,230 of record CP119314.1, read on the forward strand.
GGGTGAGGGGGCGATCCGTCCGGGCTGGCCCGGCGGCTATGCGCTGATCACCGAGACGCGGACGATCGCGGTCCCCGCCGGCCGGTCGGTGATCCGCTTCGAGGGTGTGTCCGAAGGCATGCTGCCTGAAAGCGCGATCGTCAGCGGGCTGCCCCGGCGGGTCAACGAGAAGAATCGCGACGCGCGGTTGCTGTCGCCGGCGTCCCTAGTCGACGCCTATCTGAAACGAAGCGTCACCATTCGCCGCACCAATCGCGCGACCGGCAAGGTGACGACGGGGGACGCGGTCATCCAGTCGGGGCCCCGCGGCGGCGTGCTGCTGACCACGGCGGATGGGGTCGAGGCGCTGTCCTGTTCGGGCCTGCCCGAATCGCTGTCCTATCCCGGCGTACCCGAAGGTCTTTCCGCCAAGCCGACGCTGTCGGTGGTGACGGACAGCCCCGTGGCGGCGACCGCGACGGTGCAGCTTTCCTATCTGGCGCAGGGGTTCGACTGGTCGGCCAATTATGTCGCGCGCGTCGCCGATGACGGGAAGACGCTGGACCTGTTCGCCTGGCTGACGGTGGCGAACGGCGGCAGCCAGGGCTTTGCCGGGGCAAGCACCCAGGCCGTGGCGGGCGGTCTTCACCGGGAGCAGGTGCGGCCCTTGCCAAAAGGCCCGCCGCCTGAGCTCCGCCTGCAATGCTGGCCGATGGACATCACCAGCACTCATCCCAAATGGAGCATCGACCGCGCTCCGCCACAGATGGAGATGTTGCGGGGCTATTCCGATATCGTGGTGACCGCATCGCGCCGCGACAGGATGATGATGGCGCCGCCACCCCCGCCGCCGCCACCGGCACCCGTGCCGGTCATGGTCGCGCAGCAGGAGGATCTGGGCGACCTGAAGCTCTATCGCATTCCGGAACCTGTCACCGTCGCTGCACTGAGCCGCAAGCAGGTGGCGATGATCGACCGGAAGGGCGTTCGTTTCGAGCGCATCTATACCGGCGTCTTCAACAGCACGCTCGATGGGCAGTCCGTGGCGATGCCGAGCCAGCCCGCCGAGCTGGTCCTGCGTACCGAGAATAGTGACGCGAAAGGCCTTGGCCTGCCCCTTCCGGCGGGTGCCGTCGCGGTGTTCGAGGCTGCGGGCGGGACGCCGATGCTGGTGGGGGAGAGCGGCCTGAAAGACCGGGCGATCGGCGAGGAGGTCGAGCTGGGCGCCGGCACCAGCCCCGACCTGCGCTATGTGACGACCGCCCTGCCGCGCGGCAAGCGGCGCGCTGCCTTCACGGTGCGCGTCACCAATGCACGGGCGACGCCCGAGACGTTCGAGCTCCCCCTGCCCTTCAAGGTCAAGTCGGCGAGCATGTCGCTGGTCGAGCGCAAGGGAGTGAAGACCTGGCGCGTGGCGGTTCCCGCCAATGACGTGGTGGTGCTGAACGTGACGTTCGACGTCCCGAAATGAGCCCGACATGAGAATGCGAGGCGGCGTCCCGCTGCTGCTCGTCGTCGCGAATGTGCCCGTGGCGGCGCAGACGATGGTGGAATCGGATCGGGTCGATGCCGTATCGGTCACGCTGTACCGCGACCCCCGCCCGCGGGGAGGGTGCGATCCCGCCTGGCTGGCCGGCCGGTTACGCGCTGATCACAGAGACGCGGACGATCGCGATACCCGCGGGCCGATCGGTGATCCGGTTCGAAGGCGTGTCCGAAGGCATGCTGCCCGAAAGCGCGATCGTTACCGGCCTGCCGCGCCGGGTGAACGAGAAGAATCGGGATGCCCGGCTGCTGTCGCCGGCGGCGCTGGTCGATGCATGGCTCAAGCGCCGCGTGACCATCCGCCGCACCAGTCGCCGGATCGGCGCGACGACTACGGGGGAGGCGATCATCCAGTCGGGGCCCAGCGGCGGGGTGTTGCTGACCACGGCGGACGGGGTCGAGGCGTTGTCCTGCTCCGGCCTGCCCGAATCCCTGTCCTATCCGGGTGTGCCCGCGGACCTGTCGGCCAAACCGACCTTGTCCGTTGTGACTGACAGTGTGGCGGCGGCGAACGCGACGGTGCAGCTTTCCTATCTTGCGCAAGGCTTCGACTGGTCGGCTCATTATGTCGCGCGGCTCGGCGAGGATGGGAAGACGCTCGACCTGTTCGCCTGGCTGACCATCGCCAATGGCGGAAGCCAGGGCTTTGCCGACGCCCATACCCAGGCGGTCGCGGGTGCGCCGAACAAGGAGGCCAATGCGAAGCTTCCGGCAGGCCCGGCGCCCGACCTGCACCTGCAATGCTGGCCGATGGACATCACCAGCACCCACCCGCGCTGGGGCATCGACCGGCTGCCCGCGCCGGCACCGCCAGGATTGGTCCAGGGCGATATGGAAGGTTCCGATATCGTCGTGACGGCATCGGCGATGAAACGGGGCTCGCACGAATCGGCTGAGGCGGTCAGTGTGGTGACCGCTGTCCAGGAGGAACTGGGCGACTTGAAGCTCTACCGGATTCCCGAACGCGTCACGGTCGCCGCGCGGAGCCGGAAGCAGGTGGCGATGATCGATCGCAAGGGCGTGCGCTTCGAACGGATCCATGCCGGCACGTTCGAGGAGTTCGACTATGACAGGAACGGCGAGCCCGAAAGCGTTGCGTCGGCCGTGCTGTTGCGGACTGAAAATCGCGACACGAACGGGCTCGGCCTGCCCCTGCCGGCGGGTGGCGTCGCCCTGTTCGAGTCGGTGCGAGGTGCCTCGCTGCTGGTCGCCGAGAGCAGCCTTCGCGATCGGGCGGTCGGCGACGAGGTCGAACTGGGCGCGGGGGAAAGCAGCGACGTCCGCTACACCATCGTCGCGCGGCCCGGATCGGACCGGCGCAAACCCTATTCGGTCAGGGTCACCAACGCCCGCGCCACGCCGATAATCTTCGAGCTGCCGATTCCCTACAAGATCGGTTCGGCGAACGGACCGCTGGTCGAGCGCAAGGGGCTGAAGACTTGGCGCGTGACCGTCCCGGGGCAATGGCGAGGCGAAACTGGACTTCGCGTTGAAACTGGAGACGGCGCGTTAGGGCCGGTCGTGCCGCGGGCCGGTCTTTTCGGGGTCGCGCGCGTCGACCGCCTCGTCATGGCCGGTGCCCGAACTGAGGAACACCAGGCCCATCAGGGCGGAGGCCATCAGTACCGATCCGCCGATGCCGCCGATCGCGGCGAGGATCGCGATCCAGGACAGCGGCCCGTAGAAATGCTGCAGCCCGAACACCGCGGCGAGCCCGCAAAACAGCGAGAACAGGGTCATCCACCCAAGCAGCCGACGATAGCGACGCCAGGCGAATGCCGCCTGTTCGGGGTTATCCAGTCCTGACGGATGCTCGCTCATGCTTCCCATTGGGCCGCAAACGTGGAATCCTCAAGCGCCTCAGGGACTCGGGTCGACGGGTCGCGGACGAGGAGACTGACGATGACGATAGCAGCGATCCTGGCCGGCAAGGGACGCGACGTGATCTCGATCACCGCGCATCAGAGTCTGGCCGAGGCGGTGGCGCTGCTCGCCGACCGGCGGATCGGCGCGGTACCGGTAATGGACGGGGCCCAGGTGGTCGGGATCTTTTCGGAACGCGACGTGATCCATGCGCTCAGCAGCCACGGTGCCGGCGCCCTCGATCGCAAGGTCGGGGAGGTGATGACCTCGCCCGCGATCAGCGTCGGACCGGCCGAAGCGGTGATCGGCGCGCTCTCGCTGATGACCCGGCGGCGAATCCGGCATCTGCCGGTGGTCGAGGGCGGCCGGGTGATCGGGGTCGTCTCGATTGGCGATCTGGTCAAATATCGCATCGACCGGATCGAGGCCGATGCCGAGGCGATGCGGACCTATATCCAGTCGGCGTGATAGTGCCGCGGCGCCGGTGCCGCGACGGGATCAGGCGAGCGGCCTTTTCCGCACGATCGCGATGAGTTCGCGCACCACGCCGCGCGCGAACAGCAGCAGCCACGCCGCATAGACCAGCGCGCCCGTCGCGACGAGAATCGCCAGGCGCGGCAGCGGGTGAAGCGGCGGCAGGATGCTGTCGACCAGCACGACCGCCAGCGCCATGGCGAGCGCGGCAAGCAGGGCTGGCGCGATCGCATCGGCGATGGCGCGGATATTCGTGCCGATCACCGGCAGCGACCGCCACAGGCTGACACCGAGATAGATCGGGTAGGCGACGATCCACGCCATGGCGAGCCCGTCGGGACCCCAGCGCACCCCGACCAGGAAACCGACCGACAGGATCACCGCGCCGATCGCGCCGTTGCGGACGCCGATGCCGGGGCGGCCCCGCGCATCGCAGGCGGGCTGGAGCAGGACCTGGAGCGTCATGAACGGCATGGCCAGCGCAAGCAGGTGGACGACGGGGATCGTCTCGGCCCATTTGTCGCCGAGCACGGTCAGCACCAGCGGTTCGGCCGTGGCGGCCAGGCCGAAATAGAAGGGCAGGGCTGCGATCATGATGATCCGCACGCTGCGCGTGAACGCCGTCGCCACCGCTTCGGTGTCGTGCTGGATTCGCGCATAGGCGGAAAAGGCCACTTCGTTCAGCGGCGGCACGAACTTCGACACGAAGATCTGGGTGAGGAACAGGCTGGTCGTATAGATGCCGAGCATGTGCGGGCTGAAATGCCGGCCGGCGATGAACACATCGGCCTGGCTCTGGAAGAACCAGAAGAGCTGGCCCGCGGCCATCATGCCACCATATTTGGCCAGGCTGCCTGCGCCGCGGAAGTCGAAGCTCGGCCACACCAGCGATTTCGCCGCGATCGTCATGCCGATCGCCCGCACGCTGAACAGGACGATCGGGGCGAGCACCAACGTCCATACGCCGAGCCCGGCCAGCGCGCCGCCCAGTGCTGCGCTCGCGCTTGCGATCGAGGCGAGGATGTTGACCCGGGCCTGCAGGCGGAAATCCATCGTGCGCGACAGCAGCGCATAGGGAAGTGCGATGAAGGGGGTGGTAAGATAGAGCAGCGCCTGCACCCGGAGCAGGTGCATCACGATATCCTGCCGGTAATAGGCCGCGGCGAGCGGGGCGAGCAGGAATTGCGTGGCGCCGAGGCCGAAGTTCAGCAGCACCAGCATGCCGAACAGCTGGCGAATCTCCCGCTTGCCGATCTCGGCCTTCTGGATGAGGCCGCTCGCCAGGCCGTAGCCGTTGAGCATGTTGAGCAGGACGAGAATCACCTGAGTCATCGCGAACAGGCCGTAGTCGTGCGGATCGAGAATCCGAATCACGAGGAAAGTCGCCGCCCATTGCACCAGCTGCGCGAG